>NZ_FCOK02000010.1 GCF_001544555.2 Caballeronia udeis | reverse complement strand
CCGTCCGTTCTGCTACCAACACATTGTACGAACCAGAATCCTTTATAAACCACTGGACAGGTCAAATACATATCAGTGTCCATTTCCCGCGACATCACTGCGCGGGTCGCCGCGCTGCGGGAACAACAACGCTTGCGCGAGGCGCTGGAGCGGCATCGCGAGACGCTGGAGGAGCGGGTTGAAGAGGCAATGAAGGCCTTGCGGGCGATCGAAGCGGAGCAGCGCGAAACGGCGGCTGCGCTGGCGCAATCGCAGAAAATGGATGCGGTCGGCAAGCTGACCGGCGGCGTGGCCCACGATTTCAACAACGTGCTGCAGGTGATTGGCGGAAACCTTCAACTTGCCGTGCAGGAATCGAACGGCAACGAAACCCTGACGCGGCGCCTCGCATGCGCGCATGAAGCGGTGGAGCGCGGCGCGAAGCTCGCGTCGCAACTGCTCGCGTTCGCGCGCCGGCAACCGCTTGAGCCGGTGGCGCTGGATATCTCGCGGCTGCTGCGCAGCTCCGGCGACATGCTGCGCCGCGTGCCGGGCGAAACCATCGAACTGGAAACGGTGGTGTCGGGCGGCCTGTGGAATACGCTGGCCGACCCGAATCATTTGCAGAACGTGATCGTGAATCTGGCGATCAACGCACGTGACGCAATGGACGGCGCGGGCCGGCTGACCATCGAGGCCGGCAACGCGATGCTCGACGACGACTACACGCGCCATCATGACGACCTGGCGAGCGGCCAGTACGTGATGATCGCCGTCTCCGACACCGGTTGCGGCATGACGCCGGAAGTCCTCGCGAGCGCGTTCGAACCCTTCTATACGACCAAGCCCGAAGGCCGCGGCACGGGCCTGGGCCTGAGCATGGCGTACGGTTTCATGAAGCAGACGGGCGGCCACATCAAGCTGTATAGCGAGCCGGGCCACGGCACGACGGTCAAGCTCTATCTGCCGCGCTCGATGGAAGACGAGACCGCGCGCGCGGAAGCCGCGAACGATCCGGTCACGGGCGGCACGGAAACGATCCTGGTGGTGGAAGACGATCCGAACGTGCGGGCGACCGCGGTGGACATGCTGACCCAGCTGGGTTACCAGGTGCTGAAAGCCGTGGATGCCCAGAGCGCGCTGAGCGTGCTCGAAAGCGGCGTGCACGTCGATTTGCTGTTCAGCGACGTCGTGATGCCGGGACCGATGCGCAGTGTCGAACTGGCGCGGCGCGCGAAGGAAATGCTGCCGGCGCTGGAGGTGCTGTTCACGTCGGGGTACACCGAAAACGCGATTGTCCACGGCGGGCGGCTTGATCCGGGCGTGGCGTTGATCAGCAAGCCGTATCGGCGGGATGCGTTGGCGCGCAAGGTGCGCTGGATGTTCCGCACGCGGGTCTATGAAGCGCCCGATATGCCGGACGCGCCGCAGGCGTCTCACGCTCCCGCCGTGCCAGAGCCTCAGCCGCTGCGCGTCCTGATTGTGGAGGACGACGCCAACACCCGCGAAGCGACGCGCGAGCTGCTTGAACTGCTCGACGCCAAAGTAATCGCGGTGGACAGCGCGCAGGCAGCGCTGGACCTGATCACACAGCAATTATTCGATGTCCTGCTCACCGATGTCCGCATGCCCGGCATGTCGGGCCTCGACCTGGCGCGCGCGATGAAGCGCGTGCAGCCGCACGTGCATGTGGTGCTGGCATCGGGTTATGGGACGGGCATTGCGGCGGAGCTTGGCGACGAGCTGAGCAGTGCGACGCTGCTGCCAAAGCCGTTCAACTTCGATGAACTCGAACAGGCGGTGTTCAGGAAGCCATGACGGCTTCAGGTGCGCTGGCAGCATGCACGACCGGGCCGCAACCCGGCCGGGCGGGTTCGCCCATTGGAATGACGATCCGCACGGTCAGGCCACCGTCTGCCGCGTTGCCGATATCGCAGCGGCCGCCAAGCTGGTGCGCGAGGCGTCCGACAATGGCGAGCCCCAGGCCGCAATGACCGTCACCCGCACGTGCCGGGTCCAGGCGGACAAACGGCTTGCGGGCATCGTCCAGACGCTCGGGCGGGATGCCGTCGCCGTAATCGCGCACCGTGATGAACCACTCGCCGTGGCGCTTTCCCGTGCTGATATCGACGGGCGGGGCGCCGTGTTCCAGCGCGTTATCGACCAGATTGGTCACCAGCCGGTCCAGCAAGGTGCGCTGCAAGTGGAAGCCATGGCCTGCGGCCAGGTCGAGGCGGAACAGGGGGGTATCATCGCCGGCTTCATCCTGCGCAAACTGCTCTGCGAGAAAAGCGTCCACGTTGATGGCCGGTCCGCTGGTCGACGCGTTGCCCGCGAATTCGAGGAATTGCTGAACGATGCGCGTGAGTGAGTCGATGTCGCGAATGAAATGCGCGCGCTCGGCGTCGTCCTGAACCAGGACGCTTGCACGCAGCTTCAGGCGCGTCAGCGGCGCTTTCAGATCGTGCGCGATGCCGGCGAGCATGACGGCTTTCTCGTCGTCGGCGTCGTTGATTCGCCGCATCATCTGGTTGAATGCCCGGATCAGGTCGCGTAGCTCACGCGGGCCGCGCTCGTCCACCGGGACTGGCCGCTCACCCGCGCCGAACTGACGCGCGCCTTGCGCCACGCGCGACAACGGCCGCTGCAGTTGCCATGCGGCGACCAGCGACAGGATCACGGCCGCCAGCAACATTCCCACCGATTCAACCAGGATAGGCGGCGCGGGCGGCAGGTCGACCGGCGTCACGATCCAGTTCGGGCTGTTTGGGTAACGCACCCAGAGACGCTGGGCGTGCTTGGGGCCATCGACGGCGAGCCGTGTACCCGGCGGCAGGACGTTCCTCAACTCACGCAACAAATGCACGACGGGACCGTTGTCGGGCTCGCGCAGCGTGATGCCTTCGGGCAGGTTCGACGACAACACCAACTGCACGCTCAGCGCGGGCGCGAGCCGTACGCCTTGACGCGCGTCGTCGTTGGCGGCGGCGAGTACGAGCATCAAGCCGCGCGCGTAACCTTCTGCATCGTGATGCGGCCGCTGCACGGTGAGCACCGCGAACCAGCAGGCTTGCACGGCGAACAGCACGACCAGGGAAATGAGCGCCATGCGCCCGAACAGCGTATTGAACGGATTGCCGCGACCCGAGCCGTTACGGCTCCAGGCACGGCCCGGGGCGGCATGACCTGACCCGATGCGGGCGCGTTTGCTGCCGCGCGAATCCGCCGTGCCGAAAATGCTCATACCGTCGACGCGCGGTCGGGCGTGGATGCAGCGGGCGCCGGCTGCGTCGCCGTGTCCGCCGCCGCGTTTGTATTGCGCGCGCCGTCGGGATCGGGAATGAACACGTAACCCTGGCCGCGGACGGTTTGCACATGACGTGGGCTGGCCGGATCTTCCTCGATGATTCTGCGCAACCGCCAGATTGGTACGTCGAGGCTGCGGTCGCTGAAAGTGCTGTCGTCGCGATGCACGAGATCGTGGATCAGCACGCGGGACAAGACTTTATAAGGATGCCGTACGAGCACCTTGAGCAACGCGAATTCGCTGTCGCGCAGGGGAATGCGCTCGTCGCCGCTTACGAGCGCACGCGTGACGAAGTCGAGTTCGAAGCGGCCGAAGCGTTCGCTTGCGACGGCTTCCGGACGTCCCGTGGACGCAGGCGCGCGCCGCCGCAACACGGTATCTATGCGCGCGAGCAGTTCGCGGGGATCGAAGGGCTTGGCCAAATAGTCGTCCGCGCCGAGTTCCAGCCCCTCCACCTTGTCTGTCACGCTGTCGCGAGCAGTGACGAAGATCACAGGGATGTCGTCACCGGCAGCGCGCACCTGGCGAAGCGCTGCAATACCGTCCATGTTCGGCATCATGATGTCGAGCACCACGATGGACGGACGGACATATTCCAGCCGCCGGCGCAGGCCGGTGCCATCGTGAAGGACGGAAACGTCGAGCCCGCGCGCTTTCAGGAAGCGGCTTAGCAGATCGCACACCGCCAGGTCGTCGTCGACGATCAATACAGAGGTAGTCATGGTGAAATTTTAGCTGGCATCGTAAAAGTGCGGTTTTTCATCTACTCGAAGATAGTTACCGATTCTTACTCGAAACTGCCGCAAAAATGACCTCCCGGTGCGGCCCGAAAAGCCCGTGCGCGTTGACCCGGGCGGCTAAGCGCTTTGATCCGATGTATTAAGCGCCCGCTTGCCGTGCAATTCGATGAAAGAAGCGGAAAGGAATCAGTGTCGCGAAAAGGCGCTTTGGCGTCTTAGAATGAATCACATGACTCATCATGTTCTCCTCGTCGACGACGACCCCGTAGTGCGCGACCTGGTTCGCGAATATCTGCAAGGCAACGGCCTTGCAGTCTCGGTGCTGCACGACGGTACTGGCCTCAAGCGGCGCCTCGACGCCGAGCGGCCGTCCATTGTCGTGCTCGACGTAATGATGCCCGAGCAGGATGGCATCAGTGCGTTGCGCGAATTGCGCGCGGCCGGCGACGACATCCCCGTGATCTTCCTGACAGCGCGTTCGGACGTGATCGATCGCGTGATCGGCCTCGAACTCGGCGCGGACGACTATCTGGCCAAACCTTTCGATCCGCGCGAACTGCTCGCGCGCATCCGTACGGTCCTCAGACGTCGCGATGCAGCGGCGCCGGGTGCGCCGGAGGACCGGCCTCCTTACCGCTTTGGCCCCTATGAAGTCGATTTTGCCGCCCGCGAATTGCGTCACAACGGCGAACGGGTGCCGTTGCGTTCCGGCGAATTTGCCACGCTGAAGATCTTCGTGAAAAACGAGATGGTCGTACTGACGCGTGCGCAACTGAACGAGAAGCTGCGCGGTCAGGCCGGAACGTACCGGGACCGCAGCCTCGACGTATCCATATGGCGGCTGCGGCGCCTGCTGGAAGCCGATCCCTCCGATCCGCGCTACGTCCAGACCGTATGGGGACAGGGTTATATCTTCGTGCCGCACGGCGAGACCGGCGCGGTGGAGCGTGCCATCCGGCGCGCGTCGACCGAAGCGTGACAACGCGCGAGGCCGTCCCGGGCCTTGCATGCAAAAACCTGCGAACGGCCGATGAAGATGTATCCGCTGAAATGATCCGTTACCAACTGCATCAGTTATTTCTTCTGTACACGCATAAGATCGGTTCCATAGTCCCGACCACGGGATATGGAGAACTCAAATGAAACGCGTAGCTGCAGTGTTGGTGTTGGCCGGAAGTCTTGCCATGTCAGGTCAGGCGTCCGCGCACGGGGACGGTGGTGCGGTAGTCGGCGCGCTGCTGGGCGGGGCGGTGATTGGCGCGCTGGTGGGGTCCGCGGTGGCTCAGCCGGTATACGCGCAACCTGTGTACGCACAGCCGGTGTATCAGCCGGTCTATGCACAACCTGTTTATGCGCAGCCGGCCTACCAAGCCGGCCCGCCGCCGGGATACTGCTTCGACGACTATCGCCGTGCCTATGTGCCGTGCGGCCCGCAACCGGGCTATTACCAGCAAGGCTGGTAAGACCGAAATACCTCGCAATGACAAAACCGGGCTGGTCAAGCCCGGTTTTTTTGTTTTGCGCGTATCGAAACAGGTGGGTGTTCCAGGCAAAAGCGGGTCAACAAGCCAACTCACGGTCACAAATACTGCTGGTGCATGATGCCCGGAATGCCCGCCACGCAAGCTTTATCGGCCAAAATTATCGGTCAAAAAATAGCCGCTCGCGCGGCATACTCCTTGCGCTTGGATCGACTGCGAACAGCAACTCGACCACTGCATCGCCAGAAGGTAGTGGGACAATGTCGAAGCCGCTGCTGATAGCTGCTGTTGGCTGTCGGAAGGACTGCCCAATGTGCGATCAAACCAACCCTGGCGCGAGCGGACACAACCTTGGAGCCCTGACGCTTTGCACTCTTCGGATTCCGCCGCACTCGACTTGCCGCTGCCGCTGCGCAGTTTCGCTGCAACCCGGCGAATCCTGCTGGTCGTGCTGGCGGCATCGATCCTGTTTCCGGTCGTGTTCCTGCTCGGCTACGGTTATTACGACTACCAGCGCCGCATGAACGAATCCGACGACGTCGCCGACCGCGTGTCCCGAGTCGCTGACGAGCAAGCCGTCAAGGTGCTCGATCTCAATCGCGAAATCTCGACGCGTATCGTGGAAATGCTCGCTGACAGCGACGACGTCCAGATCCGTGCAAACCAGAAAGCCATCCATGACCGCCTGAGCGTGATTGGCGAATCGTTTGCGCAGGTGGCGGCAATCACCATCTTCGGCGTGAATGGCGAGATGCTTGCCAGCAACCGTTATTTCCCCGTGCCGGCCGTTTCGATCGCCAATCGCGACGACTTCATCTCCGCTCGGGCCATCCGCCCCGACCCGTATTTCTCCCTGCCGCTGGTCGGCCGCGTCCAGCAAACCGATGTATTCACGACCAGCGTCGGGCGCAGCTTGAACGACGGCCGGTTTGCGGGCGTCGTGTCGATTGCGCTGAAACGCGATTATTTCACCGGGTTTTATCGCGACCTGTCGAATGGTGAACCCGGCATGAGCGTCGGCCTGTTTCGCCGCGACGGCGGCATTCTCGTGCGCGAACCTCCCAGCCGTGCCGGCATCACCCACGCTCACGACACAGAGTTCACCAGCGCCATGCGCAACAACGAATTGTTTGGGCGCGTGCGGATACGCTCGAGTATCGACGGCCTGGAGCGCGTGGTGGCTTTTCGTCGTGTGGGGGACTACCCGCTCTACGTGACGAGCGGCATTCCCACCGGCGCGATCTTCGCGCAATGGCGCCAGCACTACACGCTGATCGCCGTGATTACGGCGATACCGTGCATCGCGGTCTGGCTGCTCGTGCTGTTCTCGCTGCGCCAGTTACGGGCGCAGCAAGCCGCGTGGGAGCGCTGGCAGGCGGAGGTCGCCATGCGGCTGTCGGCCGAGGCATCCAGCCGCCAGTTGCGGCGCATGGGCGCGCTCGGCAACCTGGTCGCCAACGTGGCGCACGACTTCAATAACCTGCTGATGGTCGTGGCGGCGAATATGGAGCTTGCGCGCCGCAAGAATTTCAACGGACTGGAAAGGGAAGTGCTGGCAGTCGAACGGGCGACCGCCGGCGCTGAAGCGCTCGCTCGGCGCTTGCTCAGCGTCGCGCGCAAGCAACCACTCAAGCAGGCGCCGATCGACCTCTCTGTCTGGTTGTCCGCGGCAACCGGGTTGATCGAAACGGCGGCCGGCGAGAAGGTGCAGGTGAGGGTCCAGGTGTCGTCGGACATGTGGCAGGTTCGCGCGGACGCCACCGAACTCGAGTTCGCGATCATCAACATTGCCGTGAATGCCCGCGATGCCATGCCCCAGGGCGGCCGGTTCGTGATCCGCTGCCAGAACGTTCGCGTGACGGCCGACAACGTCTTGCCCGACGGTGAATATGCGCTGCTCGCTTTCACCGACAGCGGCGAGGGCATGCCTGAAACCACAGCGCGGCGCGCGTTCGAGCCGTTGTTCACGACCAAGCTGAGCGGATCGGGCACGGGCCTGGGGCTCGCGCAGGTGCTGGCGGCGTGCGAGCAGGCGGGGGGCACGGCGCGACTCGCCAGCGTGCCGGGGCGCGGCACGACCGTGCGGCTTTATCTGCCCCGGTACCACGGCCCGGCCGCCGCGCCGGTGACGGCTGCGGTGGACGCAGCCGGCATCGATACACCGGACATCCCGGGTGCAGCAGATTCCACGGGCAGGACGGCGCCGGCGGGGCGGCACCCGGGGTCGATCCTGCTGGTTGAGGACAACGAGGAAGTCGCGGCGGGCGTGGCGGCGGTGCTCGCCACCTTTGGCTGCGACGTACGCCACGAACTCACCGCGGACAAAGCCTTCGACTTGCTCAACGAAGGCAGCCGCTTCGACCTCGTGTTGTCGGATATACAGATGCCTGGGCGGCTCAACGGCATCGATCTGGCGGAGAAAGTCCGCGGGACCTGGCCCACGCAGCGGATCGTATTGATGACCGGCTATGCCGACGAATTCGAGCGCGCGCGTCACACCGGGGTGACGATTCTCGCGAAGCCATTCAATATCGACGAGTTGCGGGAACTCGTGCTGCGCTAATTTTGCGATGGGCCATTCGAGCGGACGGGATAACGGCTGAGCGTTGAAGCGAGGAAGCTGGAATCAGTCGCGGGTCGTTTCGGTGTCGGCGTCAGCCGCGGCGTCGGAGCCGAATTGCGGGGCGAACGCCTTGGCTCGCAGGCTGACTTTCTCCGCGTAGGCTTTTGAGCCGCCATAGCTCTTCAGGGCCGCGCCCACGTCACCGCGAGCGGACTGGACATAACCGTGAAGAATCGCCGATCCGGCTTCTATATTCGCAGTCGCTTCAGTCAGGTCGATGTGGCGCACGAGTTGTTTGTGCGCGGTCGGCACGACCTGCATCAGGCCGGTTGCGCCATTGGCGCCACGGGCTTTTTCCTTGAAGCGGGATTCAACGGAGATGATGGCGAGAAGGAGGGCGGGAGGAAGGGAGTATTTGGATGCCGCGGACATGACCGCGGCTGAAATCTGCTCCGCTTTTGCCCGCGCGACGCCGAACTTCTGGGAGATCAGGCGGGAGACCTGGTGAGTGGCCTCGGTGGTGGCGTCGCTGGCTGCGGCGTCTTGCTGGACCGCTTCCGGGGCTCGTTCCTGGGCCACCGCGCCTTGCATCGGTCCTAGCGTTGCGCCTAGTGTCAGCGCAGCAAGCCAAAGGAGTCTGCTCATGGGAAGTGGCCTTGGAAGGGAAGGTCGCATTATACAGACGAGAAAAATCCTTGCAAATCATGTGTTTGCTTGGTCGCGAGAGCGGTCCGGGTGGTATTTGGGCGGTATTTGGCGCGCAGGCCCGCGCGCACCCCGGCGTGCTCAGGCACTCGTTACCGCGGCCGACGTGTGGGCCGACGGCCGGACGCAGTCCCGCCCTGCGGCCTTCGCTTTGTAGAGCTGCTGGTCGGCGGCGCCTAGCAAGCCGTACGCACCGCCGAGGCCCGGCGGCGACGCCGTCGCGCAGCCAATGCTGACGGTCACCGTGCCAAGCGGGCTGGCCCGGTGGGGGATCGCGCAGGCCAGCACGTGCTGCCGGATTGCTTCGGCAATATGCAGCGCGCCTTCGGACGGTGTATCGGGCAGCAGCACGACGAACTCTTCGCCGCCGTAGCGCGCGGGGACATCGCCCGGACGGTGTACGGCCGTGGCAATGCTGTGCGCGATAGTGGCGAGCGCGTCGTCGCCGAGGGCGTGGCCGTAGGTGTCGTTGTAGGGCTTGAAATAATCCACGTCGATGAACAACATCGACAACGGCGTGCCCGCCCGCCTCCCGCGGCGCCATTCGTCGTCCATGCGTTCGTCGAACGCGCGCCGGTTTGGCAGGCCGGTGAGCGCATCCGTGCCGGCCAGCAGGACGAGTTCCTCCTGCGCGCGGCCGCGCTCGCGCAGCGACAGTGCAAGCAGCCACGACACTGCGACGAAACTCAAACCCGACAGCAGCGTCAACGCGCCGACAATCCGGCTGCGCTCGCGCCACGGTCCCAGTACGTCGTCTTCCGCCGGGGCCACGGCCGCGATGAACGGCGTCCCCGGGACGCGCGAGAACGTGTAGAGGCGGCGCACGCCGTCGACCGGTGAGACCGCCACGTACGATCCCGACCCGGCATTCGCCATGCGCGAGAAAGTGAGCGAGCTGGCGATCTTGTGGCCGACGATGTTCTCGCGGAAAGGCTTGCGGGCGATCATCGTGCCGTCCTGATGGATGATGAAGATCGATCCCTCGGCGCCCACGTTGAGCTTGTCCAGCAGCGAATTGAAATAAGCGAGGTTCATTGCCAGCAGCGCGATGCCGGCGAATGAACCGTCAGGCGCGTTGACGCGCCGGCTCATGCCGATCGTCGGGGTGCCGCGCAAACGCGACGCAAACGGATGCGAGAAGTACAGGCCGGCCGACGGGCTGCGTTGCTGGGCGTAGAAATATTCGCGGTCGGCGAAGGAGCCCGCCGGGAAGGGGGCGTCCTTGGCCTCCGCCGTGACGTTGCCGTGCGCGTCCAGCACGTAGGCGCCGCTGATGTAGGCCGCGGAGATTGCGCGGTCGAAAAGGATCTGGTGGCGCAGGGCGGGCGGGAGCTCCATGATGGCCGGATTCTGCGCGCCCTCGACCATCGCATTGAGTGACAGATTGTAGATTTCGACGTTGCGGGCGATGTCGCTGCTGATGATCGCGACGAGGTTCGCCGAGGTTTCGCGCGCGTGGTCGAGCACGCCCTGGCGCCCCTGATACAACGTGCCGATGGACAAGCTCGCCATCAGCACCGCGACGACGGTACCGGCAACGCCCGCAAGCAGCGGATGGCGCGAGAGCGCGCTCGCCATGCCGACCGCCGTCCAGCGCGGCCGGATGCGGCGCTTCCTCAAACCCGTGGCGGGGGGCGAGAGAGGGTTCATCGCGGGCGGCTCGTCGCGATGCATGGACTGCGCCGCGAACGACAGGACCGGCAGCACGGCGCGCAGTGCGGCGCGGGGCGCGCACAGTCAAACAACGGCATGGATTTCGGGTTTGGCATCGTGCGGCAGGTTGGATCGGGAGGTTCACTACGTCTGGCTTGCAGGCCGCATTGTATCGGCTCGAACTTTCTTTCCCGCGCGGCCGGCGGCCAAGATTAGCCGGGTTTGCCACCTGCGTGGACCGGTGCGGACCCTTGATCCATGTCTATGCGCACAGCAGAAGCGATCCGGAAGTGTGCCAAAAGTATCCCTTCACGTTGCCGGCGAAATCTTACAAACTCATTTCAGTCGTGATAGCCTCCATCCGTCTTTGGGGAGTAGCCGGCTTCCATTCACTGGGAGCGCTCATGTCAACACGCTTGGTTCGATCGAACCGTGGCATGAGCAACCGTTAGCTTTTTGGTTGGCAAGACCATCGATGTGTCGGGGAGACCGGTCGGGCTCGCCGCTGCATCGCATGTTCTCGCCCGACCTGAATGGCTTAACAACAACCCACATCCCCATGAATATCGCTTCTACTCTCCTGCTCGCCTTCGCCATGTCGACGGACGCCTTCGCCGCTGCTGTCGGCAAGGGCGCCACGCTGCACCGCCCGCGGATTCGCGAGGCGCTCCGTACCGGGCTGATCTTCGGCGTGATTGAAGCCCTCACACCGCTGGTTGGATGGGCGCTCGGCAAGGCCGCCGCGCCGTATGTCGCGTCGTGGGATCACTGGATCGCGTTCAGCCTGCTGCTTGTGCTGGGCGTACGCATGATCAGATCGGGCCTGCGCACGCCTGCGCCGGACGTCGAGAAACCCGGCAGTCACGGTTTCTGGCTGCTGGCGCTCACCGGATTCGCGACGAGTATCGACGCAATGGCGGTGGGAGCGGGACTCGCTTTCATCGATGTGAATATCCTGTCGACCGCCGCGACCATCGGACTGGCGACGCTGATCATGGTGACCCTGGGCGTGATGATCGGGCGTTTTCTCGGCAAGGCTGTCGGGCAACGCGCGGAGATTGCGGGCGGGTTCATTCTTGTTGTTATCGGGTCGGTGATCCTGGCCGAGCATCTCGGCTATATCAGTTGAGGTAGCAAGCGGATCGGAGGTTGCCCCGGCGCTGAGCAAGAGCGAAGGCCGGGGCAGCGAGCACCGATAAAGCCACTTGATAATTGATAAGGGTTGCGAAATAGTTACCAGGGCGAGCCGGCTTTGAAAGCGCCGTGTCCTGTATATGGAGCCATGATGGTGTCGATAGAGTCAGGCTTTGTCGAGCCTCATCATGGCAGCATCCTTTCCATCAGGCGGTCGCGATCTATCAACTGATGTTTGAGCGCGCCCGCTGCATGCAACACGATCAGCGCAATCAGGATCCAGGCGGAGAACATATGCACCGTGAAGAAAATCTTGCGCAGGCCGGGGTCGTCCCAGCCCCACATGGGCAGTGGGATGCCCCAGAAGCGCGTGGCGAACTTGTTGAATGTCGAGCCCAGGTAACCCGTCAGCGGCATGACGATCATCGCCACGTATAAAAGACCCTGCGTCATGATGGCGGCGGCGCGTTGCCACGCTGGCATGGGGGGAAGCGGAGGCCGGCCTGCAACCAGGCGAACCACGATGCGAATCAGCACAAGCAGGAAAACGGTCAAGCCAAGCGACTTGTGGAAATTGATCAGGCTCGACTTGAAATCGAGCCCTTTCGGCAGCCCGACCATATAGAGACCAATGCCGAGCATGATGATGATTGCCAACCCGATCACCCAGTGCAGCGCTATCTGCGCGGGTGAATAACGCGGCTCGCCCGCACTTGCGTCGAGCGGCGTGTTGGACGAATGCGCGATGTTCATGCTCGCCTCCTTCCGTTGGTTGCGGCGTGGGCCGCGTCGCGGCTTTTCTTTACTGGCTTCCTTACTCGAACCCGTACGCGGTGCCCCGGGAATCGCTTTGCGGACTGCTCCACATTATGCCGAATTCGGTGTTCGTCCAGCAGGCGCTCTTCGGCGACAGGCTGCCATATATCAGACAAAAGGCGTCGTGCGTGAATGCGGGAGGAACAGCATATTTCGAGCACGCTTGGGAACGGCGCGCACCAATGAAACGCTTACGTGCCGCAACTTCCTGGTCCTGCGAGCGGGACCAGGAAGACCGGGGTTCCGTCAGAAATTAACGACGGTACGTATCCCGATCACCGCTTCGTCATGCACTCGCCCGGACGGATTCACGGGGTTAGGAATTCCACCTGCCGGCCGGAACGCGTATTGGAAGTCGGCCTGCAATTGCCACCATGGCGCGACCTGATACTGATAGGTCGCTTCAATGATCGTTTCAGCACTGCGCTGCGGATAACCGGGCGTTGAAAACGATGCAGTATCCTGAGCGAGGCCCTGTGCATTCGACCCGATTTTGGCGTAGCCAACCGCGAGTCCGGCAACGTCATTGTCCCGGCCCTTGAACGGCGCTTTCAGGGTGATACCCGCGTTCACGCCGAGGTCGACCAGATTGCGGTCACCCGGTGCGCCCATCACGCGGGCAAACACACCGACCGACTGCGGGCTGTCGGCGCTTGGGCGCCAGACCATCTGATCGGCAACGGCGTAGACGCTGTAGTCGCCGCGATGATTGGCGGGGATTCCATTCGAAGCGGGGTTGGCCAGCGACAAGCCGTTCGTGTCGTGCTGCAGGTCGGCGAAGTTCTGGGTGTTGTACCAGAAGCCGAGTTTATAGGTGCCTGGCAGTCCGCTTGGCTGAGGCGCTTTCGGATCCGCCGGCGGTTGATTGATTGCGTATTGCACCTCCGCGATGAACAGTGCGCCGTTACGTAAATTGAAGTTCGTGCCGCTGCTGTTCTGCTTTTGCGGGTCGCCGCTATTGCTTCCTGCCGGGTTGCCGTCGAACACGCCCGCCAGCACGGTCACCGTGTCCGATGCTTTCGCCCTGAAACGAACGCCAAGCGAGGACAGTGGGTAAGCGGGGCCGCCCGAGGGCATGTCGGCGGAAGGCAGGACCGGCCAGCCGAACGTTGCATTCATGAACGGCGTGGCGTACTGGCTGATCATGAATTCCTGATCAAGACTTTGCTGGCCAAGCTTTACGTCGAGCCGTCCGTCGAGCAGCGATTGCTGGTACCAAAGCTCCCACAAGCGAGTGCTTGCTTCCGCCTCGATCCCGCTTGCGGACTGCAGCGTGAGCAGGGAGCGCTGGGTCAGGTTGCTACCGTGAATTTGCAAGCCGGAGACATTGAACGTACCGCCCGGCAGGCCGAAGGCTTTGGACGTATCGACCTGGACGCTCGCTTGGGTCAGTCCGTCGTAGGCACCTTCACGCGACACGCCACCGGACAGGTTACGCAGATATTCGCTGGTCTCCTGAATGCTGAGGGTGACGCCGTAATTACCGAGCCATGGACGCAGCCCGCCCATATCCCCGAACAACGTCGAGCGGTCCCAAAGGCCGGTTGGTGCCGGCGCCGCTTGCGTCCCGGTGGTTTGTGCGTCGGCTGCGCTTGCGCCCGGTGCGTCGACACTCGTCTGTGCGACCGCGGTCGATAGCGCGCCTAGCGACAGCAATAGGGAAATCCCGTTGCGAACATTGGACCGTGCCCTGCTTGAGATGCGTGGTGTTTGCGCGGCGTGGAAGGTTGGCGTTGCTGTTCCTTCGAAAAAATTCGAAGGTAAATTCTTAAGGTGTTTATTCATGGTCTGTGGAGAGATAGATGGTTTTACGATCTACATTTTTTTCTCGGTGAAAGTCAGAGGTGAGTCAAAGGATTAAATACGTGTTGTGCAGCGCTTAGGCAAACCACCAGCTCGAACGTACTGCGCGTCCGAGCTCGTCGCCTACCGAGGTAGCGGACAAAGCGCCTGCGATAACAATGGCTGCAGCGGTTAGTGCAACGAGCAGGCAGACCGTCGGCGTGAGCGAGCCGCCGACGTAACCGGCCTTGCGCGGCACGGCACGAACGACGTCGACCCAGAAGCGGCGAGAACAGGCTTTGCCCAGTATGGCGAGGCAAAGCACGGCCCATCCCAGGGACGGGTCGCGAGTGAACAAGCGGCGCGGCGGCTGTAATACCGGACCGATGCGCGAGATAAGCGAAATGACAAACATGAGCAGACTCCCGTCCGGCTCGACTGAATCGAGCGACGTGCAAAGACATGACGCGCCTTTGCAAGTGAACTTGCAAAGGCGATCAGACAAAGGGGAGCGTGCTGCAGAAGGACGGGCATGAAGCCGGTCCTGGATGAAGCGCGCTAACCCGACCAGGCGAGTTAGCGGCTAAGGAATGTTCCTGTGGCGCTATCTCGCGGATGCTTCGCCGGCGCTGGCCGGCATCGAACTTCCACTACCAGGGCATGTGTCCACGAGGGACTCCTTGTGATGAGACGGGCGGATTGTATTCTCGGCGCAAACTCGTTGGCAAGTAAAAATGACGTAAGAAAATCAAGCCGTGTATTCAATGAGACAGCCGTCATGGCTGCATTCCCTCCAAGTCTGGAATGGGCCTGCATTAGCCGCGAATTCATTTCATTGCGCTTACGCACACATTGCTGCCAGTTCAAAAAAAATGCCTTGAGGATGCCCATAACCACGCATCAAAACTATTTCTGCTCTGCTTAACAAATGGGGTTGACTTGACATTTGGCGCCCGCCTAGAATCCGGTCATCGTGACAAATGGGGCTAATGCCTTGGACAGTTGTAGTAGTCGACCTTCGAAGTTTTTCTCTGCCTGACAGGCAGGACGTTCGCGCTTGATTCCCTAGCCGCCGTCTTGCCAGCAGGCAGACGGTGCGCGTCTTGGTAAATATGCAGTAAATACCCCCGTGTACCCTGAAACAAGCGTATTGACGCCAGGCTAGCCTGCGTCCATACAAATCGCGTTGCGAGCCAACCCTCGCGACTGGTTCCGCTCGCGCCTTTTGCATAGAAAGACGCGCCGTGCGGATGACGACGTGCGTGCACACGCAATAAAGGAGCCGCCATGCCGGGCAGTGACAGTTATCCCTTACGCCGCAGCACTTTCACCTTGGCCAGGGAAGGCGAGTAGGTCCATTTCGTCACGCGCACCGCGTGTGCGAACTCCGATCTGCCGGCTTTCCATTCACTGAAAAGCCATATTGTCGGAGAAGCATCATGAACTTCGGTTTACTCGTCTCGCACCTTCCGCGCGTCCAGGAATCACGCCTTCACTACAACACCATGCTGTCGCTGGAATCCACCAGCCGGCATCGGTTCGCCAATGCATGGCGCGCATTCCGCCAATTTGTATTTCACGCCTGATCAACGTTCCCGCGCCCACGCTTCGGTATCCTGAGTTTTATAAAGGGATGACCCAGGTCGTTCGTATGCGGGACAAACACGGCACTTCCTCTATCGGCCACCAAACTTTCTGGAACAATAAAAAATGTCCACTCCATCTCAAGTCCTACCACCACGCAGCGCTGTACTCGATGACGCCCACGTTGGAGACATCAAGGGCGCACTCGGCACGATTGCCCAACATGACACGGGCGCGCGCACCAATTGGTGGGCACGCTTGCGCACGCTCCTGGCCATTCTCGGCCCCGGCCTGATCGTGATGGTCGGCGACAATGACGCCGGCGCTTTCGGCACCTATACACAAGCGGGTCAGAACTACGGAACAACGTTGCTCTGGACACTGCTCCTGCTGGTCCCGGTCCTGTTCGTCAACCAGGAAATGGTGCTGCGCCTGGGAGCCGTTACCGGAGTTGGTCACGCTCGCCTCATCTTCGAACGGTTTGGAAAGTTCTGGGGCGCCTTTAGCGTCATCGACCTGTTTATTCTCAACGCGCTGACTATCGTGACCGAGTTTATCGGCATCACGTTTGTCCTCGATTTCTTCGGCATTTCCAAAGTCCTGGGGGTGTGCATTGCCGCAGCCCTGACCATGGCGGCCGTCAGTACAGGAAGCTTCAGGCGCTTCGAGCGGTTCGCGATTGTTCTATGCCTGTTGAGCCTGCTGCTGGTTCCCGTGCTGGTGTCTATCCACCCGCCCGTGTCGCAGATGGCAAACAACTTCTTCGTGCCGACCTGGCCGGCGCAGTCGAAACTGAGCGACGTGATGTTGCTCGTGATCGGCATTGTTGGCACCACGGTGGCGCCCTGGCAATTGTTCTTCCAGCAAAGCTACGTAGTCGACAAGCGCATCACGCCGCGTTTCATGAAGTATGAAAAAGCCGACCTGTGGATCGGTATTGTCTTCGTGATAATCGGCGGCGTAGCCATGATGTCCTTCTGCGCCGCGCTGTACGCCGGCAAGCCCGAGTTCGGCAATTTCACCGACGCGGGCGGGGTGATCGCGGGCCTGAGCAAATACGCGGGACGCACGAGCGCCACGCTGTTCGCCGTGGCCCTGCTTGACGCATGCATCATTGGTGCTGCGGCTGTGTCGCTGTCGACCGCCTATGCCATTGGCGACGTATTCAAGATTCGCCACTCGCTGCACCGCGGCGTGTCCGACGCAAAAGGTTTTTATCTGGTTTATTTCGGCATTGTGGCTGCTGCTGCGGCACTCGTGCTCATTCCCGGCAGCCCGCTCGGACTGCTTACGGAAGCCGTACAAACACTCGCAGGCGTCTTGTTGCCGAGCGCGACCGTGTTCCTGCTGTTATTGTGCAACGACAAGGCGGTGCTGGGACCGTGGGCCAACTCGAAGAAGCTCAACGTTTTCACGGGCGCTGTCATCTGGGTCCTGGTGATGTTGTCGATTATCCTGACGGCATCCGTTGTGTACCCGGACATCAGCGGCGAGACCATCCTTGAAGTGCTGGGCGGCGGGACGGCGTTGGCTGTTGTCGGGTATCTGGCCATGGTGGTCTTTCGCAAGCGTGACCCTGAGGCGGCGGACGGCGCGCAAGGGCGCACCGGGCGGCGTTGCCTGAAGGAAACACGGGCCGCGTGGCGCATGCCGCCTCTGGATGAGCTGCCGCCCCCCAACCTTACGCTGACAAAGCGCATCTGGATGGGCGTGCTTCGCGGTTACCTGATCGTGGCGGTCGGGCTGGTGGTGGTGAAGGTCGTGCAGATGATCTGGTTGCGCTAACGGGAATGAGCGGGCGTGGCTGCGTGCGGCGGAACGGCGCCATGCCCACTTGTTTTTGTCCTGGCGGACTGGCGTGTTTTAATCGCAGGTCTCTCAAGCCCATTGAACACGCAATCAATGCAATAGCCGACGAAGGACAGGCGATGGACCAAATTCAGCTTCGCCGCACAATAAGCCTGGCGCGCCGCTTGGTAGGGCTGCTTGTTCTTCTGCTATTCGCCTTTCTCAATCCCGCTACGCGGTCATTCACGCCCAACCTGATGCACGTGTCGGCGCAGTCAGGTGTCACAGTTGATAAACACCTGACTGCTCCAGTCCATTGCCGAATCTACGGGAAATATTGCCTGGGCAAATTCCTGGGCGGCATGTAGGGAGCGCGGGAGATCGCGGGCAACAATTCGCACGTTGGGATCATCGAAATAAATCATACAAACCTCTCGTGCGGAGCGCTTACCCGGGATCGAGCATCCGGTCGTTGATCGCTTGTTGTTCGCGGCTGCGGGTGAGAAGCCAGCGATGAAAAACACGGCAGTGCGGCTGGTCGAAGCTGCTGGCCTGCCAGGTCAGGAAATAGGGTGAGGGTAGTACAACGCCGACCGGAAACGGCAGAACGAGCCGGCCCGCTGTCAGGTCGTCGACAATCATCGATGTCTGCGCCAGCACGAACCCATGACCGTCAATGGCTGCTTGTATTGCGAGCCCCGACAACGAAAACACCAGGCGATTGACGCGCACGTCCTCAGGACAATCAACGCCATTGGCCGCGAACCATTCGCGCCAGGATGGCGGCGAGGAGAACTTGGGAAACCAGTCTATCGACAGCAACGGGTAAGCGAGGATGTCCTCCAGCTTCACAAGTGGCCGCCTGGTCTCGAGCAACCGAGGGCTGCATACGGGTACGACGCTGTCGCGAAACAGTTCGACCGTGGTGCCCGCATGATTGATGCGCTCGCCGTAGGTAATGCGAAAGTCGATCTCGGGGCCGTCGGGCGACGGCTCCGAATGGGTGCCATCCAGATACACATCCAGTTCCGGGTGCGCGCTTTGCCACTCGTAGATGCGCGGCGCAAGCCACTTTGACAGCAACGAGGGCAACGCGCTCACGCTGAGGCTGCGCCTGTTCCTTACACGTTCCATCTCGGCGCCTGCTACCCGCAGGCTTTCGAACGCCGCCGCGCAGGTCTCGTGATAACGCACGCCTGCGGCGGTCAGACGAAGGCGCTTGCCTTCTTTCGCCAGCAGCCGCATGCCCAGCGAATCTTCCAGGATCTTGATCTGCTGGCTGACCGCACCCGGCGAAACGCCGAGCCGGCGCGCTGTCTCGACCACACCCCCGCAACGGCCCAAGGTGTCGAATACCTGTAACGCTCGTAGTGGTGGGAGTGTGTCCATGCTTAGCGGGTGGAGACTCAAGTCGTTTTAGAAATTCTAAACGATGTCAAAGATTTAGCCCTCTGTTCTTTTCAATTTTGAATTCCTAAGCTGACCCCAGGTGATTGAACGGATAGAGCGGCCGCAATGGCCGTCAGCCGAATGGAGCGGAGGGGTCAATGTTCTTAAGAAACGCGTGGTACGTGGCGGCATGGAGCAGCGAGATTGGCGATGGCCTACATCCTGTCACGCTGCTTGGCGAACCGGTGGTTTTGTATCGCACTCCTGGCGGCGCGGTGGCCGCGCTGGAAGACGCTTGCCCGCACCGGAAGCTGCCTTTGTCGATGGGACGCCTGCAGGACGGCCAGATCGAGTGCGGTTACCACGGCCTGACATTCGATTGCGCGGGAACCTGCGTGCGAGCACCGGGCATGGCGAGAATCCCCCCGGCCGCACGTGTTCGCAGCTATCCCGTTGAAGAGCGTTACGGTCTGGTCTGGATCTGGATGGGCTCGCCGCAGCAGGCGAATACGGACGATATTTTCGCAGTCGAGGAATGGGACGATCCGGCCTGGGGCATGAACCAGGGCGATGCCATGACGGTCGCGTGCAACTATCTGTATGTAACGGACAACCTGCTTGATCCGTCCCACGTTGCGTGGGTTCATCCGTCTTCGTTCGGCAACGCGGCGTGCGAATCCGAGCCGCTGAAAACGACGGTGACCGATAACGGCGTGGTTGTGTCGCGATGGATGCGAGACGTGGATGTGGCACCCTTCTACGCACGTTTCGTCAAATTCCCCGGACGGTGCGACCGCAAGCAGCATTATGAAGTGCGGTTTCCATCGCATGCGATCATCAAGGCGGTGTTCACGCCGGCGGGCACCGGTACCGACGAAGGTCCGCCGCACGAGCATGTCTTCCTGATGAATTCGTACAACTTCATGACGCCGATCGATGAATCGAACACGCGCTATTTCTGGTTCCAGATGCGCAACTTCGATCAACGCGATGAAAACGTGTCGCGTCAGTTCAACGAGGACGTTCGCCACGCATTCGAAGAGGACCGTGCGATCCTGACGGCCGTCCACGCGGGCATGGCAAACCGGCGAACACCTAATCTCGATTTGCCGCTCGATGCCGGGCCGTTGCGCTTTCGACGCAGCCTGCAACGGCTGATCGAGGCGGAGACGCCGGCTCCGGAACCCGCCGCGCTAGACTGCGTTCGTTAGCCATGCAAGACGCAACAGAACCGCGAGCGTTCAGGCGAGTGCGCGTAGTTGACGTACAGCTTGAAAGCAGCGTCATCAAATCGTTCGCGCTTGAAGCGGTGGACGGTGCGTTGCTGCCGGCTTTCCTGCCGGGACAATTTGTTCAGGTGCGTGTCCCCGGTGCTGACGGGCAGAGCTTGCTGCGGCATTACAGCTTGTCCGGCGATCCTGCCGAGCGCACACGCTGGCGCATTTCGGTCAAGCATCAACTGGCGCCGCCGGATCGGGGCGAGCTTCCTGACGGGCTGGTGTCGAGCTATCTGCATGGCGTTATCGAGGCAGGCGCTACGCTCGATGTTGCCGGTCCGGGCGGTGCGTTCGTGCTCGATGAGCATAGCGATCGACCCGTCGTGTTGTTAAGCGGTGGTGTTGGCGTGACGCCGATGCTCAGCATGTTGCATCGCCTGTGCGCGACGTCCCGGCGTCGTGTCTATTTCATACACGCATGCGAAAACGGCAGCGTGCATGCGTTTCAGGATGAAGTGGCGCGCTTACAGGCGAGCAGGGAGGGTGTGCTGACGCATATCTGTTACCGCACGCCTGAGCCATTGGACGTCGCGGAGCAGCGCTTCGACAGTCACGGCCTGATCACGCGCGAGACCATGCAGCGCTTGCTGCCGCTCGACGACTACGACGTTTACCTGTGCGGCCCGACGCCCTTCATGCAGGCGAACTTCCGCTTGCTGCGCAGCCTTGGTGTCGACAAAGCCCGCATCCGGCATGAGTTCTTCGGACCTACCTCGGTGCTTGAAGCGGAAGAGGCCGACGTGCCGTGTTCGTCCAAGCCTTCGGTCACATCGGATGAGTCGGTTCCGACGGTCTGTTTTGCGCCCTCCGGCAAGACTCTTGCATGGGACGCATCATGTCATTCATTGCTGGATTTTGCCGAAGCTGCGGGCCTCAAACCGTCTTTCAGTTGCCGCGCGGGATTGTGCGGGTGTTGCGCCAGCCAGTTGGTCGACGGGATGGTCGAGTACTTCGAGCAACCGCTCGATGAGCCGCGTGATGGCGAAGTGCTGCTGTGCTGTGCAAGGCCGTCGTCCGCTGTCACCATAAGAATTGGTTAGCAACGCAAACTAGTTGATCGAAAGCGATCGTAAATTCTGGAAAGAGAACATGAACCGGCACTTTATCGAAGCACTAGGTTTTACCGCACAGCGTGAGCGTTTTATGGAAGCCGCGCTGGCTGCCGGCGCGGATCTCACGGAGTTCCGGCATCCAATGCGCGGTCCCCGTGGAGAAATGCTTGCCACGGACGTAGCGTTGATCGGCGATCCGCTTGCTCCCAAGCGCTTCATTGTCATCTCCGGCACGCATGGGATCGAGGGGTACTACGGCTCCGAAGCGCAGATTGCGTTTCTTCATTCATTGCAAAAGCGTGCTTTGCCGGCGGACGTCTGTGTGATCGTGGTGCACCTGATCAATCCGTGGGGAACGGCCTGGTTACGTCGAGTGAATGAGGATAACGTCGACCTCAACCGGAACTACGTCGCGTTCAATGAGCCCCTGCCCGACAACGCGCGCTATGAAGCATTTCACGATATCTATCTGTGCCGTGACCTGGACGGTCCCGCCCGCCGCCGCGCCGACGAGCGGTTCGCAGCGGAGATCGAAAGGTCAGGGCTCGCCACGGTCATGAGCATTGTGGAAGCGGGTCAGTACGCTCACGCCGACGGCATTTTCTTCGGCGGCCAGCAGGCCACCTGGAGCAACCAGACCTTGCGCGCCATCGGGAAACGTTTTATGGAAGGCGCACAGACAGCAATGTGCTTCGACCTGCATACCGGGGCAGGTGCGTTCGGTCATGCCATGTTGCTGGCGGTGGCGCAGGAAAGCTATCCCGCACTCGTCAAGTCACAGTCCGTTTTCGGCCCGTGGCTTTACACGATCATTACCGGACCTGGCGCTACCACCGATTCGGGAATTGCCGCGACTGCGACAGGTTATACATCACAGGCGCTGCTCGATTCGTTGCCCGGTACCGACCTGATGCAACTGGTCATCGAATGCGGGACCTACGATGGCGCGCGAGGACATAGCACGCTAAGGGACGATCACTGGCTGCACCTGTACGGCGATCCTGAAGACGAAACGGGACGCCGGATCAAGGCCGCGCTGGCGGAACATTTCTACCCTGCCGACCGCGACTGGCGTGAACTCGTCCAGCTACGCACGCGGCAGATTTTCGAACGCGGGTTGCTGGCTCTGCAGACCGCCTAGTGCCCGAACCTCACGCAACGCTAAATCTCAAAACCCGCTATAGAAGCGGTTTTATCAACCTTAGCCGGCAACGCATTCAACGATGCGGCTATTCCGTCGAACTGGAGCATCCATGAAAAAGGCACTGGCTGGCATGGCGTTGTTACTTGCCGCGTTCTGCGTGCAAGCGAAGGACGCAAGTGAACTTCGCTTCGGCGTTGACCCGACTTATGCGCCGTTCGAATCGAAAGCGCCGTCGGGACAACTGGTGGGCTTCGAGATCGACCTTGGCAACGAAATCTGCAAGCGGCTCGATGTCAAATGCGTCTGGGTCGAAACGGGTTTCGACGGCATTATTCCGGCGCTGCAAGGCCGCAAGTTCGATGCCATTCTGTCGGCTATGTCGATCACCCCGAAGCGCGAGGAACAGGTTGCATTCTCCGTGCCGCTGTTCAATACGCCTAGCCGTCTGATCGGAAAGGAAGGCGCGGATATCAAGCCGACGGTGGCTTCGTTGACGGGCAAGAAAGTCGGGGTCGCGCAGGGCTCTACGCAGGAAGCCTACGCGAAAGCGAACTGGGCGCCCGCCGGGATCGAGGTGGTGTCGTACGCGAATCAGGAGCAGGTGGTCACTGATCTGCTGGCCGGCCGTATAGATGTCACGCTGACGGACATGATTGCCGGCAGCCAGGGATTTCTCAAGACGCCGCAAGGCAAGGGTTTTGCGTTTGTTGGAGACCCGGTGAGCGATGCGAAGACCTTGGGCAAGGGCGCCGGCATTGGTGTGCGCAAGGACGATACCGCATTGCGGACGAAACTTGATCACGCGATCGATTCGATGAGGAAGGACGGAACCTATCAGAAAATCGAGCGGCGCTATTTCGATTTCGATATTTCGGGAAGTTGAAAATGTATGATCGGGCGAGAGGCGAAATCGCTCGCAGTGTGGGCAGGAGCGTTCGCGTGGTCTGAACCCGTTGAGTGGAAGCCGCATGAAAATTCTTGTCGCGCGTATGAATCACGAGACCAATACGTTCTCGCCGGTGGCTACGCCGCTGGCGGCGTTCGGTCGTAACGGTCCTGCGTTCGGCGAGGACGCATACAACGAGAACAAGGGCATGCGGACCGCCATGTCCGCGTTCATCGACGCCGCCGAACGCGCGGGCGCGCAACTTGTCACGCCGGTTTCTGCATCGGCGAATCCAAGCGGTCCGGTCGCGGCTGCAGCGTACGACCTTATCTGCAACGCCATTGTGGAAGCCGCGCACGGTTGCGACGCCGTCATGCTCGACCTGCACGGCGCAATGGTCGCGGAAAATTCGAATGACAGCGAGGGTGACCTGCTCGAACGCGTGCGTGCCGCGTTACCGGATGCGCCCATCGCCGTCGCTCTTGATCTGCACGGGAACGTCACGCAGAAGATGATCGACAACGCGGATGTCATGGTCAGCTTCAAGACCTATCCGCATGTCGATATGTTCGAATGCGGCGCTCACGCGGCGCGGCTGCTGTTCGATCTGCTCGATGGCCGCGCGCAGCCCGTGCTTGCGTGGGCGCAGCCGCCGCTGCTCACCCATACGTTGCGCAGCGCGAGCGCCGCCGGGGCGATGAAACGCGCGGTGGAAGCGGCCCGGGCCGCCGAGCGCGAGGGCATGCTCGCGGTCTCCGTGCTGGCGGGATTTTCGCTCGCCGATATCCCGGCGCCCTGCATCAGCGTGGTGGTGGTTGGCGACGGCGATCGCGCGGCGGCGGCGCGTGTGGCCGACCGTATTGCGCGGCAAATCTGGGACGATCGCGAAGGGTTTTTCTATCGTAGTCCGCCGCTTGCAGACTCTGTGGCGGAGGGCGCCACGCTCGCCCGTGGCGCTGATAAACCGGTGCTGTTGCTGGACCACGGCGACAACTGCATGTCGGGCGGCACGTGCGACACGATGGACGTGTACGAGGAAGCTGTCGGCCAGGGCTTGACGGGGATCGTGATGGGGCTGCTATGCGATCCGGAAGCGGTCGCTGCATTGTTCGCGGCGGGAGTGGGCGCGACCGTCACGCTTGGCGTTGGCAACAAGCTTAGAGGGGGAGCCGCGAAACCGCGTCGGCCGGTCATGCTGACTGGCGTTGTGCGGGCGTTGACCGATGGGGAATACGTGATCAGCGGACCGACCTATACGGGGCAGCGCGCGCACATGGGCCGCACCGCGGTACTCGACGTAGAGGTGGCTAAGATCGTGTTGACGGAGCGCACCCATGAGCCCTGGGACCTTGGCGTGTTCGAAAGTGTGGGCATCGATCCGCGGCGCGCGACGTTCCTCATCCTGAAGTCGCGTATGTATTGCCGCCCGGTATTCGTACCGATCGCGCACGGCCTGGTGGAATGCGACAGCCGTGGCGTGACCAGTTCGGATTTCGGCTTGTTCGAATTCAGGAACGTCCGGCGGCCGGTCTATCCGCTGGACGCCGGCACGACCTGGTAATCGCAGCAGGTTTTCAGAAGGTCCCGGGCAGCAGGATCCGGTCGTTCACGCGCCGGATGTCGGTGTGTCCGCAAAAGGCCATGGTGATGTCGAGTTCCTTGTGGATGACCTGCAAGCATCGCTCGACCCCCGCCTCGCCCATTGCGCCCAGCCCGTACAGGAAACTGCGGCCGATCAGCGTACCCTTCGCGCCGAGCGCCACGGCTTTCAGCACGTCCTGTCCGCTCCGAATGCCGCCATCCACCCACACTTCAATCTGATTCCCCACCTCGCTCACAATCCCGGGTAGTGCGGAGATGGACGATGGCGCACCGTCGAGCTGGCGGCCGCCGTGGTTGGAGACGATCATTGCGTCGGCCCCGCTGTCGGCGGCAAGGCGCGCGTCTTCCGCATCCATGATTCCCTTCAGGATGAGCTTGCCGCCCCACAGCTTCTTGACCCACTCGACATCTGCCCAGCTCAAGCCCGGATCGAATTGTTCGGCGGTCCATGAGCTCAGCGACGAGAGATCACCCACGCCCTTTGCATGACCGACGATGTTGCCGAAACTGCGTCGCTTGGTGCCAAGCATGCCGAGGCACCAGCGTGGTTTGGTCGCGAGGTTCATGAGGTTCGGGAGGGTCAGCCTGGGCGGCGCCGACAGCCCGTTCTTGATGTCCTTGTGGCGCTGGCCGAGGATCTGCAAGTCGAGCGTGAGCATCAGGGCGCTGCACTTCGCCGCCCGGGCGCGCTCGATCAGCCGCACGATGAAGTCGCGGTCACGCATCATGTAGAGCTGGAACCAGAACGGTTTGCTGGTGTGTGCGGCCACGTCTTCAATCGAGCAGATGCTCATGGTGGACAAGGTGAACGGGACACCGAACTTCTCCGCCGCGCGCGCCGCGAGGATCTCGCCGTCGGCATGTTGCATGCCGGTCAACCCCGTGGGGGCAAGCGCCACCGGCATGGCGACCTCCTGACCCACCATTTCCGTGCGTGTGCTGCGGCCGGCCATGTTGACCGCTACGCGCTGGCGCAGCTTGATACGCTGGAAGTCGCTTTCGTTGGCCCGGTAGGTACTCTCGGTCCACGAGCCGCTATCGGCGTAATCGTAGAACATGCGCGGGACGCGCCGCTGCGCGAGCACGCGCAAATCCTCGATGCAGGTAATCACTGGCACGTTTCTCTCTCGCTACGGGAACGGGAGGATGAGTATACGGTTTAAAGAGCCTGAATTTAAGCTGAAGTTGGCTCGTTCAGATGCGAATCCCTCAGCGCAGACAAGGTATTCACGATTTCGCCGAACAGGGGCCGGTCGGCGGCCTGCTCGCTCAGGCAGCTGTCTTTCAGGTTGGTGAGCATCGCCATGCTGCTTTGCGCGGACGCTTGTACATTGCATCGCTCGATCAATTCTTCGAGCAGGCAACCAAAGGCCCTTACTTCCAGGCGCTGGAGTGCGGGGGCCAGCGCTTGATCGTCGGCTGCATAGAAAGATGCTGCGCCAAAATCCCCCATCAGCGCGTGACCCTGGCCGCCATGCAGAATGTTGTGGGCGTACAGGTCACCATGCATAATGCCCTGCTCATGCAAATGCCAGGCTGCCGACGCAATACCCTGCGCGACGCTTAGCGCTGAAGCCAGGTCGAAGCGGGTGTCGAGGTCATAGATATCGCGCGTGCAGGACGCGAGGCTCGGCGGACCGGCCAAGTTCCTGAGTTGCGGGTCGATCAACTCCATCACGAGACCATGGACACCGGTAGGGTGGTCCTTCACCTTGCCGAGTACCGGAATCAGATTGGGATGGGCGCCAGCAGCAATGCACGCCGCCATCTCGCAGTGCGGCAGACCATCGCTCGTCACCGCGCCCTTGAAGAGTTTGACGGCGACGGGCCGGGCGTCGTCGTGCGCTGCCGGATAGGCTGCCCGATGAATGACGCCTGATGCTCCCTCGCCCAGCCGATGCTGCAGATCCAGCGCTTGCCACGGGATATGGGCAACGGGCGTATCCGTCATTGCGTCGGCTTCCAGCCTTTTGTTGAATGGATTCCCCGCGTAGGCCAGCCACGATAGCCGGGGCAACGACGCCACCCAGACCGGCAGTTCGGCAAGCTGATTAGCTGCCAGCCGGATCAATTCGAGGCGAGTGCATGCTGCCAACTCCACGGGCAACGTGCGTAACTGATTCCCGGCCAGCATCAGCTTCTGCAACCGGGTGCAGTTTCCGATCTCGGGCGGTAGCGTTTCGACTTGATTGTCGGTCAGGATCAGCCAACGGAGTTTGGGCGGTAATGACGCACCGGATACCTTGCGGATGCGGTTTGCCTTGAATCCCACCATGCTCAATTGCGTGCACTGCCCGAGGATCTCCGGCAGTTCGGTGAACTGGTTGTTCGAGCAGAAAATAGTGTGCAGGTTCGTCAGGCGCGGCAGATCGTCGGGCAGCGACGAAAGCGCGTTGCCGGACAGGTCGAGGATTTCGAGCGTGTCGGACAGATCGAATATCTCGCGCGGAAATTCGGTCAGGCCGCAGGCTAGTGCGAGTCGCTGGGTACCGGCAAGTTGTCCGGCGCGAAGTTGTTCGAGTGTGCTGGTCACAGTGGAGGGGATATCCAGGATGAGCGGCAGGTTGGCTTTGCCGGTGCGGGGTCGATTTTACCGAGTATTTTCGACACCCATGTCGGCCGCCAGATCTCCCCTGATGCTGCCGTAGCAGGCTGTTGAATTTGGGTCCCGTCTAAACGGGGTTTGAGGGGCAGGCGTTATCTTTACTCTTACGAATTGTTTTCATATCAACTTACTAAATGTCAGGATCGGCCTTTTCCAGTCGACCCTTTGCCTCGCTAAAGTTTTTGCGGGGTACGTCGTTAAGCTTAAAGGTTCAGTCTTGTTCCGCTCGTCGCCAGACACTCGCGTAGCTTGTCCAAAACGCTCAACAAAAAAACTACGGAGCTTCGTCCATGCCGCTCATCAAACTCACCATCAAAGCGCGGCTCGCGTGGGCCATGATGATTCTGTCAGCACTGCTGCTCGCAATCGGCGTTATCGGCTTGATCGGCATTTCAACCGTTGTGGACACAAATCGCGAGCTCTACCAGGAGCGCCTGCCCAAGACCGTGGCCGCGGATAACATGCTGCTGTGGATGGGACGTCAGCGCACCTCGCTGGACCAGGCATCCGTGACCACCGATCCCGCCTGGGCCGAGCGCATGTATCAAACGGCCGACGATGTCAAAAAGCAAGCCCTGGATTGGTGGTCCAAATACCAGGCCCTGCCGCAAACCGAGCGCGGCAAGCAGTTGGCGCAGGACGTCACCGACGGCCTGGCGCAGACGGAACAGGCAATGGACGGTTTTCGCACCGCCATCAAGAGCGGCGACCGCCAAGCCATTTCGGATGCTGCCCGCAAGGTCGGCACCGTCTACACGGCGATGCAAAAAAGCGGGACTACGCTTAACGAGTACGAGACCGAGCAAGCGCGGCTCAGCTATGAGGCATCCGAGCACCGTTACAGCACTTTCCGTCTGGCATCCAGCCTGATGATCATCGTGGGCCTGATCGTCGCCGCGTACGCCTGGTTCTCGCTGCGCCGTGCCATCTCGGACCCGATCAACCATGCGCTCAAGCATTTCGACGACATAGCAGCGGGCGACCTCACGCATACGGTGCGGGTGCACTCCTCCGATGAAATGGGCCAGCTATTGGCCGGTTTGGGCAAGATGCAGGACAACCTCGTCAAGACCGTGACCACCGTGCGTATTGGCAGCGAAGCGATAGCATCAGCCACCAAGCAAATCGCCGCAGGCAATCTGGACTTGTCGGCTCGCACCGAACAACAGGCCGCGTCGTTGGAAGAAACGGCGGCGAGCATGGAGCAACTGACCAGCACCGTCAAACACAATGCCGAGAACGCGCGGCAAGCGACCACGCTGGCAGGCAACGCTTCGGATATCGCAGGGCAGGGCAACGAGGTCGTCAGCCGCGTGGTCGACACGATGGACGAGATCAAGGAAAGCTCATCCAAGATCACCGAGATCGTCGGCATTATCGACAGCATAGCTTTCCAAACCAATATCCTCGCGCTCAATGCCGCCGTGGAAGCGGCCCGGGCCGGCGAACAGGGCCGTGGTTTCGCGGTGGTGGCCACGGAGGTGCGCACGTTGGCGCAGCGCTCGTCAAGTGCCGCCAAGGAGATCAAGGCCCTGATCATGCACTCGGTGGACCGTGTGCAATCGGGCGCAGTACTGGTTCACCAAGCCGGCAAGACCATGAGCGAAATCATCGGCGCGGTGAAGCGCGTAACCGACATCATGGGCGAGATTTCCGCGGCATCAAGCGAGCAAAGCTCCGGGATCGACCAGGTTTCGCACGCCGTCACACAAATGGACGAGGCCACCCAGCAAAATGCCGCACTGGTCGAACAGGCGAGTGCTGCGGCGCAATCGCTCGAACAGCAGGCCTTGTCCTTGAAGGACGCTGTCTCCGTTTTCCGGATCGCGGGCCAAGCCACCCATGCCGCCGCACGCGCAACCCCGACGCCGGCAATGCCCGTCGCCGGCTTTCGCCCAGCCGGCCCGCGCCGCGCACTGGCGGGCAGTAACAACAACACCACTGGTACATCCAAGGCAAGTCCGCCGCCTAAGCCGATACCTCAGGAAACCAGTCGCGCCGGCGAGTGGGAAACCTTCTAAGGCCGCGGCGCCTGGCCTCCTCGTCGCTCTTCTGCCGAACACTGAGCCTCTAGCCACGCGACGCGTTCATCCAGCGGCCCCATCGACACCAGAGGATAGGAAGTTGAGTCAAAACACATCAGATACCGGTCCACGCCGTCACTTCTTGCGCACGGTCATGGCGGTAGTGGGCACTGTGCCGCTTGCGCCGCAACAGTTGGCTGGCGCCGGCATTGCGGCGCTGGCCGCCGGTTCCGCAGCGGCGGCGGACGCACAACCGCCCGCTGGCACGCCTGTCCTGGTCGGCTACGCATGTTTCAGTGCGGACGAGGCGGCCTTTGTAGAGAGCATGGTCAACGTGATGTGCCCCGCCGATCAATACACGCCCAACGGGGTCGATTGCGGACTGGCCATCTTTATTGACAGGCAACTCGCGGGCGCATTCGGGCAGGGGGCCGGCCGTTACATGTCCGGCCCGTGGGAAGCCAGCAAACCGCAAATGGGCTTGCAGTTGCCGCTCACGCCCGCGCAATTCTTCAGTGCCGGGGTGGCTGCGGCCAATCGCCAATGCCAGGCGCAACTCGGCAAGACCTTCGATCAACTGGCGCCGGTTGATGCGGACGCCTTCCTGAAAGATCTCAGCCACGGCAAGGTCAAGGACGACGAACTTACGCTGGCGCCCTGGTTCAACGAACTGATGTACCCCTTGTTCGAACAGGCCTGCTTTTCCGACCCTCTCTACGGTGGCAACCATGACAAGGTGTTCTGGAAGATGGTCGGCTATCCCGGCTTACCGGCCACGCACACGCTGGACATGCTGAATTTTCGCGGCAAGCCCTATCCCGGCGCCCGAGATCCCAAATCAATCGTTGACTTCAGCTAGAGAGCCAGGTGCATGATCAAAAAATTACCCAAGCGCACCGTCGTGATCATCGGTGGCGGCTTGACGGCGGGTTTGATTTCTCGCCAATTGACTTCTCAAAGCGTGGATGTGCTGGTGCTGGAGCGCGGCGGCGAGCACGCTGAGGGCGCCGAGGCGAAGCTGCCGACGCAGCGCGACGAATTGCGCTGGGACACCCGCCAGGGCCTGGTGCAACGCTGGAATGTGCAGACCTATACGCTTCGCCACAACCGTCAGGATGCCGCAGCACCAATACGCTGGATGGAAGCGTTTCTGCCGGGCGACGGCGTGGGCGGTGCCGCCAACCATTGGAACGGCCACACCTGGCGCTGGTCCGAGTACGAACCCGCCCTGCGCACCCATTACGTCGATCGCTACGGCAAGAACGCGATCCCGGGCAACGTCACGCTGCAGGACTGGGGTATCACGTACCGCGAAATGGAGCCGTACCACGAGCTGTTCGAAAAGCTGTTCGGCATTTCGGGCCAGGCCGGCAATATCAATGGCAAGAAGCACACGGGCGGCAACCCGTTCGAAGCGCCACGGCGCGGCGACTACGCGCAAAAGCCGCTGATCACCACGCAAGCGGGCCTGCAGTTCACGGCGGCGGCCCAAAATCTCGGTTATCACCCGTTTCCCATGCCGGTTGCCAATTCCTCGGGTACCTACACCAACCCGGACGGACAAAAGCTCGGTCAATGCCAGTATTGCGGCCACTGCGAGCGCTTTATCTGCGAGGCACAAGCCAAGGGGACGCCGGACGTCTTGCTGTATCCCATGCTCAGGCAGCGCAAGAGCTTCGAGCTGCGCCAGCATGCCCACGTCCTGAATATCGACTATGACCGCGCCGGGAAGCGCGTGACCGGGGTGCGTTATATCGATGTACAGTCGGGCCAGGAGTATGAGCAGCCCGCCGACGTGGTGGTACTGGCAGCATTCACCATGACCAACAACAAGCTGCTGCTGCAGAACGGCATCGGTCAGCCCTACGACCCGGCAACCGGTCTGGGCGTGGTCGGCAAGAACTTCTGCTACCAGACCAACTCCGGCATGAACCTGTTCATGAAGGACAGCTGGATGAACCCGTTTCTCGCCACCGGCGGCACGTCAATGTGCATCGACGACTTCAACAACGACAACTTCGATCACACCGGCCTGGACTTTCTCGGTGGCGGCCTGATCAGCGCAGGCATGTACAGCGGGCGTCCGATCAAGAGCCGGCGCTTGCCTCCCGGCACGCCGCAGTGGGGCACGGCGTGGAAGAAGGCCAGCGCCGACTGGTATGCGCACTCGATGGGCTTGAGCGTGCAAGGCAGTTGCTATCCGAACACGGAAAACTTCCTTGACCTCGATCCGGTCTACAAGGACGCTTACGGGCAACCGCTGGTGCGCATGACGTTCGACTGGCGCGCCAACGAAGAAAAGATGTCCGCGTTCGTGACCCGCAAAATGGAAGACATAGCGAGGACCATGGGCGCCGATATTGTCGGGCCGGCCGCACCGCGCAAGAGCCCGTTCGATACGCGCGTGTATCAGACTACCCACATCACGGGCGGCACCATCATGGGCGCCGACCCGCACTCGAGCGTGGTATCTCCGCGCCTGCAGCATTGGGATGCGCAAAACCTGTTTGTGGTCGGCGCGTCGGTATTCGTGCATAACGCGGGGTATAACCCGACCGGCCCCCTGGCCGCCATGGCCTTGCGCCTGGGCGAGGATCTGGTCGACTACGTGCAGCGTCCGCGCGAGCTGGCGTGAAGCTGGTTTTCTAACGTGATGCCGGACCAGCGGCACGCCACAATTCAGAAAGGAAATTCCAACGATGTCTATTGACAGACTCGCGTTAGCCGCCGTGCTGATCCTGTGCGCCACCAGCGCGATGGCGCAAAGCGCCGGCACGCAAGCCTATGCACAATGCATGGCCTGCCATGCGACCAGCGCCGCCAACGGCATAGGCCCGGGCTTGCAAGGCATAGTCGGGCGCGCCAGCGCCTCGCAGCCGGGCTTTCGCTACAGCCCTGCAATGAAGCGCGCCAAACTGACCTGGGACGAGAAGACCCTGGACGCCTATCTGCAAAATCCGCAGGCCGTGGTGCCGGGCAACTTGATGCCCTATTCAGGAATGGCTGACGCTGCACAACGTGCCGATCTGATCGCGTATCTGGCGACACTGAAGTGATCGGCCGTTCCGCACGATAGAGCCGGCTAGATCTGCGCGGACCCGCCATCGACGAACAGTTCGCTTCCGGTGACAAAGCTGCTGTCGTCAGAAGCCAGGAACAGTGCCGCGCTCGCGGTCTCCGAGGGGTCTCCAAGGCGGCCAAGCGGCGTAGTGGTCTGCACGAACCGGATCATCTCCTTGCTTGCCTCTTCCGAGGTGGCGAGGCCATGCCATCCCGGTGTGGCGGTTGCGCCCGGAGCAAGTACATTGACGCGGATCTTGCGCGGCGCGAGATCGAGGATCCAGCTTCGCGCGAAGTTGCGGATCGCGGCCTTGCTTGCACTGTAGACGCTGAATGACGGCGTGCCGGTGACCGCTGCAGTCGATCCCGTGAGAATGACCGACGCACCGTCCTTGAGCAGCGGAAGCGCTTTCTGCACCGTGAAAAGCGTGCCCTTCACGTTGGTCGCGAAGGTCTTGTCGAAGTGCTCTTCCGTGATCTCGCCGAGTGCTGCAAATTCCCCGCCGCCGGCGTTCGCGAACAGGACGTCGATCGTTCCCGCCTCCTCTTTTACGATGGCAAATAGGCGGTCCAGGTCGGCGAGATTGGACACGTCGCCCTGAATGCCGCGCGCATTTTCTCCCACCTCGGCCACCGCCGCATCGAGTTCGTTCTGACGCCGGCCGCTCATGAAAACACGCGCACCCTCCTGCGCAAAACGCTTTGCCGTTGCGAGGCCGATGCCACTGTTTGCACCCGTTACCACTGCCACTTTGCCGCTGAGCTTGCCCATCTGACATCTCCTGGTCGAGTTCGAAGATTCATTATGGTCGGGTACATTCTGTTAGGCTAGTACCTACCTAAAGGTATGTGTGGAGATTCTTTTTATGGAAAACCGGATGTATAGCTGCGGGCTCGAGATAGCCCTCTCGGTTGTTGGCGGGAAGTGGAAGCCGATCGTGCTGTTTCATCTGAACAGCGGGCCGCGCCGGTTCGGCGAATTGAAGCGTCTTGTCGCGGGCATCAGTGAAAAGGTCCTGATCCAGCAAGTTCGCGAGTTGGCCGAGGATGGCATCATCGTGCGGCGTGATTACCATGAAGTGCCGCCAAGGGTCGATTATGAAATGACCGAGTTTGGCAAGACGCTGGCGAAAGCACTCATGCCGCTCTGTGCCTGGGGCGATGAAAACCGGGAACGCATAGACGGTTTGCTGCTGGACAAGGCAAAGGCTGAATAGGTGATATCGGTGTACTGATAAACAGGATGTAAACACGCGTGTGGAATAGCGCCGCTGATAGGGCTCGTTTGCATGAACCCGTGAACTCACGATGCCTACCGGCTGCGCATGCTTGATCGCTGCAGATTGCACCCCAAGGATCTCCTGCTGGAGAAAACTCAACAATGGCAACCGATGTGAAAACCAACTCCGCCTCGCCCGATCCCGACCATGTGCCTCGTAGCCGCCTGAGTGGCGCTGAACGGCGCGAGCGCTTTCTCGACATGGCGGCGGAAATCATTGTCGAGAGCGGGGTATCGGCGGTGACCATGGAATCCGTGGCGGCGCGCTCCAATGTCGACAAGCGACTGGGTTATCGATACTTCACCAACCGCGACGACCTCATAGGCGCGCTCGTTGAACGTGAGTTCGAGGTCATGAGGCAACACGTTCATCAAGAGCTTCCCGTGATCACGAGCTTCGAGGAACGCTTGCGAGTCAATGCGCGCTTATGGCTCGCGACAATCGCCAAGCGCGGGCCGTTGCTGCGCCGCTTGCTTTACGGCGAGGGACCACATGAGCACTACGCGAGCACGATTCTCAACGCCGCGGTTGCCGACTGGGCCGCGATGATCGCCACTGAGACCGGCCTCGACGCTACGGTCGCGGAGGTCGTGACCCGCATGCTGCTCGCCGCCATGTCCGGCGCTGTCGATGTCATGCAGACGGGTGTCAAACCCCTCGACGAAGTCGCTGATCTTTATTCCACGATCGCGCTGGCCGGCATGCGAGCGGTCGCTCATCAACGTTACTGCGGCGGTCCACGCGGATAGAACCGCGGGTCGCCAATTCATTGTGGTTGGCCTACGGGCACAAAGGCGCCTGAGGCCATGCTCGCCTGCTGGAAGACCGCGCAGTTCCTGACGCACTGGCTGCAGCGTTCAACGGCTTAGCCGGACGAGCAGGAGGCCGCCCACGCCGGGCGTAATGCTGACTCGGTTCTTCACATCTGCTCCTTCAGGAATGACGCAACCTGCTGGCGTATTCCTGAACTGGAGGCAATGACATGCCCTCCATCATGCTCAAGGATCAGAGGCTTATTGAACTTCGATGCAAGCATGCGAGAGTAGTCGCTTCGTACGACGGAGTCCGAACGGCCGATCATATGAATCGAAGGGATATCGTAGTTTGCTGTTGACGCGTAGAGTCTTGCCAGACTCGGATCGTTGGCAAGGAAGCCTCCGGCCATGAGGGCGAAGTTGAACGCAAGCGGCGTGTGTTCGCTTGACGTTCCGTCCGGTGAACGTAAGCCGACAAGCAGGCCGGCTAGCGCTGCGCCCTGACTGAAACCGAAAACACCGTCGAACGGCGCCTCATTCTTAAAGAGGGAAACCAGCCAGTCGCGAGTGTTGGGCCAGCCCTTATATACCGTGTTGCCAAGGCCAGGATCTGCTCTCGAAGGATTCGTTGACAGCGTGTCCTGAACCGCATGCCACCAGCCAAAGTCTCCGTTTGCGAGAGACGGGGCATCGACGAACACGAACTCCGCCAAAGAATCCATGCTGCTGGTCAGTGGGCTCATCTGATCGCGAAGAACCTTGGCGCTGCCGTGATATCCGTGCAAGCAAAGAACACGCAATTTTTTCATGATTGCCTCTTGCCGCCTGAATCCAGGAATTCGACCGGGATTCAGTATCTGTATTCAAGACGATGCAGGTGAGCTTGCGCCTAGGGTAAACCTCTCCGGGTCAGCGCCCGTAGCTGGCGCTGAAGCTGGCGGTCCCGAGCAGCTTGTCGCCCAGTCCCTTGTTCAGGATGAACGAATGAAGTCCTGATGTCGCCGTTTTGGGAATTCCGCTTGCAGCTTCGAGGTTGTCGACAGCGAGGGCGTAAAGAGTGAACACGTAATGATGCGGCTTATCGCCAGCGGGAGGGCATGGGCCACCGTAGTTGCCATTGCCTCCTGTCGCGCCGGTATCGAGGAAGTCGTTCGCTCCGTTGACCGCGGGCGCCGGCAGCATGTTCGGAGCGTTTCCGGCGCCCTGCGGCAGACCGGTCGCGCTCGCCGGGATGTTGTACACGGTCCAATGCCAGAAGCTGTTGCCCGCAGGCGCATCCTGGTCCTGAACCTGCAAGGCAAGCGACTTCGTTCCGGCCGGCAGGTTCGACCACTTGATGGCGGGCGATACATTCGAGCCCGTGCAACCAAAGGCGTCCAGTGTGAATTTCTTGTCGAACGTCCCTGACGCCAGGTCGGGACTCGACACCGTGAACGCGGGGCTGCCTGCGACCGCATGGGTCGCGCTAAAAGCGCCCGTCAAAAGCGTGGCAAGGACCAGGGCCGAGGCGGGCAACCGGCGGGCCAGCCTTCGAGCCAGGCAATAGGTCGTTGTTCGTTCGTCCGCACATGCGTTGGGACTGGCTTGGAGGTTCATCGATTGGCTCCCGGTGGTGTAGCCGCCAATTTACTGTCGCGCCTGGTCGTCGGCCAGCCGTTTGCTTCATGGGAGCATTGTGAAAAATGCAAGAGTGAACGTGTCTTGCAAGCGCTCCCGGATCAGACGAGAGAGTAAGTCGCCGATTGCGCATCGCGAAGCATGGCGCTCTGCAGCGCTGCCGAATCTACCGGCAGGGCGGCCAGCCCGGGGAGTGCGTCTTGACCTGATGGAACGGCGCCTACCTGCTGCTTGATAAAGTCGACAAAGGCCCTCACTCGCTTGGGGACGTAGAGCCGCGATGTATAAAGCAACCACACCGAGTTATCGAAGTCGGTAGGGGTGGCGTCGTGATGAGGGAACATGTCGACCAGTCGACCCGATGCCAGGTCATCGCGCACCAGCCAGTCCGCCAGCAGCGTCGGGCCTAGTCCGTCCAACGCCGCACGGTGCAGCGCCAGCGAATTGGACACGACCAGCCAGCCATCCACGTTGACAGCCTCTATGGCGCCAGCCGAATCGCGAAACCGCCATTGCGTGCGATATCCGCGCAAGGAACACCGCAGGCAATCGCGCTCTGCCAGTTCGGCTGGCGTATGCGGGCTACCGTGTTGTTTCAGATACTCGGGGCTCGCGCACACGTGATACCGGATCTTTGCGAGCCGGGTGCCGATCAGCGATGTATCGCTATCCTGACGAAGACGTACAGCGACGTCGACGCGTTCGGCTAACAGGTCGACGATCGAGTCCGTCAGCAGCAGGTCGATTTCCAGCGCGGGGTAGGCCACCCGAAGCGCGGGCAGCAACTTCAGGATGACGGCGTGCCCGTAGGTGACCGATGTCGTCACCCGGACCACGCCCGCGGGACTGCCTGCCAGGTCGCGCGCCTCGTCGGCAGCCTGCTGCAGCTCTTGCAGTATCTTGCACGCGTTCTCGTGATAGACCTTGCCCGCTTCGGTGAGTACCAGCTGGCGCGTGGTCCGTTCCAGCAGCCTTAGCCCGAGGTCTTTTTCGAGTGAGGTGACGGCTCGCGTGGCCGCGGAAGGATCGATATCGAATTTTCGGGCCGCTGATGCAAAACTGCCCTGCTGAACGACTTCGACAAAGATCTTCAGGTGCTCGGTATCCATATCGATGGTCCCAGATGATCTCGAGAGAAAATAAACGCCCGACTTATAGCATGGGAATTGTGCGCCTCTTTGCCGACTGACTTGATAAGCGTTCGATTGCGTCCGGTGGCGCCTGCGCATCGGCCATTTACCCCGGCCATTTATTCGCCGGGTAAGCGAATCGAAAGTGCATGCCTTTGCGCAGCCCTGTAGAATCTTTTGACCAACAATGAGCCAGGGTTGCAATGAAACTGACTGACAACCACATTCAAGCGCACTCAATCCCTATCTCTATCTGTAACCAGCCGCCCTTTCGAATCCTCATCGCATGAACGACTCCACACGTTTGCCCGGTCATCGCTTCCTGCATTCACCGGGCCCCAGCCGCGTGCCCGATGAAGTCCTGCACGCAATGAGCCGTCAGCCGATGGACCTGGCTGACCCGCGCCTGGACCGCTGCATCGCCGCGTGTGAAGCGGGCCTGAAGCGCGTGCTGCAGACGGAGCAGGCCGACGTCTTCTTTTATGCCTCGAACGGGCATGGCGCGTGGGAGGCAGTCATCGCCAACGTGGTTGCTCCGGGTCAGGCCGTGCTGGTGGCCGGCACGGGTCACTTCTCGGAATCGTGGGCGGTGCAGACCGAGGCAATGGGCGGCCGTGTGATTCGTACCCCTTGGGTCCAGGGCCGTCCTATCGATCCGGCGGATGTGGAAACGGCACTGCGCGAGGATGTGAAACGCGAGATCGTCGCGGTCTTTATCGTTCACACGGACACCGCCAGCGGCATCACCAATGACCTGCCTGCCATGCGGGCGGCGATCGACCGGGCCGATCACCCGGCGCTGTTCGTGGTCGACGTGGTGGCATCGCTCGCAGCCGCGCCGTTCGCCATGGATGCAACGCGCGTCAACGTGGTCCTCGGCGCCAGCCAGAAGGCGTTGATGGTGCCGCCGGGACTCGCGTTCGTCGCGGTGGACGCCACGGCAATGGAAGTCTCGCGCCGCAATTCCACGCCGCGTTTCTACTGGGATTGGGAGCGGCGCAAAAGTCCGCTGTCGTACCGCAAGTTTTGCGGCACGCCGCCGCAAAGCCTGATCGCCGGATTGGAGGCGTCGCTGGGGCTCATCTTCCGCGAAGGCCTGGCCGAGGTGCTGGAACGCCATCGGCGCTTGGCGGAAGCGGTGCAAGCAGCGGTGCAATGCTGGAGCGAGGGCGGCGCGTTGCGCTTTTTCTGCGAGGTGCCGGCGGCGCGTTCGGTGTCGGTGACGACCATCGAGGTGAGCGAGGGTATCGATCCGGAAGCAATCCGCAGCGTTGCACGCGAGCGCTTCGAAGTTGCGATTGCCGGTGGCCTGGGACCACTCGCGGGTCGCGCATTCCGTATCGGGCATCTCGGCGACATCAACCCCGCGATGATCCTTGGATGCCTCGGGGGCGTCGAAGCCGCCATGACGGTGCAGGGTGTTCCGTTTGGCCGAGGCGGGGTTGAGCGCGCGATCGCACGGCTGGCGTTGGACTGAAGATCCGGGCGGGCGGGTCTTCTTCGGGTTAGTCGGGATACGGTTATCGCTGGTTATCGGCCCGCAGAAGATCACTGCTTCAGACTCGCGAGTACGCCTTAAAAAAGAATGAATCCAAGTGTGTTCTTCCGAACCGCCGAGAGCGCGCCGCGTTGCTATAAAACGAGGGCACACTCGGGGAGAACACCATGACAGAAGAACAAGCGCGCGGCATTCTTGCCGCGAAAACAGCTGCTCGCGAATATATGCTTCGACGGCTTGCCGAAGACAGGACCTGGGAGCTTCGGATCAGTCCCGTCATGACCGCGACCATTGTCCGTCATAGTTTTGACGGCCTTGCCGGACTAACCAATGCTCAATTGGCTCAGGCAGCCCAGGACGCGGGAATTTCAGATAGTGACCAGCAGGCCATGAGCATGACGACCGTACTCGCACAGTTGGTGCCGGCGGCATGACTTCAGTCGCAGGCACGAAGGCACGGTCTCTTGTTGATTCAACGAGCGTGTCTGAATGCTCCCTAATGCTCCTCAACGCGAGCACGATCCACCGGCCGCTGATCAAACCAGCTGCGATTCCGTCATTCGCCGCATGGCTTGCGGCGACTGCCCAAACGCACGCAGGAACGCGCGCCGCATCCGTTCACGATCGCCGAAACCACTTTCGCGTGCGACGACATCGACTGAATGCCGTCCCGTTTCCATCATCAGGCGAGCGGCTTCCACGCGCAGATTTTCTATGGCCCGGGCGGGCGACTGTCCCGTCTCGCCGGTGAAGATCCGGCTGAACTGGCGCGGGCTGAGGTGGGCAACTTCCGCCAGTTCTTCAACCGACAGCTTCGCCGTCAGGTTCGACTTTGCATAGGTCAGCGCGGTCTGCACCCGATCCGATTTCGCGTCGAGTTCGAGCAGCGCGGAGTACTGCGACTGGCCACCGGCGCGCCGATGATAGACCACCAGTTTTTTAGCCACGAGCCGCGCTATATCCGTGCCCAGATCCTTCTCGACGAGCGCCAGTGCAAGGTCGATCGCGGCACTCGCGCCGGCGGACGTCCAGATCGGTCCATCGACGATAAAAATCCGGTCCTCCTCCATCTTGACCTTTGGATACGCACGCTGAAGCGCCCGGGCGTAGAACCAGTGCGTGGTGGCGCGGCGACCGTCCAGCAGCCCCGCCTCGGCCAGCACAAACGCGCCTGTGCAGGTCGCGGCAATGCGTTGCGATGTCTTCAGCGCGTCGCGAAGATATGCAGCCACGCCGGCGGAGTGCGGCGTGCCCGTGTTGTCGCCGGTGACGATCAGCGTGTGGAATTCACTGCCCTTGAAACTGGCGGTCTCAATGCCGAAGCCTGACGAGGAGCGCACCGCGCCGCCGTGTTCCGACAACAACTGCACCGCGTATGCGGGTTGCGCGGCAGTTGCATTGGCAAATTCGAATACGGTCGAGACCGCCAGCCCGAGCACCTGAAAGTCGGGATAAACAATGATTCCGATCGTTCTCACATGGCCTCCTGCACGCCGGGAAAGGAGTTCCGGCCGATGTCCTAAAAAGTTGTATATATGTCATTGAGGACATGATCGCACACTTCTAGTATTCCGTTCACACACCGGCGCCTCTGCCGGAACACCTGAAAAACTGGAGAACGGAAATGAGCAATGTAGCGAACAAAGGCACGGCCGTCGTGACGGGCGCATCAAGCGGCATTGGCGCGGACTACGCGAAGCGGCTCGCCGAACGCGGTTATGACGTCATCCTCGTCGCACGCAATCGCGACCGCCTCAACGCACTCGCAAGCACGCTGACCACGTCAACCGGACGGAATTTCGAAGTGGTCGTCGCGGACCTCGGCACGCCGGAAGGCGTGAGAAAGGTCGAGGACGTGCTGCGCAACGATTCCAGCATCACGATGCTCGTGAACAATGCGGGCGTGGGCGCGACCGCGCCGCTCGTGGACTCGGACATCGACAAGATGGACGCGATGATCACGCTCAATGTTGTCGCGCTCACGCATTTGACGAAGGCGGTCGTACCCGGTTTTGTCGCGCGTGGCGGTGGAACGATCGTGAACATTTCGTCGATTGTCGCGGTATCGCCCGAGACGCTGAACGGCGTGTATGGCGGCAGCAAGGCGTATGTGCTCGCGTTCAGCCAGTCGCTGCACCATGAACTGGGAGCCAAGGGCGTGCGGGTCCAGGCCGTGTTGCCGGGCGCAACCAGCACGGAGTTCTGGGACGTTGCGGGCACGCCGGTGAGCTATCTGCCGGAAGGTATCGTGATGACGTCGCAGGACATGGTGGACGCAGCGCTCGCGGGCCTCGACCAAGGCGAGCTGGTCACGATTCCTTCCTTGCCGGAAGCGGCAGACTGGAATGCGTTCGAGGCAGCTCGCCAGGCGTTGGCGCCTAACCTTTCGCATCGGCTGCCGGCGGCGCGTTACGGCGTGACGCGCGGGACGCAGCACTAAGCGGGTGTAGTGAGCGGACCAATGCCGGCGCATTCCCTTCATCCGCGCTTAAAGGGAACGCGTTGGCATTGGGTTGAGTTGAAAAATCCTTAAGCGTATTTGTAAGCTTCGATTAGCGGGCTGATTACGACAGTTGCGTTTCACCAAGGCCTTTCCATAGCGGACCAGACGTCATTGCGCTAGCTCCCTAAGGCTGTCTAAACGCTCCTTGGCGTCCCCATCCTCCGAATAGCGTGCAGCAATGCGCTCATTTCCGGCCGTCACGCCGATAGCAACTATCGTAACCTTCGTGATGAGCGCTTCCTTCTTTTTGTCAGGCGTTTAAATCACGGCCCATCGATTCCATGCCGCGTGGAGCGAGGCGATCGCACCGTGACCAGAAACCGCTGACCCTGGCTTCGAATACCTATTCATGACATCTGTCCCCACGCACGCGCCTTCCATTGCGGACTGGCATCAGTCGGCAGCTTCGCTATGTCTGGCCGGGCAGTACGCGCAAGCGTTGTCGCTAGTCAAGCCGATGCTCGAACCGCATCCGGCCTTGACGGGAAGCGCGCTGGCGGAGGCCTTGAATCTTGCGGCGGTCTGCTCGCTAGGCCTGGGCCAACTGGACGACGCGCAAGCGTATTGGCGGCAGGCGATTGAGACCCGGCCCGATTTCGTCGATGCCTACAACAATCTCGGCATGCTGCTGAAGGGACTCGGGTGCCTGCCGGAGGCCGAGGCCATCTACCGGCAACTGCTGAGCATCCGCCCGGACCTCGCAGAGGCCAGCAACAACCTGGGCGCGGTGCTCTACGACCTTGGACGCCTGCATGACGCCGAGGCGGCCTACCGGTATGCGCTTGCGCTTCGCGCGAATTACACACAGGCCCACTACAACCTCGGCATCGTGCTCTATGACCTGCGTCGTCTGGACGAAGCGGAAAGCGCCTACAGGCAGGCGCTGCTGCTGTCTCCCGATTCAGGGGCTTACAACAACCTGGGCAACGTGCTGAAGGAGCTTGGCCGCCTGCCGGAAGCCGAGGCGGCGTACCGGCAGGCGCTGGTCCTCAAGCCTCAATACGCCGAGGCGCTGAACAATCTCGCGAACTTGCTCAAGGAGCTGGGGCGTCTCCCCGAAGCGGAGCTTGCTTGCCGGATGGCACTGTCTATCCGCCCTGATTACGCTGAAGCTCACCTTAACCTGGGTGCCTTGATGGGAGCGCTCGACCGCCTTCCCGAAGCCGAGGCGTCTTACCGGCAGGCGCTCGCTTTCCGCTCCGACTATGCGGAGGCTCACTACAACCTGGGCATCGTCCTGCACACGCTCTGCCGGTTGCCCGAGGCGGAGATTGCCTACCGGCAAGCGCTGCTGATCCGCCCGGATATTGTCGAAGCCCATAACAACCTGGGCAACGTGCTCTGGGCGCTACGTCGCTCGAGTGAGGCCGTTGCGTTTTACCGGCAGGCGCTGGCCCTTCGACCCGACCTTGCCGAGGGTCACCACAATCTTGGCAACGTCCTGAAGGAGCTTGGTTACCTGAGCGACGCCGAGGCCGCTTTCCGGCGGGCACTCGCGATCCGCGCCGACTATCACGACGCGAAAGTCAGCCTTGCAAGCTTGCTGCTCAGCATGGGCGAATTCGAAGAGGGATGGCAGTTTTACGATTCCCGTTATGACCAGCCACGATTTATTCATCATCGGACGCAGTCCTTGCTGCCTTGCCCCCGGTGGCGAGGTGAAGCGCTGGCGGGCAAGTCGCTGCTGGTCTGGCAAGAAGACGGCCTTGGCGACATGGTCCAGTTCGGCCGCTATTTCCCCCTGCTCAAGGCGCAGGGCGCGGTGCAGATCGGGTTTGCCTGCGCGCCTGCGCTGCATCGGCTATTCGCCGCTGTAGAGGGCGTCGATGCGGTCCTCGATCACGAGACCGCGCTGGCCCGGGCGCCCGCGTACGACTACTGGACGAGCCCGATGAGCGTGCCGCTGCATCTGCGCACGACCACGGATGCGATTCCCGGTGCGATCCGTCTGACGCCCGACCCCTTGCTCGTCGACTATTGGCGTACGCGGCTGGCGGCGCTTCCGTCCGGCCCGAAGATCGGGCTGGTCTGGAGAGGCAATCCAAAGCATCACAACGACGCCAACCGGTCGCTGCCGTCGCTGGCGACGCTTGCGCCTCTCTGGAACGTACCGGGTGTCAGCTTCGTGAGCCTGCAAAAGGGGCAGGGAGAAGAAGAGGGACAGTCGCCGCCTGCGGATCAACCGCTGCTGCACCTCGGCACAGACCTGAACGATTTCGCCGATACCGCTGCTGTTATCGGCGAGCTCGATCTGGTGATTTGCGTCGATACCTCCGCAGCACACATTGCCGCGTCGCTGGGCACGCCGTGCTGGGTCTTGCTGCCACGGGAAGACATTGACTGGCGCTGGATGCGCGAGCGTGAAGATTCACCGTGGTATCCACACACGCTGCGCCTGTTCCGGCAAACCGCCGATGAGAACTGGTCCACGGCTGTCGAGCGGGTGCGGCGTGCCTGCATTGCGGCATTCTCGAGCCGGAGTCATTCGCCGGCAGGATGACGCGGACACCTCCCGCTTCCGAAGCGGTTTCATAAAGAAAACCGTTCACTGTGGCAGAGGTTTTGCGATATTTGAGGGGGGATGTCGATTGCCGGTTGCCTCGCTCGTCGTTAGGGAAAGCAGCCGTCCTGGCCGCCGCTATCAGGCAATATGCCTTTCTCAACCCGAGGTGACCCGATGACGTTGAAACTCTACGCCCATCCTTTTTCGTCGTACTGCCAGAAGGTCCTGGTCGCGCTATACGAGAACCGGACCCCGTTCGAGTGGCGCGCGTTGTCGCATGAAAACCCGCAGGTGATGGAGGATCTGACGGCGCTCTGGCCCATGAGACGCTTTCCCGTGCTCGTGGATGCCGGCCGTACCGTCATCGAGGCGAGCATCATCATCGAGCACCTCGGGCTGTATCATCCGGGCCCTGTGCGGCTGCTGCCTGAAGATGCCCGCAGCGCAATGGAAGTGCGCTTCATGGATCGTTTCTTCGACAACTACATCTCGACCCCGCAGCAGAAGATCGTGGGCGACAGCTTGCGGCCGCAAACGGAACGGGACCCGCGAGGTGTTGCCGACGCACGTGCGATGCTGGACACCGCCTACGGCTGGCTCGATAACGTCATGGCCGACCGCGAATGGGCCGCGGGCGATCACTTCAGCCTGGCCGACTGCGGCGCTGCGCCGTTCCTGTTTTATGCAGACTGGACGCATCGCATTGACGCGTCGTTCCCGCACGTGATTGCGTACCGGCAACGACTGCTGGCGCGTCCGTCATTCGCGCGAGCGGTGGACGAAGCGCGTCCGTACCGGCCATTTTTTCCGTTGGGAGCACCAGATCGCGATTGAATCCGGCGAGCCGAGGGCTGCCTCGGCAGCCTGTCAGTTCCAGCGGGATAGGGCAAACCCGATGTGCCGCATCCATTCCCTTCGTCCCCTTTAGTTTTCCCTTCAACCGGACGTTATACCGGAGGACGTCACGCGGAATTCGCGGACCCGGCATGTCGAGACGCCGCCGGGGAATTCCACGCAAATTAAAACACCGGGGGACAAGGGATGACGGCTTTCGGATTCGGGCAACGCGGGCGCACGCTGACTGCGGTCGCGAAGATCGCCGAGCATGCGGGCAAGCTGGGCATCGAGATCTGCGATGTGTCGGGACATGTCGAGGAAGTGGCGGCCCGCGCGACGCGCCAGACGGATGTGTGCCACGCTTTGCAGCACTCCGCGATGTCGACCATGGAAGGCAACCAGCGGATTGCCGCGGCGGCGCGTCAGATGCGTGTTGTCGCGGACCAGGCAGCGTCCGATGTCAGCCAGTCCCAGGAGACCGTCAGGGTGTCGCTCGCGGAGATTCATAACCTGGTGGACAGCGTCTCGGTGATGGCGGCCGAGATCGAGACCTTGCGGGAGTCATTGAGCGATGTCAGCAAGATTTCCGAAGAAATTTCGGTCATCGCACGCCAGACCAATCTGCTGGCCTTGAATGCCGCGATAGAAGCGGCCCGCGCGGGAGAGTCCGGCAAGAGCTTTGCCGTGGTCGCCGCCGAAGTCAAGGCGCTGTCCGCCAAGACCGCCCAGGCCACGTCGGAGATCGGGACGACACTCACCCGGTTGTCGGGTCAGGCTGACCTGCTGATGGCCGAAGGTTCCGCCAGCGCAGTGCGCGCGCAGCGAGTCAAGGAGGGCACGCATGCGATCGGCGAGGTTGTGTCGGCGACGGGGAAAGCGATCACCGAGCTGAGCGTCGAAGCCGAACAGATCGCTTTGCAAACCGAAACGATCGACCAGCAATGCAGTGGGCTCGCATCACAGGTGTCCGAGATGGTCACGGGAGTCGAGCAGTCAAGCGGCAGTTTCACGAAGGCACGGGACCAGTTGAGCAAGCTGCTTGGCGTGTCCGAAACCCTGATCGAGTTGACGGCGGAAGCGGGGATCGACACACCTGATACGCCGTTCATAGAGGCGGTCATGACGGCCGCGCAAAAGATCGGCCGGGCATTCGAGCATGCCATATCGCGCGGCGAGATCTCGGCAGCCGATCTTTTCGATCATGCCTATCACCCGATTGCCGGCACCAATCCCGAGCAATTTACTACCCGCTATATCCAGCTTGCCGACCGCATCCTGCCGGAAATTCAGGAGCCCTTGCTGGCGCTGGACAAACGCGTGGTGTTCTGTGCCGCCGTCGACACCAAAGGCTACTTGCCCACGCACAACAAGAAGTTCTCGCAATCGCAAGGGCCCGATCCTGTCTGGAACGCCGCCCATTCGCGTAACCGGCGCATCTTCAACGACCGGACCGGTCTGGCTTCAGGGTCACATACCAAGCCGTTTTTGCTGCAGACGTATCGGCGTGACATGGGCGCCGGGAAATATGCGCTGATGAAAGACGTGTCCGCGCCAATCATGGTCGAAGGCCGCCATTGGGGCGGATTGCGACTTGCTTATTGCGTCTGACTGGTAACGGATTGATCGGCGCGCATTGCTCTTCGAGGCGTTCGGCAACCTGCTCACCTGTACAAAGCGCTGCGCGAAAGTGCGCTATCAACTCACCGGAATGTATAAACCCGATGGCGCTCGCCGGTCTGGCAAGACCGCGCGAGAATCGTATCCATATGCTTAGCCATGCGAATAAAGCGTAGAGTTCAGATAGTCAAGCTGACCATCCTGCTCGGCATGCACCAGCTCCTGATAAACCTGCGCCCGGGTTTTCGGTGCGACGGCCTGTCCATACGGCGGAACCCATTGGCCGGCGCTCTGGACGGTAGTCTGGGCAGGCTGCGTCGACGGCGCGGTTTGTGCTGCGAATGCGGAACCGGTGGCCAACAATCCTGCAAAGGCGAGGGTGATCATCGAGATCTTCATGGTGTTCTCCTGGGACGAGGTTTAGCGAAGGGTCAGCGAATTACCGGACTTGCGACGGACAGTCGTTGTTGTCCGGTTCATGCAGGTTAATGACTGGCCGCTATCCGGAGGACGGCGCATTCATGAAGGTTTATTTAGAACCGGTTTTATGGGTCATCGAACAGTAATGGCGTATTGAATGATTGGATGACAGACGTTTAATCGCTCAAGGAACGGCGCTGCAGATGCCTCTCGGCAATCAGTCAATCGTTCAAGCGTTTCTTCTGAGATCGCGGACGGTCAACAAGTTGTTTTCCAGCAGGGTCTGGCAATGTCTGTTGATGTTGCAGAGGAATTGCGAAGGATGTTTGCAGGCAGGTCGCTGACGAGAAGCTCCCCATCAGCTTCGGGAGCATCTATCGCGTGCTCCAGCAGGTTGTTGAAGCAAAAGTCCTGCACCCGGGTCCACGGACATTCCAGGGGAACAATAAGGCGTTCAACGCCTCTGCTTGATCGGCAGGGATCTTCGTCGGTTACCGCAGCGGTTAAGCGTCGCAAAATCCAGGCACACGCAGGTCCTTGCAACGAGTAGGTTCGGGCAGCGTGATCAACTTTACGACGGCGTACGCCTGAATGTTGTCACTAATGCGGCATGCGTCGCGCCTGCAGCGACCCTAAACGCTGATAGCCGCCGCCGCCTTTGCAACCGCTTTTCCCCACTCGTCAAGGCGCTTGGGTTCGTAGCGGGATTCCGGCATGGAGATGCAGATGCTACCGACCGGAGCGCCGTCCGAATCGATGATCGCGGCGCCGATGGCGCACACCGCGCGTCGATACTGCGACAGGTTGATGGAATATCCGCGCTGCCGGATGCGTTCCAGTTCGAGTCTTATCTCGGCGGGATCGCACGGGGTGGTCTCGCTGAATTTCGGCAGGTCGCGGCCCAGGATCTCGTCCACCTCGGCCTCGCTCATGTACGCGAGCACGGCGAGGCCGGTGGCGGTCGCGTGGAACGGGCTGAGGTCGCCGATAGGACTGAAAGTGCGTACCGTCTGCGTGCAATCGGCGCGATCGATCAGCACCATCGACTTCGTGCTGTCGGGAATCGACAGGTGAACGGTCTCGTTGGTCAACTCGCGTAGCTCGCGCATCGGCTCGCGTGCCGCGGCATACAGTGCGCCACCGCGAAGCGCGGCAGGCCGCACGCCGAGGATCCGCGCGCCCACTTCCCAGCGCGTCAGGTCGCCCCCGGTCTGACGCAGCCAGCCGGCTTCCAGAAAGGTCAGCAACACGCGCTGGACGCTGGATTTCGGCATGTCCAGCAAACGCGCCAGCACGCCCACGCTGACCGGCTGGTTTTGCGATACCGCTTCCAGTATCTCCAGGCTCTTCAACAAACTCTTCATGCACTCCTCCCGTGATTCGAGGCCGCAGGGAAACACGCACCCGTCGCGGCGCACGCTTCGTCCGCTTGCACAGCAAAAAAGCGCGTGTTACTTTGCACCCATCAAATATGGAATGACGTGCCGCATTATGGCACGATATTAAAAATCTCGGAATCCCGAAAACAATCTTTGCAATGACATTTCCTCTTCATGTGCCCGCGCAGGTAGTTGCCGCTAACGGCGCCCAAATCCCCCGGATCGGACTGGGCACGTGGCAATCCACTCACGATGAAGGCGTCCGTGCCGTGCGCGCAGCCCTTGACGCCGGATACCGGCATATCGACACCGCTGCCCGCTACGAAAACGAGCAGGCGGTCGGTCAGGCGCTCGCCGTGTGCGGCGTGCCGCGCGACGAGGTGTTTGTCACCACGAAGGTCTGGCATACCGAGTTGCGCGCGGCCGACTTCCGGCGCGCGGCAGAAGCGAGCGTCGCGCGGCTGGGACTCGATCACGTCGACCTGCTGCTCGTGCACTGGCCGAACCCCGGCGTGCCGCTGGAAGAAACGATCGGCGCGCTCAACGACGCGCAACGCCGCGGCCTGACGCGTCATATCGGCGTATCGAATTTTCCGGTGGCGCTGCTCGATCGTGCCGTGGCGCTCTCGCCGTTGCCCTTGGTCGCGAACCAGTGTGAATACCACCCGTATCTCGATCAGGCCAAGCTGCTCGCTGCCTGTTCGCGGCATGGCATGGCCCTGATCTCGCACTCGCCGCTTGGCAGCGGCAAGCTGCTTGCAGACCCGGTGATCGCGGACATGGCGCGACAGCACGGCAAGCAACCCGCGCAGATCATCTTGCGCTGGCTGATCCAGCAGCCCGGGGTCGCGGCGGTGCCGAAGTCATCGAATCCGGTGCGTATAGGGGAGAACCTCGCGGTATTCGATTTCGAACTCGATGCCGCGTCGATGGCGCGCATCGGCGCGCTCGCCCGCGCCGACGGCCGCGTGAGCAAGCCGGCGTGGCATCCGGAGTGGGACACCCCCGACGCCTTGCATAACCCCTTACTTAACCCCTTACCCGCAGCGCAGCCATGAACCCGATCGATACCATCATGAACCCGGCATCTGTCTCGCTGAGCGATGCGATCCTTGCGACCGACCGGCGCCACTTCATGCATCCCGGGACGCATGCGTCGGACCATGCTTCCGGCGAACTGGAAGGGCGCCTGATGAGGCGGGCGTCGGGCATTCGCATAGAGGATCACGCGGGCCGTTCCTACATTGATGCATTCGCCGGGCTGTATTGCGTGAACATTGGTTACGGACGCGAAGAGATGGCCGGGGCGATGGCGGCCCAGAGCCGCAAGCTGTCGTTCTATCACACGTATGCAGGCTTCTCGAACGACCCGGCCGTCGAGCTGTCGCAACGTCTGATAGAGGACTGGTCACCGCCCGGAATGAAGAAGGTGTTCTATGGCATGTCCGGCTCGGATGCCAACGAGACACAGATCAAGCTGGTCTGGTATTACAACAATGTGCTCGGGCGGCCGCGCAAGAAGAAGATCATCGCGAGACACCGCAGCTATCACGGTTCGGGTATTGCAACCGGCAGCCTCACGGGGCAAGCGAAGTTCCACGCGGCATTCGATCTGCCCATGCCGCAGGTGTTGCATACGGCGTGTCCTGACTTCTATCGCGACGCACGTAGCGGTGAGAGCGAAAGCGCGTTCGTGGCGCGTTGTGTCGAGCAGCTTGAACGCCTGATAGCAACCGAAGGGGCGGACACGATCGCCGCATTCTTCGGCGAACCGGTCATGGGCTCGGGCGGCATCCTGCCGCCGCCGGCCGGCTACTGGCCGGCCATCCAGGCCGTGCTGAAGCGGCACGACATCCTGTTCGTCGCCGACGAAGTCGTCTGCGGTTTCGGGCGTCTTGGTTCGCGCAACGGTTCGGCGCATTACGGCATTGAACCGGATCTGGTTTCGGTCGCGAAGGGACTCACAAGCGGGTACCTGCCGTTGTCTGCCGTGATTGTCGGCGAGCGGGTATGGGACGTGATCGAACGCGGCTCGCGTGAGCAGGGTGCAATGAGTCACGGCTGGACTTACTCGGGCCATCCGGTGTGCGCCGCCGTAGCGCTGACGAACCTGGACATCCTTGAACGCGAGCAACTGACGCGTAATGCTGCTGACGTCGGCGCGTATTTGCAAGCGAGCCTGCACGCGGCATTCGACGATCACCCGCTCGTTGGCAATGTACGAGGCGAGGGGATGCTGGCCGCGATCGAATTGATGGCCGACAAGACCGAACGCACACCGTTTTCGCCCGCGCTCAAGGTCAGCAGCCGGGTCGCACAGGCGGCGCTTGCGCGTGGCCTGATCGTTCGTCCGCTTGGTATTAACGACATCATCGGATTTGCGCCGCCGCTGGTCGCCACGCGAGCGGATATCGATGAAATTGTTGGTCTTACGCGGCAGGCGCTGCATGCGGCGAGCGAGGATTCTGCCGTGCCTGGCTGATGCATCTTTAACGCACTGAAGCGACAGGGTTTCAGTGTGTCGTAGTCCTGTTATTCACCGCCGCCGCTCCTGGCGAGGGCGGTGTTTCCGATTGTCTGCCGCATAAGGCACAGATTACTCACCCCATTTTCGTGACCGCTTGCACGCGATAAATGTGCGTGATACTTTGCATCTCAACAAGTTTATGGAACACCGTGCCACAATGTGGCACGGGAAGTCCAGACCCATCAGGGACCTCACCGTGTCGACGCGCAGCCAAGTGTTTTCCTCCGACTTCACCGATACCCCGTACTGGTGGAAAGACTGGCATCCGCACGACGACCTGATATCCGAGGTGCCGCGTGAGGTCGACGTGGCGATTGTCGGCGCGGGTTATGCGGGGTTGTCGTGCGCGCTCGAATTCGCGAAGCATGGCCTGAGCGTGGCTGTGCTCGAAGCCGACGTGCCCGGCATTGGCGCGAGCACGCTCAGCGGCGGGCAGGTGTCGGGAGGCGTAAACGTGGGCAAGGCGCCCTCGGGCAAGAAGCTGGACACCGCCGTATCCGAACAACGCCAGCAGGCGCTCCTGCGCGAAGCTGCCGCTTCCTACGGCGTGTTCGAAAGCATCCTCAGGGACAACGCAATCGAATGCGCTTATTTGAAGGCCGGCCGCATCAATGCGATGTGGACCGATGCGCATCTGGCCGCGTGGAAGAAGCGCATCGTGAACCTGAATGCGTACGCGTCGGCGGGCGCCAGGATCCTCTCTCGCGACGAACTGCGAAGCGAACTGGCGAGCGGCATTTACGCGGGCGGCGTGTTGCTCGAGCGCGCGGGACAAGTGCACCCGTCGATGATGTTCGCCGGACTGCTCGCCGCCGCGCGCGGTGCGGGCGCCACGGTGTGCAGCAAGGCTCCGGTCAAGAGCGTGACGCGCTCCGGAGCGGGGTATCGCGTCGAGACCGCGCGGGGGACGCTCGCGAGCCGGCACGTGGTGATCTGCACCAACGGTTATACAGGCGAATCGATGCCGGACCTGAAACGCCGCGTGGTGCCGGTCGTGTCGCATCAGATCGCGACCGAAGAGTTGCCCGCCGACCTGCAGGCTTCGCTGATACCGAAGCGTCGCGGTATCTCGGAGACGCGCCGCGTCGTCAATTACTACCGCTATTCACCCGACGGCAAGCGCTTCCTCTTCGGTGGCCGCGCACGCTTTTATCACCTCGACCGGCGCCAGTCGGGCGCTATCCTGCACGCGCAAATGGTCGAGCGTTTTCCGCAGATGGCCGACGTCAAGGTGTCCTATAGCTGGGGCGGCACGGTGGCGCTCACGCTCGACTTCCTGCCGCACCTGGGCCGCACCGCCGACGGTATCCACTACGCGCTCGGCTGCAATGGCAGCGGCGTGGTGATGATGACTTACCTCGGCTACAAGATCGCGCGCCTGATCCTTGAAGGGCAAGCACCCGAGAGCAGCGCCTATGGCACGCCGATGCTCACGCACCCGCTGTATCGCGGCAAGCCGTGGTTCATGCCGGCGCTTGGGAGCTATTACCAGATCCGCGACGTCATCGACAAACTCAGGCAGCACGCCTGAGCGGCGCGCTCTCAACCGGGACCTTCCATGATGGCAACAGCAACCAGATCACCGGCGCCCGGCAGCGGCGAGCGTTCGGAGCGTTTGCTTCCTGATGGCGTCAGCAAGCGTTTTGGCGCGGTGACCGCGCTCGAGACGATGACGCTGGATTGAACGGCGGAACAAGCAGATCGGCCGCTGAAAGGCCTCGCGAAGCGACGCCGCCGAAACAGCGGGCGCGTCCGGACGCTTCATCATTTTCGACAGGCAAGGACAAGGCAATGGGTTTGAGAATCGGAGTGGATATTGGCGGTTCGTTTACCGACTTCGCAGTGCTCGACGAAGCGACGCGGACCATACGAACCTTGAAGGTGTTTTCGCGTCCGGACAGTCCGGGGAGTGAAGTGCTTGCCGGAATGGAAGGCCTGCGGGAACGTTATGGTATTGAGCCACGTGAGGTGGTTTATTTCACGCATGGTACGACCGTCGGCGTGAACGCGGTCGTGCAACGCAAGGGGTTGAAACTCGGTCTTGTCACCACGCGCAACTTCGAGGACGTGCTGGACATCGCGCGACTGAAGATTCCCGACATGTACCACCTGATGTCGAGCCGTCCCGCGCCCCTCATTCCACGCGACCGGGTGTTCGGCGTGGCGGGCCGGCTGACGGCGGAGGGTGACGAGGAAACACCGGTCGATGAGACCAGCGTGCTCGACGCGGTGCGCGGCATGCAGGCGGCCGGTTGCGAGGGCGTGGTGGTGTCACTGCTGCATTCGTATCGCAATCCGTCGCACGAGCAGCAGGTGAAGGCGATTATCCAGCAGGAAATGCCGGGTATGTTTGTCTCATGCTCGCATGAAGTCTGGCCGATCATCCGTGAATATGAACGCACCGTCACGGCGACCATTGGCGGCTACGTGCAACCGCGCGTGTCGAATTACCTCGCGAAGTTGCAGGCGGCGCTGGCGGAAAGCGGGATTGGAGCGGACCTCAAGGTCACCAAGTCGAACGGCGGTGTGATGAGCGCCGAGAACGGCAAGCAGAACTGCGTGCAGATGATCCTGTCCGGCACCGCGTCCGGCGTGATCGGCGCGGCGTATCTCGCGAAGCTCTGCAAGGTGAAGGACTGCATGAGTCTCGACATCGGCGGGACGACAGCGGATATTGCGTTGATCGTGGACGGCAAGCCGCAGTACGCGACGGGCGAATATATCGGCGAATTCCAGATCCATATTCCGTCGGTCTCCGTCTCGTCGATCGGTGACGGAGGCGGCTCGATCGCCTGGGTCGACGAGTTTGGCGTGCTCAAGGTCGGACCGGAAAGCGCCGGGTCGAATCCCGGCCCGGTTTGCTATGGCCGCGGAGGAACCCGACCGACCATCACTGACGCATTTGCCGCGATCGGGGTGCTCGGCAGCGCAGCGCTCGGCTATAACGCGGTGAAGGTGGATGTCGATGCGTCGCTGCGTGCAATTGAACCGCTGGCGCGGCGCCTGGGACTCGACGTCTACAAGACAGCGGCGGCGATCATCGAGGTATCGATCTCCGGCATGTATGCAGGCGTGAGCCGCTTGAGCTCGCGCTTCGGTATCGACCCGCGTACCTTCTCGCTGATGCCATTCGGCGGCGCGGGGCCCATGCTCGGCTGTTTCCTCGCCCGCGCGCTGAATGTGCGCAACCTGCTGGTCCCGACTACGCCCGGTGTGTTGAGCGCGCTCGGCGGCTTGATCGCGGACACCAAGAACGACTTCGTTCGCACGACGTATTATCCGCTCGACCGCGCATCCCTCGAACGGCTTGGTCACGACCTCGCGCTGCTGGAAGCCGATGCACGCGCCTGGGTGATCCGCGAGACCGGCACGGACGCAACGGCTGAACTCGTTGTCTCGGCGGACATGCGTTATCGCGGCCAGTCGTTCGAGATCGATACGCCGCTTACCGCCGATGCAATTGTCAACGGTGACATCGAAGGGATCGCGCAGGCGTTTCATCGCGAGCACGAACGCCTCTTTGGTCATAGCGATGAAAAGTCCGCCATTCAAGTGGTCGCGCTCAGGCTCGTCATCACGGCGCCCACGCCCAAGCCCGAGTTGCCAGGGATTGCGGCGGGCGAAGGCACCCCAAAGGCCGAGTCCGAGATCGATGCTTACCTCGATGGCGTGTGGCGCCGCGTCCCGCTCTACCGGCGTACGGCGCTGCTTGCCGGGCATCGGTTCCCGGGTCCCGCGATCGTTGCGCAGGACGACACCACCACTTGCGTGCTGCCGGGTTTCAACGCCCGTGTGGACGAGTACGGCAATCTCTTTCTCGAAGCTGTTTGAATAGCTGACTTTGGAAACGCAACATGACATTCGATAAATCCGTCCTCCAGATTTTCGCGAACTACTGCGTCGCGGCTGCGGAAAGCATGGCCTATACGCTCGTGCGTACTGCGCATTCCGCTTTCGTGAAGGAAACGGAAGACTTCTCCTGCACGCTGATGAACACCCGCGGCCTCACTTTCGCTTCGCCGAAGACACTGGGCGCCACGTGGTATCCGGGTCTCGACTTCGGCGCGGTGATCGACATGATCGATCATTACGAACCGGGCGATATCTGCATGACCAACGACGCGTACAGCGGCTACGTGGCGACCCACACGCCCGACGTGATGATGTGGAAGCCGGTGTTTTTCAACGGCGAGATTGTCTGCTACGTCGGTGGACATATTCATAACACCGACATGGGCGGGGCGGTGCCGGCTTCCCTGTCGCGCACGCTGACCGAGATCTACCAGGAAGGCATCCGTTTCGCGCCGACCAAGATTGTTCGTGCGGGCGTGCTGGACGAGGTCCTGCTCGAACACATGGCCATCAACGTGCGCGCACCCGAGCAGAATCGCGGCGACCTGAAGGCGCAGATCGCGATGCTGATGACCGGCGAGCGCCGGGTGCTGGAGATCATCGAACGTTTTGGAATCGAGCAGTTTCGCGCCGGGATGGAGGCGCTGCTCGAGTACTCGGAAGAGCAGGCGCGCACGATTGTCAGGAGCATGCCGGACGGCGAATATTTCTTCGCCGAATACGCCGATGAGGATTCGGTCAATGGCAAACCCCTGCGTGTTGCGTTGACGCTGACCGTCAAGGACGGTTCGCTCGTCTTCGATTTCACCGGCAGCGATCCACAACTGAATTCGTCGCTGAATATGCCCACGGGCGGCAAGGAGCGGCACGTGCTTGCGCTCGTCGGGCTGAACTACATCCTGTACTCGCTCAATCCCGATCTGCTGCTCAACGCCGGGATGCTCAAGGTGGCGCGCTGCATCCTGCCTGAAGGCACGATCATGAATTGCGTTCCGCCGGCGGCGGTCGGGATGCGCAGCCTGACCGCGAAGGTCGCGCAGTACGTGACCTTCGGGGCGTTCTCCATGGTGTGCCCGGAACATTTGCCGGCGTGTCCGGCTGGCGGCATGTCGATTCTCAACGTCAAGACCGTGGACCGCCGGGGTCGCGCGGCGATCGCTTCCATCGGTCCGGTGGGCGGCGGCGCGGGCGGCATGATCTCGGGCGACGGGTCGGATGCGTCGGGCGCAAACGTGGCGTTCCTGCGCAATACGCCGGTGGAGATCAACGAAGCCGAAGTGCCAATCCGGATCACCAGGTATGGCGTCGTGCCCGGCAGCGCGGGTGCGGGCAAGTACCGCGGCGGGCTGGGAACCGTGATGGAGTTCAGGGTGTTTTCGCCGGGCACGCTGGTGACCGCGCGCAATCGCGACCGCTCACGCTTCGCGTCCTGGGGCGTGCTTGGCGGCAAGGCGGGCGCCGTCTCGCGCTTTACCCGCAATCCGGGCCGCGAGGACGAGGAGGACCTGGGCGTGACGGACCTCGTGATGTGCGGTCCCGGCGATGTCATCCGCCTCGAAGGCTGCGGCGGTGGCGGCTACGGCCATCCTCACGAACGTGACGCTCAGAAAGTGGCCGAGGACGTGCGGCGCGGTTACCTGCGAGTCGATCAGGCCCGCGAGCTTTATGGCGTGGTGCTGGTCGACGGGGCGATCGACACAGCGAAGACGGCTCAACTGCGCGAAGAGGCGAAGCGGATAACGGACCAGACGGTCACCGCTCATTTCGACTATGGCGCGGAGCGCAGCGCGTATGAGGCGAAGTGGACACGGGAGCGTTATGACGTATTGACCGGCATCCTGGCTCGCGCACCGGTGGTATGGCGTCATTTCCTCAAGCACAAGATCTTCGATGCACTCGACGCGAGGGAGGCGGCCGGCACGATGACGGCCGGCGCTGGAATTATCGACGAACTCCATGCCGGCGTGCTGCGGCGATATCCGCAATTGCTTGACGTGGAGCAGGCCGCCGTTGCCTGACACATGAGGGAAAACGAGCACGTTTTCATCACCGGGTTGGCGGCCATGCAAAGCACCGCGTTAGCGATGCGATAACAAGCGATTTATGCTGTTTCGCGGTTTTTGTCGGTGTTTCACGCGGATTCTGCAAGCATACGATGCTGCTGAAGAGACGCGATAAACCTTGTCCCCATCGCCTCCCGAGCGTTTTTTTCAGATCCCTTACCCGTCCGGAGTCATTCAAGTGAAAGATGATACAAAAAGCGGTGGCGTAAGCCGCCGCGACATGATGCGCGTGTTGGCCGGCACCGGCATGATGGCAGTCACCGGTGGCGGCCTGCTGTCTGTATCGGCGTCTGCGCGGGCCGCCGATACCCCGAAGAAGGGCGGCAGCATCCGGGTGGCGTACGACGCAGGTTCGGTCTCCGACACGCTCGACCCCGCCCTGGGTTCGACGGGTAGCGACTATATCCGTTTCTTCATGTTCTACAGCGGCCTGACCCAGCTCGACGAGAGCCTGACGCCGCGCATGAATATAGCGGAGTCCGTATCAAGTACCGACGCGAAGACGTGGATCATCAAGCTTCGCCAGGGCGTGACTTTCCACGACGGCAAGCCGCTGGCTCCAGCCGACGTGGTCTATTCGCTGATGCGTCACAAGAATCCGCAGACGGCGTCGAAGGTGAAGACACTCGCCGATCAGTTTGCCGATATCAAGGCGAGCGGCCCGAACGAAGTGACCATGGTGCTCGACGTGCCGAACGCCGACTTGCCGGTGATTCTTGCTACGCCGCAACTTGTGATCGTCAAGGACGGTACGACCAGCTTCGGCTCGGGGATCGGGACCGGGCCCTACAAACTCAAGAGTTTCAAGCCGGGTGTCAGCACGGTCGGTGTGCGCAACGACAACTACTGGAAGACCGGACAACCGTACCTCGACCAGATCGAACTGGTGGGCATCAGCGACAACGCCGCCCGAGTGAATGCACTGCTCGCGGGCGACGTGCACCTGATCAATTCCGTCGATCCGCGCTCGACACAGCGGATTGCATCGACCCCGGGTTATGCGGTCAAGGAAACCAAATCCGGTCTTTACACCGACCTGATCATGCGTCGCGACAACACGCTCACGGGCAACCCCGACTTCGTGATGGGCATGAAGAACCTGTTCGATCGTGAGCAGATCCGCACGGCCGTGTTCCGGGGCTTTGCAGTGGTCGGCAACGACCAGCCGATCCCGCCCGGGCACCGCTACTTCAACGCTTCGTTGCCGCAGCGCAAGTTCGATCTCGACAAGGCCAAGTTCTACATGCAGAAAGCGGGTGCGGTCGGCCCCGCCTTGCCGCCGATCTACGCCACGACCGACGCGAACGGTTCCGTCGAAATGGCCGAGCTGATGCAGCAGACGGCGGCGAAGATCGGGGTCAACCTGACCGTCAACCGGGTTCCCGCCGACGGCTATTGGTCGAATCACTGGATGAAACATCCGCTTGGTTTCGGCAGCATCAATCCACGCCCTAGCGCAGACGTATTGTTCACGCAGTTCTTCAAGTCCGACGCGCCCTGGAACGAGTCGGGCTGGAAGGACCCCCGCTTCGACCAGTTGCTGTTGAGCGCGCGCGCTGAAACCGACGAAGCCAAGCGTAAGGCGATGTACGGCGAAATGCAGGTGCTGGTGGCGGATCAGGGTGGCATCGGCATTCCGTCGTTCATCAGCTTGCTCGACGCCAACGACAAGCGGTTGAAGGGGTTGGGCTCGATCCCGACCGGTGCGATGATGGGCTTCTCGTTCGCCGAACATGTATGGTGGGCTGCCTGACGAACCGCGCCACATTCAACTGAAAAATCAATGAAGCTTGATTCGTATTGGCTGGATACGGCGCCCGTATTCAGCGAAGGTGTGCAGGGTCCCGTGGAAGGCCGCGCCGATGTGGTGGTGATTGGTGGCGGCTTCACGGGTTTGTCGGCTGCGCTCGAACTCGCTACGCGCGGTGTGTCGGTCACCGTGCTGGAAGCAGGGCGCATAGCAAGCGAGGCGTCCGGGCGTAACGGCGGCCAGTGCAACACCGGTGTCGCGCAGGACTTCGCTTCGCTGGCCGCGAAAGTCGGACTGGAGCAGGCCCGGAGTTTCTATCGCGCGTATGAAAGTGCGGTGGCGAGCGTGGAGTCGATCGTCTCCCGTCATCAGATCGATTGCGACCTGGTCCGCACGGGGAAGCTCAAGCTCGCGGCCAAGCCCGGGCATTTCGAAAAACTGGCGCGTACCTACGAGGTGTTGCGTCGCGAAGTGGATCCCGAAGTCGAGTTGATTCCGCCGGACCGCATGCGCAGCGAGATCGGCTCGGATGGTTTTCATGGCGGGCTGCTGCAGCGCAATGGCGTGCAGATGCACATGGGCAAGTTCGGGGTCGGGCTGGCACAGGCTGCCACGCGTCACGGCGCGCGTATCTTCGAAGGCGCGGCGGTGACGCAACTGAAACGCCTCGACGGCGAGCGCTACGAGCTCACGTCGGCGCGCGGTGTCATCAGGGCGGACCGGGTGCTGGTGGCAACGGGGGCATCGCGCGTGGGGCCGTTGCAGTGGTTCCAGCGGCGCATGGCGCCGGTGGGCAGTTTTATCGTGGTGACGGAACCGCTGTCCACGCAGCAACTCGACGCGTTTTTCCCTCACCGGCGCAGCTATGTGACGTCGCTCAACATCGGCAATTATTTTCGGGTGACACCCGATAACCGGCTGCTGTGGGGCGGCCGCGCGCGCTTCGCAATGTCCAATCCCCGTTCCGATGAAAAGAGCGGCAACGTGCTGCGTAAGGGACTCGCGAAGTACTTTCCGGAGCTGGCCAACACGAGGATCGACTACTGCTGGGGCGGTCTCATCGACATCACCGTGGACCGGCTTCCCCGTGCGGGACAGCATGAAGGACTCTACTATTCGATGGGTTACAGCGGCCACGGCGTGCAGATGTCGACGCATATGGGGCGCATGATGGCCGACATGATGTCGGGTTCCGAACAAGCCAACCCGTGGCGTTCGCTACCCTGGCCGGCTGTGCCCGGACATGCCGGCCGTGCGTGGACGCTGCCGTTGGTCGGCGCGTATTACCGGTTGCAGGATATTTTGTTCTGACCCGAGGCGGGGCCATCTTGTGAATTTGACTCACGTCGCGGCGCGGGCGGAGTGCATTGGTTGTCGTCCGGGCAAGGACCACGAAGACCTGCACCACCGCAAATAAAAATGCCGTAAAGCCGCAAGCGACTTGCATATATATGCCGTAAAACATGAAATATTTACGGCATTTTTTCTTGTTATCAACCGTCGAGGAATCCTACACTTCTGGCAAATGATGAGACCGGGGGTGTCATGTCGAAGCAACACACAGCAACGAAGAATCACACGCGTATCAGCTATGTTCATCGTGGTGTGGGCAGCGTAGTGCTGAGGCGCTTTGACCCGGCGTGCGATTCGTTCGAAGAGTTGACCCAGATGCTGCACCGGTCATTCGCGCGGCTGGGCGCGATGGGACTCAACTGCACGTGCGTTGACCAGTCCGCGCTGGTTACCCGTGCGCGTGCCACGCGCGGCGACTGTTATGTCGCGGTATGCAACTGCCGGCTGGTTGGAACCATGACGCTGTACACGCAAGATAGCGAGTCGTTATGCGGGCTTTATCAGCGGGATGATATTGCGAGCGTTCGCCAGTTCGGTGTTGAGCCTGCCTACCAGAGCAGGGGGATCGGAAAGTCGTTATTGGCCTATGCGGATCACTGGGCCGCCATTCGCGGTTACGCGGAGCTCGCGCTGGACACACCACAGCCCGCTACCCATCTGATTGAGTTCTACCGGGGCCAGGGTTTCCGGATCAACGACTTCATCAGGTTCGCAGGCAAGCAGTACGACAGCGCGATCCTGAGCAAAACACCCATCGCTTTCCGCCATCTTGCCACCTGGTCGCGCCGTCTTGAACTGCCGCAAGCAAGCGTTGCTCGTGCGGCATGACAGACAGGCCGCACTCATGCCTCAAGTGCGGCCTGTATCAAAGTTCCATGAAACCCCGGTGAAACCTGAAATTCAGACCTTTACGACCGAGGCCTGGTAGATCTCATCGACAGACGTTGCCAGCGTTGTGTCGAACTCGCTGTCGCTCATCGACTTCTTGAGCTCGTTGATCAGCGCCCGGGAGAAGCTCGCGATCATGCCGTGATTCTTCGTCAGGCGATTGCATGCGTCGGTGCGTGAATAGCCGCCGGAGAGCGCCACCACGCGTACGACGGCCGGGTGCTCGATCAGCGGACGATAGAGATCCGCCACGTCCGGGATGGTCAGCTTGATCATGACCTTGCTGCCTTCGGGCAGTGCGTCGAGACCCTTGAGCAGCTCAGCCAGCAGGATGGTTTCCGCTGCCGCCTTGTCCGGAATGTTGATGGACACCTCGGGTTCCAGAATGGGCACGAGGCCGTGCGCCTGGATCTGCGCCGCGACTTCGAATTGCTGTTTGGCGATGGCCGCGATTCCTTCCTCGGACGCATGGTCAACGACCGAGCGCATCTTCGTACCGAATACGCCCAGCTTGACGGCACGCTCGAGCAACGCGTCCAGCCCGGGGATCGGTTTCATCAGACGCACGCCGTTCGCTTCCGCCTCGAGTCCCTTGTCCACTTTCAGGAACGGAACCACGCCGCGGTCTTCCCACAGGAAGGCCGGGACGGACTTCCCTTCCGCCTCTCCGTCCATGGTGGCTTCGAAGAGAATGGCGCCGATAACCTTGTCACCAGTGAAGGCGGGTGCGGTCATGATGCGTACCCGCATCTCGTGCATCAGCTTGAACATCTCGGCGTCGCCGTTGTAGTCGCTTTCCGGAATTCCATAGGCCCGCAGGGCGCCAGGGGTGGATCCGCCACTCTGGTCGAGGGCCGCGATAAACCCCGGTTTGTTGCTCATTTGCGCCAGCATCTTGTCATTAGCCACGTACGTTTCTCCCTCTTAACTATCAAACACCGGACCCGGTTTCTCTGGTCTGGACCATTGCTTTCGATTCAATAAGTGTACTGGATTGGCGGATGGGCTTCGAAAACAAACCAATGGTGGCCGTCTGTTTTACCGCACTGTGCCGGGCGAGCGACTGCCGGACACAACCGCCGACCCGGCGAGAGGCCGCTTTTCCCGGCTTCGATCCTCGCATAAGCGTCTGAATTTCCAGAAGTTCGCTTGGGGTCCATGCGCGCCGCCTTTAGAGCTGCAAGTTTATTTTGAATTGCGGTTTTAAAGCGATTTTTAAAAACGAACTAACGCGCGTCACAATCCAGTGCGACCGGTTGCATCGCGGACGAAACTCCTCGCAAGAAAGGTGCCTCGATGACGGCGCTCAGCCCCTTCAGCTCCTCTACACGATGTTTCATTGATCTCGTCCTGCCTGGATTGCACGTGGCCGTGCTTCGCGCTCAAGCATCCGCGAAAAATATTGGAATAAAAATCAAAAAATGGCGGCAGTGCGCGGGCATCGACAGTCCCGAACGGCCTGGACAGACGCGTGGAAATCTTTTCAAAGATTTGGAAAGAACCTGCGGGAGGCGCGTGTTGCTCGCCGTTTCACCCTTGCCTGAAGTGCGCAACCATGACTGTGCCGATAGACGATGGTCAGCCGGCGGTGCCCGGCCCGGGCAACGCGCGGCTGCCGCATCGCGTCGCGCGTCCTGACGCTTGCCGCAAGCGGGCAGTCCATAGGCGGTTCTCATCCAGGCTCAACAGCAAACCTGACGTACGGAGCATTTTAATGTCGACGATTTCCAGCGCATCCAGCGCGCCCAGCGTACCCAACCCTTCAAGCGTGCCCGCCCCGGTCGCCGCCATTCCGAGCGCAGCCGACACGACGGCCGCCGCCAACTCGGCCAGGGCGTTCGCCGCGCAGTCCGTCATCAGCGGCTCGACGGGCAACGCATCGCTGGATGTGTCGTCGCTGGTCACGAGCCTCGTCAACGCGAAGGTGGCGGGCCACACCGGCTCGCTGATCGCGCAGCAGCGCAACGACAACACCAAGCTCTCGGCGATCGGTGCCCTGCAGGCCGGGTTATCGGCGTTGCAGGCGGGCATTGCGCCGCTCTCGAACGGGACCGCTCTGGGCCAGTTCACCGCGACCGCGGACGGTACCGGGCTGACGGCAAGCGGCAGCAGCGGCGCGGCGACCGGCAGCTATTCCGTCGCGGTGACGCAAATTGCCAGCGCGCAGACGCTCTCGTCGGCAGCGTTCGGGGCCACGACCGCACTGGGCACCGGCTCGATGAACGTCTCGGTCGGAGACAAGTCGATGAGCGTCGACATCACGTCGGCGAACAACACCGTGAGCGGGATTGCGAGTGGGATCAACTCGTCGTCGAGTAATCCTGGCGTCACGGCAACTGTCGTGACCGGCACGGACGGCGCGCACCTGATCTTGCGTTCGTCGGCCACGGGCGCATCGAACACGATCAATGTTTCAGTGGGCGCCGTGACGGACGATGCCGGCCTGTCCAGCCTCGGCGTAACGTCCACGGCCGGCGCCAGCGCCGCGGACCCATCGACTATTGCATCGGTGTCCGCCACGAGTCCGTGGACGCAGACCGAATCCGCCAAAGACGCCATGTTCGCCATCGACGGCACGGCCGGCACCAGTTCAAGCAACACCGTGACCACCGCTATCCAGGGCGTCACGCTGAACCTGACCGCGGCGGCCATTGGCGTGCCTGCCGGCACGCCGCAGACGCTGACCGTGGCGCAGGACACCACGTCGGCATCGGCTGCCATCAATAACTTCGTCAACCTCTATAACACCCTGGTGACCACTTACAGCCAGGTTGCCGGTTTCGACAGTGCGAAAGCCAAGGGTGCGCAAGGCGGACCGCTGCTTGGCAACGCGATGTTCAACACGGTCAAGAACACGCTTGCGAGTATTGTCAGCGGCGGCGTCAAGAACGGCAGCGCCAGCATCTCGCTTGGCGCTATCGGTATCACGCTGAACAAGGACGGGACGCTTACAGCCGACAGCACGAAGATGACGAACGAGCTGACGAGCAATCCGCAGGGAGTCGCGGCCTTGTTCAATTCGACGACCGGCGTGGCCGCGAAGATGACCAAGAGCCTGAACGGATTCCTGGGCGAGGGCGGCCTGATTGCGAATAACCAGGACCCGCTCAACGCGGACCTCAAGGGCATCAGCACGCAGCAGGACACCCTCGCGAGCTACACGGCCCAGCTCACTCACCAGTACCAGGCGCAGTTCACCGCGCTCAATACGGTCATGGCGACGATGAACAAGAATTCGCAGTACCTGACGCAGCTGTTCGGCGGCGCCAACAGCGACGGTGCGCTGGCGAAAGGCAAGCCCGGTTGATTGACGAGGCAGCGATGAGGCGGGAGCAGGCAGTGACCCGACCGGCAACCCGCACGCCTCGCGCTAATTTATCAACCCCTGGCGACAGGATTCGCAGGCTTCGTCGCAAGCTGCTCGAAAAAAATCCGGCTGCTGCGCAGACTCCACGCATTGCGTTCGCGCGTCTTGCCGGGAGTCCAGCATGCGTACCGTCATTGCTGTCCATATCACCGCGGCCGTCCTGTCCCTCGTGGTCGGGGCGTCAATGCTCCTGCTCCAGAAAGGCACCACGCGCCACAGATTGATGGGCCGCCTATGGGTGGCGGCCATGTTCGTCACCGTGCTGAGTTCGTTCGACATCCGGGAGTTGAACCACGGTCATTTTTCCTGGGTTCACAGCCTGTCGGTGCTGACCGCGCTTAGCCTCGCACGCGCGATCTGGGCTATCCGGCAAGGTAACGTCAGCAGCCATGCAGCCGCCATGAGCGGATCGTTCATCGGGCTTGCGGTGGCCGGCATTGCAGCCGTGGTGACGCCGCATCGTTTGCTGAACATCATGCTTGGCGGCTGGTTTGCGCACACACTCTGGTAGCTGTGGCCCGCGTTTTGCCAGGTCCTTTGGCAAGCGCCAATGCATTTCGGCGCGGCAAGCTCTTTACGGCCGGTCGCGCCGAAGCCGCATTGAAACCTGCATCCTGTCGGCCGGGTGAACCGTCACCGTGATCTCGAAGGCTTCGTTCGCCTTGTCGAGGTATCGACGAATAATTTTCAATCCCGGCGTACCTTCTCCCGCATTCAGGCTTTCCGCCATCCCGGCTGCGAGCGAGATCGCGCAAATGGTTTGCTCGACTTCCGCCACCCGTTTGCCGAACTTCGATTCAATGAGCGAGCTGACAAGCTCGGTCGGCGATTCCTTCAACAGTTTCGGAATGTCCGCGTAGGCGGGGTCCAGATACGCGTCTGTCCATCCAATTGGCAACGTGTCGCTCTTGCGGTCCAGCCGCAGTATCTGCATGCGCACCCACTTGCTGCCCGGCGTGCATCCCAGCTCGCGTGCGAGCGCCCGGTCTGCCACGATCTCGTCGACCGCCTTGACCACACGCTCCTGGTCTTCGGCAAGTTGAACAAGGCCGTCGAGCGAGGCGATTGACTGAGTGTAAGCACCCGATGGAGAACTCGATTCCACCCGCGTGCCTACATGCTTTCGTCGCGATACCAAGCCCATTCCCTGCAATTCCTGCAGCGCGAGCCGCACGGTGGGACGGCTTGTTCCGTAGTGCTCACAGAGTTCCATCTCGGTCGGCAATAACGCTCCAACCGGATACCGTCCCGATCCGATAGCCTCGGCGAGATCCTGTGCGACCCGGGAGTAAAGAGGGCTTGCCATGTGGGTGAGGGAAACAGAAAGATCGAAAGGAACGGAAATAGTAGCAGGGCCATTATTCGGGACGGACCGGGCGACAGGCCCGAGCGCTGTTGGCGCTGCGGGGTTCGCCAAACCGGAAAAGGCTTACCGGATTCGATCTAGTAAGGGTTTATACCTATCCTTTAAGCGCGACCGCGACCGATATCTATATGTAATCACATATTGATATCGGCGTCGTGAGCTGGCGTCGTCAAGCGGTCGGCCGCGTCTCCTGCCCATCTTGCGCACTTCCATGTTGAATAGGTCAATGTCCATGTTCTCGAATTTTTCGATCAAAGCGCGCATCGCCCTTGCGTTCGGCTTGCTCGTTGCGCTTTTGCTGGTGGTAGCGGCCTTCGGCCAATACGGAACCAAAGCGGGCAAGGACGCGCTGCACGACACTTATGCTGTCCAGCTGTCGTCGGCGATTGCGATCGGAGACATGAAATACAACCTGGCGATAGCACGGGTTTCAATGGACCGCGCGCTGCTTCATCCGCAAGCCCCGGATGTCCCGGCGTTGGTGACGAAGGCGCGCAGTTACATTGACCCGGCGAGGAAGGCTTACGCGCGCTATCTCGCGCTACCCAAGAGCGCCGGCGAACAGGTTCTGGCGGACGACGTGTCGAAGACCTTCGATAGCCTGGTCACCGGCGCGATAGAGCCGACATTGCAGGCGCTGCAAACCGGGGATGCGGCCACCGCAGACCGCATCACGATGACGGACATGCCGGTCCTTTCGCTTGCGCTCACCAAAAGCACGAACGCGCTCAACGACTACCTGATGCAACACGGGGCCAGCAACTACGAAGAATTCCAGTCGACGCTGCGCGCTGTCAGCCTTGCTTCCGGCATCCTGTTTTTCCTCGCCGTGGCCGTTGCGCTGGCGAGCGCCGTTGGCCTGCACCGGGCGATCTCGCGGCCTCTGGCTGAGGCGCTCGACGCATGCTCGTCGATGGCGCGAGGCGACCTGTCACAGCGAATTGAAGCGCATGGCCGCGACGAGATGAGCGCGCTGATGCGCGGCTTGTCGACGATGCAAAGTGGTCTCGGTGAGACCGTGTCGACCGTTCGCACGAGCAGCGAGTCCATGGCGACGGCAACCCATCAGATTGCATCGGGTAACGCGGATCTGTCGCGTCGAACGGAATCGCAGGCTGCCGCATTGGAGCAAACGGCTGCCAGCATGGAAGAGCTGACCGCGACTGTCCGGCAGAACAACGAGAGCGCCAGCACCGCGAGCAACCTGGCAAGCGAGGCCGCCAGGATTGCGGAAACCGGCGGCGCGATGATGGGCCGCGTGGTCGACACCATGTCGGGGATCAGCAATCAGTCGGCGAAAATCGCGACCATTATTGGCACCATCGAAGGCATTGCTTTCCAGACCAACATCCTCGCGTTGAACGCAGCCGTTGAAGCTGCGCGTGCCGGGGAACAAGGCCGGGGTTTCGCGGTAGTCGCAACCGAGGTTCGAACGCTTGCGCAGCGCTCGGCCAGCGCGGCGAAGGAGATCAAGGCGCTGATCGACAGTGCTGCGGTGAGCGTCGCCGAAGGCACCGGTCTGGTCGGCTCCGCAGGCACGACCATGGACGAAATCGTTCGCGCGATCCGGCGAGTGAACGACATCATGAGCGAAGTGGCCGCCGCATCGAAGGAGCAAAGCGACGGCATTGCACAGGTCAATCGTGCGGTGGCGCAAATGGACGAGGTCACGCAGCAAAACGCCGCACTGGTTGAAGAGACGACGGCAGCGGCTGTGTCGCTGGCTGAGCAGGCGCAGATACTTCGCGAGGCTGCTGTCCGCTTCCGTATCTGATCAATCGTGCCGTCGAAGCTGCAGCGAGTAAGTGAACCGGTCGGCGGGAAAAACGCTGACCGTCGCTTCGAAGACAATGCCGTTTTCATCGACGTAGTGCCGCGTAATCTCGAGCGCGTGTCCGTCCGGTTCGGTCATGAGCTGCCTGGCGACGCGAGCGGGCACGCCTATCGCCCGGATTTCCTGCCGCACTTCCTTGACCACGCGGCCGAAACGCTGCTCGACCATTTCGCAGATCAGGCCCGTGCTCTTGCGCAGTTCCCGCTTGATACCCGCACCCAGCGTGGGCTCGAGGTACACGTCTGTCCAGCAGATGGGCGTATCCGGCTTGGCCGGATCCACACGCAGCATTTCGGTCCTGAGCCAGCGTGAACCGGTGACCACTCCCAACTGTGCGGCCAGTGATGGGCTTGCCGACACTTCGGTGACCGACTGCACATGACGCTCGGTGACGACCGCGAACTGAATCAGGTCTTCGACGCTTGAGAGCGACTGGTCGAACGCTACACGCGGTTTTGTCGCTTCGACGCGTATGCCGGCCCGCTTGCGCCGCGATATCAGGCCAAGGTCCTGCACCCGCTCCAACGCTGAGCGCACCGTCGCACGGCTGACGCCGTACTGGGCGGACAGGTCCAGCTCGCTGGGCAACGCGGAGCCGACTTCGAACGTTCCGTCGCCGATAGCCTGGATGAGCTGCTCTGCCAATTCGGCGTAACGGGGTTTCATCTATATCAATCCTTTTCTGGTTTCAAAGCCGCTGCAGTGCCGCGGCGCGCTAATGCTAGCTCGCAGCACGCGCATTGCCAAGCGCATGGGCGGCTCAGGCAAAAACGCGGATGTTCATCAAGGTAAACCCGAGATTGACCCGTTGCACCTATAGCTAATATAGTCCGGACATATAAAACAAGTACGGACATATTGAGCGAGCCGGTCCATGCCTGGGCAGCCGCTGAACCAGGAGAAGAGCATGGCTGTTCATACGGAGACCGCACCTCACCACGGCCCTGACGCGGAGCCGGCAACGGCGCGCAAGAAGACGCCGTTCTACGCCCGGCTCGGCGTGCAGATTGTGGTGGGGATCGTGCTGGGCATCACGCTTGGTTTCGTCGCGCCGAAGCTCGCGGTGGACATGAAGGTACTGGGCGACATCTTCCTGCGGCTCATCAAGATGATTGTCGCGCCGCTGGTTTTCCTGAATGTGGTCCTGGGTATCGTTGCCGCGGGCGACCTCAAGAACGTTGGCCGTATCGGGCTGCGTGCGCTGATCTACTTCGAGGTCGTGTCGACCATCGCGCTCATGGTTAGCATGGTGATCGCCAACCTGTCCGGCGTGGGAATGGGCATGCATCTCACGCAGAGTCCCGAGGCAGCGGCTGCCGCGCACGCTCAATACGGCAAGGCCGGCCCGGTGTCGGTTGAACATTTCCTGCTGACCCTGTTCCCGGACAACTTCGTGGGGGCTTTCGCAAATGGCTCCCTGCTACAGGTTCTCGTGATTTCGATTGGCTTTGGCGCAGCGGTCCTGATGTTGAAACAGGACCAGCGCGTCAGCGTCGAGCATGCGTTGTCGCGGATGTCCGACTGCTTCTTCAAGTTCGTCGACGTCATCATGAAGTTTGCGCCGCTGGGTGCGTTCGGCTCGATTGCCTTTGCGATTGGAAGCAGTGGCATGAACGCGGTGATTTCCCTTGGCTACCTGCTCATCGTGATGTACCTGTCGCTCGCGTTCTTCGTTGTCGTGGTGCTCGGCATCGTGCTGCGCCTATACGGCTTCAACGTATTCCGCTTCTTGCGTTACTTCAAGGAAGAAATCTTCCTGCTGTTCGCCACGGCCTCGTCAGAGAGCGCGTTGCCCCGGCTGTTCGAAAAGCTTGAACGGCTCGGGTGTTCGCGACAGTCCACGGGACTCGTCCTCCCTACCGGCTATGCATTCAATCTCGACGGCACGGCGGTCTACATGTCGCTCTGCGTGATGTTCATCGCCAATGCATACGGTGTGCCGCTCGACTTGCATCAGCAGCTTGGCCTGCTCGTCATCATGCTGATTACGTCGAAGGGTGCCGCCACTGTATCGGGCGGAACGTTCATTGTCTTTGCGGCCACCGTCACGGCGTCGGGTATGTTGCCCATTGAAGGCCTGCCCATTCTTTTCGGTATCAATCGATTCACATCGCAGGCGGTCTCGATCTGCAACGCGATGGGTAACAGCGTGGCAACGCTGGTGATCGCCAGGTCGACCGGCGAGTTCGATGAGAGCGCCGCGCGCAGCGAGTATCAGCGCGTATTCGGCGCGGCTCCCGGCAAGGTCATCTGATTTCAAAGAGGGATTAGTCATGCGTATTACCGCGGTCAGGGAAATATCCGTCCCGCTGGAAGGGAACGTTGCGAACGCTCTCGTGAGTTTCGCTGAGCATGATGTATCGCTTGTTGCGCTGGAAACCGACGTGATGCGCAACGGCAAACCGGTCACGGGTTATGCGTTCGACTCCATCGGCCGATACGCTCAGGGCGGCATTCTGCGCGACCGGATGATTCCCCGTCTCATGGCTGCAAAGCCTGGGGATTTGCTCGATGCGTCAGGGCATTTCCTTGACGCTGAGAAGGTGCTGCAGACCGTCCTGCGCAACGAGAAGCCGGGTGGTCACGGTGACCGCGCCGCGGCGGCTGGCGCAATCGAGCTGGCCGTATGGGACTTGAATGCAAAGCTGCTGGATGAACCCGCGCACGTCACCATCGCGCGGCACTACGGCAGGCAGGGGAAAGCCGATGGCGTGAACGTCTATGCGGCGGGCGGTTATTACTATCCTGAGGAAAGCACGCAGCGTCTGGTCGATGAATTCAATGCTTATCGCGAGCTGGGCTTTGACGCGTTCAAGATGAAGATTGGTGGAGCGAGCCTTGAGAAGGACATCGCACGTATTGAAGCCGCGATGACGGTTGCGGGAGAAGGGCAACGCCTTGCAGTCGACGCAAATGGCCGTTTCGATCTGAAGACTGCGCTTGCTTATGCGGAAGCCATCACACCGTATGACTTGCGCTGGTTCGAAGAGATTGGCGACCCGCTTGATTTCGATTTGAATCGTCAGGTCGCGCAGGCTTACGCGGGGCGGATTGCCACGGGCGAGAACCTGTTCTCGGTGCCTGATGTAAAAAACCTCGCGCTGTTTGGCGGCATGCGGCCGGGCAAGGACGTCTTCCAGATGGACGCGGGGCTTGCCTACGGGCTGACTGAATACGCGCGGATGATCGACCTGATCGAGAGCCGTGGTTTCACCCGCGCGCAGGCGTATCCGCACGGCGGCCATCTCATCAACCTTCATATTGCGGTTGGTCTGGAGCTTGGCGGGTGCGAGGCCTATCCGGGTGTGTTCCAGCCGTTTGGCGGATATCCGCCGGGTTGCGGTGTGGGCGGCGGACGTGTGCGCCCGACCGATGCAGCGGGCTTCGGACTTGAAGAAAAAGATGCGCTGCGCCCATGGCTTGCGCGCCTTGCAAACTGATTGAGGAATAGGCAATGGCAACGACAGTTTTCGACTCGGTACTTTTCCGCGACATGTTCGGCACGCCCGAGATGCGGGAGGTGTTCTCGGACGAGGCGTATCTCCAGCGATGTATTGACACCGAGACCGCGCTGGCGCGGGCGCAAGCCAAGTCGGGCCTGATTCCGGAGGAAGCCGCGCGCGATATCACCGCGCGGGCTGACTTCGCGAAGCTTGACCTGGGTGCGCTGCGCCATGAGACAGAAATAGTTGGTTATCCTATCTTGCCGTTGGTCAGACAGGTGAGCGAAATGTGCGGGGAGGCTGGCCGGTATCTGCACTGGGGCGCGACGACGCAGGACATCATGGATACGGCCACGATGCTGCAGTGTGCGCGCGGCGTGGCGATCATCGAGAAGCAGCTGGACGAAGTGCGCGGGGCGTTGCGCGAGCTGGCGCTCAAGCATGCCGATACGGTGACGGCCGGACGTACCCATTTGCAGCATGCGTTGCCGGTGACGTTTGGATTCCGGGCTGCCGTGTGGTTGTCTGCACTGAACCGTCACGCTGAGCGTCTTCAGCAGGCGAAGGCGCGGGCATTGATGGTTGAGTTCGGCGGAGCGTCGGGCACGCTGGCTTCTCTGGGCGACCCGGAGAGGGCGTTGGAAACGCGCAGGCTGCTTGCGGAAGAACTGGGTTTGCGCAATCCCGAGATCACGTGGCATGTTGCTCGCGATGGGTTGAATGAGTTGGTATCGCTTCTGGCGAGCATTGGCGGGTCGCTTGGCAAGATTGGGCTTGACGTGATGATGATGGCTGCCTCGGAGTTTGGCGAAGTGGCTGAACCGTTTGTCCCGGGGCGGGGCGCAAGTTCCACCATGCCGCAGAAGCGCAATCCGATTTCGAGTGAACTGATGTTTGCGGCTGCGAAGATGTTGCGTGAGCGGGCAGCGCTTATGCTGGATGCCATGATGCATGACTTCGAGCGTGCGACGGGTCCGTGGCATCTTGAATGGAGTGCGGTACCGGAGAGTTTCCTGCTTGCTGCGAGCGCGCTGTTCCAGGCGAACTTCATGTTGCGCGGCCTTCAGGTCGATAGCGAAAAGATGCGCAAGAACCTGGGTCTGACGGGTGGATTGATTGTGGCGGAGGCGGTGATGATGGGGCTGGCGCCAGCCATTGGCAGGCAGCACGCGCACGATGTAGTGTACGACGCGTGTCGTATTGCCATTGAGAGTGGCCGTACGTTGCATGACGTTCTGATTGAAAACACGCAGATACGGGAAAGCTTTGGTGAGGCCGAGTTGCGAACGCTGACTGACCCGGCGAATTATCTGGGTGCTGCTGCTCATATGGCTCGTTCGGTGGCTAACGGGACGTCAAGGTAACGGTGATTGATGGTGTAAGCGATTGCCAACCCGCCTTCGGCGACGTCAGCGACTACAAGTATTCAGGACTCCGTCCGTTGCTTGATGATTCACTGACTCATCCGTCAGTCGAGGGCATGCGCGTGATTGAAGCGCTGTATCTTCGCGTGCTCGGTCCTGTCAATGCGCAAGCAGTGGCACACGTGATCAGGACACGGGTGCCACTGAGGCACCGCCAATCTTGTGCCGCTGCAACGCGTCCGCAACGAAGCCTGACGCTTTCATCTCCTCTACGAAACGCCGGAGATAATCAGCCGCAGCATTGCCACGGCTCTTCGGCAATCCCATTGCTTGCTGGATCACCATGAAGCGCTCGCCGAGCAACCGAAGGCCCGGTGTTTTCGCGGCATCGCTTTCGAGTTGTTGTTTTACCCCTGCCGCGACCTCCAACTCCTGTTCGAGGAACGTCTGCACCACGGCAGGCGACGAAGGCGCGCGAATAATTTCCGCGTGCTTCAATTCCCGCGATAGAAACAGATCATAAGCGCTGCCCTTACCGACCGCGACGCGCGTATTGGCGCTATCGACCTCGTTGTTGTGCTGTATCGGAGAGTCGTTGCGGACCATGTAAAAGCCTTCGATCAGCACATACGGCGCGGTAAACGCAATGCTTGCTCCTCGCACCGGATCGATTGCGAAGAAGCCGATATCCGCGCGTTCGTCGCCAACTGCTTCAACGGACTTTCCGGCGGTATCGAAGACGACGAGATCGACCGGCAGCCCCAAGCGCTTGCCGAGTTCCCGTGCCAGGTCGATAGAAACACCGACCGGCTCGCCAGTAACGGTATCCTTGTTAGCGAGAATCGGATTGCCCAGGTTGATGGACGCGCGCAGCTTGCCGGTGGGCGCGAAAGCGGACAGCACTGATGAGTCGGTTGTCATGGAGTCTGAGCAATAGAAGGTTGGCGTAAGCCTGACGTGGGGTTTGAGAATGTTGCCGATGCGCGAAACCCGGCAGGCCGACAAAATCCGGAATTGAAACCGCGAGTATTTCCCATGCACCCTATTTTGCGTTTCACTATTTATAAATGCAATGTTCGGGGTGCCTGATTCGTGCGGCCCGGTTGACGGCGAGCATCGTTTACAACGTGGCGTCGGCTTGCCACTGAGCGGTCATTCCCGCTATGTCGGCAAGCCAGAGCCTGAACAACTTGACCTTGTCGAGGTTGCGTTCGTTCGTCCGGTACGACAGGAAGTGGGTCTCGCGCAGGAAGGGCTTGAAGTGCCCCTCACCAAACTCGATCAGTTCACCGCGCGCGAATTCGCGTTCGGCCAGACGCGTGGTTTCCAGCGCGATACCCATGCCGTCGACTGCGGCCGATATTGCCAGCGCACCGCGATCGAACGAGGAGCGAGGCTTGTTCGGAAACGCCAGGCCGTTCAACGTGAACCAGTCCCGCCATGTCACCCGGCTGAGTTGCGAATCGATCAGTGTGAAGTCGACGATCTGCTGCTCGAGCGGCACCCCTTCGCGCAACATGCCCGGCGAGCACATAGGCACGATCCGTTCCGCGCCGAGCGGAACCACATGTAGCCCGGGGCGCTCCACTGCCATGCCGTACGAGATGGCGATATCGACCTCATGCACGCGCGTCAGGTCAATCGGTTCCGCTCCGGACGACAACCGGATCGTGATGTCGGGATGCGCCTGCATGAATTTAGGCAGGCGCGGGCCGAGCCATTTCACCGCAAGGCTGGGCGCGCAATGAACCGCGAGCACCTGCGCCTGGGGCGATAACGCGACTTCGCTGCAGGCGGCTTCAATCACATCGAATACGCGCCCGAGGCTGTCGAACAGCCTTCTGCCTTCAGCGGTGGTTTCAACGCGCCGGTTGCGTCGATGAAACAAGGGCAGACCGAAATACGTCTCCAGTTCCTTGACCTGATGACTGATCGCGGATTGTGACAGATGCAATTCCTCTGCCGCCAGCGTGAAGCTTTCAAGTCGTGCCGCCGCTTCGAACGCGCGCAGCAGCACGAAATTCGGTATGCGTCGCATGCGCGTGCCGTCTCCGTCGGAATGTTTTTCACCAATGCATGAATCCTGTTCATCTTTCTATGAACAGTCATCGTTTGTCAATGAGGGTCATGCGGACGACCATGAAGCCCTGAAAACAATCCCACTTGTTCCACAGGAGAAAACCAAATGGCGGCTGTCATGCAAGCGCGTCCCGACGCACCGGAAAAGCTGGTGAAGGACGGCAGGATATCGATTTATCAGCCGGAACAGGACGGGCTGATCTTCCCGGAATTGCCCACGTTCGCGAACCCCGCGGCACATCGGCAGCACTTGAAGGAGCGCCTGGTCGGAGCGTGCAGGGCGTTCGCGCAACAGGGCTTCGACTATGGTTTCGCCGGTCACCTGACTGTGCGCGATCCGGAAAATCCCGGCTTGTACTGGACGAATCCGATGGCCATTCACTTCTCGCAAGTGAAGGTATCGAATCTGATTTGCGCGGATCACGAAGGCCGTGTGGTCGAAGGCAATCATGCGATCAATCGAGCAGGTTTTGTGTTGCATGCAGCCGTTCATGAGATGCATCAGGACATTGTCGCGATGTGCCATGCGCACACGGTATATGGCACCGCGTTCGCGGCGCTGGGTAAAAAGCTCGAACCGGTCACGCAGGACGCCGCTGCATTTTTCGAAGACCATGTCGTGATCGGCGATGAAGCCGGACAGGTTGCGGTTGAAGTAAAAGCGGGCCATAAGGTCGCGAGTGCGTTCGCGGGTGTGAAAGCAGCCATTCACCAGAATCACGGTTTGCTCACCGCAAGCCGTCACAGCATAGAGTCCGCCGCGTTCTGGTTTATCGCGCTGGAACGCTGCTGCCGGCAGCAATTGCTGATTGATGCGACCGGCATCACGCCGAAGCTCGTCACGCCGGAACGCGCTCGTTATAGCCGCCAGCACGTGGGTAGCGAATACATTGGCTGGCTGCATTTCCAGACGATCTGGAATGATCTCGTTGCCACGCAGCCCGACATGTTCGACTGAGCAAGCCATGCGTTGAACGCAGTTCAAGCAAGTCAGCAAGGGGACGACACAGTCGCCATCAAGAGAAGGCTGGCGTCCCCCTTCCATTCGTCCCCAGGAGACAAGACATGAATCCCGCTAGTCCGGCCGCATTCAGCAAACGCGACGAAGCGTCCACGTTTTCCAGGATTACGTGGCGACTATTGCCGTTCCTGTTCCTTTGTTATTTGTGCGCCTATCTGGATCGCATCAACGTGGCGTTTGCGAAGCTGCAAATGCTCAAGGACCTTAATTTCAGCGATGCCGTTTATGGCGCCGGCGCGGGCGTGTTCTTCGTCGGCTATCTGCTCTTCGAAGTGCCCAGCAATCTACTGTTGTTGAAGGTGGGCGCGCGGCGCTGGATCGCACGGATCATGATCACGTGGGGCATTATTTCGGCCGGCATGATGTTCGTCACCACGCCAGCCAGTTTCTACATCATGCGCTTCCTGCTCGGCGTGGCGGAAGCGGGTTTCATCCCCGCAATCCTGTTCTATCTCACGTACTGGTTCCCGTCGTCGCGACGCAGCAAGGTGACCGCGCTGTTCATGACCGGCATTCCCATGTCGGGTGTTGTTGGCGGCCCGCTGTCGGGCTGGATCATGAACCACATGGGCGGCGCGCATGGGCTCGCGGGATGGCAATGGCTGTTCGTGCTCGAAGGCATTCCGACCGCAATCTTCGGGCTGATCGCGCTGGTCTACCTCGACGACAAGGTCAGCGACGCCAAGTGGCTCTCCGCGCCGCAGCGAGCCTTCCTTGAAAGTGCATTGGTCGAGGAACGGTCGGCGCACGTGCTGCATTCCGTGAAGGACGGCCTGCTGCATCCGAAGGTCCTGCTGTTGAGCGTGATCTATTTCTTCTTCACGATGGGCCTGTACGGCGTGAGCTTCTGGCTGCCGACGCTGATCAAGGCAAGCGGCGTGGCCGATCCGCTGGACATTGGTTTGCTGAGCGCCATTCCCTATGCCGCGGCGGCCGTGACCATGGTGCTCGTCAGCCACAGTTCGGATGCCAGCGGTGAGCGGCGCTGGCACCTCGCGTTGCCGGGCATTGCCGGCGCGGTGGGTCTGTACTTCAGTGTTTCGTATGCCCATTCCACGCCCATTGCAATGATTGCGCTGACCCTTGGCACGATGGGCGTGATGACAACGATCTCGCAGTTCTGGGTTCTGCCACCTGCCATTCTGGGCGGGGCGGCTGCGGCGGCCGGCCTGGCCGTCGCCAACTCGGTAGGCAGCATCTCGGGCGTGGTCAGCCCCTACGTGATCGGGTTGATCCAGACCGCGACGGGATCGACAGGAAACGGCGTGCTCGGGCTTGCAGTGAGCTTGATCATTGGCAGCGTGCTCGTGTTCACGGTGCCAGCAAAACTCGTGAACAGCCGCAAGCGCGAAGCGATGAAGGACATGGAGCGCGACGTGATCGAAAGCGGCGCGCAGACGCGTGCTTGAGACGGGTTTGCTTAAGGAGTGTGCGCCGCGTCTTCGAGTTCCTCAGCCAGCACTTCACCCAGCCGTCGCACCAGGTTCTCGCGGGCGCGGCTGGTGTGGAGGTTGGTGAGTTCCGCGGCGCGTTGCGCGTCGCCTGCGGCGATAGCCTCGGCAATTGCCGCGTGTTCGTCCCAGATGGATTTGCGTTGAGCCGACGATTGCAGCACGGCGCCCATCACCCGGCGCAGATGAACCCAGTGAAGATGCGCTGTTTCCGCAATCAGCGGATTGCCCGATGCAAGGTAGATGGCGGAATGAAAAGCCCAGTCTGTGTCGATCATGGCCTTGACGTCGTCACCTTTCGACGCGCGGCGGCCTTGCGTGATCAGCGCCTTGTCGAGCTTCGCGCCGCGTTGCGCCGCAAGACTCGCGGCGAGGGAATCGAGCGCGCCGCGGATTTCGTAGAGATGCGCGATCCAGGTGGGGTCGAGCGGGGTGACAAGAAGTCCGCGCCCCGGTGCGTCCTGCACGAGTCCGTCCTTCTTGAGCAGACGCAGCGCCTGCAGGACGGGTGACCGGGAGACCGCGAGCTGGTCGGCAATTTCTTCCTGCGTGATGCGGGTTCCCGGTGCAAGCGATCCCTCGCTGATGGCGTCGAGCAGCACTTTATAGACTTCATCGACATAGTCGGTACGTGCCTGAAGCTTCAGAAGTTTGGCGACCATGATGGCTCTCGATAAGTTTGGATACTGAGTTCAACAGGTTACAGGCTGGCGCCGGACAGCGTCAAACGGATTGACCGGATAGCGTGAAACGGAGGGTACCAAGCGTTTACCTGTAGAGACAGTGTGGTATTCCGAATCGTATCTTTGTATACAGAGTTCGGAGTTCAGAATCTAGAGATTGAAGACAAACGAACCGGACGACAACCCGGCTCGGCACGATGGATAACCCCAGCAGAGGATCCCCATGAACATCAAGTCGGACAAAGCAGAAGGTCAGAAGAGCGCCGGTGGCGGCGTGGTGCAGAAGAAGCTGGTGCCGTTTGGCGGTTACTACACCAACAAGGTCCCGGGACACGATCCGGAATTGACCGAGACCGGCCCCGGTACGCCAATGGGTGAATACATGCGGGCGTTCTGGCATCCCGTCTGCATGTCGATCGAACTTACCGACACCCCGCGTTTTCTTAAGATCCTGTGCGAAGAACTGGTCGCATTTCGCGACGGCAGCGGTCGCGTGGGCGTGCTGCATGCGCATTGCGTGCATCGCGGGGCATCGCTGGAATATGGTGCGATCCAGGAGCACGGTATCAAGTGCTGCTATCACGGCATGGTCTTCGACGTGGACGGCACCTGTCTTCACGTGCCGTTTCCGAAGGGCGAAGAAAAGGAAGCCGACAAATACGCGTGCTCGATCCAGCAGGGCGCGTACAAGGCCATCGAACGCAACGGCCTGGTGTTTGCGTACATGGGGCCGCCCGACAAGGAGCCGCCGTTTCCGGAATGGGAGGGCGACTTTACCGTCGCGCCCGGCGATGAACTCGTGGCTTATAGCAACTTCCAGCATTGCAACTGGCTGCAAGTGCAGGACAACGCAGCGGACAACTACCATCCAACCGCGCTTCACGCCGGCAAGAACGTGGTGAACGGCAAGTACCAGGGCACGACGTTCGACGAAGTGGGCGCCAAGTCCATGGAGGTCGCGCCCGACATGCATTTCGTGCCGGTGCAGCAGGGCCGCAGTCTGGCTTGCGCGGGAGCACGACGAGTCGATAAAGACAGGCTGTTCGTGCGCGTCCAGCATCAGGTCCTGCCCAACCTCAGCTTGCACGCGTACACGTCCGAAGATGGGTCGAAGAAGAAGTTGTTCAGCCGTTTCCACATCATCCGCTGGACGGTTCCTGTCGACGATGAAAACAGCAAGATGATCGGCTGGCGCGTGATGGGGCCGGGTATTGACACGCGTGGTATCTGCGATAAATCGCTGGTCGGCTACGAGACGATCGACTTCCTTGAAGGGCAGGTGGCCATGCGCCGTCCCGAACGCTTCGGCAAATACAAGCTGGAGGATTTACCGCCCATCCCGCCGAACCACCGTGATCGGGAGAACTACAAGGACGCTCAATACGCCCCCGGTGATTACGAAGCCATCATCAGCCAGCGGCCGATCGCCGTGCATGCGCTCGAGAATCCGACGAAGTTCGACGCTGGCCTGTTCATGTTCCGCAAGATGCTGCGCGATGCGGTGCGGGGGACGAACCCGGCGGCGTCGGCGGATAACTTCGTGGAGTGGTTCCGGGCTAACGCGGGCGCACCGAATAGTTATTGCTCGGGCAATGTGTTCGATATCCCTGAAGGCGAGACCGTCGAACAGGAGGTGGCGAATCGCCGCAACGTGACGAAGCGGATCGTCGCGATCCTGACGGAAAGCGAGACGCTGAAGGGCGAAGAGCGCGCCGCATTCGTGCGTGAAAAATTCGATGCGCTCGAGGCTTCAGTCAAGGAGGGTTGAACGGAGTTTTGAAGGGAAGGTAACGTGCGAGTTGCACGTTACCCGGCTTGTATATGCAAGGAAAGGTAATGGCAAGTTCAGATAATGCGGCGGACGACCGTACACTCGAGTTGATGGTGCGCCAGATCCGCTTCGAAGGCAGGGGCATCCATTCCTACGAGTTCGTCGATCCGTCAGGTGATTTGTTGCCTGTGTTCACCGCAGGCGCACACATCGATGTCCATTTAAGCGACGGGTTGATCCGTCAGTACTCGCTCAGCAATTCGCCGAATGAACGGCATCGCTATGTGATCGCGGTACTGCGTGACGAAACGGGCAGGGGCGGCTCGAAAGCGTTGCACGACAGATTGCGCGTGCAGGACAAGGTGCGCATCAGTCGCCCACGCAATAACTTCGAACTCGTAGCCGATGCCGGTAAAGTCATTCTATTGGCCGGCGGTATCGGCGTGACGCCGTTGAAATCTATGGCCCACCGGCTTGAAGAAAGAGGCGTTGACTATGAGATGCACTACTGCGCCAAGGATGAAAGCTGCACGGCCTTCGCGGCGGAGCTTGCGCCCATGCATACCAGCGGCAAGCTGCAATTTCACTTCGACAACGGTGATCCTTCGAATGGGCTGGATCTAAAGCGCTTGTTAAGCGAGGCCGCGCCCGGTGTGCATGTCTACTACTGCGGTCCCGGCGGGTTCATGAAAGCGTGTGCTGCGGCGACTGAGCACTGGACGGCCGGTACGGTTCACTTTGAACATTTCAAGGCGCCGGAACGGGCAGTGAGCGAAACAGTCGCCGCGGCTGCGGGCGAGTTCATCGTGAAGATTGCCAGCACCGGGCAGCAGATACCGGTGTCAGGCGACCAGAGCATCGCCGACGCGTTGGAGGAGGCCGGCGTGGCGATTGAAACGTCGTGCCGCGCCGGATTGTGCGGCACTTGCAAGGTGCGGTATTTATCGGGTGAAGTCGAACACAACGACTGCATTCTCGGCGACGACGAGAAGCAGGAGTACCTGACTGCTTGTGTGTCGCGGGCGTCAAGCCGGGAACTGGTGCTGGACCTTTAGACTGGAGGCCGTGCGCGACTCGCACACGGCATAGAATAAAAATCTAAGGTATCGGCTATTTCTTTGATCTGGTTCTATCGGTCCGCGAAATCATCGAAATATTTGGGAAATTATTTCGATGTCGTCACCTTAAAATTAGCGCTCCGCCAACACTTGAATAACAATGAGCGCTGACCTGCATTACTTCGATTACGCGGCCACCACTCCGGCGGATCCGCGTGTCATCACTTCAATGGTCAACTGCCTGGGAATAGACGGGGTGTTCGGCAATCCGGCATCCAACTCGCACGCGGCAGGTATCCGGGCACGAGGTCTGGTCGAACAAGCGCGTGAGCAAGTTGCAATGCTGATCGGCGCCCGCACGGACGAGATCATATGGACTTCCGGGGCAACGGAGTCGAACAACCTCGCGTTGAAGGGATTCGCCGAAGCAAGCGGAGCGCTGCCGCATATTGTCACTAGCGGGATCGAACACAAGGCCATCCTGGACACGGCCGCCAGCCTCGAACGGCGTGGATTGTCGGTGACTTATGTCGAGCCCGATCAAGACGGCGCCATCACTGCCGCCGCGGTTAGCGCGGCACTAAGACCAGACACGGGCATGGTCTCGCTCATGCTGGTCAACAACGAAATCGGAACGGTCACCGACATCGCGGCGATCGCGCTTATCGTTCATGCCGCGGGTGCGTTGTTGCATGTGGACGCGGCTCAAGCGCTTGGCAAGACACCAATCGACGTCAAGGCCCTGGGTATCGATTTCATGTCGATGTCTGCCCACAAGGTCTACGGGCCGAAGGGTATCGGAGCACTGTACGTCGCTCGTGAAGCGGCTAACCGGCTTGCACCGCAGATGCACGGAGGAGGGCATGAGGGCGGCTTGCGCTCAGGGACCCTTGCTACCCATCAGATCGTGGGCATGGGCACGGCCTGTGCAATCGCCATGGCTGAAATGGAGGCCGACACCGCGAGAATTACCGCGCTCGGCAAACGGCTGCTCGATGGTGTTCTGTCGGTTGACGGTGTCGAGAAAAATGTGCGCGACGGTTTGCACATTCCGCATACGCTTAGCTTGCGAATTGACCGCGCGGGTTTCTTCCCCTTCATGCTCGCCGCGGATCTCGCCATCTCTTCCACGTCTGCTTGCAGTTCGGCCTCCAGCGCGGTGTCGCACGTATTGAGTGCGATTGGACTTGATGAGCATGCAGCGGCCCGGACAATACGCGTAAGCCTCGGGCGCTTTACCACGGAGCAGGACGTGGATCGAGCCGTTACCTGCATTCGGCAGGTAGTGGACCAATGCCTCGTGATGCAGTAAGGCCTGTATCGTCGAAGCGCAAAGGCGTTAGTGTATTTGCGGCCGGTCAAGTGTCATTCTGACTTGGGCACGAGCCGGCACGGAAGCCTTTTCGGTGCTTCCTTGAAGGCCCCACTCGAATGAAAAATCGAATTACTAACGTTCGCGGCTGAACTCCAGATCGCACGGAGCCGACACAATTCATTTCCATTCGAAGTCCATGAGCGGCCTGGCGCGTCGAGAGCGTTCGGCGAATGAAATCCGCTCGCTGCGAGTAAGTGCATGATCTTCAGAGCCCAAGCCATGAGCAAGCCGCAAAGTCCGTTTCCTGTGCAACTGCGCTTAACCGGATCAGAGTTGCTGTACGCACTGGAACTGATAGCGCCCGATGCGTTCAAAGTCGGGTTCGACCGCCAGCATCCACAGTTGATGGGTGTGATCGTGATCGCTGGAACCGCGGTGCCCTCCAAGGACTTCTGGAGTGCCGCGCACGAGTGGAAGATGTCGGCAGGTGCCGTACTACCGGCTCGAGCGGATAACCTGCGCGACCGACATTCCTCCTAGGCGTTGAGGTCGGCTGGCAAGCTTTCCAGACGCTCATGTCGCCCGACTACTCCGGCTACGCAATTTCGCCGCAACCTCGATCGCGATTCGCACAAAGTTGGCCGCGGCCACCGTAGGTTCGTGTGACACAGCTACTGCAACCGTACATGGCGGCATGTCTCTGATAACCGGGAAAGCTACGCCAGGCCGGGCATAGAATTGAGCAGTGGAATAAGCCGTGATGCTAATGCCCCGGCCCGAAGCGACCGTCTGCAATTCGCTTTCCACGGTCGCTGCTTCATGGACAACAGGGGCAGCGCGTCCTCCGCGATACTCGTCTCCTGTCCAATAGTTGCGCCATACGCCGCTGCCAGGCGCAGCAACAATAGGATCGTCCAGCAAATCAAAAATGCTGACGGATTCGGCGCTTGCGAGCCTGTGACTGGCCGGGAGACAAGCCACGCAGGCCTCTTCGATCAGCGTTTCACAAACAAGCCCTTCCACGCCGACCGGTGGCCGCAGGACGGACACCTCCATGCCGCTAATGATGCCGGCCTCGGGTGCGGAAAAATCGAACTCCTTTACGATCACGTTGACATCCGGATATCGCTGACCGAACGCCCGGAGAATTTGCGGCATCAGGTCGACCCCGGCACCAATCAGGAATCCTACTTTTAGTGTTCCCCGAATCCCCCGAGCGTAGTCACGCGCGTGTTCGGCGAGATGCGACACGCGCTCCAGGATCTCCCGTGCGTCCTTCAGGAGTTCCTGGCCGGCCTCAGTCAGTGCCACGGACCTTGTGGTTCGATCGAACAACTGAACGCCCAGCGTGCTTTCAAACTGCCGGATAGTTTGCGACAGCGCGGGTTGCGATATGAAAAGTCGTTGGGATGACCGGACGAAATTCAGTTCTTCAGCGATTACAACAAACGCCTGAAGCTGCCGGACGTCAATGCCCCGAGTGTTCACGCATCTCCCCCGAACTGGATCAAAGTGGTCGGACTGTCGCACCGATAGTGACACGATATATAAGCACGATCAATATATCGGTTTTTATTTCGTCTTTATATCTTCCCGTTGTCACCGCATAGGATTGAAGCACTCGAGCTCGACCGAGTCCTGACACTTATAGGAGACGACATGAACCATTTGAATTCGTTGGCCGATCTGGACGTGCCGGCAACGCCCGTAGCCAAGCAGCCCTCGGCAGAAAAAATCACGCTGGTCAAAGCGCGAGGCTCGCTCGTCTGGGACGACGCCGGCCGCGAATATATCGACTGCACAGCGCAGGCCTGGTCGAACAATCTGGGTGCAAACGATCCGCGTGTTGTCGAAGCGGCCGTCGCGCAACTACGCGAGATGACGCATATTCGCCCCAATTTCGAGTCGATCCCGCACAAGAATCTCGTCGCCAAATTGCGCGAGATCTCGGTGGGTTCGCTCAATCAAACGGGCTTCGCGCTGCACGGAAGCCTGGCTGGCGAAATGGCGATGAAACTGGCGTTCAAGAACCGCCCGCACGCGCAGAACCTCGTCGTGCTTCAGGATGGTTATCACGGACGTTCGCTGGCCACACTGGGCGCGAGCTGGCCGCATCCAAACAATCCGTTTCTCGCGATCCAGCCGCGCTTCACCCGGGTGCCGCACCCGTATCCGTACCGGGCGCGCATGGGCATGGACCCTGAGGCCGAGTCGCAACTGTGCCTGGGTTTGCTCGAAGACACGATAGTCAAGGGCGTGGATGGCCCGGTCGCAGCCGTCATGATGGAGCCGATCCAGGGCAACGGCGGTCACATCGAATTCCCGCGCTCTTACTATAGAGGCGTGCGTGAAATCTGTGATCGCCACGGCGTGCTGTTGATTTTTGACGAGGTCCAGACTGGATTTGGCCGCATGGGTACGATGTGGGCGGCGCAATACTATGGCGTGACGCCGGACATTATCGTATTTGGCAAAGGCGTTGGTGGCGGTTTTCCGCTCGCCGGGATCCTTGCCGATGATCGCCTGAAATGGTTCGACGAAGGCGAGGAAGCATTGACCTTCGGCCACTTCCCGGTGTCCCTCGCGGCGGCATGCGCGACCATCGACGCGATCCGCGATGACAAGCTCTGCGAAAAGGCGAAGGACTCCGGTGAGTACGTAACCGGGCGGCTGCTCGAGATGCAGACGCGCAGAAAGCTGATCGGCGATGTCCGATGCCCGGGCTTGATGGCATCCATTGAACTCGTGACGGATCGGGTCACCAAGGCCCCCGCGCGGTATGCCTCCCAGGAAGTCTATCGACGAGGCGTGGAACTTGGCGTTCTGTTCGGCGAAAGTCGTTATGCGGGCCTTGGCAACCTCATCAAGGTCAAGCCGCCGCTTGATATTGAACGGCCGCTGCTCGCTCGTGCACTGGACGTCCTGGACGAAGTGCTGGGCGCTATCGAGGAGGAAGGAAAATGAACTCGACCGTCAAGTCGATAGGGGCGGCGATGGAGCCATCGCTTGCCGATTCCGAGAATAGTCGTGACGACGCGGATCTGGCGGCACTCGGATATAAGCAGAAGCTGCATCGCACAATGGGCCCGTTTACCTCGTTTGCACTTGCCTTCTCGATGGTCTCCATCAACACGGGTGTGGTGACGCTGTTTTCCGACCCGTTCACGCGGGTCGGCGGCGTCGGCATCTTGTTGTGGCTGCTGGTGATACCCCTCGTTTTCTGTATCGTGCTGGTGTATTCGCATCTCGCCGGCCGGATTCCGTTGACGGGCTACGCGTATCAGTGGTCCAGCAGGCTTGCCGGAAATCACTTCGGCTGGTTCACCGGCTGGGTCGCGTTCGTGTCTTTCCTCGCGGGGACAGCGGCAACCGCCGCGGCAATTGGCAGCGTGTTTGCGCCGGAGATCTGGGCGCATCCAACCCAGGGGCAGGTCCAGGGCTTGAGCATTGCGGCGACGCTTGTGGTCGGCTTGCTGAACATATTCGGCATCAAGCTGGCAACCCGGATCAACGACATTGGCGCAAGCATTGAACTTGTCGGCACCGTGGTCCTGGCTATCGTCCTTGTTGCCGGGGTGTTCTTTTTCTTCGGGCATACGCAGGGATTGCACATTCTCGTATCAGCAGAACCTACCAGCAAGCAGCCGATTCACTTCGCCACCGTGGCGCTCGCCACCTTGCTGCCCGTGTCCGTACTGCTAGGCTGGGAGGGCGCGGCGGACCTGGCTGAGGAAACGAAGGATCCCCGCAGAACCGCACCCCGCGCAATGATTCGTGCCGTAGTTGTATCCAGTGTGCTCGGGTTCGTTGTCTTCGCGTTGCTGGGGATTGCCATCCCCGGTTCGGTGTCGGACCTGCTTGCCCAGCCTGAAAATCCGGTCATTCAGATCGTACGGCTGCAACTCGGGCGCATTGCGGGCAGCTTGATGGTCGCCGTTGCCTTCGCCTCCATTCTTGCGTGTCTGATTGCAAACATGGCGGTGGCGACGCGCATGACGTTCGCCTTGTCCCGTGATCGGATGCTCCCTGCGTCAACATTCCTGTCGTCGATCAACCCGCGCTTTGGGACGCCGGTCGGCGCCATCGTTTTGATCACGGTCATTTCGGTCGCGCTTAATCTGGCCAGCGGCGGCTTTGTGACCGCCATCTATTCGATGGTCGGCCTGACTTACTACCTGACCTATCTGCTCACGCTTGTCGCCGCGTATTACGCTTACAAGAATGGGCGCATGCCGTCTGCACCCACGGGTGTGTTCGATTTAGGACGATGGCTTGTACCGATGATCGTGATCGGCGCGATCTGGGCAGTGTTTGTCATCGTCACGCTGACGTTGCCCGATGAGAATCACAGCGCCGCTGTTACGACGGTCATCACGATCGCGGTGGGTGTGATCTGGTGGCTGGTTTCGCTGCGTGGGAGGCTTAACGCGGGCAAGGCCGGACCGAGCCACAGTCTTTAAACGTGGTGCGCGGGGTTTAACCGCGCGTCCTGCCGGCTGCACGTCGACAGCCGGCACGGTACGGTGTTGCGCTAAAAGCGGCTAGCATATAGTTTGCCGCGGCGCATCCGGTCGCGTGCTAAAGCAGCATGGATCCAGCGCGGTGCTATTGACACATAGAGTAATGGACGACCCGGTCGCAGACGTTCGTCTACCAGATCCGGAACGTCATTAAAGGGGGAGCGGCATGGCAAGATTCGAAGAGCTCAGATGGTTGAACCAGCCCGAAAATTTTGAAATTTGTGGAAACGAGTTGTATGTTCGAACCAATGGCCAGACTGACTTCTGGCGCGAGACCTTTTATTCGTTCTGGCGTGACAGCGGGCATTTTGCCTATCAAACGGTGGAGGGCGATTTCACCGCGGAGGCCACGATCAATGGCCGCTATGAGACCCTGTACGACCAGGCCGGCCTGATGGCGCGCCTCAGTGAGACGCACTGGGTCAAGGCGGGTATCGAATATTCAGACGGACAGAGTTACTTCTCGGTAGTTGTCACCAATGACACCTCGGACTGGTCCATGTTGAGAATCCCCACTTCTACTTCGGGACTGCGTCTGCGTCTGACGCGTCATGGTGAAGCAATCCGTGTTCAATATTTCGATGTCGAAAGTCAGTTGTGGCAAATAGTGCGTCTCGCCTATTTACCTCGTTCGGCGGCCATCGATGTTGGAGTAATGTGCTGTTCGCCGGAGCGGGAAGGATTCGAGGTGGTTTTTAGCGATTTTACAGTTGGACCCGCGATCGAGCGGAAACTGCATGATTGACAGGATCACTTAGCTTAGGAAGCTATCGTGAAGGAACATTGTGTTGCTGGTGTTCTTGCCCGAGTCGGCTCAATACCTTGCCTCCCGCGGCACGTACCCTGATCGGGTGAGGGCGATCTTGCGGCGCATGGGTCACCACATAGCGGGCAAGGGCCGCTACCTGGCTCGTGCGCTTGGCAATGCGAGCGTGGTGCTGCTGCGCGGGCACGGCTCGGTGACGGCCGGGCGCGATCTGCCGGAGGCGGTCTTTCGCGCGGTCTATCTCGAACTCAATGCAAGAATTCAAACCAATGCAGTGGCGCTGGGCGGCGAGATCGAGTTCCTGACCGACGAGGAGGCGCACGCCGGAACCGAGGCCGACGCGGCCCAGACCGCTCGTCCGTGGGCCCTATGGTCCGAGCAGGCGCAGGCACGCCGGGCGATGCGCTGAGTCGGTACGAACTCGAAGCGGGGCGTCGCGGCGCTTCATCGCGCGTTGACGGCCGGGCGGTGCTACGCCAGGCTCCGCGCTCACCTCTATTAACTAACCCACTACGCTTGATCGATGCACACACGTCTACCGGCGGGTGAGCGAAGCTGCGTCCGTTTGGGCGCTGTGCTCAAGTCGGTATTTGAGCTCCGTTGCCATCGAACCCCGTTTGCTATTGCCCAATTGTTAAATCTCGCGACGTTCCCCGGTTTCATGCAGAGTTTCGGTAGACAAATTAAAACGCTTATGCCAAAGTTTTATTAAGAACTTACCGGAACTTATCTTATATTACGCAACGTCACGGAACGTGCGCGTTGACGCAAACGTTTGCCGGCCATCAGTTCACATAGTGCGAAAAACGCAGTTGAAACAGAAATGACGCTTGTAGCGCGGCACGTGTGCGTTTGCCATGTCGCGCTGAGCGTACGATCGAAGCACTTCATCGGGGAACCGGTAATTATGAGTATTCCGGGCAGAACAGTGAAAAGCAGACGTTTGACAAACAAACGATCGCATTCAGATAGGCAATTGGCGCGTTTTCACGCCGTTGTCGTTAATACGCCGTGGTCCTTCGGACCTTCATAAGCCAAGCGCCCTCTGCAGTCTGCGCGGCCAGGATGCCAGAAAACAGGCACGGTCTGGCCGCCCCTTATTGATACCTTCGTCATGTAAATTTCCAGGCATGAGGACGGCGCACGTCAGTACTTAGGATTTCTAAGTACTAAGGCAGAACACAAAAGAATGCAGTTCCCACACCAAAGCAACGCAACGCCAACACTTTCTTTGTGATTTGTATATGTAGTAATCCTTACAAAAAGTAAAGGCGAGCGCTCGCAATATCGAACAGGAAAAATATGAACAAGGTATATCGGTCGATCTGGAATAAGGCGCTGGGCGCCTTTGTAGCTGCCTCCGAGCTGGACAGGTCGTGCGGGAAGGGCAGGTCGGGGGCGGGGGCCACCGTATGCGACGGGCGAAGCGATCAGCGTGATGGGCTCGGCGCCTCTACGCTGCACGGCCCTGATTCGCGCGTCCTGACCGTACTGTTGTTGATGGGCCTGGGCGGATGGGGCGCGCAAGCGCAGGCGCAAGTGAGCTGCGCTACGGCACCCTTCAACTTCTATAGCGGCAGCACCACGTGCGTGGGCTTTCAGTCCACAGCCTCTGGAGGCGGAGCCACTGCGGTAGGTTTTGCCGCCACCAGTACGGGACTTAATGCCTTGTCCCTCGGCTTTCAAGCCATTGCTAGTGTTACCAACGCCATTTACGTGGGCGCGCGCACTGCCGCGGGTACCGGCGCGACCGCGGAGTCGGCGATTGGCATCGGTACGGATGTTGCCGCTAGCGGCTCGGGGGCCATCGGTGTTGGCGTTGACGTTGTCTCGAGCGGCAACCTTTCGACTGCCGTCGGCCCCTCAGCTAAAGCAACTGGCGACAACGGCGTTGCACTGGGTGCGAGCGCCAGCGCCGCCGCGTCGGGGGCGGTCGCAGTGGGCGGCGGGGCCACCGGTTCGCAAACCAACGGTATAGCCGTTGGCTCGGGAGCCAATGCCAGCGGTGCCAACGCCGTTTATCTAGGAGCGCGCACTGCGGCGGGCACCGGTTCGACGGGGACGGCGTCTATTGCCGTTGGCACTGACGTTACCTCTAACGCCGACTATGCCACCGCGATTGGCTTCCAGGCGGTGGGCAGCGGGCCTGCGGCCGTCGCAATGGGTTATACCGCCACTGCGTCCGGGACGCATGGCGTCGCTGTCGGCTTTCAGTCCATCGCCAGCGGCCTCAACGCGGTTTATCTTGGGCCGCGTACCGTCGCAGGCACGGGCGCAACGGCGGCGGGGGCGATTGGCATTGGCACGGATGTCACTGCTTCCGGTCCATCTTCGCTGGCCGCCGGCACAGTGTCCAAAGCCTCGGCACAGAATGCAGTGGCATTGGGGGCGGGCGCCGCCGCATCGGGGCTCAACGCGCTCGGCATGATGAACGGCTCCAACGCCAGCGGTGCAAATGCGATAGCGTTGGGGGGAGCGGATTCCATCGCGGAAGGCGGTGCATCTGCCCCCGCGACGGTGGCGGGCGCCGCGGCGTCGGGCATTCGCGCCATTGCGATTGGCTCCGGCGCGAGCTCGGCTGGCTCCTCGTCCATTGCGATAGGCGATTCGGCTCAGACGGGAGCCAACACCAATGCCGTAGCCATGGGTACCTCCGCGACGGCTAACGCTACCAATGCTTCTGCCATAGGCAATGGCGCGCATGCGCTCGCCGCCTCCACGGTCGCCCTCGGCGACGGCAGCACCGTCACTGCGGCGGCCGGCGCGGGTTCGTTCGCCGGCGGACAGAATTCCCAGGTGCTTAGCGGGACGGGCGCGGTGGCGCTCGGTCAGGCGCAGACCGTCAGCGGCAACGGCGCCGTCGCGATTGGCGATCCCAATACCGCGACCGGCAATGGCGCGGTCGCCGTGGGCGCGAACAATACGGCCACAGGCAATGGTGCGGTGGCGCAGGGCAACGGCAATACCGCTAACGGGCAGGGCGCGGTCGCACTGGGCAACGCAAGCAACGCGACCGGCGCGAGCGCGCTTGCATTCGGCGATACAGCAGTAGCGAACCAGGCCGATGCGGTTGCATTGGGTGCAGGCGCGTCGGCCGGCAATGCGAAGGCGGTTGCGCTGGGCTCGGGCAGCACCACTGCGGCGGCAGTGGATACCGCCAGCGTCACGGTGGGCGGCGTGACGAGTACGGTGGCAGGCGCTACGCCCGGCAGCACCGTGAGCGTGGGTTCGCTGGGCCAGGAACGCACGATTACCAACGTCGCGGCTGGCCGTGTGAGCGCGACCAGCACGGACGCGGTGAACGGCAGCGAGCTGTATGCGACGAACCAGGCGGTCAACAACCTGACCAGCGGCGCCGCAGGCCCGTTTGTATCCAACAGCTCGGTGACCTCGACACAGCCGGTATCGTCGGGCGCGAACGCTGCTGCCGGCGGCTTCGGCGCCGTTGCAACGGGTGCGGCCTCGTTGGTGGTCGGCAATCAGGCAACCGACAATGGCGTAGCAGACTCCACTGTGCTGGGCCAGGGTGCGAGTATTACCGGCGGCGTGACCGGCTCGAACGTGGCACTGGGCCAGGGCGCGTCGGTGACCTCTGCCGCAGTGCCGACGGCCAGCGGCACGATCGACGGCACCACGTTTACCTACGCGGGCGGCACGCCCGCCGGCGTGGTCAGCGTCGGCACGTCGGCGGCGCCGCGCCAGATCACCAACGTGGCGGCCGGCCGCGTGACTGCGGCAAGCACGGATGCGGTGAACGGCTCGCAGCTATACGCAGCCGATACGGCGATCACGACGGTGGGCACACAGGTAACGAACCTGGGCGACAGCGTGGCGTCGAGCCTCGGAGGCAGCAGCACCTACAACAGCACGACGGGCGCGCTGACCACCAGCCTGAACTACGGCGGCAACACCTATACGTCGGTGCAGAATCTTGTCAACGCGATCACCGGCGGCGGCACGACGCCGGGCATCAAGTACTTCCATGCGAACTCGACGGCGCCGGACAGCCAGGCGCTTGGCGCCAACAGCGTGGCGATCGGTCCGAACGCGGTTGCCAATAACGCAGGCGATATTGCGTTGGGCTCAGGCTCGCAGACCGCTGCGGCAGTGCCCACCGCGAGCGCGACGATCAACGGTACGGTCTACAACTTCGCCGGCGCCACTCCGGCCAGCGTGGTGAGCGTAGGCGCGGCAGGCGCTGAGCGTCAGATCACGAACGTGGCGGCAGGGCAGCTCAGCACTGCGAGCACGGACGCGGTGAACGGCTCGCAACTGTTCGCCACCGACCAGGCAGTCAATACCCTGTCCGCCACGGTGACGGCCAACAAGACGCATTACTACAGCGTCAACGACGGCGGTATCCAGGGTACCAACTACGCTGACGACGGCGCCACCGGCACCGACTCCCTGGCTGCGGGTGTAGGCGCCCTGGCTTCGGGGGTGAGCAGTACAGCAATGGGCAATGGTGCGCAGGCGCAGGCGGACAACGCGCTTGCACTCGGAGCGCAAGCGACTGCCTCGGTGGCCGGCGGCGTGGCTATCGGCTCGGGATCGGTCTCAAGTCGCACGGTTCTGCCCGGCACAGGATCCATCGCCAATGGCACGCACGCGATTCCGTTCAATACGTCCGATCAGACTTTGTTGGGCGCGGTGTCTTTTGGCAGTGGCACTTCCTATCGCCAGTTGACCAACGTGGCCGACGGCACGCAGGCGCAGGATGCGGTCACCATCAGGCAGCTTGCCGGTGCACTCTCGTCATTCTCCGTAACGGGTCAGTTGTACTTCCACGCGAACTCGACTGCGGCCGATTCGCTGGCGATCGGAGCACAGTCGATTGCGGTGGGACCGACAACCGTCGTCAACGGTGACAACGGGGTCGGTGTCGGCAACGGGGCAGTGGTCGATGCGACGGCGCCCGGCGGGATCGCGATCGGCCAGCAAACGCAATCGGCCGCGGCAGACGCAATCGCTCTCGGCAGCGGCGCGGTCGCGAGCGGTGCACAGTCACTCGCGCAAGGCGCAAACGCGAATGCCGCCAACCAGGGCGGGATTGCCTTGGGCTCAGGCGCGCAAAGTAGCGCCACGGATGCGGTGGCGCTTGGCGCAGCCGCGAGCTCGACGTTCGCCAATAGCGTGGCGCTGGGCAGCGCTTCGACAACGGCCGCGGCGGTGGCGACCACAGGCGGCACGATCAACGGCACGGCATACACCTATGCCGGGGCTGCACCGACAAGCACGGTGAGCGTGGGCAGCGTAGGCAACGAGCGCACGGTGACCAACGTGGCGGCGGGCCGGGTGAGTGCCACCAGCACCGATGCAGTGAACGGCTCGCAGTTGTATGCGACCGATCAGGCAGTCGACAATCTGTCCACGACGGTAACCGCCAACAAGACGCACTACTACAGTGTCAACGACGGCGGTACTCAGGGCGCCAACTACAACGACGACGGTGCCACTGGTGTGAACGCCTTTGCGGCAGGCGTGGCTGCCAGTGCGACGGGCACGAACAGCACGGCCTTGGGCCAGGGCGCAGTGGCGAGTAACGTCAATGCCGTTGCGCTGGGCAGCGGTTCGACGACAGCTGCGGCGGTGGCGACGACCGGCGGCACCATCAACGGCACGGCATACACGTATGCCGGGACTGCCCCGACGAGCACGGTGAGCGTAGGCAGCGTGGGTAATGAACGTACGGTGACCAACGTGGCAGCAGGTCAGGTAAGCGCGACCAGCACCGACGCGGTGAACGGCTCGCAGTTATACGCGAATGACCAGGCGATCAACAGCCTTGCAACCACGGTGGCAGCCAGCACGACGCATTACTACAGCACTAACGATGGTGGTACACCGGGCGGCAACTACAACAACGATGGCGCCACCGGCATCAACGCATTAGCGGTTGGCGTGAACGCCGCGGCAAGTGGAGCAAGCAGCTTTGCCGGCGGTAACGGCGCGCAAGCACAGGCGGACAACGCACTTGCGCTTGGATCACAGGCGAGCGCCTCAGTGGCAGGAGGGGTTGCTATCGGCTCCGGATCGGTATCTGACCGCGCCGTCCTGTCGGGCATCGGTTCAATTGCGAATGGCACTCACGCGATTCCCTTCAATACTTCCGATCAAACCTTGTTGGGGGCGGTATCGGTTGGCAGTGCCACAGGAAATACGTATCGCCAGTTGATCAATGTCGCTGACGGAACGAAGGCGCAGGATGCCGTCACCGTCAGGCAGCTTGTCGGCGCGCTATCGTCATTCGCCGTGACTCCGACAATGTACTTTCACGCGAACTCGACTGCGGCCGACTCGCTGGCCGTGGGCGCGGAGTCGATCGCAGTCGGCCCGACAACCGTTGTCAACGGTGATAACGGCGTAGGTATCGGCAACGGCGCCGTGGTGGACTCAACAGCTCCCGGCGGAGTCGCAATCGGCGAGCAAGCGAATTCTGCCCAGGCGGACGCAATCGCAATCGGCAGCGGTGCAGTCGCGAGCGGCGCGCAGTCACTTGCGCAAGGAGCCAACGCAAAAGCTGCGAATGCGGGTGGAGTCGCCTTGGGTTCAGGCGCGCAAAGCAGTGCTATTGATGCCGTCGCCATTGGCGCAGGCGCAAGTGCAACGTTTGCAAACAGCGTGGCCCTGGGTGTGGGTTCTGTCACGACTGTCGGGGCGTTGAGCAATTACATCGCGTACGGGCTTAGCAGCCCGCAGTCTTCGGCGGGAGAAATCAACGTCGGCAATCGGCAGATCACAGGGGTTGCAGCAGGGAAGGCCGGTACCGATGCGGTGAACGTAAGCCAGCTTGATGCGGTTGCCACGCAATTGACCTCGCTGATAAATAATCAAAGCGGGGGTAGCGGCGGCTTTCCGTCGACGCCGGGTTCTTCTACGTCCGGTTCTTCCACGCCACCCGCGTCCACCGGATCAAATTCGTCCGCGGGCGGGCAGGGTGCGGCCGCTTCTGGCCCTAACAGCACGGCGGTAGGCAACTCCTCCACAGCGTCGGCGAATGGATCCACTGCCGTGGGGCAGGGAGCGACATCGACCGGCAGCAACTCTGTTGCAATTGGTGCGGGCAGTGACGACGGAGGACGCGCAAACGTCGTATCGGTGGGTTCAGCCGAAACGCCGAGACAAGTCACTAATGTTGCCGCCGGCACGGCACCCACGGACGCCGTCAATGTCCAGCAGTTGAATTCGGGCGTCTCCAGCGCCGTTACGCAGGCAAACAGTTATACAGACAGTCAAATTCAAGGTCTGCGGCGTGACGCGGACGCCGGGGCCGCGACGGCAATGGCCGTGGCTGGATTACCGCAACCGTCAGGTCCGGGAAAAAGCATGGTGTCGATTGCCGGGAGCATTTATCGAAGTCAATCGGGGCAGGCGATTGGAATTTCAACCATCTCTGAAAACAACCACTGGATCTACAAGGCTGCGGTGTCGACGAACACACGCAACAACTATGGTGCGGTCATTGGCGCAGGTTACCAATGGTGAGAACACGAACGCGGCTTCCGATGGGCATCGCTACCCGTACGGCCATGCAACTTCGTTGTAACGGCTGCCGGCGTATAGCGGATGTCCTGCTAATAATTATTCGATGCGAGGCACAGAAATGAAAAATCAACGGGTTCTTGCGGTGTTCTCCAGTTTTGTCGCAGCGGTGATGCTTGGCGGCTGTGCGACCGCCGAATCTCCTCCGACGTTTCCGGATCCTCAATCAACGACGCTGACTGGTGGTACGTTCGTCAATGTGAACAACCTGCGAAACGTCGGCCCCGGGCTGACCAAGGACCAGATGTATGACCTGCTTGGGCCGCCGCACTTCCATGAGTGGTTCGTTGGCGGTCACGTGTGGAACTACCTGTTTGACTTTCGCCGAGGAAATGAGGTCGTAACCTGCCAGTATCAAGTTCAGTTCGATAGCCATATGAAAGTGAGCGGCACCTATTGGCGTGACCCGTCCTGTGCCGGTTTTCTCGAGCCAACAACGCTGACAACGTCCGAGCCCGTTGAGTCGGCGACTGCGCCTGTCGAGCAATTTACGCTGCAAAGCGACACGCTATTTTCATTCGATCAATCGAGTCTGGACTCCATGTTGCCCGAGGGAAAGGCGAAACTCGACAAAGCAATCGAGCAGATCAAGACCCGCGAAGGCGTGAACGAAATCAGGGTGGTCGGCTACACGGACAGGATAGGTTCCGCGGCTGTCAATGAGCGATTATCGCTTGCACGAGCGAATACCGTACGCGCCTATCTCATCACCCACGGATTGGATGGCAGCGTTATCCACACGCAAGGTGCGGGCTCCAGTCAGCCGATATCGCATTGCCCGGACGGGATTTCGCGCGCAGTCATCGCTTGCCTGCAGCCGGATCGGCGAGTGTCGATTGTGGTGGTGAAAGGCTAATGAATTAACGCTGGTGGATGGGATGCGAATTTTTAATAACTTCGGAATGCAGATTACTTTCGCATAACTCATAGAGTCGAATCACCATCGCTTGCAGATTCGGCCGGCGTTGGTGATTCACCAACGCCATTTCATCTTTCAGCCCGCGGAAGAGGCCGGCGCTGGCGGTCGAAAAAATGAAACAACCCAAGTTATCTAACAAAAAATAGAACGACAGAGCCGTCACGGTCGAGGGGGCCGTTGCCAAATTCAAGGGGCTAGTGACGAAACGTGTCTCGCGACCGGCTGATGTCGTGCCGTTTCATAAACCAGTCAAAATCCTCTTCCTTTCCCGGAAGCGGTGAAGTGAATGCTCTGAAAACAACAAAGCCGATAAACAACAGAATACAGATAACCGATGGAATCTCGAATAGTACGTGATTCATGGAGCCTCCCGCCGCACCTCAATGAACGCAAATGGCCTTACGTGGTTCTATCGTAGGCCCATCGCCTTGCCTTGAAAAACGATTAAGTTTCACGTGTATGTGAGAAATATTCGCTTCGCGCGGTAGCCTGGCTGTATCAGTTGAGTCGCATGCCATGGCGGCGGGTGAATCGACTCGGGGGAGTCTGGTAGGGCGTTCATGGCAGACACTGATATACAGGACGCGCTCAACAATCTGACAATTCCTTTTCGAGGATTGGCAGCAGTTTGATCGCCCTTGCAGGAGCTCGGTCCGGGGGACGTGCGATTTCCACTGGAGTTGTGGTTTTCAAATGCTCTTTCAGACATCGCTGAAGGGCCGAGATGGTCCTCGCGAAGCCCTCGTTCTCGATGCTCGGCACGATTGCACCAATGGTGCGTGAGCGGCGAGTCGAGAGAGCGCGCTGCGCCGTTCGGCATGTAGCCGAGCTCTTCGCACGCTCGTCTCACTTTGAGACTTGTTCAAAGCAGCCTGGACGCGGACAACATTCATTTCGAGGTTGTGTACGGCGTCTGCGCCAATCAGCGAGGATGGTACGCGAATCCGGGAGCGGTGAAGATCGGCTATGTCCCTCTGGAGAATGCCGAAGACCACGTGATGGAAGTGGAGGCGCACTTTGATTCAGAAGACGAAGTCGGTCGTCTATTTCAGGGCGGCCCGTTTTGCAGCATCGAGTTCGACGGGTCGACCGACCACGTCGAGTGACAGGTTCACGCTTACCGGTTAGCGCACGGCAACCCAATGGCTAAACTCGTCACTTCGCGTGGTGGACAGGCCATCACTGGCTCCAGGGTGGTGTGAGCGCCGCGGGGGTCACTTCGCAGTCAACTGCGGCTCCTTGAGCGACCCGGCACGCGGTTCGGCTTGCTTGGTCCGGCCGGCAGGCTTCTGCTTGTGGAAGACGAGTTCCTCAACTGTTTGCCAGTAGGCATCGGCCGTGGCGGGATCTGATGCGGAAACATTTGCGGTCGCCTGCATCTCTGGGCCGAAGCCAGAAAGGGTCGACGTCAGGCTGATTAACAGATAGTGGAAAATGATGGGCTCGCCTTGTGGTATCGCACCTTCATCTTGTGCGGCACGAATTTGTGGCAGCAGCCAGTTGATCAGCGGCTTGAGCACCGTGTCCGCGAGCCATTGCAGCCTCGGGCTATATCCGAGGGATTCCTGGTGCATGAAGCGATGAAACTCAGGATAGTCGACCGTGAATCTGAAAAGCGCCTTGTACACCGCACGTACACGCTCTGCAGCGCTCCCGGTTAGCGTATCTGCCAGATAGATGTCCCATTCACGACGGATACGTTCGAAAACATATTCAGCTACCGCACGCCATAGAATATCTTTGGAGCGGTAATGGTAGGTGATGAGCGGGTGCTGTACTCCGACTCGATCGGCGATGCTCCGGATGCTAGCAGCCTCAAAACCCTTTGCGGCGAATTCCGAGAGCGCAGCGTTCAAGATCGCGGCCCGCGTTTCCTGCGCACGCTGCTGTTCGGCGCGCTGGAGTTCAACTGGACGACCGTTGCTACCGGAGTTCTTGCTAACCTTACGTTGCGCCATTCTGGTCCCTTGAATAGGAAATTCGTTGCTGCAGCACGCTCGCCTTGAGGCTTGGCAAGATGGCGTTTGGTACTGCCTTCTACAACCTGCCTTAGATGTCTGCATCGCGAGCACGGCAGAAAAACTATACAAAAGTATAATACAACGGACTATGCGTGCTGCTCTTCTGAGAACCGGTGTCGGCCCGCCGTGGGCGAACTTCGTGGCCCTGTTCGAACGAAGCATTTCTGCGTATCAAATGTCGTCGGCGCGCAACCATCCCCCCAGCGATAAATTTTCTTGCGCGCTAGCGTTCGCCTGGCGCCTGCCCGCAAGCCCAATCCTAAGCAAAATCATCGGATGAAATCTGCGCACGCTTCTGAGGAGTCGCGATCCGTACAGGAACATTTCCGGACAAGTAAACAAGGAAGTCAGGACGCACTTGTTAAATTTAACAGAAGTAAAATATAATAATTTCGTTGATGCGAGGAAAACCTCAATGTAGCGCCTGGGACCGGCGGTTGATTGATTGACCACTAAATTCGAGGCGCTAGTCGCAGCGCGACCCTAGATGCATAAACGCACTTGAACGCAGCTGAGTTTTACCACCTGAATTCCTTGAATGCAGGATTCGCCAAATGCAGAGCAACATCACCTTGACCTCCCGTGACGATCTCGCCGTCATCACCATGGGAAACGAAGTTCGGGCGAACTCGATCGATCTGGAGTTCTGCGATGCCATGTTGAGGGCTCTCAGCGAGATTGAGGCGCAAGAGAAGTATCGTGCAGTCGTTTTGCGTGCCACCGGGCGAATATTCTCGAGCGGAGGAAACCTGGTTCAGATCCTGGACGGGCTGCACAGATCCGATAGCTTTCTCGAAACGCTGATCAGTGCGCTTATCTCAGTCATTCTGGCGCTACGGCGTTTGCCAATTCCTGTGATCGCGAGTGTGCAGGGCGCTGCCGCCGGTGCAGGCTTTTCGTTGGCAATGGCGTGTGACCTGGTCGTAGCTTCACGTTCGGCTCGCTTTGTCGTCGGATACGGCAAGCTTGGTACCTCGACCGACGGAGGACTTTCTTTCCATTTGGCGCGCCGCCTAGGGGCGGCACGTGCCCTGCAACTTCTGCTGGTGACGAATTCGTTGAGTGCGGAGGAAGCGAATTCATTGGGCCTTGTGCAATGTGTTGCGGATCCACTGGCGCTGGAAGAGGCCACCCTTGCTATGGCACGGGATGTTATGGACTTGCCGCCATTGGCGGTCAAAGAGATGAAATCGCTCGTAAGCCAGGCATCGGAGCACGGACTTGCACAACATCTCGAGGACGAGAAGCGCGCATTTCTGAAGTGTGCCTCGAGCGAAACGTTCTATCAACGAGTTGCCGGGTTCGTTGAGCGATCGCATTCGCCAAGGAACTTGCCAGGCTGAAGGCGGAGGGTCAATCCGCGGAAGACTCATCGCTCGAGTCGTACGCGGTGTGGTGGAACTGTATCAGGCGATTTCGGCGCCGCCCCGTCTGGCGGGCGTATGGAATTGGAAATGGTCGGTTGTGAAATTGCCTGTACGTCTTACTAATTTTGTAGTACGAATGATATCTGTGAAAACCAGATATGACCGTGAGGTAAGCCCCGCTTGAGAATCTGGCGGCATGTTTTCCCGCCAGAGTGTCAGCGGCCGACGATGCAATCCTATTGAAGGTCGGTCTGGAATTGGCGATCTCAGGCATTGGCGATCCGTCAGAAGATGTCGGTGAGCTTTTGCTTCAAGGCCAAACGGCGCTGCGCCAGCGCGGCCTTCCCGATAAAAACGGCAGCATTGACGATTCCGCACCTCACTCACTCCTGGGCGTTGCCCGTCTTGCAAACTGTACAACTGTGAAGTATAGTGATTTCCACAGCGTGCATCGTCACAGGGCAGCGGCAGACGCGAAGTTCGACATCCGAAAGTGAGGACCGCTTTCGGATGCAGCAGCGGCCGCACGCTAAAGCCGAAAGTACCAACAAATCTGGAGGGGACATGATTGAAGAACGCGACGTCATCGTCACGATGCGGGATGGAACTCGTCTCGCGGTCGACGTCTATCGACCGGATGGGAAGGGGAAGTATCCGGTGCTCTATGCTTCGGCTCTGCACAACAAGGATCTTCAGGGCCCGGACATTGCCGACGTGCTGCCTCCGCAACCCGCCCATGCGCCGTTGTGGTTCGGGCCAATAGAAGCCGGTGACACTCGTCGCTTTATTGCGAACGGCTACGTGCACGTCATTGCCCAGCCGCGAGGCTCGGCCAAGTCGGAAGGTCACTATGGTGAAGAGAACACCGATCATTACGACATGATCGAGTGGATCACTCAACAACCGTGGTCGGACGGCAAAGTCGGGATGGTGGGCATTTCGGGTTTTGCGGGGGAGCAATGGCGCGCGGCCGCGCAGGGACATCCGGCGCTCAAGGCGATCTTCCCTTATGACGCCTGTAGCGCATATGGGGGCATGTTCGGGTTTCGGGATTTCAATCCAGGCGGTGTCATCCATACCTTCCCGTACTTGCTCGATGTTTTCAGCACCGTGCATGAGTCGCGCGGTGTGCCTGGGCCACTACCTGATGAGCAGGAGGAGCTCTGGCGCGTGGCCATGCGTAATCCCGACTACAAGATGTACATCAACCTCTACAACATTCTGACGCAGAAGGGTCAGCGCACGTGGGTGATGTACCACATCATGACGAACCCTTGGGAGCCGGACGGAACACTCGAGCGAGCCGAAGAAGTCTTCAAGTCGATCAAGGTGCCGTTCTATACGGGGTCCGGTGCCTATGCTTACACCTATAAATTGCATTGGCTCGGTGCTCAGCACTACTTCGGAAACGTCAAGCAGCCGCGCAAGCTGGTTTTTACCGGTCCTGCACATCTGGAACGACCTTTCCACCAGTACCACGACGAGGTCATCCGCTGGTACGACTACTGGCTCAAAGGTGTCGACACCGGCATCATGGATGAGCCCCCGGTTCGTTACTGGGTCATGGGCGCCAACGAATGGCGCACGGGCGGCGACTGGCCTTTGCCCGAAACCGAATGGGTGAAGTATTACCTGGGTGGTTGGGAGCAGCTTTCCACGGACACACCCCGACCCTCGTCCGAGGTCGGCAATGCGCATCGGGAACCGGATGTCTTTACGCAAATGCCGCTTAAGAAGACCACCAAGGTTGAGCGGTTACGCTATATGACGGATCCGCTTCCCCACGACGTGCTGGTGGCTGGTCCGATCGCGCTCACGCTCTATGCAGAGCTTGACCAGCCGGATACGAACTGGTTCGTCATCCTCAAGGATGTGGGCCCGGACGTCTCGGTCGTTACGGCGCGCGTTGGTGAACGAACGGTTCCCGAGACGTTGCCGGAACGCGAATTGACTCGTGGTTGGCTGAAAGCCTCATACCGGGCAACGGATCCTGATCGATCCACACCTGCGGAACCCTTCTACAAGTTGACGAAGGATTCCATCGAACCGGTGACCCCGGGCGAGATTGTCAAGTATGAGATCCAGGTGCTGGCGACGGCCAACCAGTTCAAGGCCGGTCATCGAATCTGTATCGAGATATGCAGTCTTGACGTACCTACTGGAACGGGTGCAATGACCGATGTCGAGTACATCCCGTATCACGTATGCAGCAGCAATACGGTCACCCACAAGATTTACCGCGACGCGGACCGCCCTTCACATTTGCTGCTTCCCGTCATTCCAATGAATGGGACCCGGTCTTGAGCAGCCGATTCTTGAAGGGCATCGTTGGTGCCCGGTGTATTTGTCCGACAACATGAGGTTCTCCAATGAAAAGCATACGTTTTGAGCGCGAAGGAAAGGTCGGGAATATCGTACTGGCAAATCCGCCATACAACCGGCTGGATCTGCGCTTTGCCCAATGTCTGCGCGAGGCGGTTCACGAGGCGAGTGAAAGCGATATCCGCGTGCTCGTCGTTCGCGCAGAGGGGCCGCATTTCAGTCTCGGCGGTGAGGTTCGCGAATGGCCAGGTAAGGACCTGAACTGGTTCCGTACGTTCGTGGCGGAAGTCAACACGTCGTATCGCGCGATCGAGGCCCTGCGTGTCCCTACGGTGGCCGTGGTGCAGGGTCTGGCATTTGGTGGCGGCCTTGAGCTCGCGTTGGGTTGCGACTTCGTCGTGGCGTCGACCGACACCGTCTTCCGTTGCGTCGAGGTAACGACCGCGATGTTGCCCATCGCGGGGGCGTTGCAACGTCTGGCTGAGCGAGTGGGGCGTAGTCGCGCGTCGCGCTTCGCCATGCTGGGCGAGCCGATTCCAGGCAGTCTGGCCGGGGAGATCGGGCTTGCCACGCACGTGGCAGAACCCGATGAACTCGAACGTGTCGCCAAGGAACTGGTGACGCGACTTTCGGACGGTCCCACGCTTTCGTATGCGGCGACGCGCACCCTGCTCAAGACATGGTCAAGTGGCGGCGTGGCGGGTGCCGATATTGCACTGCTGGATGTTTGCATGGGCCTGTACCACACGGAAGACGTCACACGGGGCTTTGCCCACACTGCGGAAGCGTTCGACCGCGACCAGGAGCCTACTGACCTGGTGTTTTACGGCAGGTAACTGGAAGCTTCGGTGGGGATCAGCACGGCACTACAAACTGATGAGCATTTCACGGCCTGTCGAAATGAGGTGCCCTGCTCTTCTGGGCACAGCAGCGTTGGAGAATGGTTTTATGCAAACGTTACCCGGTTCCCTTGCGTCTATCGCACCCGTCGACGGCATGGCGTACGTCCGCGGCGCGACGGATGTTCCATTGAGCGAAGCCACAATTGGCGAGTTTCTAAGCAACATAGCGCAGCGTTTCGCAGAGCGGCAAGCTGTGGTGTTCCGCGAACAGGGCGTGCGCTGGACATGGAAGGAATTTCACGAACGGGTCGACCGACTCGCCGCGGGTCTCTTGTCCTTGGGCATAGCAAAGGGTGATCGCGTCGGTATCTGGTCGCCCAACCGATTCGAGTGGCTGCTCACGCAATTCGCTACGGCACGCATCGGTGCGGTTTTAGTCAACATCAACCCTGCCTATCGCGTTTCGGAGCTCGAGTATGCCTTGCGCAAGGTGCGGTGCAAGGCACTCGTGACGGCAGAGCAATTCAAAACGTCGAAGTATATTTCCATGCTGCTCGACATTGCCCCAGAGCTGGCGTTGCAGCAAGCGGGTGATCTGCATTGCGCGCGCCTGCCCGAACTCCGTATTGTCATATCCACTGGTGACCCCGGCATATCGGGCGTGACGCCATTCTCCGCCGTAATGGACGAGGGCGAGGCAATCCTGCGCGACGAAGAACAAACGACCTTCGCGCTGTCTGCCCACGACCCGATCAATATTCAGTTCACGAGCGGTACCACTGGCAGCCCGAAGGGCGCAACGCTGACGCATCGGAACATTGTCAATAACGGGCGTTTTGTGGCGATGGCAATGAAGCTGTCCGAGGCCGACTCACTCTGTATCCCGGTTCCGCTCTACCACTGTTTTGGAATGGTTCTCGCCGTCATGGCGTGCGTCTCCGTCGGCGCGCAGATGGTCTTCCCAGGCGAAGGATTCGACGCCGGCGCGACCCTCGCGTCAATTGCGGAAGAGCGCTGCACGGCACTTCACGGGGTGCCGACGATGTTTATCGCAGAGCTCGAGCATCCGGAATTTGCGGCGTTTGATCTAGGCAGTCTTCGCACCGGCATCATGGCGGGTTCGCCGTGCCCCGTCGAGACGATGAAGCAGGTGGCGTCCAGAATGCATATGCAGGAGGTCACTATTGCGTATGGTATGACGGAGACCAGCCCGATATCTTTTCAGAGTGCAACCAGCGACCCGCTCGACAAGCGCACGACCACGGTTGGGCGGATTCAGCCGCACCTCGAAGTGAGGATCGTCGATTCCCTTGGAAACACCGTGCCCGTTGGTGCAACCGGAGAGCTCTGCACGAAAGGATACTCGGTGATGCTGGGGTATTGGGAAGATGAGGAGAAGACACGCGAAAGCATCATCGACGGATGGATGCACACGGGCGACCTTGCAATGATTGACGCTGACGGTTATTGCAATATTGTCGGCAGACTCAAGGACATGGTGATTCGCGGTGGAGAGAACATCTATCCTCGCGAGATAGAGGAATATTTGTTTAGGTACCCAGCAATCCAGAATGTCCAGGTGTTCGGCGTACCGGATGAAAAAAATGGCGAGGAGTTGTGCGCGTGGATTGTGCTTCGACAAGGCGAATATGTTAGCGAGGAAGACATCCGCGAATTTTGCCGGGGACAAATCGCTCATTACAAAGTGCCCAGGTATATCCACTTTGTCGATGAAATGCCGTTGACCGTGACGGGGAAGGTACAGAAGTTTGTGATGCGCGAGGAGATGATTCGGATTCTGAATATGAGCGATAAAAAATCAGGAGGATAGCTAAGTGATGGCTGGATCGGTCACTGGTGGTCTCAAACGGGGCCGATCTGCTGAATTTCGCAGGAGTTGAGTGATGGAACATGTGCGCATCGTCGAAGTCGGTCCGCGCGACGGGCTTCAGAATGAAAAGCAGAACGTCTCCACCGCGATCAAGCTGGAGCTGATCGAACGCCTGGCCTCCGCGGGCTTGCGCGATATCGAGGTTACATCGTTCGTCTCGCCCAAGTGGGTCCCGCAGATGGCGGATCAGGCAGAGGTAATGCAGGGATTGCAACGTCGACCGAACGTGAACTACCCGGTGTTAACGCCGAATCTGAGGGGCTTCGAGGCCGCAGTGGCTGCAGGCGCGAGCGAGGTGGCCGTCTTCGCGGCCGCGTCGGAGGGCTTTTCGCGGAAGAATATCAACTACTCGATCGATGAATCGATCGACCGGTTCGTTCCGGTGCTGGACGCTGCCAGGCGTCAGGGTGTCAAGGTCCGAGGCTACGTGTCCTGCGTAGTGGCGTGCCCGTACGACGGTGCGATCGCGCCGCAGAAGGTCGCGCACGTGGCCGCACGCCTATACGAGCTGGGCTGCTATGAGGTGTCGCTTGGAGATACGATCGGCACCGGCACGCCAGGTTCGGTGCGGCGCATGCTCAATGCGGTAGCGGCGAGGGTACCGGTCAACTGTCTGGCGGGGCACTACCACGATACCTACGGCATGGCGGCGGCCAACGTCCACGCGTCGTACGAATTCGGACTCCGCGTGTTCGACAGCTCGGTCGCCGGGTTGGGAGGCTGTCCTTATGCCAGAGGCGCGACTGGCAACGTCGCGACCGAGGACGTCGTGTATCTATTGAACGAACTGGGCGCAGACACTGGTGTTGATCTGGACGCGCTAGTGGATTGCGGCACGTGGATTTCAGCTCAACTTGGCCGCGACAACGGATCTCGAGTGGGACGGGCGGTTCTCTCCAAGCGTTCGTGATTCGGGGTTGGAATCGATCATGTGCGTTGAAACATAATCGGGTGCATGAGTCGAACGAGCTTAATCCTTGAGACACCATGGTGGGTATATGAAAATGAAGTATGAAACGACGCTGTTGGCGTTAGCGGCATGGCTGTCAACAGGTGCTCTGGCTCAGGGGCTGGCGTCTGGCGCGACCACGAGCGCGGCAGTAGCCAGTGAAGCGTCCCAATCCGGCATTTCGATTAAAGGGGAGCGCGCTGCGAACCGCTTGTTTGCGAGGAGCGTGCACCTTGCGTTGAACAAAGTGAAGGACCTCGAAGGTGCAGATATCGCGGTTTTTGCAAATTCTCGAACTGGTGAGGTGATTCTAGGCGGCTTTATCGATAGCCAAGACCAAGAGCACATTGCAACGGAAGCTGCCGGCAAGGTACCGGGCGTCAAGTCAGTCACCAGCAAAATAGTGCTGCGACCTCAACTTTAACTGCTCCAGGGTAAAGATATTTTGAAGCAGACGGCTGGCCCTTCAATCTTCAGGTTGAAGGCGAGTTCAGTCGAGCAAGGTCATCAAGCGCACCAGCGTTGTCGCATAGCTTGAGCAGCAAGGTGCTCAGTACCCGAATGTCGCTTTCCGGTAAACAGTTAAGGATCGCTGATAAATATTGGATCGCAACAGGAACGATGCGAAACACCAGTTCGGCTTCCTTATCTGTCAAGGCAACTTTGATTGACCTTCCATCCGTCGCGCTCCTCTCGCGCTTGACAAGTTTCCGATTCTCAACACGGTCAATGATTCTCGACAGCGCGTGAATATGCGACGTCGGATGCGCCGGCAACAGGCAGAGGGTTTACGCGAGTGCCAATGTTTGAAAATTCAACTATACTTCAACGAAAATATAGTTGAAAAATCACGTAAATATAAACCGGGCGACCTCGGATGGTCCACCTCTCCCTGACTTAAGCAAGGCGTTTTATCCTGAACCGGAGCTGATTAATGAAAGACAAGATAGCGCTCGAAGAGCACTTCGCGATAGACCTCACTATCGGGCAGTCGAAAGGTTATGCACCTCCCCACCTCTGGGAGATCCTGAAGTCGAACCTGATGGACATTGAGCAGCAGCGACTCGAGCGGATGGAGCAGGGCGGAACTGCGTATTCAATCCTGTCGCTTAACTCGCCTGGCATTCAGGGTATTCCGGACATCAAGGAAGCGATCGATGTCGCGAGGCGAGCCAACGATGTCCTCGCTGAACACGTTTCCCGCCATCCAACTCGCCTGGGTGGATTCGCTGCTTTGCCTATGCAGGATCCCGAGGCTGCGGCACGTGAACTCGAACGCAGCGTAAAGGAACTCGGATTTCACGGCTTCATGGTGAATGGTTTTTCCCAGGTGGGTGACGCGGAAAATGTCGTGTACTACGACGCTCCGCAGTACACCGATTTCTGGTCGAATGCGGCGGCGCTCGGCAAGCCTTTCTATATGCATCCCCGGGATCCGTTGCCGTCCCGTGAGCCGATCTACGATGGTTTCCCGTGGCTGACCGCCGCGACCTGGGCGTTCGCCGTTGAGACGAGCATTCACGCACTCAGACTGATAACCTCAGGCCTCTTCGACCGCAATCCCGACTTGCAGATGATTCTCGGCCATCTGGGCGAGGGCATTCCATTCAACATCTGGCGTGTCGACCACATCCTGGAAAAGGCGCCACGAGGACTGCCATGCAAGCGCACCGTGGGCGAATATCTGAGGGAGAACGTCTACGTTACGACGAGCGGGAATTTCAGAACTCAGACACTGCTGTCCACCATGCTGGAAGTTGGGAGTGACCGGATCATTTATTCGGTCGACTATCCTTTCGAAACGCATGATGAGGCATCCACATGGTTCGATACGTGCTCGATCAGCGAGACCGATCGCGTCAAGATCGGACGGGAAAACGCACGACGTCTGTTCGGTCTTCAATGATTCGGGAAACAGGAGAAACAAGATGTCAGTGACAGAACTGGCGCCAGCAGACGTGTGGCGCGACAAGATCTACAGTGGCGGCTGGAAAACCGGAGGCGCGGGTACGATCCCGGTGACCGAGAAGGCGACCGGCGCGGAACTGGGATCGATCGGCTGTGCGTCTGCCGCCGACGTGTCCGCTGCCGCCGCTATCGCCAAAGAGGCGCAATCTTCCTGGGCGGAAAAACCCGGTCCTCAGCGTGGGGACATCCTGCGCGAGGTCGTTCGTTTGCTGCAGGTTCATCGTGACGAGATCGCGCTTCAAATTGTCCGTGAGACCGGGTCGATACGGCAGAAGGGGCAGATGGAAGTGCAGATGGCGATTCGGGAAATCCTCGAAGCTGCCGCGTTGGGCAGCCAGCCATCAGGCATGATCACGGCCAGCGACGTGAAGGGGCGGCATAGCGTTGCGCGCAGGATTCCCCTGGGTGTGGTCGGCGTCATCACGCCGTGGAACTCCCCGTTCATTCTGGCGGCACGCGCCATCGCGCCGGCGCTTGCGACCGGCAACGCGGTGCTGCTCAAGCCCGATCCTCAATCGTCGGTCAGTGGCGGCGTTCTGTATGCGCGGTTGTTCGAGGCCGCGGGGCTGCCCGAGGGGTTGCTGCATGTCCTTCCGGGAGGCGCGGAAACGGGTGATGTCCTGGTCCGGGACCCGCTTGTCAACATGATCAGCTTCACGGGATCCACGCGGGTTGGGCAGGCGATCGGCGCCGTGGCGGGAGGACTGCTCAAGCGGGCGAACCTCGAGCTCGGCGGCAAGAATCCCTACATCGTGCTGGATGACGCTGACGTCGAAGCTGCAGCGAGCGCCGGGGCATGGGGGTCGTATTTGCATCAGGGCCAGGTCTGTATGGCCGTGGGCCGGCATCTCGTTCATGAGCGGATTGCTGAGGCCTACGTTGAAAGCCTAGTGCGGAAAACCGAAGCGCTATCGGTTGGCGATCCCTTCAAGGGCAATTTCCACCTGGGTCCCATCGTCAATGAACGGCAGGCTGCAAACGTCGATCGCATCGTCGAGGACTCGGTTAGCAAGGGTGCGAAGATCCTGGCCGGAGGGTCGCGCGACGGGTTGTTCTTCAAGCCGACCGTCATGGTAGACGTCGCACCGGGAATGCCCGTGTTCGAGGAAGAGATCTTCGGCCCCGTCGCCGCGGTGACCGTGTTCAGGAACGACGATGAAGCGGTAACGCTCGCCAATCAGACCCGCTATGGCCTGGTTGCGGCAGTGGTGTCCGCCGATTTGCGTCGCGCCCAGCGGATTGCGGACCGGTTGCATGCCGGTATCGTCCACATTAACGACCAGACGATCATGCACGAGGTGTTTGGGCCGATGGGCGGTCTGGGTCTCTCGGGCAACGGGCAGAACTACAGCACGCTGACCAACGCGGACCAGTTCACGGAATGGCAGTGGGTAACGAGCCGCGAAAGCCTGCCTGCTTATCCCTTCTAGACAGGTTCAGATCAAGCGAGGTGCAAAATTGACCCCCTCTACGGTGCAGCGAGTAGAAGAGACGCATGCTTCGATCGTTGACATTGGCGCGTTAATCGACAGCCAGCCACTTGGCACCTTCCAGAAATGGATCATGGTGATGATCGGTTGCTCGGTGGTCATGGATGGGTTTGACGTCCAGACAATGGGGTTTGTTGCACCCGCGATTGTCCGTGCATGGGGCATTGGCCCGGCCGAGCTCGGTCCCATTTTCGGGGCCGGCCTCCTTGGGATGCTCGCGGGTTCGATCATTTTCGGCGCCCTGGCCGATCGGGTGGGGCGCCGGCCGGTGCTGGTCGGTGCGACCATTTTCTATGGGCTATGTATGCTCGGTACTACTCAGGTTCAGAGTGTGCCGGAATTTCTCGTGCTTCGTTTCCTGACCGGTTTCGGCATCGGCGGCGTGATGGGTAACGCTGTTGCACTGGTCAGCGAGTACAGTCCGCGGAAACATCGGGCGGCGCTGATGACATGGGTCTCGTGTGGCTTCACGGGTGGGGCAATCGCCGGAGGGTTTCTCTGCGCAGCCCTGCTCCCCTCGATGGGCTGGAGGTCGGTGTTCCTCGTCGGGGGCCTATTGCCGCTCGTCATTGCCGTCGTGATGGCCAGGTATCTGCCGGAATCGCTCCAGCTTCTGGTGACCAAAGGGCGTAGCCCGGAAAAGATTGCCCAGTGGCTTGGGCGAATCGCACCGAATGTCCGGCTCGGGCCAGGGACCCGCTTTGTGGTTCGTGGGCAGCCGCAGGCGAAGGCCTCGGTTGGCGAGCTGTTTCGCCATGGCCGCAGCGCGACTACGCTGTTGCTATGGGGTATCAACTTCGCGAACCTGCTCGATCTGTTTTTCCTGTCCAACTGGCTTCCGATGCTTTCCTTGCGGGCCGGTCACGCGGTCTCGACAGCGGTGCTCATCGGTACCTCGTTGCAGGTCGGTGGCACCGCGGGTGCGCTATTGCTGGGTCCGTTGATGGACCGCTTCGGTTTCTATCGTGTGCTGGCGCTCAGCTTTCTGGTGGCGACATTCTCGGTATCGTCCGTGGGTCTTCCTGATCTATCGACGGGATTGCGCTATGCCGTCGTGCTGATAAGCGGAATCTGCATCGTGGGTGGACAACCAGCCATCAATGCGTTGACAGCGACGCACTATCCCACCTCGCTGCGGGCGACCGGGGTAGGGTGGAGCCTGGGGATCGGCCGGGCGGGTTCAATCATTGGTCCAGTCCTGGCCGGACAACTGGTCAGGCTGCAATGGTCGAACACCGCGTTGTTTGTTGCGGCCGCGGTGCCCGCGCTGGCATCGTGTCTGATGCTTGTTTTCCTTAGCCGTGCTTCGGGGAGAAGCAGGATAGATTGCGTCGAGTGTTAGCGGATTACGACAGATTCAGACAGACGCATTCGATCTTTAAATATGTCGCCACTGACGGCGAATGTATCGAGTCAAGCGAGGTCGTCAAGCGCGCCAGCGTTCTCGTATAACTTGAGCAACATGGCGCGAAGCACCTGAACGTCGCTTGCCGTGAAGTCGGTAAGGATCACCGACTCATGTTGCTTCGCGACCGGGACTATGCGCAGCGCCAGTTCGTCCCCCTTGCTTGTCAGGGCAATCCTGATTGACCGTCCATCCGTCGTGCTCTTCTCGCGCTTGACCAATTCCTGACTCTCAAGACGGTCAATGATCCGGGACAGCGCGGATATATCCGACGTTGCGTGCACCGATAATTCAGACAAGGTCTGGTGCGGAACATACAGCAGCGAGGCACAGACTCGCCACTCACTGAGGTTCAGGCCAAACGGTTTCAGTGCCTTCGCGAATGCGTTTCCCATTCGGCCTCCGGCCCGTGTCAACAGAAAGGGAATCGCCTGTTCGAGTTCTTCCGGTCGCTTGCGTGTCTTCATGATGATCGGCGTGTTGAGGGTTTACATGGGTAGGTATGCTTGAAAAATCAATTATACTCCATCAGGAGTGTACTTGAAGAATCAAACAAATTCCATCCGTGTGACTTCGGATAGCTTGCTCCTTCTTGAGCGAAGCAAAGCCTCATACGCTGAACCGGATCAAATTCCGGGATCGTGTCTGATACTTGTTTTACCTGACCATGCGTTTGGGATGAATCGGATCGATCGCGCCTGAGGTTAGCTGGATATGAAAGGCTCATAGTTCTAACTCTAGTTTAATTTGTTTGTATTACTAAATAAAAACGATGGCTGTGGCAGCGACTTCTGCGCTGGGTTCATCCAAAAACTACCGCGCGATTTTCAAGCCAGAGTGCGACGGGCGTCGTGAAGAAACGAGTGTCGGCGAAATGAATTTGACACAGCCCCAAAGGTGCGTCTGAAGACAGGGGATGGAAAGCGGAGGTCAGATTTGGAAACTCAAGTCATCATTGTTGGAGCCGGACCGGTAGGACTGACACTTGCGATCGACCTTGGCAGACGCGGCATTGCGTGCGTGCTCGTCGAGCAAAAGGCGGCACCCCAGTTCCTGCCGAAAATGGAGCGTTGTAACGCGCGGACCATGGAGATTTTCCGGCGGCTTGGGCTCGCGGACCGTATCCGGGCCGCCGGTATGCCCGAGGACGTCCCCATGGATGTCCAGATCGTCCGTTCAATGGTGGAGCCACCCATCCTGCGCCTGCCTTATCCGTCGGTAGCGCAAGCTCGCGTGCTCACGCGTGAGAGCCACGACGGTCGCCTGCCGCTCGAACCTTATCAGCTCATCTCCCAGTACACGCTGGAGCCGCTTCTTCTGGAGGTGGCCGAGCAATTGCCGGCGATCACCGTGATGCGCAGCACGACGTTTCTGGAGTTCACTGAGCAGGATGATGGTGTTCTGGTGGCGGTCGATGATGCCGGCGGTGTGAGAAGAACACTGAGGTGTGCTTATCTCGCAGGCTGTGACGGTGGAGCGAGTCCTGTACGCAAGCAACTGGGCATCCGTCTGGAGGGCGAGGGCGACATTGCGCGGCTGAGGCAGGGGCTGTTCTATTGCGAACAACTATACGACCGACTGCCTATCGGCAATGGACCGGGCAGGGGACGGCACTATCTGGTAGCAGGCGGCCCGCCTACTTTCATGATCATGCAGGACTCGACGCGGCACTGGACGGTCCATTCCGCCGTCGAGAGCGATGACGAGATGCGACGGATGTTTGAGCGGATCATCGGTATTGATCTGCCCTACGAGATGTTGTATTGCGCGCAATGGCGGCAGAACCTGCTGCTCGCCGAACGCTATGGAGAGGGAAGGGTGTTTCTCGCAGGAGATGCGGCGCACCTCGTGATTCCAACCGGAGGTCTGGGCATGAACACCGGCGTTGGCGACGCCACCGATCTTGCCTGGAAACTGGCCGCCACGCTTCAAGGATGGGGAGGCCCGGGCTTGCTCGCCTCCTACGAAGCCGAACGGCGCCAGATTGGAGAGCGGGTGGTTGGCGCATCGCGCTACGCGTCGCTGGGATATCGCGCCTGGTTGGCCGAGGTGCGCGCCGAGATCGGAGACGACACGCCCGCAGGGTCGGCTGCTCGTGCCCACCTCGTCGAAGTGGCGAACGTGGAGCAGCGCAAATCGAACGAGATGATCGGCGCGGAACTGGGTTATCGCTATGTGGATTCGCCCATTATCGACAATGTGCCGGGAGGGCCGCCGCACGATCTGCGTGCCTATCTTCCCACTACGTGGCCGGGTGCGCGGCTTCCCCATATGTGGCTCATGGATGCAGACGCCATCCAGGACCGGCTGCGGCCGGAGCGTTACACGTTGATCGACGTCGTGGGCGGGCACGATGCGAGCCCGCTTTTGGCCGCATTCGAAACGCTCGGTGCGCCGCTCGATGTGCTTGTGGCAGCGGATCCGGCGCTTCGCACCGTCTATGAGCGCGACCTTGTCCTCGTGCGGCCCGACATGCATGTCGCGTGGCGCGGCAACCGGCTCCCGCAGGCCATCGAAGATCTCGCCGCGAAGGTGACAGGACAGAGCAACACCGACCGCGCATCGGGTTCGGTCAGCAACCGCTGACCGAGCGAGCTGAATCGAATCGATATTCGGTCAGCCCACGCTGCAGACTCGACGCGCGACGGCGCAGGTGTCGTCGCCTTGAGATTTCGACAACATTGGAGACGAACAAAATGACTGCACGGTTGAATCGGGCCAGAGATGCCAATTCATGGCACCGGGGATTTCGGTGGACGCTCTCGGCGCTGGCGGCATGTGCGTCAGGCGTATCGCATGCGCAGAGCTCGGTCACTCTGTATGGGGTCATCGATACGGGCGTTGAATATGTGACGAACGTTGGTCCACAGAAATCCAGCTCGGTGCACATGCCGTCTCTCACGGCCTCTCTGCCATCCCTGTGGGGCCTGCGTGGTAAAGAAGATCTCGGTGGTGGCCTGAATGCGGTCTTTGTACTGGAGTCGGGTTTTGCTCCCGGAACGGGTTCGCTGAATCAGGGAGGGCGTCTGTTTGGCAGGCAGGCCTATGTGGGGCTCTCGGGGCAGTGGGGAACGGTGACCCTCGGGCGGCAATATTCGCAGATCTTCTGGGCGGCATTGACGGGCGACACGCTGGCTCCGAATATCTATGCGGCCGCCGATCTGGACCCCTACCTGACCCAGCCGCGCGTCGATAATTCGATCACCTATACATTCAAATCGTCAGGACTGACCGCGTCCGCGTCGTATTCGTTCGGCCGCGACGCGGTGGATAGTGCGCCGGCCGGAGGGTGCGCCGGCCAATCGCCGACCGACTGGCGCGCCTGCAAGTCCATGTCTGCGATGCTGAAGTACGACGCGGGCAGATGGGGCGCGGCAGCGGCCTTCGATCGCAATTACGGTGGGGGCGGAACGGGCTCGGCTTTGCCACTTAGCTCGCAAACCGATACACGCGCCCTTATCGATGGCTATGTGAAGTTTGGCAACTCGACCCTCGGCGCGGGATTCCAGCACCGCATCAATCACGGAGAGCAGACGCCGACCGTTTTCGATGCGACCAGCAACTACTGGTGGATCGGTGGATCCTATTTGCCCGTTGCTGATATTGCTCTTGACGCACAGTTCGGCCATATCACCGTGAGCGGCAAGGACCTGGGAGGGTCGGTGATCGCGGCGCGCGCGATGTACTTCTTTTCCAAGCAGACCTCGGTGTACGTCACAGCAGGGCATGTGTTCAACCAGCGCAACGCGAGTTTCTCGATTGACGGTGGCGTGCCCCCGCCCACTTCGACGCCATTGCCAGGCGTGAATCAAACCGGTGCGATGGTGGGTATTCGCCACCTGTTCTAGATGGCCCGCGGCCGCTCGATGTGGCTGCAGGGCAGACCGGGGTCGTTCGTTGAGGCGACGGCCCCGGGTATTGATTCCTTCCCCAGGTAGCAGGAGGCCCCAGCAGATATGAGACTCACTCCACAACTGATATTCGCCGCTACGGGCTGCCACGTGGCTCCTGCCGAGCACCGTCACGCAGCAGGGCGCGACGCAAACCTTCGACGGCACCTTGCCGATCAAGCGTAGCCAGTTCGACATCGGCTCAGGCGAATGGAAAGACACGTCGGTCGCCGCCGACGAAGTGACGATCAGGTTTCACCTTGTTGAAGCCAAAAAATAAGCAGCAAAAGCCACTCAGACCATCCAGGAGAATCTCAATGAAGAAGCAACTTTTGACAGCGGCGATCACCGCTCTGGCAGCCGGCATATCGTTGAGTACGCTGGCAGCGGAAACCGGGTATCAACTGGATCCCTCGCACACGTACCCCAGCTTTGAAGCTGACCACTTCGGTGGAGTCTCGATCTGGCGCGGCAAGTTCAACAAAAGTAGCGGCACGGTGACAATCGATCGTGAAGCCAGGACCGGTACGCTCGAAGCGGTGATCGACATGACCTCGGTGGATAGCGGCAACGCTGCACTGGATAAGGTGTTGAAGAGCCCCAAATTTTTCGATGCAAGTCAATTCCCGACCGCCGTCTATAAGGGCACATCGATGAAGTTCAATGGCGATATGCCGGTCGAAGTGATCGGCGAGTTGACGATGCACGGCGTGACGAAGCCGCTGAACCTGACGATCGAGTCGTTCAAGTGCTTTCAGAACCCGCTGCTCAAGCGCGAGGTTTGCGGCACGGAGTCGACAGCGACTTTTGACCGGTCGGACTTCGGGGTGGACACAGGCAAGAGTTACGGCTTCAGGATGCAGACGGTGCTGCACATCCAGGCTGAAGGTATCAAGCAATGAAGCGGGATCGCATGCCGATTCTCCGGCCGCGCAGGCCGTCGAAGTCCCGTAGCCGCAGCGTAAAAGCCCCGTAAAAACCGCGTGACGACCGGATCATTACCGAAAAATAACCGAATCATCACGCTTCGCGGCGGCGCCAGGTTTAGTCTGGCCGGCATCTTCCCTCGTTGAGCAGTTGCGACGATCTGGTGTCCCGACGGAGCCTGGCATGAACGATGTCGTTGCGTACGAAAGCCTTTCGAAAACAGACGGGACGCCGCGAAGCGTAGCGATCCCCTGCGTTTCGTCCAGGACGGGCGAGCTGCGCGCGATCTCTCCCTCGCATCTCCCGCTGGACAGCCTCGCCGCGGAGGCTCTGCACATTGCACGGACCAGCGGCGCCCGGATTGACTTCGGCTTTGCGGAACTCAGGCTCGATATCGAACGGGCGTGGCAGACGGTCATGCACCTCGATTGCAGGGACGCGCTCGCCATCACAGAGCTGATCGAACATCTTTCGAGCCGGCTGCCTGCGACCGCGACGAAAGCGCTCCGCTGCGAGATCGCGGCGCTGCGCGCGGTGGCACTCGTATTGCAGGACGACAATGCGGCCGCGTTGCCGGCCGCATTGTCGGCGCGCGGCCCTGACGCAAGTGCGCGGACTGCGCACGTTGCGTCGACCGTTTGCCGCAGCGTCTATTGGCGGCTCGGCGATCTGGAGAGTTTCCACGCGGTGGAGCGCGTCAAGCTGGACGACCGGCCGGGCCGGATGCAGGCGGTGTCAGCGCTGTTCGATCTGGCGTTGGACGCCGCCGTCGCCCTCGATCAGATGCGCTTCAGCACGGCGCGTTTGCTGGCCGGGCACGCGCTTGAGATCGGGCGCCGCTTTGTCGGCACGCACGTCCTGGCCGATGCATTTCCCGCCTGCATCATTGCGCAAGTGCTCTACGAACAGGGCCAGGTGGATGAAGCCGAGGCGCTGCTCGTCGCCCGGATCGCCAATATCCGCCAATGTTGCACGGTCGAAAGCGCGCTGCGTGCACATGCGCTGCTGGCGAGCATCGCCGCAAGCCGGGGGCAGCATGGCCGCGCGCTGGTGATTCTCAGCGAAGCGGAGGCGCTCGGCGAGCGGCGCGGCTGGCCGAGACTGCGGGCCGCGAGCCTCGCGCACCAGGTTGAGGTCGAGGCAGGTTGCGGGCGCGTCGAGCAGGCTGCAAGCTGTCTGCAGCGTCTCGCCGAACTCGCGGCCGAAGAGCGCGCCGTAAGCAGCAACGTGCGCTTTGAGATCGCGCGTTTTTACACGATCGCACAGGCGCGCGTCGCGCTAACCCGCTCGCCTTGTGCCGTCGATATGATTTCCTTGCGGCAGGTTCATCGCGACACGGTATGGCGCGGTGGTCTCTACGCAGCGGTGCCGGTTGTCCTGTTGCTGGTTGAAGCCTTGCTCGTGATGGGGCAACGCGGCGAGGCGGTCGAGGTGCTCGTCGGTCTGCTCAGGCTCGCGCCCTCCGTTGGTCTGCATCAAACCCTGGTTGATTGCAGTGTGCGCGTCACTGAGCTCATTGAAGCCATCGTGCAACAGCGAATCGTTCCGGACAGCGATATCCGCGAACTGCTGCCGTATGCGAGCATGCTGCTGGTGCACCGGCAACGCGACGCGAGCGAGGCCAATGAGACGTTCGCAGCGCGACGCCCGAACCTCAGCACGGGACTTAGCGAGCGCGAGCGCCTGATCGTCGCGCTGATGGGGCGAGGGCTGTCCAACAAGCAGATCGGGGTTGAGCTTGGCATCGCCCCTGAAACGGTGAAATCGCACGCCAAGCATCTTTACACCAAGCTGTCGGTCAGAAACCGGACCGAGGCTGTCACGCTCGCGACCCGTCTCGGTTTGCTCTAGACACCCAGGAGACTTGCAAGATGCCGGCATCGGCCGGCGTCTCCCGGACGTGGATGGGGGCTAGCTGTCTGCCTCGAGCGTGGCGCGCAGAGTGTGCCCAGCGGGCAAGCTTGCTGCAAGCGCCGTTTTTTTACTCGCCGCGAGTTCGGCGTGACGAGCAGCCGCTACCACGTCACCAGTCAGGCCATACGCTTCGCTCGCAGTGCGATGAATGCGCCAGTCGGCGAGCGGGGTCTGGAAATGCTGCGTGGCTGCGAACGCCTTGTCCAGGCAACGCACGGCATCCGTCACAGTGCCAAGCTGCAGCGCCACACGCGCGTGTAGCTCCCACGACAAACCTTGCCAGGTGCGCTCTTCCGTGCCGGTCGCAAGCCTGACCAGACGCGCGGCATGCGCCATTGCTTCGTCGAGTTTGCCCTCCGTAAGCGCAAGGTTCGCGAGTCCCCATTCGAGCGCCAGCCGCCAGTACCAGTCGAAAATCACCGGTTCGTCATCCATGCGCTGCATTACGTCGAGCAAATGAACGCGCGCGGCGCGGGTGTCGCCGAGGCCAAGATGCGCCAGTCCCTTCAGGAGAATGGCGAGCCGCTGCTCCGCAGGCAGGGTCGATCGACGCACGGCCGTCCCTGTCAGGGTTTCCGCGAGAACCTGCGTGCAGGACTCGAGCATGGCATCGAAGCCCAGTGCATGGAATTGCACCCAGCAGCGATACAGTGTCAGCGTATCCGCACCGTACTGATTGCCGTTGGCGGTATACATCGCAATCGCCCGGTCGAACTCGTGCTGGGCGCGCCCAAGATCGCCCAGATACAGCAGTGTCCAGGGCACGCCGAGATTCACCATCCATGTGGCGCGCGCCATGTTGAACTCAGGGCGGTTCTCGTCATTGTCGACAAGGAACTGGTAGCTCGCGAGAATGGTGTCCTGGGCCTGCTGATAGCGCGCGGAGACCATCAATACCATGGCGTATTCGCACTGCGACCAGGCGGTCGTGAACGGATCGGCGCCGTTACGCAAGGCCTCGAGCGCGCCTTCGCATTGACGGATGTCGTCGGCGCGCCAGCCACGTACCCACATTCTCCAGACATAACCACTGATGCGGGTGCGCGCCTGCTGCTGCGGATCGGTCTGCAGTTCGCTGAGGGCCAGCGCTTCGTCGATGATCCGGCTGCAGCGCAATTGATCGCGCCAGCTATAGGCGTAAGCGAGGCTCAGCAACGCGCGGCTCTGGATGTCGATCAGACCGAGTTGCGCGGCACGCTTTGCCAGTTGCTCGCAAGTCTCGAGTGCGCGCCGGTCATGGGATGCGGTGAAGATTGACGCGCGTCCCTCGAGGAATTCAGCTTCCGCCGCCGCCCGTGCATCCTCCGGCAGATTGGCGGCCAGCATCATGGCGCGATCGAGAACGGCGAGCGCGTCGTTGTACGCGAGGCGTTTTTTTGCCGTCTGGATGGCGATGCGCAGGTAGCCCAGCGCGCGCGACCATTGCCTCGCGGCCGCGAAATGCTGGGCCAGCTCGGCCGCGATGCCGCCACGCGCTTCCGGAGCGCAGCGTGCTTCGAGTTCCTCGGCAATCCGAAGGTGGGAATGCGCGGTTCGCAGCGCGCCCTGACGCTCATAGAAAGTCTGACGGTACATCGTATGGCGGAACGCGAACGTGCGTGCCACGACCATGTGGTCGAGCGGTGCAGGTGCCTCGCGGCGAATGAAGCTTTCCTGCCGGCACAGCGCCTCGCACGTCTCCTCGACACATTCCTGGTTCAACTGGGCCACCGGAGCCACGACAGTCGCGTCGAAGCTGAGTCCCGCCACACTGGCGGCCTCCAGGACGCGTTGTTGATCGTCCGTCAGCCGTTGAATGCGATGCTCAATGACCTGGCTCAGCGTCAGTGGCACTTCGAGCCGAACTTCTGACGGCGACACATGCAGCTTCCATCCATCCGGCGTGGACTGGGCGATTCCCTGGGCGACAAGATGATCGAGCGTCGCCACCATGAAGAGCGGATTACCGCCGGAGCGCTCGGACACGAGTTGCGCGAGACCGTTTTCGTGAGCTTGCTGCGCTTTGCCTTGAAGGTACTCGGCAATGGCGCCTTGGGTCAGCGGCCCGAGCAGAATGTCGTGGCAGAGTTTTTGCAAGCCGAGGTCGCGGTTCAACCGGCCCAGCGGATGACGAGCGATTTCCACATCCTCGGGGCGATAAGTGGCGACCACCATCAACCGTGCATGGGTGCGATGGCGAGCGATGGCGGAGAGCATGTCGACCGTCGAGTAATCCGACCAGTGAAGGTCTTCGAAGACGAGCGCGAGCGGCCTTTGCACCGACAGCGCGGCGAAAAACTCGCAGATTTCACGCAGCATGCGGCCACTCACGGCGCCAACCAACTGGTGTTGGAGCGCAGCGTGATACCGCTCCGGCACCGAACCGGGAAGCTGCGCGGCCCAGGTCGGGGCGATCGAAATCAGGCTGCGCATGATGGCTGCGCCAGCTTCGCCGCGCACCAGTTGAGCGAGGGCTTCGAGGACGGGGTAATACGGCTCGGTGCCGCCGTAACCCTCCACGCAGCGCCCGAGCGAAGTCAGCACGTCGGCACGGCCGTCGAGTGATTCGAGGAACTGGTCGACGAGAGTCGTCTTGCCGATACCTGGTTCCCCAGCGATAAACACGACCCGGGACTCGCCTGCGCAGGCCTCGTCGAACAGCGTTTTGAGCTTTTCCAACTGCGGGGTGCGTCCGACGAATGTTCCGTGAGCCTGTCCCTCTGCATCGGCGGCAGTGGCCCTGGCAGCGGTATTGGCGGGCATGCGGGTTCGCACAGGCGCGATGAAACGATAGCCGCGGCCGCGAAGCGTCTCGATGAATGTGGGGTTGGCTGGATCGTCGCCAAGCGCGGCGCGGATCGACAGCATGTGCCCCTTCAGAACCTGCGGTTCCACGAGAACCTTTTGCCAGAGCGCGTTGAGAAATTCATCGTGCGTCACAAGGCGGCCGGCATTGTCCACCAGATACTGAAGCATGTCGTAGGCACGCGGCCTGAGGTTGAGCCGGCGCTCGCCTCCGTCTGGCGTTGATTGCCAGACGCATTGATTGGCTCGATCAAGCCGAAAAGGCGGAAAATCGCTCAAGTTTGTCTCCGGCCGTGCGGCTCATGCATTCGTGTCATCCAGTTTTAAACTTCCTGCCGATTCTAACCCGCGAAAATCTCGAATGGTCCGGCATGGACAACCGCAGTCCGCAAGGCCTTCAACCCGCAACGTCGTCCCCCGTTCGGGGGATTGGACGCACTAGCACCCTCGACAATAATGGTTCATGGCGATGGGTCGAAGGAGCAATGCATACCGCCGGCCTATGCCTTCGGACGGCCCGCGTCAGGTGATGCACGGCGATTTCCAAAGACGCCTGCACCCCATGAACGGCGACTTCCGGTCGCTCAAATCGAGGACGAAACGAAATGCCCAAAGCGTTTTCAGTTCCCCTTACCCGCCAAGGGAAGTCCGCACTGGCGACACTGCCGCCATGGCATTATTCCAGCGACTGTCTCGCCATTGAATACTGGGCCGACCAGAAGGCAATCGCGGCGCTCCTCCCGCCAGGCGTCACGGTGGACGAGAAATCCGGCGGCCGTGCCTTCTTCTGGTTTCTGGATTGGCAGTTCACGGGTTCCAATGACGAATTGACCGACCCCGCCCGGTATCAATACCGTGAAGCCTTCGTTCTGGTCGAGGCCGTCTTCGAAGGTATGCCGGTCAACTATTGTCCGTTCATCTTCGTCGATAACGATGCCGCGATTGCCCGTGGATGGGCGCAGGGATTTCCGAAGAAACTCGCCAGCGTTTATCAGACGCGCAGTTTTTCCGCACCCAGTCTCGCCGCTGCGCCGCTTGCGAAAGGCAGCCGCTTCGGCGCCAGCGTGTCCGCACACGGGGAAAGGCTGGCGACCGCCCGTCTCCAGCTCGAGGAAGCTGTCGCTGACCCTGCGACCGTTTTCAATCGGCCTACCACGATGCGCCGTTACTTTCCGCAACTCGCATCCGGTTTTCAGGAGAAGCCGCCGGTCGACGAACTCACCATGTCGCTGACGGACAATCTCGCGATCGTGGACGTCTGGGCCGGCTCGGCGGAATTGAAGATTCCCGAAGTCGCCGGAGAGGAGATGCATCTGATTGCGCCAGTGCGCGTCGGCCGGGGCTATCGGCTCGGTATGGCGTACTCCGTGACGGATCTGCGCATTCTGAAGAACTACGCGGCGTGAGCGCTGTGATGGCCTCCTGACCTGGCAGGGGGCCAGGGGACCCCTGGCGCCAACTTGAATGCTCGCAACATGTCCGAACAGGAGTCGTGCCCATGCCGCTCTACACCTTGACCACGCAGGTTGGGGTACTCAACAGTGAGGCCAGGTCCAGGCTCGCGGTCGAACTGACTGACCTGCATTCCGAATATTCCGGTGTGCCAAGGAATTGGGTGCACGTGGTGTTTCAGGAATATCCACCTGGGAACGGGTTCACCGCCGGAGAAGCCGCGGCCACCGCCGCGCTCACACTTCTGATCCGAACCGGCCGCACGCCTGAATATAAGCGCGGCTTGCTACAGCGTCTCTGGACATTGTTCCAGGCCGCGACGGGTGCGCCCGATGATCAGATTGTCATCGGCATTCAGGAGGTGCCGTCCAGTCAGGCGATGGAAATGGGACAGATCATGCCGGACGTCGCGAGCGAACAGGGTGGCGCTTGATCATTCAAGCCAGGGTAACGCCCGTGGGGAAACAATGAACGTTGTGAGTTTCTCGTCGGGCTGGGTCCACACCAGATCGAATTGCATGGCATCCGCGTTCCCGCGTTCGGCAGCGTGAAGACGTGAGGTCTATTAAGGAACTGGCCGTCCAATCCCGACGCCTTCTCGGCTTCGGAATCTTTTCCTTTTTGTGCCGGGGCGTTCAGACGCTGTATTTCAAGGGTCTATGAGTACCATCAACAACGACATGTCTGCCCGCGTAGCCGATTTCAGGAGCCTTAAAAAGGTGTCAACGGACTATGGACAACTGCAGGCCGCCGATGTCGTCGTTGAGGCTGCTACAGAAAAATTTGAACTTACGGTGGATGGTTGGCTCGGTGTCCATGTCGCATAGACTCGCGGGTCAAAGCGGGTCAAAGCGGGTCATGCGTGTCATCGTCTCGCAATCCATGCTGGTGAAATTTCTTCCCTGATTCTGTATTCGATTTTGCGCTGCGTATCGCCGCATCAAAGCTCTCTGCTGTAGCTACATGTTTGTTATCGACGGAGACGAGCCATTGCGTACCGGAGAGACACCACCGAATGCGGCGGTCCTCAAACAAAACGGAAAACCAACGCCAGATCGCAGCGTCCTCCTGGTTGGCCGATGCTGCTGCTGCGTGTCGTATTGCCGAAAAATCTGCCCTGTTGCACTCCATACGGTTCCCCGCGCGGGCAATCACCAACCGCCCGCCTTGACCTATCGCCAGTATCTGGTGAGATACGGAAGTTTACCCGCCCAACTGATGATTTGTCACATTGAGGCTCGGCTTGCGAATCGCACGCTAAACGAGTCGGGCGTTGCTTACGCTCGATCGCCGTGACAGTGCGTGAGGCGGCAGTCAAGATTATTCCGGTGGGCATCCATCACAGACATGGATGGCAGCGCGATATTGTCTGACATAGACAGGAGTCCGACTGACCGAAGCATCGAAGTGCGGATCTCGTAGAGTTGCCCGGATCGAGACTATAGATCGTCGGCGACGTCTAGTGTTTTGGAGCGAAGCATATGTGCGCAGCGTCCACTGGTGACAGACCAGCATGAAAGAAACTCTGCAGGCATTTCAAATTTTCGGTGCTCGGTTGATAGGGCGGGGTAATGAATCCGGCTCTCAGTGCTTCGTGATACCAATTCCAAGTCCAGGCCCGCATTGCTCGGTCACGAGAGCGATTTGACTCACATATCGATTTATCATGCATTGTGTTGTCCGGCGGTTTGATGGTTGAACTCCCCGTACTGGGTCGCTGGGTCGAAAGTCGTCGTTCCTTCAACCTTGAACGTGGTGATCGATCGCCGCACAAAACGGCCCCTGCGGTGAGTCGTTACCCGCGGTGAAGAATTCCTGGAGCTGCGAGCACCCGATCGACTGGAAAGCCGGATCAGATGCCGATACCGGCAATGCTCAGCTCCAAACTTCCATGCCACGTCAGGCAAGGGCGGATCCCGGCACTTCTGCCGCGGTCTGGTCATGTTCGGTAAAACTCTTCTTTTCAGTCACTGACGATCCTGCCTGCTCGAAAAAGCGTTGCGCGTCCAGAGCGGCCATGCAACCAGTCCCTGCGGAAGTGATAGCCTGCCGGTAGATAGAATCCTGGACGTCGCCTGCGGCGAACACTCCTGGGATGCTGGTCATCGTCGCCATCCCGCTTGCACCGCCTCTGGTGACCACGTAACCGTCTTTCATTTCGAGCTGCCCCTTGAAAAGGTCGGTATTCGGTTGGTGACCAATTGCAATGAAGCAGCCCTTTAGTTCTATCTCTGTGGTTCCGCCGTCTCTTAGGTTATTCAGGCGTACGCCGACTACTCCGGAATCGTCACCGAGAACCTCCGTGAGCGTGTGCCAGGTGTGCAACTGCATTCGCCCTGCTGCGACTTTTTCCATTACCTTGTCTATGAGGATGGGCTCGGCGCGGAACCGATTACGCCGATGGATAAGATGTACCTTGCGGGCGATATTTGACAGGTAAAGCGCCTCTTCAACAGCGGTGTTTCCGCCGCCCACGACACAGACGTCCTGGTCGCGATAGAAGAATCCATCACACGTCGCGCAACCACTCACGCCGCGGCCGAGAAAAGCCTCCTCGGACGGCAGGCCCAGGTACTTCGCCGATGCGCCGGTAGCGACGATCAGTGCGTCGCAGGTGTACGTGCCGGCGTCGCCGGTCAACACAAACGGTCGTTGCTTCAGATCGACTTCGTTGACGTGATCGAACACTATGTGTGCATTGAAGCGCTCCGCGTGCTGCTGAAAGCGCTGCATCAGGTCAGGACCGGTCACTCCGTTCACATCGGCGGGCCAGTTATCCACTTCGGTCGTGGTGACCAACTGTCCGCCCTGCGCCAGGCCAGTCACCAGCATGGGCTCAAGGTTTGCACGGGCAGCGTAGATGGCGGCTGTGTATCCGGCTGGGCCGGATCCGAGGATCAAAACGCGCGCGTGGCGCTTGTCGTCGCTTTGCATGGAAATGTCTTCATAAAGATTTAGATTGGTATCTCAATACCCGTAAGTAACCTACGCGCGGACGATGCCATCACGGATGAGGTTGTTGATCTGTTCCTCGCCGAAGCCCAGCAGGCGCTGGAGTACGCCCCTGGTCTCACCTCCCAGACGCGGAGGCGCACTGCGATACTCCACCGGTGAAGCTGAAAGGCGCAGCGGGCTTGCTATCACTGAAACACCCGAAGTGTCGCCATCTGGAAAGTCGACCTTCATGCCTCGATATTGCACGTGCGGGTCGGCGAAAACTGCCGCAAGGTCATTGATGGGACCGCAAGGTACCGAGCGTGTCTCCAGGGTATCCAGCCACTCGGATGTTGTACGCGTAGCGATGACACTCTGTATCAGGGAAATCAGTTCATGACGATGGGCAAGGCGCGCGCTATTGGTGGCAAAGCGATTGTCCGTCGACCACTCTGGCCGGCCGAGTCCCTCACAGAACCGGGCGAATTGGGCTTCGTTGCCGATGGTTATGATGATATGACCATCAGTTGTCCGGAAGTCCTGATACGGCACGATGTTCGGATGGGCGTTTCCCAGCCTCGGCGGTTGTTGCCCACTGGCGAGGTAGTTCATTGCCTGATTGGCCAGGCACGCCACCTGGACATCAAGGAGCGACGCGTCAATCTGCTGGCCTTCGCCCGTCTTGTCGCGATGAGCAAGCGCGGCCATGATACCTACGGTGGCATACAAACCGGTCAGGATGTCGGTCAGGGCGACGCCGACCTTCAATGGGCCGTCACCAGGTTCCCCGTCAGGGTGACCGGTTACGCTCATCAATCCGCCCATGCCCTGGATCAGGAAGTCGTAGCCGGGACGATGTGCGTAGGGGCCTGTCTGACCGAATCCCGTAATCGAGCAATAAATGATGGCGGGATTGGTTACCTTTAACGACTCGTAATCGAGCCCATACTGACGGAGGCCACCAACCTTGAAGTTTTCGATGACAATATCGCAACCCGATGCCAGTGCTTTCACGATCTCCTGGCCCTGCGGGTGTGCGATATCAACCGCGACGGACTGCTTGTTACGGTTGGCACCAGCGAAATATGCTGACTGACGTTCATCGGTCCACCGGTCCGTGCTGGCCCAGGGCGGACCCCAGGCGCGTGTATCGTCGCCACGGTCAGGATGTTCGACCTTGATAACTTCGGCACCCAGGTCCGCGAGTATCTGGCTGGCCCAAGGGCCGGCCAGTACACGGGAAAGATCGAGTATGCGCAGATGCGACAGTGCGCCCATTGAGAGTCTCCTGTCAGAATGCCGTGATGCCGGTGATCGCGCGGCCGGGAATCAACGCATGAATGTCGTGCGTACCTTCGTAGGTGTTGACGACTTCAAGATTGACGAGGTGGCGAGCCACGCCGAATTCGTCACTGATCCCATTCCCGCCGAGCATGTCTCGCGCGAGTCGCGCAATATCCAGAGCTTTTCCGCAGGAATTGCGCTTTAGTAGAGAGGTGACTTCCACCGAGGCGATTCCTTCGTCTTTCATGCGACCCAGCCGAAGGCACGGCTGCAGTCCCAATGCAATCTCAGTCTGCATGTCCGCGAGCTTCTTCTGGATCAACTGATTGGCGGCCAGGGGCTTGCCGAACTGCTTCCGGTCAATGAAATAATGTAGTCGCCGTTCAAACGGCCTGTTGGGCGGAAAGCCAGGTAAGCAACTGCGTACGCGACGCTGCACCGGTACGTGACGCGTGCAATTGGCCGCCCTTGAAAAGCAGCAGCGTGGGCACGCCGCGCACGCCGAAACGGTGTGCAATCTCCGGGTACGTTGCAACGTCGATTTTCTCGATAGCCAACTGACCTTGTGTACTGTTTACAAGCTCGTCCAGCACAGGGCTTAGCGCGGCGCATGGACCGCATCCGGGTGTGAAGCAGTCGATGAGCACCGGAATATCGCTGTGAGCGACAAGCGCCTCCAGATCAGGCGGGGAGAACCTGCTTTCTGATGTAGTGCTGATCATTGCAGTTCGACCTTGGTGGTGAGAGGCGGTTGTGTACCGAGCCAGACTTGCTGGGCCTGTTGCCGGATCTGTTGGACACGCTGGGCGACTTCCTCCTGGGTGATCGAGCTCACCGGATGCATGATGACGACCGGCTCGAGTGCCTTCATGCCGACGGCTTGACGCGTCAGTTCGGTCTCGCGCGCGAACTCGGTCGTGATGATCGCAGCGCTCGGCACGCCAAGCTTCTCCAGCGCAATCGCGTCACGGATACAGGCCGAGCAGCACGAGCCGCAGTCACCGATCGCGGTCAGCACCACGTCGTTCTCTGCAGCGATCTTTTCGATCAGCTCCGGCGTGGCGTCCTTCGAGAAGCTGTGTTTGACGTAATAGTTCACCGCGGCGAACGCGACGTCCTCGGCGAGCGCGGCAGCCGCGCCGCGCAGCAGCTTGTTGGCGTTCCACTTCGAATTGTCCAGAATGCCCAGGCGCAGCCCGGCCAGCTTCTGCTTGCGCGGCGCGGTCGCTACGTTCTCAAAGCGGATGCTTCCCCGCGGGTCATACACAGTCACAGTATTGGTTTTCGTCAACATGTCTTTCTCCTGGAATGCAGCTGGGCTGCCGTCATCGTTACAGTGCGCAGGCGCCGCCCACGCATTCAGCGCCGTTGTCTCCCGCGCCGCTGCCTTCGACTGCACGCAGTACGGGCGAGCTCATGTGACCCCAGCCGGGGATCAGCACCGAGAAACGGCCGGCCTCGCCACCCATCACGAACAGGTGGATGTTCTCCGGACTGTGAATGATGGGGATGCGCGTGTTGTCCTCGCGCTTGTAGTACCTGGGCAGATTGCGGTTGTAGACCTTGCCGTAGCGGTGGCCGTACGCCAGATCGATGAAGCGGTTGCCATGATTCTGGAACAGGTAGTTGCGCACATCGGCGCGTGACCATCCGTGCTTGCCGATCGTCTGCGCATGTTCCAGGCCGAGCACCACGGCGACATGGCCGCCGAGCACTGCGCTGTTTGAAGCGATCGTGCTCATTGCCGAGCACATCGTGTCGAGGATGCCCTCGGGATCGTTGGAGATGTGGTTGGTGACGCTGTGCGGCGCCTCGGCGGCCATCACGAACACCGTCGAGTCTTCCGGCTTGTAGCCGTGCTCGACGTGGTACGGAGCAAGCGGGCTCTGGGCTTCGTTCTCGGTCACGCAGTACGTGTATTTGCCCGGGTGGCCCAGCGTGCTCTTGTCCAGATCGCCAGGCCAGCCGCCGCCCACGTTGAGCATGATCAGACGCAGCGCGCGGCCAATGGTGGCGTTCGCGCGGTTGCCCGAGCCGAACGCGTTCACGCCGCCGTTCATCCCGATCTCGCGGGCGATCGGGCCGTTGACGATCAGCAGCGGCGAGGCTACGTGGGTCGTAGCCTGCACGCCATTCAGGTTGAATGCCTGATCGGTGAGCGCCTTGACCGCAGCCAGCACCACCGGCGTGTATTCCGGTTTGCAGCCCGCCATGACCATGTTGATCGCGAGAACCTCACGGGTCAGGTCACCCCAGCGCGGCGCAATGCGCGCTTCCACGAACGACGCATCGCCGCCCAGGCGGGCCACGATCTCATCGACCTTCTCCTGCGTTGGCGGAACTACCGGCAGCCCGTCGCTGAATCCCCTCTCGTAATAGTATTCAACCAGATCCACATCGGCCGGAACCGTGGCCATCGCAGACTCCCTCGTCTTGCTCGATTGCAGCACCGCATCCATCTCTCACTCCTTGTCAAGTTTATGGAGAGAGCTTAGGCGGGTGTCGATATTTATTACAAGATCAATCTATTGCGCCAGATAATTTCGCATGAGGTATGAATACTTTATGGTCGAGAGAAAACACGGAGCACTTGCCTGAAGAGAACATGTTGTAGCGGCGGGCGCGTCACCTCGATATGCCTTTGCTCACATTCTCCTCACGCATGCTGCGCATCGAGTTGCTGCGTCGTGGCCAGGTTTGCGATTCCCCCGCCAGCTCATACCCTACGCGCTGGCGCATCAGTTCCGGTGGACGCGGCCTAAGGCCAAACGTGCAATGTGCGAGCGCATCCGTCTCTGGCATCTTCGCCCCGGACAGTGTAAATACGTCATCCTGATCATCATTGGCGGGATCTGTCGCGGTGAGATGCTCATTTCGTTGGACAGACACTCATGATCTCCTCGCTGGGCGCGGCGTACGGCTTCGCAGATCATGGCAGGAGAAGCCTCTTTCTCACCAGCACGCCGAAACATTGCCATCGCGTCGACGCACCGCTGCTCAAGTAATCGGCCCGCTTGCCGGTTCAGGTGCCGGTGACGCTTCGCTCAGCCTGAAGCGCATCCGTGTATACGGTTCGGTCGGGCAGTTGCGATAGAAACCCTGCACTCGGGCCACCAAAGTTGCCGATATATATGTGTTTATCGCAACTATAACCAGAAACAAATTGCGATTGGCATTGGTGCTGGCGAACGCTAGTCTGGGCAATAGCCTGTCAAGGCGAACGTTGCGCTGGCGGGCAGGGAGAAAGGTATGACCCTGTGCGATACGGTTGCGCGGACATATAAGGCCAACCCCGGCGGGTTCGCGGACCGGGGCATAACAGCAGTGCCTGGACAATATGATGGAGACAATGATGTGGACGAGACAGCAGAAGAATGTTGCCATAGCGAGCTACCTGGGGTGGACGCTGGACGCTTTCGATTTTTTTGTAATGGTGTTTGTTTTGAAGGACATTGCTGCGGCATTCCATTCAGACATTAAAAGCGTTGCATTTGCGCTGACTTGCACGCTTGCCATGCGCCCGCTTGGAGCATTGATTTTCGGTAGACTGGCAGACAGATTCGGTCGTAGGCCGATATTAATGTTGAATGTCGTCTGCTTTTCTTTGTTCGGCTTGCTAACAGCATTTTCACCAAACCTGACGTCGTTCTTCATTATCAGTGCCTTGTTTGGTATCGCCATGGGTGGAGAATGGGGGGTTGGCTCCGCTCTGACAATGGAGTCTATTCCGGCACGTTCGCGTGGGTTCATGTCAGGAGTGCTCCAGTCCGGATATCCCACTGGCTATCTTTTCGCTGCGCTCGTTTATGGGCTGGCCTACGAAGTACTCGGTTGGCGAGGCATGTTTGCTGTCACTGCGATTCCTGCGATCCTTGTCTTCTTTATCCGTAGAAACGTACCCGAATCTCCGACGTGGGAGAGGAATGCAACGGTGAAGAGGGAAAGCCTGTGGGGTTGGTTATTGCAGAACTGGAAGCTGACGTTGTACTTCGTCATATTGATGACGGCTTTCAACTTCTTTGCGCACGGTACCCAGGATCTTTATCCAACGTTCTTGCAAACGGAGAAGCATTTCAGTCATAAAACTGTGAGTGTGATCGCGATTGTTTATAACGTGGGAGCAATCATAGGTGGGCTTCTCTTCGGCACAATTTCAGAGCGGCTTGGGCGCCGCAAGGCGATCGTCGTTGCATCCTTGATTGCGCTTCCGGTTATTCCGCTGTGGGCGTTCGGTTCGACTGCTGTCGTGCTCGCGATCGGTGCCTTCTTGATGCAGATTTCTGTTCAGGGTGCCTGGGGAGTGATGCCTGCCCATCTGAACGAGATATCACCGGCTCATGTCCGCGCAACGTTTCCGGGCCTGGTTTATCAATTGGGCAATTTGCTGGCTGCAAGCAATGCGACACTGCAACTATCCCTGGCTCAACGCAGCGATTGGAGCTTGGCGATGAGCATGGCCTGCGTTGTGGGAGTAGTGGCGGTGGTGATACCTATCATGATCACGTTTACACGCGAACGGCGAGGAAAGTCTATTGCAATAGAGCCTCTGGACACGAACCCGGACGATCCGGAGCTCAGTCCGAATGCGCATCGTTTGGTTTAAACACGCACGGGCATGCTGTGCCGTGCTACGACCGGCAGGTCCCCGATTGTTGGCTCGCGCGCAATACGACATTGCGCTGCGTGCCTCAACGGTTAGCACTCAGTTGCCCGGGCGGAACACGAAGGCCCGGGCAGCGAGCGTCAAATTTCGCTCTCCAGTCCAGACCGGACCTTCACGTTGTAATCGATCACTCCCTTGGCCGGCACCAGGATTTCATAGGTAGCGCTCTAGTGAATGTAGGGGGCTGCGTTTCGGTCCCACCGATAGTCGAGTCGTATTCATCTAATGTCAGGATTGGTTTATTTGAGGACTTAGTTGCGGAATGCGCATAAAATAGTCACGCACGCCTTCGAGGGATATCACATGAACAAAAGTGCCATTCCCGATCTGAGTTCGCGCGAGTTGCTTGCCGTATGCACTATCGCTGAACACGGCAGTTTCATGGCTGCCTCCCTGACGCTCAACATTTCTCAGCCCGCGCTTACACGCACCGTTCAACGCGTCGAACAGGCAATTGGACTTGAAGTTTTTCGACGGACTACGCGGCGGCTTGAAATCACGCCGGCGGGTCAGGAGTTTATTGCGCTCGCGAACCGCATCCTCGCGGATCTACGCATTTCATTCGAGAGCATGCGCGAGATATCCGACGAACAACGGGGGCAGGTCATCGTGTCCGCAGTGATGTCCGTCGCGTATACGCAGTTACCCAGGATTGTTGCCCGATACCGTGAATCGCGTACCCGCATCGAAATTCAAATACGCGAGGGTGTGCATGGGACTGTACTTGATGATGTACGTAGTGGTGTCGCTGACCTTGGTGTGACGTACGTCGACGAGGTTCCTATTGAGTTTTCCTCTATCACGCTTGCAACTGAAGCGTTCCATGTCGTGATGCCCAAAGGTCATCCACTTTCGAGCAAGGCCGGGATTACGCTTGACGAGGTGTCGAGGTATGCCATGGTTTCATTGCCGAAAGAGGCACAGACAAGGCGTTTTCTGGACGGGCTTGCATCGGCAGCAGGCCTGATTCTTCAGCATGCGGTTACGGTCAACCAGTTCGCAACTGTGATGCAGTGCGTTCATGCACGCGTTGGCCTTGCGATTGTGCCTGGGGGAGCGGTGCCATCCGCTTTGAGCGCAGGACTGATTTCCCGGCCGTTGACCAAGCCTGCTGTCAACCGGACCGTCGGGGTTGTTTTGCTCAGAGACAGGGGGCTTACGCCAAGTGCACGTGGGTTCCTTGGTCAGCTTCAGGACGACTGGTCGCTTTCCGGCAAGGACGAGTCCGTTCGGCAGGAAAATAGCGTCTGATTTATATTTCAGTTGGAATAACCATGACGCCAGTCCGGCGTCGAGATCGTGACAGTCATGATGGTGCCGTCAGCCGGCCTCTCCACTTGCACAGGACGAACGTCAGCGAAGTTGCTCCATCGTTTGGCCGGTTGCGGTGGTGGCGGGATGATTGCGACAGGTATTCTTCCGTCCAGTCGTTATTTCCGCTGCCAATGATTTCGCAGTATGAATCGGTATCCTACCCGGCCGACATATTGAGAACAGCAAGCATGGCATTAGCTATGTTAGGAGCTAGTTTAATCAAAACCGAGTCGGGGCTAGACGGATTGTTCGGGACCGTGAAGCGTCGCGACTCGTCATATGAAGATCGCGGCCGCGGGCTGCGATTTTGGTTGCAGCGGCTATATATGCGCAGATTGAAGTCGACTAGGTTAACAGTAACTTCTTGAATCCTCTTCGGATGCGGAGTTAGAATTTTCAGATATTTATCTGGGCAGTCTAGCTGTCGTGGCCGTGGTTACTCGCAAGCGTTGCCATAAGCATGGAAGATTCCAGCAAACAGCGCGCTTTCGCCATCGCTGCGCGCTCAGTCATATTCATCAGGATGCGGCCCGCTCGCCGTGTCTACGCCACAATACGGTGCTTCTCTAGCGGTGAATCGGGACCGTTGTTCCCTTTCGCTCCGGGCCAGGTTTCAGCTGCGTGGTTGATGAAACCGATCGATGCTGCTTACCCAATCCCCATTTTTCCTTTTGTATGGAGGCCTCGTTTCAGACTGGGAAAGTAAGCTTCAGGTCGCGGGCATACCGAACTCGGTGAGTGGTGCGTCAACTGGTGTGAAATTTATTTTCAAGCTTGACATGGGGCGTCGCGTTTTCCTTTAACTTCTGGAGAGATTGCTTGAAAACCATAGGTATTGTCGGCGGTGTCGCGTGGCCGAGCACGATCGTGTACTACCGTGTAATTAATGAACTCGTCGCACAACGTCTGGGCGGAGCCGGGTTGCATTGCGCGAAAATCGTGCTCGCCCAAACCGACTTCGAGGAGATCGAGCGTCGACAGCGTGAAGGGCGATGGGATCTCGTTGGGGACCTTCTCGCCGCTGAAGGCAATAAGGTAAAGGCTGCGGGCGCCGATTTTTTCCTGCTGGCGTGCAATACAGTTCATACGGCAGATGAGCGGGTGGAAAGCTCGGTCAATCTGCCGTTCATTCATATCGTCGACCCGACGGCAAGAGAGGTGCTTGCACGCGGCTTCAAAACGGTTGGCCTGTTGGGAAGTCGATACACCATGACAGGGACGTACTTTGTGGGGCGCCTGAAAAAGCGATATGGGCTGGACGTATTGGTCGCGCAGGGAGAGCACCAGAATAATGTGCACAATGCGCTCTATGACGAACTCGCGAAGGGTATCTTCTTGCCTTCCACTCGCGAAAAATTCCGTGCAGCGATTCTGGATCTCGTGGCGCGGGGGGCGGAGGTCATAATTCTTGGTTGTACTGAGTTTGGTATGCTCGTAAAGCCCGAAGACAGTCCGGTGCTGATCATCGATACGACCATTGCCCATGCGCAGGCAGCTGTAGAAATGGCTTTGGCCGCTGAGTAGCCGATAGCTGTCGCACGTGGGCAGACAAAATTAGGGGGAGCCGGAGGCAATTCACGACACCAGAAGAAAGCCTGGCTCCGATCTGCTTGCTCAGGCGGGGGCGAAAAGGGGCGCCACGCCCGACCAGCAGAGGGTATGAGTTCTCTACCCAACAGCGTTGATCAATGGTCAAGGAGATGTGAAATGCCTGAAAGCGCCAGATTGCTCACGTTTGGTTTCGTCTGCCTCGGAATGGCGCTCACGCCCGGGCCAAATATGGTGTATTTGATCTCGCGCTCGATCTGTCAGGGTCGCACCGCCGGTCTGATCTCGCTTAGTGGGGTCGCGCTCGGCTTCGCGTTCTATATGTTATGCGCCGCGCTCGGCGTCACCGCCCTGCTGCTGGCCGTGCCATACGCGTATGACGCCTTGCGCTTTGGCGGTGCACTTTATTTGCTCTGGCTCGCCTGGCAGGCAGTCAAGCCAGGGGGGCGCTCGCCGTTCCAGGTGCGCCAGTTGCCTACCGACAGCCCACGCAAACTGTTCGCAATGGGTTTCGTCACGAATCTGTTGAACCCAAAGAGCGCGGTGCTCTATCTTTCGCTGCTGCCGCAGTTCATCGAACCGCGATACGGCCATGTGTTTGGACAATCGCTGATACTGGGGGTCGTGCAGGTCACCTTGAGTGTTACCGTCAACTCGATTGTCGCGATGACGGCTGGCTCGATCGCGGCATTTCTCGGGCAGCGGCCGTTTTGGCTTGTCGTTCAGCGTTGGCTAATGGGAACGGTGCTCGCCAGCCTTGCCGTTCGCATGGCCACTGAAGCACGCCGCTAGGCGCGTGTTAAGTATTTTGAAGCATTGCTCGTGGTAACTAGCGTGAGCGTCGTGAAGGCGACAAGGTGAAGGCCGGTATTGGTTTCGTCCAGCAGTTCAAAACTGGAGGACATATGCCGATAGCCGGGGCGAGCTTACTGCCGCCCTCGCGGGCATCGACGTGTAAAGGAACGTCATTGCCTTGGAAACGGGGCTTGAAGTGACGCTGGGTGTCGAGTTCCGACACCGACCGGTCAGAAATACGAGTACCTACCCACAAGTGCCGGGAGAATCTTGAGCCCGGGCTTGAACCGTTCTCGCAAGTTCGGAAAATGCTTCTTCCTGAGGCGATAACTTTCCAGCGCGCAGAACCAGCCATATCGTGGAACGAGCACCGCTTTCGCGCAGGGGGCGGTACGTCACGCCCGCGACGTTCAGGCTTCCCAACGATGCAGGCACGAATGCTACGCCGAGACCGGCGGCAACAAGGCCGAGAATTGTTGGGGTTTCACGCGCCTCCTGAGCAATTCGCGGTGAGAATCCCGCATGGTGACACACGGCGATGATCTGGTCATAGACACCGGTACCACTGTTTTGCCGGTACATAACAAATCCTCGTCGCACAGTACCTTGGCTGACAGCGGGAGGGAAGGGGTAGCAAATCTATGCCGCGGCGGAAGGGCAACCACGAGAGAATCTTCGAATACGTAAGTTGCCGTGAGCGTTGCGGGAAGATCCGGATAGCTTGAACTGCGTACGAATGCGACCTCAAGCCGGCGCTCAAGCATGGCCGTTATCTGCTCTTTGGTCGTCAGTTCTTCGAGGTGCAAGTGAACATTTCGGAAGCGCTGCCTGTGCGCAAAAATCAACTGCGGAATCACTGAACTGAGCGCGGCAGAACTGGTGAAACCCACGCGGAGTTCGCACAGTTCACCGCGTTGGGCGCGTGCAGTAACAGCGCCTGCCCGCTCAGCCTGTGCAAGTAACGTGCGGGCCTCTGGCAACAGCGCCTTTCCCGCAGGTGTGAGTTCTACGCGACGATTGTTTCGCTCAAACAACTGGGCGCCAAGTTCACCTTCCAGTGCACGAATCTGGTGGCTGAGGGGGGGCTGAGCAATGTTTAGTCGTAGCGCGGCCCGCCCGAAGTGGAGCGTTTCGGCGAGTACGACAAAGTACCGGATACGGCGCAGGTCCATGATATGGATTTTGTATCAAACGGCGATAAAACGATATTGGACGCGGTCCCGCTTCTGGCCGACTATTCCCAGCAATCGTTAGTATTTATCCGAGGCATTAGTATCATGTCTGAGCATAGCAGTGAAACCTTGAACGCAGCAGTTCGCTTCGCTGAGTCCGCAGAACTCGCCACCGAGGTGGTGATTGGAAAAATCGAGCACGGCACACCTGCTTTCATTCGCACCAACAGTGCGCTTTTCTCAGCCGGATTTGCCACCTTTGCGTTGCTGTACTGCGTGCAGCCGCTGATGCCGGTCTTTTCCCACAACTTCAAGGTAAGCGCAGCGGGCGCAAGTCTCTCACTGTCGCTGACCACGGGGCTGCTGGCCGTGTCTATGCTGGTCGCGGGCGTCCTGTCGGAGGCCTGGGGACGCAAACCGATTATGGTGGCGTCGTTGTTCCTGTCTGCCATGTTCGCGATAATCAGTGCGGTGCTGCCTGCATGGACGGAGTTCCTGGTGACCCGGGCGGCGATGGGAATTGCGCTGAGCGGGCTACCCGCGGTCGCGATGGCGTATGTTGGGGAGGAGATGCACCCGCGGTCACTCGGTCTTGCGATGGGTTTGTACGTCGGTGGAACCGCACTTGGCGGGATGGCGGGCCGATTGTTGACCGGCGTAGTAACGGATCTCCTGGGGTGGCGCGCTGCCGTCATGACCATGGGGATTCTGGGACTGCTGTGCATGGGCATCTTGTGGCGCTGCTTGCCCGCGTCCCGACATTTTGTTGCACGGCCACTTCGGTTCGCTGCCTTGAGTCGAGCATATGCGACGCATGTGCGTGACGGTGTGCTGCCCTTGCTCTTCGTGGAAGGTTTCCTTCTGATGGGCGGATTCGTTACGGTCTACAACTACGTGGGCTATCGCCTGGTCGCGCCGCCGTTTTCGCTGAGCCAGACCGCAATGGGCTTCATATTCTCGGTCTATTTGTTTGGCGTTGCCAGCTCAGCGTCTGCCGGCAGTCTGTCGGAGTGGTTGGGGCGGCGCAACATGCTGCCTGCCACGTTGTTAGTCATGCTCATCGGAACCGTGCTCACAACTGCTGACTCGCTTTGGATAGTCGTTGCGGGGATCGCGGTGTTGACGGTCGGCTTTTTCGGCACGCACTCTGTTGCTAGCGCGTGGGTTGGGGCGCGCGCGCAATCAGACAAGGCACAGGCATCATCGCTTTATCTTTTTGCCTACTACCTTGGATCCAGTGTCGTGGGCTCGCTGGGTGGGGTGTTTTGGAATCGCGGAGGATGGAATGGCGTTGTGGGGATGACGGGCGCGTTGTTCATTGTTGCGATCGCCGTGGCTCTCTGGCTGAGAATCCTGCAGGCGCGATAGGTCAGACCGGGCAGTTCAAAGTTCTCCACTTGCGTACACTGAGCAGAACCAGCGCGCTCCCCGCGATGGGCACGACGTGTCGATTCGGTACGGCCAGCCGAGCGACTAGCGTTGCTACCATGCTGATGGCACCTAATTTGCATAACTAAGGTATTTTGGACTAGAACCGCTTTGCGTCGACCCGAATCGAACCTCTACGGAAGGAGAATCAGATTATGACGATGAATAGACGTAGTTTCTCGGCTGCACTGATAGCCGGGGCCGCCGCTACACTCGTTTCTACTCGCGGTATGGCGGCAACTCCCGCGCCGACGAAAGCGCGGAACGTCGTCCTTGTGCACGGGTTGTTCGCCGATGGGTCGTCCTGGTCAGAAGTGATCGCGCGACTGCAAGCAGCGGGACTCAATACCACGTCTGTCCAGAACCCTCTGACGACGTTGCCCGAGGCGGTTGCTTCGGCCCGACGCGTGCTGGCGCGCCAGGACGGCCCGACCGTATTGGTCGGGCATTCCTTCTCCGGGATGATCGTAACGGAGGCTGGTGTGCACCCGAATGTTTCTGCACTTGTCTATGTGGCGGCTCGGGCGCCTGACGCGGGCGAGGATTACTCGGAGCTGGCCAAGAAATTTCCTGCGCCGCCGGCGTCTGCGGGGATTGTTTTTGACGGCGATGAAGGTCGCCTGAGCGAGGCAGCGTTCCTTCGCGATTTTGCGGGCGATCTACCGGAAGCGAAGGCGAAGGTCCTCTATGCAGTGCAGGAGCCGTTTCAAAAGGCGCTGCTAACCGGCAAGACCACACAGGCTGCCTGGCGGTCAAAACCGAGTTTCTACGCTGTTTCGACTGAAGACAGGACAATTGATCCTGATCTTGAACGTTTCATGGCGAAACGCATGGGTGCCACGACCATCGAGTTGAAGGCAAGCCATCTCTCGTTGATCTCTCATCCCGACGAGATCACCCAGCTAATCCTGAACGCGGCGGGGCAGCGTAGCTAAAGAAACCAGAGCGTTCTGGCGCCCGGGTGTTTCACCTGGCACCGGTATGAAAGGGCGAGTGGCGAGTCACTCGCCCTTTCATACCGAGTCGACATGGTGTGTCCGTGGTTTGGAGCGCGAAGGCTCTGCCAGCGGCACCGAAGGTCGCTATGAGCGGCCCGATTTCCCAATGGAGTTCAAGCGACAGGTTGCCGAATAATCGTTCGAACCTGGCGCTTCCGTGGCGTTGATCGCCCGTCAGAACGACGTCAACGCGAACCCGCTTACAGCCGGCGGCGCTGGTTATTGAGAGTCAGAAGCCGACGTTATTGCCTGTTTCAATTGTCGAGGACGCGCCGGCCGCGACGCCAGCGACACGCGCATCGGTAACGGAGGGTAACCAAGGCTGAAATCGTGGTAGATCCCTTGAACCGACCCGTTGGATATTTTTAATACTGCAAACAAATAAACGGGGAGCGATTGTCGCGGCAACCTTGCTTCGCTTCAAACTAAGCCAAGCGATGACACACCGGCAACGAATCCGGAAAAGTCCAGGAACGCTAGCGGAGTCGGTATAGCCATACCATTCGATCACCGACCCGATGAGGCTCGCAGTGGCCGCGCGCCGCTGCATCGTACGAGCGTGTCGAAAGTTGGGCGCACGATCGCGCGCGTTGTCTTTTGAAGGGTTCGCCACGTCTGTCTCCGTTTGTTGATTTTGTAGGGCCATTGTCCAAAGCGCGACGTTCGGCGACAATGCGTAATTCGCGAAGGTATCCTTCGGGTTTCCCGTAGGCCTGATCGTTCGTGGAATCAACGAAAACGAAGGCGGAGACACTTCATGCGCTTCGACATAGCGGATTTGCGGCTTTTCGTGGCCGTGGTGGAAGCGGGCAGCATCACGCACGGAGCAACGCGTGTGAACCTGGCGCTAGGCTCGGCGAGCGGACGAATCAAGCAAATGGAGGAGGCTGTGGGCGTGCCGTTGCTCGCGCGCCAGCGGCTCGGCGTTCAGCCTACGGAAGCTGGTCATACGTTGTTGCGCCATGCACGCGCAACGCTCGCCTCCATGCAGCGATTGACCGACGATCTTGGCCAGTTCGCCCATGGACTGAAAGGCACAGTGCGGCTGCTCGCAAACACGAACGCGCTGACGGAGTTTGTGCCTACGCCTGTCAGTCATTTTCTCGCGGCTCACCCCAATGTGAACATTGAAGTCGAGGAGCGCCTTAGTCATGAAATCGTTGAGGCGTTGATCGATGGTGTGGCGGACATCGGCATTGTGGCTGCTGCGGCCGACATGGGGGCGTTGCAAGCTTTTCCTTTTGTCACCGATCGCCTGTGCGCTGTCGTGCCTGCGTCTGCACCCGGTTTCGAAGGCATGCGCGGCATTGCGTTCGAGCAATTACTCGAACACGATTTCGTCGGCTATGCGAACGGTGCATCGATTCAAATTTATCTGGAGGGTCATGCACGCAGATTGCATCGGCGGATTCGCCAGCGCATACAACTACGGAGTTTCGATGCTATCTGCCGTCTGGTCGAGAATGGCGTGGGCGTATCAGTCGTGCCCGAATCGGCGGCGCGCCGCTGCAAGCGCACCATGGGAATTCGTGTTCTACGTCTGCACGATAGCTGGGCGCTGCGTGAAATGTGCGTGTGCGTGAGCGAGCGAGACGCGCTTCCAACCTACGCTCGTCTGCTGTTTGACCATCTGATTGCAATTGGCCCCAAGCAGTCACGTGGCAAACCCTAAAAATCCAGGCTTCAAGATTTCCGAAGGCTAGCACCATAATTGCCGCATTGTCAGTGGCACGCCGCATCACGAGAATGAGCAGGTCAAAACATTCTTCAGGTGCCAAGCGTCATGTCCGATCATTCCGTTCTTGCCACTCGTAGTTGGCTCTTCACACCCGCCACCCGTCCTGACCGCTTGCTGAGCGCAGCCAGGAGCGGCGTGGATGTTTCCATCGCCGATCTCGAAGATTCCGTGTCCTCCGCTGAGAAGCCGGATGCACGAAAGAACCTGCTTGCGTGGCTCAACACGCCTCTCGACGAAATCATGCCGCAGCGTGCGGTGCGCATCAACTCGGTTTCTACGCGCTTTGGTCTGGACGATCTTGCCGCATTGCTAGACGCCTCGCGCATGCCCGATTTCCTCCTGCTGCCGAAAATTGAATCACCGGACCAGGTGGCATTGGTAGCAAGTCTGTTCGATAAAGCCGGCAAGACGAGCGTGCTTGTTCCTCTGATCGAGTCAGCGCGTGGCATGTTTGCGGTTGAATCGATCGCAAGTGCCAGTTCGCATGTTGGGGCGCTCATGTTTGGCGCGGCTGACTATGCCTCCGATGTGCGTGCCCAACCCGATTCGCTCGCGCTGCAAGTCGCGCGTTGTGGTGTTGCCGCGGCATGTGGGTCGGCGGGCATCGAGGCGATCGACGCGCCGTGTTTCGCCATTCACGACGCCGACCTTTTGCAAGCCGATCTGGCTTTCGCGCTCGCCAATGGCTTCCACGGCAAAGCCGCTATTCATCCTTCACATATTGAATCAATCAACCGTGCGTTTACGCCGTCCGCCGATCGCGTTGCGTGGGCGAAACGTGTGCTCGAAGCAAACGAACAGGGCGTGGGCATCGTGGACGGGCACATGGTCGACGAGGCCATCGCTCGAGAAGCGCACAGCGTGCTGGCCGCAATCTGAACTTATCTATCTAGGACACCATCATGACATCTTCCATTTCCGCGTATCGCCAGATTGGGGAAAACCGTTTCCGTGAAACGTCTGGCCTGTACTTCGAGGACTTTGTTCCCGGAGCCATTTACGAACATCGGCCGGGCAGGACGATCACCGACGTCGACAATATCTGGAACACGCTTCTCACCATGAACACGCAACAAGTGCACTTTGATGCGGCCTATGCCGCGAAGACCGAATGGAAAAAGCTGCTGGTCGACAGCACGTTCACGCTCGCTGTGATCACCGGAATGAGCGTACGCACCGTAAGCGCGAAAGTGGTGGCAAACCTGGGCTGGGACAAGGTCAAGGCCGTGCATCCGGTATTTGCGGGCGACACGCTTTATGCGGAATCCACCGTGCTTTCCAAGCGTGAGTCGAAGAGCCGCCCAACGCAGGGGATCGTGACCGTGGAAACAAAAGGACTCAACCAGGACGGCGAGATTGTCATGACGTTCGAACGCACGATGCTCATTTACAAGCGCGGTCATTCACCCGAAGCCGACGCCAACTATTAAACCGGAGTTGTACTCATGAACACCAGATTCCAAGTCGAAGAGTTGTACAAGAGCAAGCTCACTTCCCCGGCGCTAGCAGTCTCGACATTACGCAGCGACTCGTCTATCGCGCTCGGGATGGCGATGTCGCAGCCACCCTCGTTGCTAGAGGCGTTAGGGGCGCGCGCCGAAGCAGGGGACATTGATGCGCTGAAGGTCTACTACTTTCACTCTGAAGCGTTTTTGCGAGAGAGTTTGCTGCGCTATTCGCTCATGGGTCGGATCCTGCCGCATTGTATGTTCATGGGCGCTCCTGAGCGGGAGCTCGTCAAGCTGGGTGTTGAGGACGGAAACCGCAAGGTCGTGTTCTACGTGCCCAACTCGTTTAGCCAGTCTCCTCGGCTATTCGCTGACCATATCCCCGTCGACACCATGCTGGTGATGGTGTCGCCCATGGATGCGCATGGTTACTTCACGTTCGGCACAAACAACGACTATACGACGGGCGTGGCGCGTGCCGCACGCAGGTTGATTGTGGAAGTCAATCCGAACATGCCACGCGTCTTCGGCGATTCGTTGCTGCACGTGTCGGAAGTGGATGCGATCGTGGAATCGAATCACGCGATACCCGAGCTCAAGCCTAAGGCGGCGACTGCGGACGACAAGACGATCAGCTCGCTGATTGCCGAGCTTGTCACCGACGGCGCTTGCTTGCAGATGGGTATCGGTGCATTACCCAACGCGGTATGTGCCGCGCTTGCCGGCCATAGTCATCTCGGGATTCATACGGAGTTGCTGACACCGGGACTAGTCGACCTGATTCTGCGCGGGGTAGTGGACAACTCCCGCAAGACGCTTAATCGCGGGAAGACCGTCTTCACTTTCGCGATGGGCGACCGCGAGATGTACGGGTACCTGGACAACAATCCTTCGATCGAAAGCTATCCGGTGAGCTACGTGAACGATCCGCATACGATCTCGCGCAACGATAACGTCGTATCGGTTAACTCGACCATTGAAATGGACCTGACCGGTGCATGCAATTCGGAGCATGTGAAAGGGCATCAGTACAGCGCAACCGGCGGGCAACTCGACTTTGTTCGCGGGGCATACGCATCGCGCGGCGGTAAATCGATCATAGCGTTCCACTCAACCGCAGGCGGCGGGAAGGTATCGAAGATCGTTGCCCGACTCAGCGGGCCGGTCACCACGCCGCGTACTGACACTCATCTTGTGGTCACAGAATACGGAGTGGCGAACTTGAAGGGTCTGTCGTCGACCGAACGCGCGAACGCAATCATTCGTCTTGCACATCCCGAGTTCCGCGAGGCGCTGTCGGCGCAGGCGCGCGAACTTCATTTACTTTAATCAGGAGTCCACTATGGGCAAAACAATCGCCGATCATTTGGCGCAAACCCTGGCGGCTGCCGGTGTTGAGCGGATTTGGGGAGTAACGGGCGACAGCCTGAACGGCCTTTCCGACAGCCTCCATCGAATGGATTCGCTCCGGTGGATGCACACGCGGCATGAAGAGGTCGCGGCATTTGCTGCCGGCGCCGAGGCTGCTGAAACGGGGCGGCTTGCCGTGTGCGCGGGCAGTTGCGGGCCGGGCAACCTGCACCTGATCAATGGTCTTTTCGATTGCCACCGCAATCACGTTCCGGTGCTCGCTATCGCGGCGCATATTCCATCGACTGAGATTGGCCTTGGGTACTTCCAGGAAACCCATCCGACGGAGCTTTTCAAGGAATGCAGTCATTTCGTCGAACTCGTCACTAGTCGCGAGCAATTTCCACGCGTGCTCGAGCGTGCAATGCGAACCGCCATTAACGAACGCGGTGTGGCGGTCATCGTGTTGCCGGGTGACATTGCACTCGGCGATGCGTCGCCGGGATTGTCGTCCTGGGTCGACGCGGAACCGCCGACGATCATTCCGGCTGCGCGCGATCTCGATCGGTTGGCGGCGCTGCTCAACGAATCAAGCGCCGTTACCTTGCTATGCGGTAGCGGCTGCGCCGACGCACATGACGAGGTCGTTGCTCTCGCGGACAAGCTTGGCGCCCCGGTTGTCCATGCATTGCGGGGTAAGCAATATATCGAGCACGATAATCCGTTCGATGTTGGCATGACCGGATTCATCGGTTTTAGCTCGGGCTATCACGCGATGATGTCTTGCGACACGCTTCTTATGCTGGGTACAGACTTCCCCTATCGCAACTTTTATCCTTCGCGAGCGAAGATCGTGCAGATAGATATACGGGGCGACGCGCTCGGCAAGCGCACGCCGCTTGCGCTCGGACTGGTGGGTGGTGTCCGCGAAACGCTGACTGCCCTGCTGCCTCGCCTGGAACGCAAGACGGACCGGCGCTTCCTCGATACCGCGAGAAAGCACTATTCGTCGGCACGCAAGGGGCTCGACGACCTCGCGCGACCTTCGCCAGCAGGCCGGGCGATTCATCCGCAATACTTGACGCGGCTCATCGACGAAATCGCCGAGAAGGATGCTGTCTTTACAGCCGACGTGGGCACGCCAACACTGTGGGCGGCACGCTATCTGACGATGAACGGCAAGCGCAGCCTGCACGGCTCGTTTAACCACGGGTCGATGGCAAACGCGATGCCGCAAGCGCTTGGTGCGCAGGCGGCAGATCCTGGGCGGCAGGTCATCTCACTTTCAGGTGATGGCGGACTGTCAATGCTGCTTGGGGACCTCCTGAGCGCACGGCAACTTGACCTTCCAATCAAGGTCGTCGTGTACAACAACAGTTCGCTTGGATTTGTCGCCATGGAGATGAAAGCGGGAGGTTATCTCGACACTGGCACTGATTTGAGCGCGACGGATTTTGGAGATATAGCGGCAGCGGCGGGGATTTTTAGTATCCGGGTCGAACAATCCGAGGACTTACCCGACGCATTGCGACGTGCGTTCGCACGGCCGGGGCCCGCGTTGATCGATGTGGTTACTGCCAAGCATGAAATCGCATTGCCACCGAAAGTGCAGTGGGCGCAGGCAAAGGGCTTCAGCCTATATATGTTGCGCGCCGTGCTGAACGGCCGGGCAGATGAAGTCATGGAATTAGCGCATACGCATTTTCGTTGACCGTGAATTACGCACGCGCCCCGGCTCTGGTGCAAATAGCCGGTACGATCGATATGCTTCTTATAAATATGGATATCTTAATAATTTTACAAGATGGCATCCCAGACGGAGGGCGCTGCGGTGTCCTTGGGGCGAGAGGGCAGAGGTCGAACTGCTCCTTGCAAATGCGATGCATCAGCTCGATGCCAGAAACAGCAGCCGGAAAGCGATGACCGTTCGATGCAGTTGGTTGCGCTTAACGAGCTGCCGGTTGTTGACCACCCGAACTGAAGTCGCAACAACGCCGTGCGACATCGGCAACCATGTACCCCAGCGCGGAATGTGAGTGTTTCAGAAAAATAGCATCGTAGCGAACCAGCGGCGCGGGCGGTTCGGTAATCACGATTTGCATCAACTGGTGTTCAATTTGCCGCCTGAAAAGTTCGACCGGCAGCAAACTCACGCCAACCCCAGCTGCCACGAGGCCGCCCACTACGACCGCATTGTTGCCGCCGCAAATACGCTCGGGATTGACGCCCACGCTCTCGAAGTCCCTTGAACTCAGGATCGTAATGATGGATATGGGAGTCTGCTCGATGACAGGAACGGTGCCCAGTTCGTGCAGCGGCACCGTGCGCTTGCGGTCGAACTCACCTGGGCGGCAAAACCAGGCGAAGCGAGCACTTCCGAGCGTCACTCGCGTGACCGATGCGGGGAGCTCTGGCTCGGGCAGGATCGCGAGGTCGAGGCGGCCGTCGATCACCTGCTCTTGCAGCGGCCCGGACATGTCGACGTGTGGTTGCAGTATGAGATTCGGAAACATCTCGCGCATCTGCTGCAGGAACGCCGAGAACCAGGTCAACGCCACCAGCTCCGTCAGGCCGATATGCAGCACGCGGGTCATATGCCGGTCCGCGTCCTGGCAGGCCTCCAGTCGCCCAATGCTCTCCAGCAAGTTCTCGCAGAGTGCGAGCATCTCGTGCCCTTTCGCGGACAACCTTGCTTTCTTGCCGCTCCCCTCGAACAAACGTGCAGCGGACTTTGCTTCGACATCCTGCAGGCGCTTGGTTGCGGCGGACTGCGTGATATGAAGTTTGTCGGCTGCACGTTGAACGGTACCGAGTTTCGCTACCCAGTAGAACGTTTCGATCTGCTTGACGGTCAGCATGGCTATTTGGCCTCGCGATCGAGAGTAACGAGCGGTTCGCGGCTGCCGGCGTCCTGATAGCGCGTCCCATAGTTGCACGTTGCGCGGGCGAGCGTAACGACTTTGCGATGGAACGGTGTCAGCGCGTCTTGCCGCGCAACGGCGACATAGCGCACCGGTGGCATCACCGGCCCCACATGAACTTCGCGCAACATACCCAGCGTCACGAGTTCGTCTGAAATGGCATTTGGCAGACAGGCGATACCCAGCCCGGCGCTCGCCATTCCACCAAGCGCCGCGAAGTTGTTACAGGTCAGGATGCTGCGCGGTTGCACGCCGTTGCGCTCAAGCCATTTGCTCATGACATGTCCTGCCGCCGAGTCGCCAGACTGCGACAGCAATGTCAACTGGCCAAGCTCCGATACGGCGAGCCTGCGCCGCTTCAGGTTGAACGTGGGACTGCAAAACCAGCCGTTACGCACGTTGGCGAGCGGAAATCTCAGCATGTCCGCCCAGCGAGGCGAGTCGGGCACGATGGCCAGATCCAACCGCGCGAGTCTGAGCTTTTCGTAAAGATCCGCAGCGACACCGCCCACTTCCAGTTCGACATTCACCAGCGGGTAGGTAGAACGCAGTGCCTCGATGTAGCCGGGCAGCCAGGTGAGCGCCGCGAGCTCAGTCACGCCGAGCCTCAACGACCGCCGCAATATTTTCTCGCTCGCATACTGACTCAACAGGGCGTCGCGTTGCTGAAGAATCGTGCGCGCTTGCGAGAGTACCTCGAGGCCGTCGACGGTCAGCCGTGCCGATCGCGAGCTGCGCTCGAATAGCGGCTTTGGGAATTGGCCCTCCAGTTCGCGAACGTGGCGCGACACGCCGGACTGAACGCTGCCCAATTTGCGTCCAGCCGCTTCGAACGAACCCATGTCCGCGATTGCAACCAGTGCTTCGAGTTGCAGGAACGTGATCTGGTGCGCCACACAGCCCCCTTGGATCAATCTAGTTTTGGAATGGATAATTATGCGCAAATATCTCTTTATTTGGATTTTTTTTACACCAAGAATACGACCTCCAAGTCCCCCGCAATGCAGATCGAGCCCATCAACAGCTTGAGGTTGCGTTTGAAGCACCCGTCTACGGAGAAACGCATGAAATCGTCTAACAAACTAACCGCAGCATTGCTTGGGTTGACCCTGGCCCTGCTGGCGGGTACCGCACGGGCGGACCAACTCGCAGACATCAAAGCGCGCGGAACGCTGGTGTGCGGGGTATTGGCCAACTTCGAGCCATTCGGCTTCCAGGATCCGGTGTCGCGAGAAATCGTCGGTTACGACGTCGACTACTGCAAGGGCGTTGCGAAGGCGCTGGGCGTCAAGCCCGTGTTGCAGGTGGTATCGATGGAAGCACGCATTCCTGAACTGCTGCAAGGCCGCGTCGACGTGCTCGCCGCGGTGCTCGGCTACTCTCCGGCGCGGGCTGAGCAACTCGCATTCACGCATCAGTACTATGTCGCCAAGCAGGTCATTGCAGTGAAGACCAGCGGTCCGTTCAAAGCGCGGGACGATCTCGACGGCAAGCGCGTCAGTACGATCAAAGGATCCAGCAATATCGCAATCATGGGTCGGGTCATGCCGAGCGTGCAGCTTGTCAGCTATGACGACTCGCCATCCGCTTTCCTGGCCATGGTGCAAGGCAAGGTCAATGGTTTTGTCGTCTCGGAACCGATCATGCACCGCTTTGCCGCCAAACTCGGCCCTGACACCAATGTTGCTGCGCTGTCGCCGCCGGTGGGCCTCGAATACTGGGGACTCGGTATCAAGAAGGGTGAGCCGGCGCTGCTCGACGCGGTGAACAACGCGCTGGACGGGATGGAAAAATCTGGCGAAGCCCAACAGATATTCGATACGTGGCTCGGTCCCAAGACGATCTATCAGATGCATCGCGATTTCAAGATCGGGTCGATCAAAGGCTGACTTTAAAGCCGCTCTGTGTGATGAGGATTGCTCATGTTGTTACATCTCGACTTCGCTAGCATATTCGCGGCCCCGAATCTGACACACCTCATGTGGGGAGTGCAGTACACCGCGCTTCTAACGCTGACGAGCTGGGTGCCCGCGGTCGCACTCGGCACGGTGATGGCGACGCTGCGCGCGATGGGTAACCCGTTCATTGAGAGGCTTGTCGCCGGCTACGTTGCATACCATCAGAACGTGCCGATGCTGGCCCAACTGTTCCTCTGGTACTTCGGGTTTCCGACACTGCTGCCTGAAAGTGCCCAAGGATGGATCAATACGCATGGGGGTGAATTCATCTTCGCGTCTATAGCCATTGGCCTGTGCATGGCGGCGTACTACTCGGAGGATATTAGAAGCGGCCTGCGGGCGGTATCGGCGGGCCAACATGAGGCAGCCCGCTCGCTGGGTTTGAGCTTTGCGAAGTCAATGCGTTACGTGATCCTGCCGCAGAGCTTTCGCATAGCAATGCCGCCGTTCATCAACCATACGGTGGTGCTCTTCAAGAACACCAGCCTGGCGATGGTAATTGGTGTTGCCGAACTGACATACACGGTGCGCGACATTGAGAACCAGACTTTTCGAACCTTTGAAATCTATCTCGTTGGAACGCTCATCTACCTGGCCATTTCATTGAGCCTGATGGGTGTGGGGGCAGCGGTCACGCGCCATACCCGTATCCCGGCGAAATAAACGATGCTCGACATACTCATCCACAACGCGCATTTCCTGCTGCTCGGACAATATCCGAACGGACCGATTGGCGGTCTGGCGCTCACGCTGATTCTCGCGCTGCTTGGTCTTGCCTTTGCCGTTCCACTTAGCTTGCTGTTGGCGCTGTGCCGGGTTTCGCCCTACAGGGTGTTGAGCGTGCCCTCGACGGTGCTCGTTTATATCGTGCGCGGTGTGCCGCTCGTGATGCTGGTGTTCTGGAGTTATTTCCTTGTGCCGGGGTTGATCGGCCATCTCGTCAGCGCTTTCACTACCCTGGTCGTCACGCTGGTGATCTATCAGGCGGCTTACCTGAGCGAGATTGTCCGCGCAGGTATCGAGTCGTTGCCCAAAGGGCAGACCGAGTCCGCACGATCGCTCGGGATGAGTTACGGGTCGACGATGCGCCACGTGATCTTGCCGCAGGCGCTGTACAACATGCTGCCGAGCATTCTCAGCCAATGCGTATCGACGGTGAAAGACACGTCGATCGGCTATGTGATCAGTGTCCAGGAACTGACGTTTTCGGCCCAGCAGGTCAACTCCAGTCTGCTCACGAAGCCGTTTCAAGTCTTCCTGATTCTCGCGCTGGCTTACTTTGCGGTGTGCTACACGCTCACCCGGTGCGTGCAGGGTGTGGAACAGCGTATCTCGCGCCGGCGCGCTACGGGGAAGGTGTCTAATGTCAGGAGCATCATCAATGATTCAGTTCTCCAAAGTTAGTAAGTGGTATGGCGAATATCAGGCGCTCGTCAACGTGACCGCCGAGGTAAAGCGAGGTGAGGTGGTGGTCGTGTGCGGCCCTTCGGGGTCGGGCAAGTCGACGCTGATTCGTACCGTCAACCGCCTCGAGGAAATTCAGGGGGGCGAGATCATGGTCGACGGAACAAGCGTGCATCAGTCCATGTTAAATCTGAACCGGTTTCGCAGCCGTGTCGGCTTCGTGTTTCAGCAGTTCAACCTGTTTCCCCATCTATCGGCGCTCGACAACGTCTGCCTCGCGCCGATGAAGGCGTCCGGAAAAAACCGCAAGGATGCGAAGCGGCAGGCATTGGCGCTGCTTGATCGCGTGGGATTGGCCAACAAGGCGGATTCATATCCACAGCAGTTGTCGGGAGGACAGCAGCAGCGCGTCGCGATTGCGCGTGCATTGGCGATGGAGCCGCCCGTGATGCTGTTCGACGAGCCGACGAGCGCGCTCGATCCGGAAATGGTTGGCGAAGTGCTCAACGTCATGAAGTCGCTTGCCAGAGACGGCATGACGATGATGTGCGTGACCCACGAGATGGGATTCGCACGCGAGGTGAGTGACAGCGTCTGGTTCATGGACCGCGGTGAGATTCTTGAAGTAGCCGATCCGCAAACGTTCTTTCGGTCGCCCGAGCACCCGCGTGCGCAGGCATTCCTGTCTGACTTGCGCCACTAGCCGACTGTCCTCGATGTGAAGCTGCTCTCTGAGAGATTCATGCCAGCCGGACAAATCCGATGCACGATAACCATCAATCTACGACGACACGCAACATGATCAACCCAATTCCCGCGGACCTGGTACCGGCGGTCTCAACACCTTGCTTTGTGGTGATGGAAGACCGCGTCCTGCACAACCTGAAGGTCACCGCGCTTGCATGCGGCGGTGTCGATCGCCTGATGCCGCACGTGAAGACTCACCGCGCAGCGTGGCTCGTTGAGTTGCTGCTGGCCAATGGCGTCGACGCTTTCAAAGCCAGCACGCTCGCCGAGGTCCAGATGGTACTGGCCGCAGGCGCCACGCGCGTCGTCTGGGCGTTTCCGACCGTCAATCCGCAAAACATCGGCCGTTTTATCGAATTGGCCGCCGTGTTTCCGAAGGCCGAGCTCACGGGTTTGGTCGATTCCCGCCACGGACTGGATCTGTGGACCCGGCTACTCGACGGCGCCTCGCCTGCGATTCGTCTTCGGGTCGACCTCGATCCGGGAATGGGTCGCACGGGGGTCACCATGGACGAGGCCGCACTCGACCTTGCGCGCGAGGTCGCCCGGCTCGGGCGGCTTGCCGGGTGGCATCTTTACGACGGCAACGTCCGGGGCGAGTATGACGAGCGTAAAGCCGAGGTGCAGAAGCTTGCCGATGCGCTGGAAGTACTGCAGTCGCGCCTGCTCGAAGACGGCATCGACGTCGACGTGGTCGGAGGTTGCAGCTATACGTTCGACCTTTGGCCGCGTTCCAGGATGCGTTACGTATCGCCCGGCACATGGGTGTATTCGAACGCTCAACACCTGAGGGAACTGGCCCATCACGATTGGGTGGCGGCCGGGTTTGTGTTGACGACCGTTGTTTCTACACGCAATGGAACATCTACGCTGGATGCGGGCAGCAAGGCCATTTCACCGGATAAACCGCTGCGGCAGCGTTTTCAAGGCGCTGACGAAGTCGTGATGATGAACGAAGAGCACACCGTGATCCGTAGTGACTCGCTCGACACCGGTGATCGGCTCTTGCTGGTCCCGGAGCACACGTGCACCACTGCCTACCTGTACAGCAATGCCCTGGTTCGATCCGTGGACGGACAGTGGGAATATCGCGATCAGCTCGGCAATGAACGTTCGGTCGTTGCGTTGACCCGGCAACCGCTAAGAGGCGAGCGTACGCAGGCGCGCGAGCGTGAGACTTCACCGATGACCGAATCCAGCAAGCAACCGTCCAAGGGCGGCCACTATAGTCTCTGGCGCCGCGCGGGAGACCTGATTTTTGTGGCGGGCCAGGTCCCGCGAGATCCTGAGCGAAACATTCTCGGCGACACGATCGAAGAGCAAACGACCGCGGTGCTCAACAATTTGCGCCTCGTTCTGGAAGATGCCGGCACTGATTTCAGTCGGCTTGTTCGGGTCCAGGCGTATCTGTCCGACATCAGCGAATTTCAGCGTTTCAATGCTGTGTACGCCGAAGTGATGGGCAGTGCCGCTCCCGTGCGAACCACCGTCGGATGCGCGCTCAACGGCGTGCGTGTCGAAATCGATGCTGTCGCGGAAGCCGGAGACGATTCGATCGGAGCGCAACAATAACCGGGTCACCGGTTTTTCATAGGGAAATAAAATGGACCTGCAGCTAAAAGACAAGACCGCCCTTGTGCTCGGCGGCGGTGGTGGCCTCGGTGGCGTAATCGCTCGAACGCTTGCGGCCGAGGGAGTACGCGTTGCCGTTGCGGACATCGATCTGGATGCAGCTGAAAAGACTGCAAAGGCGGTGAGAGAAGCGGGCTCGCAAGCAATCGCACTTCAGTGGGATCTCGGAGATCTGTCTGTCGTAGACAGTCATGTCGCCCGGATCGAGCGGGATCTCGGGCCTATCGACATACTGGTGAACAACACCGGAGGGCCGCCACCGACGCCGGCGCATGGACAGGATCCGGCGCTCTGGCGCAAGCATTTCGAGAGCATGGTCTTGTCGGTGGTATCCATCACCGACAGGGTACTTCCGGGAATGCGCCAACGTGGTTTTGGCCGGATAATCACCAGCACGTCATCGGGCGTTGTTTCACCCATTGCGAATCTCGGATTGTCAAACGCGCTGCGAATGTCCCTGGTCGGCTGGTCGAAAACGCTGGCGCGGGAAGTTGGCCGCGACGGCATTACCTGCAACATCGTCTTGCCCGGACGTATCGCTACAGACCGGATCCGCTTCCTTGACAACGCCAAAGCCAAGCGCGAAGGGCGGTCAGTCGAGGACGTTGCTGCCGAAAGCACGGGATCGATCCCCGTGGGTCGGTATGGCGAACCGCAGGAGTACGCAGACGTGGTGACTTTCCTTGCAAGTCCTCGCGCTTCGTACATTACCGGCTCGACGGTCCGGATCGATGGCGGCCTCATTGCCAGCATCTAATCATTCTTTGGAAAGGCTAACCATGACCATCGACTCCCTTCAGCTTGACGAACAGATCGTAGCTGCCCTCTCTGGCGTATCGACGGCGACACTTACGACTGTCCTGCTCAAGCATGGCCTTCGCAACGTGTGGCTTCGCGGTACCCGCCCAATAGCGGAAGGTCAACCGCGACTCGTCGGCCGTGCATTCACCCTCCGTTTCGTGCCCGCCCGGGAAGACCTTGCGACGCCCGCTTCGTGGGGCTCGCCCATTTCAACTCGCGCTGCGATTGAAGCAATGCCAAGTGGCTGTATTGCCGTAGTAGGCGCACTCGGTGTAACCGACGCTGGAATCTTCGGTGACATCCTCTGCGCACGGATGCAAAAGCGCGGAGTTGCAGCGCTTGTCACCGACGGTGTGGTTCGCGATATTGAAGGCGTGCTGAATACGGGCCTTCCGGTCTGGTGCCAGGGAACGGCATCGCCGCCATCCGTGGCCGGCTTGACCTTCGTCGGTTGGCAGGAGCCTATCGACTGCGGTGGCGTTGCGGTATTTCCAAACGACGTAATCGTGGTCGATCGGGATGGCGCAGTGCTTATTCCGGCCGCGCTCCTTGACGACGTGGTTGCTGCGTCGGTTGAACAGGAGCAGTTGGAGAACTGGATCATGAGCGAGGTGGAAACTGGCGCTGCTTTGCCAGGTCTCTACCCGCCCAACGAGGCGAACCGGGCTCGCTACGAAGCAGTCGCTGTTTCCAGAGCACACCGTGCAGAGTGAGAGCGCCGAGATGTTCCCGTTTAGCGAGTCTTGAATCCACATGACGCGCCTTGATGAATAAGCGCCGGTTGACATGGCGGCTGCGGTTCTCGCGCCCGGGACTGGCGATCAATCGGGAATCAGTACACGGCTGCGCGTGAGCACATCTTTCGCAAGCTCGACGATGGTATTCACGCCACTGTGGCGCTCGTCCTGATACGCCACGAAGAACCCTTGCTGGGTGATGGGCCGTTCAGTGTTCAGCACATGAATCAGCCCGGCGTCGATATCCGGGCGCATGATCGCGGGAGACAGCACAGCCGCCGCATGCCCCGCTGCCACGAGCCGCAACATCATCGACAGGGAATTACATGAGCTGACGTTTTCCGGCGTGCACCCCGCGCCGCGAAACCAGTTCATTACGAGGGAATGGTTTGACGACGGCGGGGACACGGTGATGACCGGCACGGACACCAGATCATCAGGCGTGACATTGGGATCCGGTACGAGCCGGGGCGACGCAACCCAGTGAAGGTCGGTATGTCCGATGGCCGTCTCGACGACATGCGGTGCGTCGGTGGAATCGTTCAGTATCGCGACATCCAGTTCGCGCGCGCCGAGCTTGCGACCGAGCGCGACACCCACGTCGATTGTGAGTTCGATCTTCATTTGTGGATATCGCGTCTTGAGTTGCGTCAATAGATCGGCAAGACCCGCGTGAGCAATCGACTCGTTCGCACCAAGCCGCAGCAGTCCCTTCAAAGGGTCGCTATGCTTGCCGATCCGTTCGAGATTGTCGGCAAGCTGGAGCAGTTTTTCCGCTGTGGCGAGCGCGTCACGGCCCGCCGGCGTGAGTCCCGAACGGCTCCGTCTGCGCTCGAAAAGACGCACGCCAAGGTGCTCCTCCAACTCCTGAATGCGCGCCGAAATGGTTGGCTGCGTGAGATGCTGGTGACGTGCGGCCGCGTGGAATCCGCCCAGGCGCGCAACCCAGTAAAACGTTTCTATTTGCTGCAAGGAAATGCGCATGATCGTGAGTTTTAATCAGATAGCCCTGCCAGGATTGATTATCTCCTGTCAAATTTGCCCTCGTATAATCGATCTACCCGTTTCATTAGGTTCTTACTGACTAGTCCGTCGCGGCAATTGCCGCGTAAGGCGCCGGTTTCCCGGTCCCGGTCCTTGGTCTCAATACGCAATACTGAATTTATCTTTCCGGCAGAAGGAAATGGCGCGAGCTGACAACGGTAGCGGGAAGATGACGGACAGTCACCACCATATCTACGACTCGCGGTATCCGATCGACCCGGCTGCGCAATTGCGACCCGCCGACGCAACGGTGGCCGATTATCGTGCGCTGCGGCAAAGGCTGGGTATCGGGCGACATGTCGTGGTGCAACCGTCCACGTACGGGACCGACAATCGCTGCCTGCTCGACGCGCTGTCGCAGTTCGGGGCTGACGCTCGTGGCATCGCAGCCGTCGCCGACACGGTGACCGATAGCGAACTGCGCATTCTTCACGACGCGGGCGTGCGAGGACTGCGCTTCAATCTCGAGTTCCTCGTCGGACTGACGGTAGCGATGATCGAACCGCTAGCGAAGCGGATCGACCCGTTGGGCTGGCATATCCAGGTCAACGCCAGCGCCGCTCAGATAATGGAGCACAGGCAGTTACTCGCGAGCCTGTCGTCCACTCTCGTGATCGACCATATGGGGCAGATCCCGCAACCGGCCGGCGTGGTGCATCCCGCGTTTCGGGTAATAGAAGACTTGATGGCTCATGGCCGGACCTGGGTCAAGCTGAGCGGACCCTACCTGGTGTCGAGAACCGGAGCGCCCGACTACGCCGATGCCGGCGTGGTCGCGCGAAGCCTGGCGAAGCTTGCGCCGGATAGGGTGATATGGGGGTCGGACTGGCCTCATCCGACCCAAAGCGCTGACAACAAGCCGGACGCCACACGTCTTCTGGAAGATCTGACAATATGGATTCCTGATGATTCGACAAGACATCGAATCCTGGTCGACAACCCGGCGAACCTGTACGGTTTCTAGGTTTCGGCCTCGCGGCATGCCGAGGTAGGCGACTACGTCGATCCCGGCCAGCTTGCCGTGCAGGGTGGCTTCAATCGTCGTTCGCGCCGGCTTGTGATCCGGAAAATAGCGTCTGTCGAAAGTCAGGAGATGAATAAAGCTGCCGTATTCATGGGCGCTGCAGATCCGCGAGATATCCATCGACGTGCGCCCTGAGTTTCCCCAGTACTTTCGCATGCTCTTCCCACGAAAGCCGGTCGACACTCATCTTGGGTGTCGCGGGGCGGTCGATGCGGCTATCGTCAACGGCTTGCCCAACGTCGACGGCGGCAGTGAGGTAAGCCCGGTCCCGGTCCGGCGTGAAGTCGGCGAGAAGCTGCACCGCCGCTTCCTTTGGCGCGACCATTGCCATGGCGGAGACCAGTCCCCAGCCGCCCCAGTTCGACACACTCGACACGATCAGGTAATCCGCGGGAACGGCCGCACTGATGAGGCGGCCATTGGGGATGTCGTCGCGAACGATCTCCTCGGGCAGCACGCCCATGCCGATCTCGTTGCCGCCGTCGCCGATGCCGATCGTGACCCAGGGGCGTTCCCAGCCGGGGTCGTCGAAGAGCAGGTGCAATGGCGCCGTATCGTCCGACATGTCCGCGCCGTATTCGCGGTGGGGCTTGCCGTCGCTTGCGGGCGACACGCGCTCGATCGCGATCAGGTGCGTGACCGGCCGCTCGCCGGCGCTCAGCCGGCCCCTCAGCGACTTGACCGACGCCGCGCTCAGCGAGGTGATCTCGAGCGCCACGCCCTTCGGCAGTTCCGTCGTGACCGCCCAGACCGCCTTGCTGCATGGCGCGTCCGAAATGACCGTCACGGGTATGCCGAGGTTCGCGAGCGCGGCGGCCATATGTGCCATGCCGCCAAGACCGTCCGTCTCCGGCGAGGGCGGCACGGCGTTGCGGATGAAAAAGCCCGTCACAATGCCGACGTGGGCATTCGGCGTGCTCATGATGGACCGTGCCGCCGCTTCCAGCTGACCTGCGACGAATCGCTTCATGCGGCCGATATCGCGCCGCACGGTCTGGCCAATGATATCTTCGACTTTTGCTATTCCCATTTTCCTATCTCGGAGCAACCTGATTCATGTGAGGCGCGCGGACCGCTTAGACCGGAATCTTTGTTTCAAAGTCGATTCCGACCGAACAGAGCAGGAGCCCGACGCCCATTGCGGCGAAACACATCAACGCGAGAAAGTAAGAGCCGGTGTATTGGACGATCGCGCCGATCACGATCGGGATCATCATGCCGCCGATGTTCCCGCCGAAATTGAGCAGGCCGCCGAGCGCGCCCACCTTGTGGCGCGTAGCCAGCATCGCGGGGATCGACCAGTAAAGACCGCCCCAGCGCAGGAAGAAGAGCGTGATGGACAACAGGATCACGACGGTCGCCGGGCTCTTCGCATGCGCCACGGAAAACACCGCGACCGTGGCAACCACGCCGGCAACGCCGAAGATCGTGCGCATGACGAGGTTCGGCGCGGCACCGCTCGCCAGCCACTTGTCGGCGATATACCCGCCCACGAGTTCGCCGATAAAGCCGCATAAAAAGATGATGAAGCTGGCGCTGCCCATTTGCTGAATGTCGAAACCCTGCACCTTGTGCAGATAGGTGGGCATCCATGTCAGCAGGCCATAGTAAAGCGTCGTACAGCACATGAAGCCGATAAACATCAGTATTACAGAACGATATTTGAAGAAATCGATCGTGTTACCCGAGAGTTCCTTCGCTTCTTTTTCGTATTCGTGCTGCCGTGCCTGTTCAATGTGTTCGGCTTCAGCGTCGTTGACGCCCGCGTGCTCTCGCGGCTGGTTCCTGATGTAGAACCAGGTGCCTATTCCGCAGAGGATAGTGCCGACGCCGGCAATGGCAAACGCCGCGCGCCACGAATGAGCGACCACGATCAGCCAGGCGATCAGTAGCGATCCCAGCGCCGCGCCGAGAGGCGAGCCGCCGTCCATCAGCGACGCGCCGCGCACCCGCTCGTGCTGCGTTAGCCACATTGCGTTGAGCGCGCCTCCCGCGGAGGCCACGGGAGCTTCCGCCACGCCGAGCCCGAGCCGCGTGAGCAGCAAGGACACCGCATTGGTCGTCAACGCGCCCAGGCCCTGGAAGGCGCCCCACAGCAAGGTGCAGAGCGCGAGCACCAGCCGCGGCTTGAAGCGATCGACGGCCATGCCGCCTGGAATCTGCATCAGCGTGTACGACCAGAAGAACGAACTCATGATGAGGCCCTGCATGACCGGCGTGAGCGTGAACTCGCTTGCGATCATCGGCATGGCGACCGACAGGGACGCACGGTCGATGTAGTTGACCGTGACCAGCAGCAACAGCATCAGGAAAATTTTCCAGCGAACCGAGGTCTTCGCCTGGGCGTGTTCTGTGACGGGTGCGATTACCCTGCTCATGCCGTTCTCCTTGGTTCGCTGATTGAATACCGGCTTCGCACCCGAGGCGCTTCGCATTGGCTATGCAAGAACACGGCATCCGCGCCGCGAACAAGGGTTCCGGACTAATTGAAACCGAGTATAGCGACGCAAATTTGATCGAAGATAATCGAAAGTGACGCGCTTGATCGATAGAAATTTCCGATCACCCGAAGCAGTGCACCAGCCGAAAGTCACGGCCGGTAATTGTTCTCTACTTCTGCTGAATCTATTCAGGTTCTGCCGTTGAATAACTGTTGGCGACACGACATCATCAACTCTTGGCGGCCGATCCCGCACGCATTCAACAAAAGGACATCATGCAAAACTTTACCTTCCGCAATCCAACCAAGATCATCTTCGGCGAAGGACAGATCGCCGCGTTGAATGCAGAAATTCCGCCTGATGCCCGAGTGTTGATTACGTCCGGTGGCGGCAGCATCAAGAGCAATGGTGTGCTCGCCCAGGTGCAAGTTGCGCTGGGGGAGCGTGCATGGTTCCTGTTCAGCGGGATCGAGCCGAATCCAACCTACGAAACCTTGATGCAAGCAGTCGCGATGGCGCGCGAGAAGAACATCGACTTTCTGCTGGCAGTTGGTGGAGGTTCCGTCATCGACGGTACGAAGTTTATTGCGGCTGCGCTGAAGTTCGACGGCGAACCGTGGGACATTCTGGAAAAGCAGGCGGAGGTGCGTGACGCAATGCCGTTTGGAAGCGTGTTGACGCTGCCCGCGACCGGCTCCGAAATGAATAGCGGCAGCGTCATCAGTCACCGCGCGCGCGGCGACAAACTTCCGTTCAACAGCGAAGCGACTTATCCGCGCTTCTCGGTGCTCGATCCCACAACGACGTATTCGCTGCCGCCAAGGCAAATCGCCAACGGCGTGGTGGACGCGTTCGTTCATATCGTGGAGCAATATCTGACCTATCCGGTAGGCGCAAGCGTGCAGGATCGTTTTGCCGAAGGACTTCTGGTCACGCTGACAGAGGTTGGCCCGCAAGCACTCGACGAACCGCACAACTACGAGGTTCGCGCGAATCTGATGTGGGCCGCCACCATGGCGCTTAACGGTTTGATCGGCGCCGGCGTGCCTCAGGACTGGGCCACGCATATGCTTGGCCATGAAATCACTGCGCTGCACGGACTGGATCATGCTCAGACGCTCGCCATCGTGCTGCCGGCGATGCTGAGCGTGCGTCGTGAGGAGAAGCGTGCAAAGTTGCTGCAATACGCCGAACGTGTCTGGAATATTACGCGAGGCAGCGAAGAGGACCGTATCACGGGGGCAATCACGGCAACCCGCGTGTTCTTCGAGCGGCTGACTGTCGGCACCCGCTTGCGCGACTACAAGATCGGCGGCGCTTCGATCGGCACTCTCGTCGCGAAGCTTGAAGAGCACGGCATGACGGCGTTGGGTGAACACTGCGGGGTGACACCTGAAGTGGCTCGCCAAGTCTATCAAATGTCCGTGTGACGAAGACCAGCTGTCATGCAGAACAACGTAAAGGACTAGAAAGTGTTCAATTTTTTCGATATTAATGAAATCATTAAAACGTTTCCCGACGAGGCTGTCAGCACAATCGTCGACACTTACCTTACTGACGAGGCTTCAGCAAGCTCGCGAATCTTTCGTGTTTATTACCCCATACCTCGCCACTACCATGAGACGTGCGAGGAGCATCTTTATCTCCTGACCGGTAAAGTCAAATTTGCCATTGAAGAAGAGGATCCACGTGTGCTGACGGCCGGGCAACTGGTCACTTTCGAGCGAAACACCGTGCACGCGATTACCGAGATTCTGGAGTCGCCCGCCGTGTTTTTTACGGTTGACGCTCCCCGGCGTGTGCCGACCGACGTGGTGTACGTCAATCCCGAGGACGCAAAGATCCGTCCTTTTGTTACCCACCTGGACGACCTCAATCAATAAGACCGTCAAGCCTGATACTGCACCGGGACGCCGCTCTTTGAAACCAGCAGATCGAGAAAGGCCCGGGTGATCCGGTCGGATGGTTGTCCATTGTGTCCCTTGAACGCGACGATCAGCTCCCAGCAAGGCGCTGCACTGTCGGACAGTTTCGACACTGCGATCGGGCTTGCCCGAACATCCCTTGCACGGGCACGCGCGATGGACTCGGGCACCATCGCGATGCCAAGCCCTTGAGCGACGAGATCCAGCAGCGTGGAGACATCGTTCACTTCGAAGGCGGTCGTGCGGGTGGCTGAAAGGGCAGCAAAGCCGCGGTCCAGCAGACGCCTCATGCCCCAGTCGGGCTTGAGATCGACAAATGTTTCGTCTAATAGTCCGAGCATGTTGGTCGCGGGCCCATCGGCCAATGGATGCATGGGCGAACAGACCACTACGATATCCTCGCAGGCCAGCATTCGTGACACCATCCCGGCACCGGCTTCTCCGGGTTGAGTGAAAACGAGATCGAGCCTGCCCTCGTTCACTTCGTCGAGCAAGGGGGTTGCGCCATCGAGCAGTAACTGGACATCGATGCCGGGAAACCGGTTGCGAAATAGCCCTAGCGAGGCCGGTAGGTCAACGAACGGCGCCAGGCTCTGAATCGAACCGATGCGCAACTGTCCACGGGCGAGGCCGTGCACTTGCGTGACGGCCAGGCGTGCTTCGCGGGCCGCGGTCAATACGTGCGCTGCTTCCTTCAAGAGAACTTTTCCCGCGGGTGTCAGATCGACCCGGCGCGTGCTGCGAATGAGCAACGGACCCCCGAGCTCGTCTTCAAGCATCCGTATTGTTTGTGAAAGACCGGACTGCACGACGTTCAGCCGCCGTGCTGCCCGCGTGAAGTGGCGTTCTTCGGCCACGGCAATGAAACACTCAAGTTGCTTTAGATCCATTTACTTGTCCCGGATAAGCCGAGTTCGTGCGGCAGTCCGACTATAACAATTCCATTTTCAGTTCGCTGACAACCTCAGTCGAGCGGAGTTGCGAGCAATGCGTCTTGCGGATGCGCCCGCCTGGATGGCGAAACCGCGCAGCGCACCGGCACTGCAGGCAGATCCGAAATCAAGTATGGTTCGACGCTGCGAGTACGAAACTCCGCGAGCACGTGTTCCACACTTATCACCCCTTGTCCGACCACGCTGAGCGAGGCGTCCAGACGGGGGCGATGGCACGAGATCCAGAAAATCAGAGACCAGATAAATGGACAATAGACACACCGGTTCAGATCATATGAATCCCGGCACCCGCCAAAGAGGCGTCGTAGCGGGTCTTGTCTATGTTTTCGAGCAGGTCATGCCGGACCCGTTCGTCCTTTCAATAGGTTTGACGGTTGTTGTCAGTCTGCTTGCCGTGGCCTTCGCGCCGCATGGCTCGTTGCCGGCCGTGCTCAGGTCCTGGTATGCGGGCACTTTCAACATCCTCGGCTTTGCCTTGCAGATGATCTTGATCCTTGCAACCGGATACGCAATCGCCGATGCGCCTGTCGTCCAGCGAGGCTTGCGCGCCATGGCGGCACGCGTGCAGACACCGGCTCGCGCCGCGCTTGTCGTGTTTCCGATCGTAGCGGTTGCGGCGTGGTTTAACTGGGGGCTTGGCCTGATCGTCGGCGCACTGTTGTCGCGCGAGATCGCGCGGCGCGTGAAGGTGGACTTTGCGTGGCTCGTCGCGGGTAGCTACTCTGCGTGGTCGGTATGCAATAGCGGGCTATCGAGCTCGATTGCGTTGTCTCAGGCTTCTCACGGGAACGCCTTGAATCTCGTGGAAAAGGCCACGGGGCAAGTGGTTCCCTTGAGCGCGACGGTTTTCGCGCCATTTGTCTTCATACCGACGGTGCTCGTGGTTGTCGTCATGACCGCCATTTTCATCTGGATGCACCCGAAACCGGAACACGTTGTTGCGTTCAACGATGCGCAGACCGGCGATTCGTCAGGTGCCGGGAGCGAGGCGGACCCCCATGCGCGCGCTGCGGGGACGTCTTCGTTCGCGGCACGCGCTGAAAAATCGCCACTCGGCACGTGGTTCATGCTTGCTCTGGGCGTTGGCTATCTCGCGATCACCTGGCACGCCACGGGCTTCGAACTCGACATCAACACGACGATCCTCATCTTCCTGCTCGCGGGCCTCGCATTGCAACGCACCCCGATCGCCTACGCCGACGCAATCCGCCGCGCTGCCAGGCAAACCGGTTCGATGCTGCTGCAATACCCGGTCTACGGCGGCATCATGGGGATCATGACCGGCACGGGGCTCGCATCGATGATCGCGAAGACCTTCGTGGCGATCGCGACACCGGTGACGCTGCCGGTATTGAGCTTTTTAAGCTCCCTGATTATCACGCTGCTCATTCCGAGCGCCGGCGGGCACTGGGCAGTGCAGGGACCGTTCGTCCTGCCCGCTGCGCTCAGCCTGCACGCATCGGTTCCGCGCACGGCGATGGGTGTCGCGATGGCGGAAAATGTCTCGAACATGCTGCAGCCGTTCTGGGCGGTCCCCGTCGTTGCGATCGCGGGCATTCGGATTCAACGCGTCATGGGCTATACGGCGATTACATTCGTCGTGTCGCTTGTCATCTACGCGGCGGCGCTCTGGCTGATCCCATGACCCACGAGAGATTGCGATTGATCTTCAATTCTGCTGAATCTATTCGGGTTTTCCCGTTGAATATCTGGCGACTCAGCGACATCATTTTCTTTTGGAACCGCGACCGCGGTTCACGATGGCAGGTCTACTCGAAGGGCGCTTTGTGTCTTTGCGTAAGCCCATGCGGCATGACCGCATGAAGCGTCCCGAGTCCTGGTAACGAAATGGGTGACTGCCGAACCCGACAGCTATAACGAAGGATTGCTCATGACACTTTCTGCCCTCGCTCCACGCTCTGTGGCTGTGGTAACAGGTGGCGCCGCCGGGATCGGCCTCGCCGCTGCCAAGCGGTTCGCACAGCTCGGTTTTCGCGTGTGCATCGCGGATCTGAATGCAGACCGGCTCAATGCGGCGGCCAAGGAGGTCGCCATGCTTGCCGCGAACGGAGCGGATGACGTGCTCGCCGTGGAGACGGATGTTAGCCGGGTCGAAGACCTACGCCGGCTGCACCGGGTGGTCGGCGATCGCTTCGGCGGAACAGACATTCTGATGAACAACGCCGGCATCCAGCCCGGCAGCGCCATCTTTGGGCCCGCAGACAACTGGGAGCGAGTACTCGCAGTCAATCTGTCGGGCGTCATTCTTGGCACGCAGATCTTTGTTCCTTCAATGATCGAACGCGGACGTCCGGGGCTGGTCATCAACACTGGGTCAAAGCAAGGCATCACGACTCCACCCGGCGACCCGGCCTACAACGTTTCGAAGGCGGCCCTGAAGGCTTTCACAGAGGCGCTGCAGCACGAACTCCGCAACATGCCGGACGGAAAGATCAGCGCGCATTTGCTGATTCCGGGCTTTGTTTTCACGGGACTTACCGCCCGGGGACGCAGCGAAAAACCGGCAGGGGCCTGGACGCCGGAGCAGACGGTTGATTTCATGATTGAGCGGCTGGATGCGGGCGACTTCTATATTCTCTGCCCCGACAATGACGCCGCCCGCTCGCTGGACGAGCGACGCATCATCTGGGCAGCGCAGGACATCGTCCAAAACAGGCCACCCCTTTCGCGGTGGCATCCAGACTACGCCCAAGCATTCGAAGCCTTCATACAAAAACAGGACTGAACGGCTCTCTCGACAAGGCCATCGGCGCGGGTGCCGTGGCCGGCGCGGTTGGCCCCTTCGCTGGCAAGCCAGCGTTCGGCCAAGACCGCATGTCCCCTGTGAAGCCCGAAGGTTTCGTTCTTCCCGCGAACGGCTGGGCCCAACAGCCGGGTCTTGCCCATACTTCCATACTGAGGCATCCTGCCGGTTAAAGAAGGGGACGAGAGGGTTTCTGCATTCGAGCAATCCTGCGCCCGCAACCGATGGCCCGCGCACTAGACCGAAGCACAAACCAATCCATGACATACGGCAGTCCAAACTCGGATTTACAGCACTTTTTACGATCATGGCTTTCCGACCCATTGCGCGTCTCGGCGGTCGCACCGTCCGGAGACGCGCTCGCTCGCCTGATGACCCGGGAGATATCTCCATGCGACGGTCCCATCCTCGAGCTTGGTCCAGGAACCGGTGTGTTTACCAAGGCGCTTCTGGATCGTGGTGTATCCGAATCCGAGCTCACACTGATTGAAAATGGTCCCGACTTTGCCGGGCTCCTGCGGCATCGATTCCCGCAGTCGCGGGTGCTCCTGGCGGATGCGGCGCGGCTGGCCCGGCTCGACTTGTTTCCGGCCGCGTCGGTTGGCGCCGTGGTCAGCGGCTTGCCGTTGCTTTCCATGTCGCCGCGACAGGTGCTGTCGGTCCTTCGTGGAACCTTCGGATACCTTCGCCCCGACGGGACGTTCTATCAATTTACCTACGGGTTTCGCTGCCCCGTGCCGCGTCCCATTCTCGATCGTCTGCGGCTGAAAGCCACGCGAGTCGGTCAGACAGTTCGAAATCTGCCGCCGGCTACCGTCTATCGGATAACCCGGCGGCTCTCGAATTGAATCGCCAAACGCGCCTATGCCAGGACGAAGGAACTCGTCCGTGCAAAGGAGCGAGTGACGTATTTTCTCGCGAATATTAATTCTAAGGAGTATGAAGTATTCAATTTTTCGGCGTTCGATAGATCGCCAGGAAGTTGATACGCGCACGGCGACCCTCTTACCTGACCGTGCCCGTCAAACCTCTGCGCTGCCGTGCAGAAGCCATCAATTGGTGTTGTGTGCCATCGTGGTTGCGACGAGTGCCGGGGTCGCAGCCACTTGAGCGAGTTCATCGCGCGACCATCCACCGCCGAGTGCGTTCAGCAATTGCACGTTTGCGCTCAACTGGCGAGTCTGGATATCGAGCACGCTGCGCTGTGCCTCCAGTGCGACGGTCTGCGCCTGCACGACATCGAGATAGCCGACCGCGCCGTGCCGATACTGCTGCAATGCGAGGTTGACGGAGTACTGCGCGGCATTAGCCGCATCCGTTTCTTCGCTAAGCGCGGTGGCGAAGTACGACAGCAGGGAGAGGTTATCTTCGACCTGCTGGAACGCAGCCAGCACCACGCTACGGTAGCGATCTCCGGCTTCCTCGGTCGCCGCTTTCGCAGAAGCAAGCGTCGCACGACGATAGCCGCCGTCGAAGATGTATTGCACAAGTTGAGGGCCGATTGCCCAGAACAGGTTGGGTGCGCTGACCAACCCGGCATAGGCAGAGCTTTGCACACCGCCTTCAAGGCTAAGCGTGATCGACGGGAAATAAGCTGCTCGAGCCACACCAATTTTTGCGTTGGCCTCGGCGACCCGGCGCTCTGCTGCAGCGACATCGGATCGTCGCTGCAGCAACGTCGAGGGCAGGCCGGTCGGGATGACGGGCAGCGCGATCGCGGCGGTCCGCTGCGGCAGGCTGAACGCGGACGGCGTTGTGCCCACCAGCACGGCGATCGCATGTTCAAGCAGTGCTCGTTGCGCCAGGTTTTGCGACAACAGCGACTTTGCCGACGACAACTGAGTGCGGGCGCGGGAAACGTCAAGGCCGGCCACGATCCCGCTGCCATGCAGCGTCTCGGTAAGTTGCAAGGCTTTCGCGTAGGCGTCGACCGTCTCGTTCAGCAGTTCCGTTTGCTGGTCGAGGCCGCGCAGGCGGATGAAAGTGTCGGCCAACTCGACCTGCAGGCTGAGCTGGACGGAAGCGAGATCGGCCTTGGTCGCTTGCGCCTCATCCTTGCCTGCCACCACGGAGTCGCGCACGCGACCCCACAGGTCGAGGTCGTAATCGACTTGCGCGCCGAGCGTGGCGGAGGTGTAGTCGTTCGGGCCGCCCACGCGCAATGGCCTGTTATCGGACTGACGATCCCGCTGCGGCACCGCGCTCACGCTAAGTGTCGGGTACAGTCCCGCCTCGACCTGCGCGACGAAAGCCTGAGCCTGCGCGTAGTGCGCGAATGCTGCACGCAAATCAGTGTTGTTCGCCAGCAGGCGCTGTTCGAGATCGTTGAGTTGCGCGTCGCCGTACATCTTCCACCAGCCGTTGCGGTCTATGCGATCGGCTGGCTGTGCAGTGGTCCACGGGCCCACGGTTTTGTATTGCGCGGCGATTGGCGTCGGCGGCACCTTGTATTCCGGCGCGAGTGAACACGCGGACAGGCCGACCACGCCAGCAAGAAGTGCCGGAAGTCCAAACTTAACCATGTGCGGCTGCCTTCTTGTCGGTCGCCGCGACTTGCACGCTTTCGCCGTCGATCAGTCCGTCGGGCGGCGTGTCGATCACGCGATCGTTAGCGGTGATTCCAGAACCAATTTCCACCGAGTCGCCGAAGTCGCGGTCGATCTTCACCTTTTTGAACAGAACGTGGCTGTTCTCACCGAGCGTGGCAAGCGACACGCCACGGCCGTCGAAGACGAGGGCGCTTGCGGGGACCCGAAGCGAATCCGCGGGGACGGGCAATGTAAAGTTCAGGCTGGCGAAGCCGCCCGGCATCAGCTTGCCGTTGGAATTGTCGACCAGCAGCTGGACTAGCGTCGTACCCGAACCGGAACTGACGGAGTCCGCCGACGCGACAACGCGTGCGCTGAACTGCTGGTTCGGATATTCCGGTACGGTGAGCGTGGCCGTCGTACCGATGTGTATCGAAGGCGCGTAGTTCTGAGGAACCTGCGCGTACACGCGCAACTGCTTGACCTGCGAGACGGAGAACAGCTGTTGGCCTGTGCCCCCGCTGCCTGCGTTGATCAGCGCGCCGACATCGGTATCGCGTGCGGTCACCATGCCGTCGAATGGGGCGACGATCCGCGCGAACCCCTTGGTGGCGACCAGCCGCTCTACATTGGCTTTGGCAGACGCCACGATGGCCTCCTTGGCAGCATAGTCAGCAGTGCGTAGGTCCACATCCTGCTGGGCGACGGAATCCGTGCCGCTCAGCGCTTGCCACCGCTTGGCCGTTGTGCCCGCCACTACCGCGTTGGCCTGCGCGGTCTGGAGATCGGCGCGTGCCTGCAGTATTTGCTGGTCGAGCTCGGGTGTTTCGATTTCAGCGAGCAACTGACCCGCTTTGACCGGAGCGCCGATATCGACCGTCCATGATTTCAGGTACCCGTTGACCCGCGCGAAAATTGGCGCCTGCGAATAGGCCTCAAGCCGTCCGGGTAGCTGCAGCGACGGTCCTTTCGGATCGCGCATGGGCTCGATCAGGCTGACCGTCGGTACGGCCTGGGCATCGGTCCAGGTTTTCAGTTTTCGTGCGTCGACGGCGCGAAGCGTGATGCCTGCGGCGACCACGCCCAGGGCGATCAGAACGCCAATCACGCCGGCGGCAAGAAGCTTGCGCCGCGACGGGGTTGTAGTGGGGAAAGCGGTTTCAGACGACATGGGCAGGACCTCGCGAAACGGATGCCGGGGTAGCCGCGCGCCCGGGGCGCGCGTGGACAATACAGAAAATGACTGGGACGAGGAACAGCGAAGCAGTGGTGGCGAAAAGCAGCCCGCCGATCACGGCGCGGCCAAGCGGTGCATTCTGTTCGCCGCCTTCGCCGAGGGCGAGTGCCATCGGCGCCATGCCGATGATCATGGACAGGGCGGTCATCAACACGGGTCGAAAGCGTGTAAAGCCGGCTTCGAGCGCCGCCTTGAACGCGTCGCCGTGTTCGGCCAGGCGCTCGCGGCAGAAGCTGACCACCAGAATGGAGTTGGCTGTCGCCACCCCCATGCACATGATCGCGCCCGTCAGCGCCGGCACGGACAGCGTAGTGTGGGTCGCGAACAGCATCCAGACGATGCCCGCCAACGCGGCCGGCAACGCCATGACAATCACGAAGGGGTCGGCCCATGACTGGAAGTTGACGACAATCAGCAGATAGATCAGCGCGACCGCGCCAAGCAGTCCGAACAACATCCCGGCAAACGCGCTGTTCATCGTCTGCACCTGACCGAGCAGCGCCACCCTCGAGCCTTTCGGCAAGGTGCCGGCGTTCTCTTGCACGATCCGCTGGATATCGGATGACACCGCGCCAAGGTCACGGTCCTGGATTGTCGCGAAGATCTCGACCATTGGCTGGATGTTGTACTGGCTGACCACCTCGTTGCTGCTGGTCCGGTGTACCGTCGCGAGGCCTCCGAGAATTTGCGCTCCGCCTCCGCTGCCTCCGACGCTTCCGCCGCCGGCAGTGATTGGCAGGTTTTGGAGCGCGGCGAGCGAATCGAGGCTGTATTGCGGTGTTTGCATCACGATCGGATACGACACGCCGTTTGCGTTGTTCAGCCAGTACGTGGGCGCGACCTGGCTGGAACCGGCGAAGTTCACCACCATGCTGTTCGTCACGTCGCGCTCGGTGATGCCAAGCAATTGCGCGCGCGTGCGGTCGACGTCGACGTTGAACGTCGGGTTGCCTTGCGATTGCTGGATCCGCGCATCGGCTACACCAGGCACGTGGCGGACCTGGTTCAGCAAGCGGTCGGCGTATGCGAAGTTGGCGGCGAGGTTGTTGCCGCGGATCTGCAGGTCGATAGGCGCGGGAGAACCGAAGTTCAGAATCTGGCTGATGATGTCGGCGGGCGGGAAGGAGAAGGTGACACCGGGGAATTTGCGCGGCAACTCTTCACGCATGAGGCGAACATATTCGTCGGTTGGACGATGACCTTCGTTCAGCGCGATCTGGATGTCGCCGTCCTGGGAGCCGACCGTTCCGGTGTTGTTATACGCAAGGTTGATGCCGCTGACCGGCAGGCCCATATTGTCGACCACCGTGCCAAGGTCCGACGGCGGGATGATCTGACGGATCGCGCCTTCGACGTCGGCGAAGACCTGAGCGGTCTTTTCGACACGAACCCCGACCGGCGCGCGGACGTGCAGCAAGATCTGTCCGGCATCGACTGCAGGGAAGAAGTTGCGGCCGAGCAGCGGTACCAGCGCGAACGAAAGGGCGACAAAGCCCAGGAAGCAGGCAACGAACGGACGTCTATGGTTCAGAGCAAGCTCGAGCAGGCCGCGATAGCTGCCGCGCACTTTCTCAAAGCGCGCTTCGAAGCCCCGCTGGAAGCGCCGGAGCGGGCCCGGGCGGCGCTGCTCATGTTCATGAGCGTCCTGCGTGTGCTGTTTCAACAGGTATTTCGCCATGGTCGGGACCAGGGTCCGCGACAGGATGAACGACGAGATCATCGCGAAGATCACGGCCTCGGCCATCGGCACGAACAGGAAGCGCGCCACGCCGTTCAGGAAAAACATCGGCACGAATACGATACAGATACACAGCAGCGAGACGAACGCCGGGGTGACGATCTGCGCAGCGCCGTCGAGGATCGCAGTTTCCACCTCCTTGCCGTGTTCGAGGTGCCAGTTGATGTTTTCAATTGTCACCGTCGCATCGTCGACAAGAATACCGACGGCGAGCGCGAGACCACCGAGCGTCATGATGTTCAACGTCTCGCCGAGCGCGGAGAGCGTCGCGATGGAGCCGAGGATGGCGAGCGGAATCGAGGTCGCGATGATGATCGTCGAACGCCAGCTGCCAAGGAACAGCAGGATCATCAGGCTGGTCAGCACCGCTGCGATTACGCCTTCGCGCGCCACGCCCGTGATGGCCGCGCGCACGAACAGCGATTGATCGCCGATTGCCTCGATCTGCAGGTTGTCGGGCCATGACGCTTTGCCCGCCGCAATCTGCTGCCTGATGCCGGAAATGATCCCCAGCGTGGAGACTGAGCCGTTCTTGAGCACGGACATCAGAACCGAGCGCCGGCCATTCACGTGCACGATATTGGTCTGCGGCGGGCTGCCGTCGCGCACGTTTGCAATGTCACGAATGTAGACGGTCGTGCCATTGGCGGCCTTCACCGGCAGATCGCCCAAAGCCTTGATTTCCGACGGTGCGTTGTTCAGTTGCAGCGTGTATTCGTAGTCGCCAATCTTTTCCGTGCCCACCGGCGTGATCAGGTTCTGGCCGGCAAGCGCGTTGGCTACATCCTGCGCGGACAAGCCGCGCGCCTGCAGTGCCGCTGGGTCAACGTCGATCTGCACCTGACGTGTCTTGCCGCCGAACGGATAAGGAATCGCCGCACCAGCGACCGTCGTGAGAACCGGACGCACCGCATTCAGGCCGAGGTCACCGAGATTCTGCTCGGACAACCCGTTGCCGGATAGCGCGAGCTGGATGATCGGCACGGTCGACGCGTTGTAGTTCAGGATCAGCGGCGGTGTTGTACCCGCCGGCAGTTGCCGCAACTGGGTTTGCGCGACCGCGGTCACTTGCGCGTTTGCAGTGCTGATGTTCACGCCCGGTTGAAAGAATATCTTGATGATCCCAAAGCCGGCGACGGACTCCGCCTCAATGTGTTCGACGTCGTTGACCGTGGTCGTCAGCGTGCGTTCAAATGGAGAGGTGATCCGGCCGACCATCTGGTCCGGCGGCAGGCCCGTGTATTGCCACACCACGCTGATAACCGGGATCTTGATGTCGGGGAAAATGTCGGTTGGCGTCTTCATCGCGGACAGCGGACCGATGATAAGGATGAAGATCGCCAGGACGACAAAGGTGTAGGGCAGTCGAAGGGCGATGCGGACTAGGCCGAGCATGAGAATTCCAGGGCTTGGGGGAGAAACGTGAAGGCGTCTCGGTACAGGCTAACGCGATGGCCGGGAATTCCAGGCCGCAATGTTGCTCATGATGCAGATGGTCGATGCGCTTGAGAGATCGCCATATGAGCATGATGGTTTTCTGATTGGGCTTTACGTAATCTTCATGATCTTCATTTCGTCAGAACCGCTCTGGTACGCGATATGGATTAAAAGCTTGCGTCCGTCTTGCATTTATCGGACTAAGGAAGACAATCGAAATCAAGGTGTTTGCAGGGTGACATGTTTCTTATGGTGTACAAAACAAGTAAAGCGGGAATCTACACAAAGCATGAAGACTTTGCTGAAGCGCTTGGCATCAACAGGACGTTTTATCGTAACCCAGCCAATCAAACTTTGCCGACTCGCATGCGGCAGAGAGGGTGTCTGCTTTATGGAATGAAGCGCCGCGAGGCAGATGTGAAGGGGGTGGAAGCGGTCAAATCAAACTAAGACTCGACCACGAACTATTTTATTACCAATTGTTCGAGATCCTAATCCGTCGCTTGGATTGAACGACTGTGATGCGTTCCGACGGCGCTGTCACGCTGAAGTGTTCGCGACGTAATAGCCAAAATGACACGCGTTTGCTCAGAACGCGGACGGATCTTGGGTGAGTTCAGTAAAGCGATGCCACGCGGCAAAACGCGCGGCGAGCTGCTTGCGATAAAGCGAGGTGCGCGGCAGAGGGCGCTTGAGCCTTGAAGTGACAGGTTATGGAAAATCTGTTTTCCAAGGACCATCTCGAACATGACTGAATTGCAATGTTGATGCCATACATTCGTCAGAGTCGTGCATCTAGACTGCCTCTAGTGAATCGTCATCAGGAACAACGAAAGGCTCGATTAGCATCTCCCCGAGCCAGCGGACCCGCTTGACGCTTTGAACGAGATATATGCCGCGCTGGAGGCCGCACTATGCTCAGGTTAACTCTGATTGTCGTTCTTGCCGTAATCTCCGGTGGCTGCGCCGTTGCCCCCGGATACGGGTCGGCGCAGCCATATAGCGAAGATTACGTCTCGGATTATCCGTATGGATATGCTCAGGGTTATGGGGGTGTCTATATTGGCGGCGGCTGGGGCGATGAATACTATGGGCGCGTCCGGGGTGGTCATGCTCTAGACCATGGAGATTGGGGCCACCCCGGCGGAGGATGGCACGGACATGGTGGCGGAGCCCGGACCAGCGGTGGCCACGGCGGTCCCGGGCATGGCGGTGGTTACGGGCATGGCGGTGGTCACGGTGGTGGCCATCGTTAATATTCTGTGCTTGGTGAGAAGGACAGCTGATTTATTTAGACCGCAAAAGAATCTCTCCTGGACCGGCGGCGTTTAACTTTCTTATGCTGCGCCCAACGCAAACATGAAAAGCCCGCCCGCGGCGCCCAGGCCGCACGGCTTTGGAAACTACCCGCTTCCCATCAGGGTCTACGCGTGAGTAGACCGATGGTCGGAGCGGGCCGAAGGTGACGTCGCGGCGCAACGCGCGCGTATTGAAATCGGCCCGCAATTACCACCGCAGCTATGCCTTCGCGCCGAGCCGGAACTTATGCAGCAACGGTTCCGTATACCCGCTCGGCTGCGCACGCCCCTCAAACACCAGCGCCTTCGCCGCCTTGAAAGCCAGCGATGTTTCAAAGTGGCCGGCCATCGGCTGGTAAAGCGGGTCGCCGGCATTCTGCTTGTCGACGACCTTTGCCATGCGCTCGAACGTCTCGCTGACCAGCGCCTCCGACACCACCCCGTGATGCAGCCAGTTGGCAATATGCTGGCTCGAGATTCGCAGCGTTGCGCGGTC
>NZ_FCOK02000009.1 GCF_001544555.2 Caballeronia udeis | reverse complement strand
CCAGCTTTGACTTCTAAAGTAAGTGTCTTCGAGCTCCAATCTTCGAAAGGAGATTGGGGCTTTTTACCTGAGTGAGCCCGGCACGACCTGCGTACTTGGATAATCAAACAAAAGTTTTTCGCGACCACGCCTGCGGGTGTTTTGAAGTCCCGAATTCACACATGTCGCTTACAGACCCGATACACGGGCGAAACCATGATGCCACGCTTACTTATTCCGGCCGGCCGCTGGAAGATTGACGCCGAATCCACTACTGAACAGGCCACCATTCGCTTATCCGGTCGAGGGTTCTCAGACTCCTGGAGAATGGACAACAGAGCACATAGCGTTGTATTGACGCCTGACCAAGCGCAAGAACTTGTCTCTGAACTGAACTCGGTCTTGCTCGATCTGGAAATACAACGAGCCGCAGCCTTGGCGCGGGCCGCCGAGGGCGCGGGATAGTTATCGGCCAGTGTGGCCGCCAATCCTGCGAATTTGAGGCGCGGTTTCGCGGCCAAAGGGTTATCTTTCGCCGTCCGGGCGAGTAACGTCGCCGCGGAACAAATAGCATGAGCGACCGAGTAGGTCGCTATTCAGATACTCTGACCTGCCGTCTGGGTGTCCGCAGAAACTCTTTCCATGGAACTTCAATCAGCCGATAGGTGATTGAAGCTAAACCAATTGTTATGGCCAGGAAAGCAATGAAGAAAAATGCGTTGGCATAGGGCATTGCGATTCCCGTCGCTACAGATACGACGTGAATCGCGAGTTGCAACGGGTAGTGCACGAGATAGATCGAATAGGAGATGGTGCCGAGATAGACGAGCGGCGGCAGCAGCAAAGCGCGCTTGACGAGGCTGCCTCTGGTTGCTCCTACGATGAGTGCCGGGAAGCATATAGCGGCGATCGCCAGATCTGAATGCTGCGTAAATGTCCCTCGGGCGCAGTAGTAGAGAAAGCCGATGATCGCTGCAGACGCCATCAAGTCATAGAAACCGTTCTTGAAGTTCATGCGTCTGATCGCATGGCAATCCAACCGGTAAAGGGCGACGCCTATTCCGAAGCCGACGATGGTTCTGAATATGTCGTTGTCAATTCCGAGCACCGTTCCACTGCTGATGAGGCTATTGCGCCATAGCGCTGCGAGAGCAACGGCGAAACCGATGCCTAACACGACCGTTGCGGTACGGCGGCCTGCAGCGATTGTCGCCAGGAAAAGCATGTTCACTACAAACTCTGTTGATACCGACCATGAAGTCGCGTTGTACGAGAAGCCACGCTCAAGGCCAGTCCTGTTCAGCAGCAGGAGATTTAGAGCGAAGTCGCGCTTGTCATTGAACGTATAGATGAACGGCTCGCTCGCCAGTGGATGGACCAGTACCCATTGCAAGGCTGCGACGACACACAGCATTGCGACATGCAATGGGTACATGCGTGCGATTCTGTCTCTGACATTGCTGGATAAATCCGACGAGCGCCCGGTTGACCAATATGTCCGCGCAAGCACGAAGCCCGAGAGGACAAAGAAGAAGTCAACAAGCAGCAGGCCATGCCGATAGAACGGCGCCATGAGATACGGTAAAGGTGATGCACCGAAATGATTGGTGTAATGCCAGCCGATCACGCCGATTGCTGCGAGCGCCCGGAGGCTGTCGAGCTCATGCATACGGGTGCTGTTTTTGCTCATGGACTGCCTGATTAAAATTCGAGCACGATTCTAGCAGGCGAGATCCAGGCGAACGATCTATCGTAGATGCCCAAGCTCGGACCCGAACATTCCGGATCAGGCGAAAGACCCAATCCGAGCGTTCTCCCCCGTCCTGCAGCAGCGTATCTTGCAGAAGGTTGGCGGTACGTTACGCGAACCAAGATGCTGTGGAGCGTCCGATGGTCGGTGGCCGGCAACGACCATGACCCGCGAAAACGAAGCGATTAATCTGAGTGGCTTATTTCGATAACTCATTGACTGCTCGAAAATCACAGCGGCCTGCAAAGCCGTTTAGGCCGGTTCGACTCCGGCTCGCGCCTCCAGAGATTCAAAGAAAAAGCCCTGACAAGTCAGGGCTTTTTCTTTGTCCGCGGCATTTCCATATACGGAAATGCGCCGCTAAAGTGGTAAAAAGTCCGCTCTAACCACTTCAAAAAAAACGCGAAACCATTCGCACATCGGCGCATTGGCCATCTGCGTGAGTTTTGCTCGGAGCTGCTTCCACAAAAAGAATGTGCCCATATAGAACATGGGGATGCATCATCCGGCGCAAAGGCAGTCTGCCAAAGCCGTAGGACCTGGTCGCGCTCATCGCACCAGGAAACCGTAGGTCAGCGGATCGCGGTCGTCGATGATCCAGTTGGCGAAGCCGCAAATATATGCCTTGCCCTCGACTTCCGGGATGACTGCATCGAACGGTCCGAGCTTCGTTTCGCTCAGCACGCGCCCCTTGAATACCGTGCCGATCACCGACTCGTTTATCAGCGTTTCGTCTTTGCCCAGCAGGCCGCGCAAATACAGTTGCGCGACCCTGCCGGCCGTGCCCGAACCAGTTGGCGAGCGATCGACTTCCCGGTCGGCGAAGACGCAGCAGTTCGCCTGCGTGGAACCCGCGTGCCGCGCTTGATTGGCGATGATCGTGCCGTAGACGTGATTCAGTTCAGGAATCTCGGGGTGCTTCACCTTGACCGCTGCATTGGCAGCGGCCTTGACCTCGGTGCCGAATTGAATCAGTTTGTCGATGGCAGATTCACGGATGGGCAGGTCGAAGGGAGCGCCATCGGTGTAGAAATAGAAGGCTCCTCCGAACGCGATGTCGCCCGTGACGTTGCCGAACGATGGTGTCGCCACGGTAACGTCACGCTGCCAGATGAACGAGGGCACGTTGACGAAGCGCACATTGCCGGCGTGATCCCCATCCCATTGCACGAACGCCTCGATGAAACCACAAGGGGCATCTATCCCCACGCGTGTTTCCGGCGAAGTGCGTTCGATCCAGCCGAGTTCCACCACCGCTGTCGCGAGGGCGATCACGCCATGGCCGCAATGATCGCTGTAGCCCTCGTTGTGCACGAAGATCACACCAAAATCCGCGCCTTCGCTGACGGGCTCCGTGAGGTAACCGCCGTACATGTCGGCGTGACCGCGCGGCTCGAGCATGAGCGCGCGGCGAATGTGATCGGCGTGTTCCTTCAGCCAGGCGCGACGCGCAACGATGGTCTTGCCCGGCATCTTCGGCAGACCGCTCGTGACAAGGCGAAACGCCTCGCCGCCGGTATGAACCTCGACCGTGCTGAGTGCTTGCGTGATTCTCATATCGACTCCAGGTGGATTACTGACCGTATGCAACCGGCAAGCCATTCTTGATGATGTACACGGTCGTAGGCGCGCCCTTCAGATCGCCCTTCGCGTCGAAGGAATATGTTCCTGCGATGCCCTTGTAGTCCGTCTTCGCCAGTTGCGCGATCAGCCTGGCTTTGTCCGTGGTCGTGCCGGCCTTCACCATCGCGTCGGCGAGCAGCATCATGCCGTCGTAGTAGCTGACGGCGTAGACCTGTGTATCGGTGTGATACGTGTCCTTATAGCGCTTGAGGAAGTCGCGGCCGGCGGCGGTTTTGTCAAGCGACGTGCCCCCTTGCGCGCAATACACGACCGATGCATCTTCACCCGCCACCTTGCCCATGTCGGCAGAGCAGATGCCGTCGCCGCCGAGCAGCTTCGCCCGGAGTCCACGCTGGCGCATCTGCTTGGCCATCGGCGCGCCCTGTGCGGCGTAACCGCCGAAGAAGATCACGTCGGGATTCTTGGCCTTGATCGTGGTCAGGATGCCGAGGAAATCGGTCGCGCTGGAGTTGGTGTACTGGTTGTCGACAATTTTGATGCCGTGCGCCTTCGCCACGTTTGCAAACTGTTCCGCGACACCTTGGCCGTAAGCCGTGCGATCGTCGATGATCGCCGCCGTCTTCGCCTTCAACGTCTTCGCGGCGAAGTCGGCCATGGTGCCGCCGAGTTGCTCGTCGCTCGCGCCTATGCGAAAGATGTTGTTGAAGCCCTGCGTGGTCAGGGCAGGATTTGACGCGACCGGGAGCATCGGGATGCCCGCGGAATGGTAGACCTGCGACGCCGGAATGGCGACGCCCGAGTTGTACGGTCCCAGGACGGCAATCACTCCGCTATCAGCAAGCTTTTGGGCGATTTGAACACCAATTTTAGGGTCAGCCTGGTCATCTTCCGAGTCCAGTTTGAACGTCACCTTTTTCCCCGCGACCACCACGCCTTTCTTGTTCAAATCTTCCACTGCGAGGCGCGCACCGTTCTCGTTGTCTTTTCCGTTGACAGCTTGCGGGCCGGTTAGTGGAGCCGAATGACCAACCGTCACGACTTCTTGCGCGTAGACGCCGGCATTGGCAAAAGCCGCCGTGGCGACCAGGAAACCTGCGACAGCCTTTTTCATCGATAATCTCCAAAGAACTATTTTGGTTCTTAATGTAGACCAAAATTGATCGTCATAGCAATGATTTCATAAATGCTTGACCAATTCTGGTCCGTATAGTGACCGCGTTTGGTGAGATTCAATCATGGCAGCAATTCGTGCGGAACTCGACGGCTCATTCCGTCCGCGGCAAATCCATGAGCAAGTGTCTGTGCGAATCAAAGCAGACGGTGGTCTGGGCCCAAATCCCGAGGGCCGAAAGATCGATCAGCCTTGCAGCTGAGGCTGAACTGAATGCCCAGTCATCGCGACTCTCAGCGCCCGCGCACCGCATCAGCGAGCGTTCTCCACGGGCTGTTGGCACGCTTGCGCGCGGCCCAGCGATGATCAGGCAGTGGGACAGCAATCCACGGTTCGCTATGCCCCACGAAGCGCCGGACGCCGAGCGGACGTGAGCTGGAGTTTCATCGCAATGAAGCGATAGGCACCCGGGTCACGAAAGCAGAGGAGCGGCCAGACATGACGAGCGTGTCGAAGTGGCTAAAGCGGCTCGATGGTCAAGTCGGCCATTGATCGCTCTGGACCACCGGACATCGCCGTCATTTTCCTCTGCACGCACTGAGTCACTGTCGGGGCTTCCACACGGCGGTTTTCGTCAAAGCGCTCCGACAGCCAGTCGACCAGCGCTCTCAGCCGCGATGACATCTGCCTTCCGGCCAGATACACCAGCGACACAGGCGACGGCACCGGCCGCCACGCCGGCAGCACTTCACGCAGTTGCCCCGAGCGCAGATAAGGCTCCGCCGCGAGCCGGCTCGGCTGCAGCAGCCCAACGCCTTCAATGTCCGCAAGCAGGCAACCATGCTCGTCGTCGATCTGCAGAAATCCGTCGAGCTTCACTTTCGCAAGTTTCCCGGCCGCGTGGAAATCGAATCCCATGCAGTATCGGTTCGAACCCGCCGCGCACTTGATGCCGACATGTGCGACAGATCATTGGGCGTACGCGGCACGCCCCGTTGCCTGAGATAAGCGGGACTCGCGCACGTGACCCTCTCGATATCGCCAAGCCTGCGCGCGATCAAGCCCGAGTTCGGCAGGTTGCCGAGTTGAATACTGCAATCCACGCCGTCGCTGACCAGGTCCACCGTCCGGCTGCTGACGCCCACGGCAAGCTCAATATGCGGATGGCGCGCGTGAAAATCCGCAATCGATGGCAGCACGACCGCATGTGCAATCGCCCCCGGCATCTCGATGCGCAACCGTCCGCGGAGGCTTTGAGAGCGGTTGGATAACGCTGACTCGGCTTCGTCGATATCGGCCAGGATCCGCACGCAGCGGTCGTGGTAGTGCATGCCCTCGGCGGTGAGCGTCAGCCTGCGTGTCGTGCGCAGAAGCAGCGGCACGCCGAGCAAGGCTTCGAGATGCTGCACGATCGTCGTCGTGCGCGCCCGCGCAATCCCGAGAGATTCGGATGCGCGCGTGAAGCTGTTCATATCGACAATGCGCACATGCTCCGCTTGCCTTGCGCGGCATAATTGGAGGCTGAAGCCTGCCGGTGTCTTCATTTCCCGCGATGCCCGGCGTCGAAGAACCGAAACGAACAAAATCCCATGACCGAGCCATTTTCCGAATTCGACTGGCGCTGGAAGCCATTCGACGACCTCAGCGCACTCGACGTCTACGCCATGCTGGCCGCGCGAAGCGAAGTATTCGTGGTGGAGCAGCATTGTGTGTATGGGGATATCGATGGAAAGGATGTGGATGCGTGGCATTTGCTCGTGTATCCACATTCCGCCGATGCACGGCCGGCGCTCGCCGCTTATTTGCGGGTCCTGCTGCCGAACGCTGCAGAAGGAACGGAGGACGCGGAAGAAGCCGATATCCGCATTGGCCGTGTGCTGACCACAGCCCGTTTCCGCGGCATTGGATTAGGTCAGGCGATGCTCGAACGCACGCTGGATTTGATCCACGAACGATGGCCCGGCCAGCCGATACGCCTGCACGCACAAGCGCGATTGCAGGGCTTTTACGCCGGCTTCGGCTTCGAGCCCATCTCCGATGTTCACGTGGAAGACGACATTGAGCACATCTGGATGCGCCGCGCATAGACGAACAGCGGGCGAACCGCGGGCGAACTTCGAAAGCTTAAGGACGTCAGGGAGCGATATCAGGACGGGGTCGAGTCGATCACGCGGCGCAGATCGTGCGTGATCGACTCGATGGAATCGGTCTCGGTGGCGAGCAGGCGCGCGTGGCCGTGGGTATCGAAGATATAGACGGCCGAACTATGCGTCACGTCGTACGCGCCGGAAGGATCGCGTTTCTCCATCTGGTAAGCCACACGGTAGCGCTTTGCAATGCTCTCGATCGCCCCGTCCGTACCGGTCAGCCCAACGGCGTGCTGCGCGTCGAACGCGCGCACGTAGTCATGCAGGGCCGCCGCGGTATCGCGTGCGGGATCGACGGTGATGAACACAATGCGCGTGTTTTTCGCGTCGGGCCCAAGTTGCTGCATGACTTGCATCAGCCGTGCCATGGTTTCCGGACACACGTCCGGGCAGTGCGTGTAGCCGAAATAAACCAGCGTGGTCTGGCCCAGGAACGACTGGCCGGTGACGGGTTTGCCGGTATCGTCGGTAAGCTTGAAGTCCAGGTCTGGCAGATGGCCGCTGACATCGGTCAGCTTCCAGGGTGTCGTATCAGGGCGCGAGCACGCAGCAAGACCCGTGCTCAGGAACAGGGCGGCGAGCAGTGCGGCGAACCAGCCCTTGGGTTGAAAACTGAACCAGGAAGACATTTTGCAACTCGGACGAGGGTGGGTGCATCAAGGCGGCAACGCGGACGGGTCATCAAGAAGTGGTCCTTGAAGCCATCCGGGTGCCGACTCTATCTCAGAATAGAAGCTTACGCCGGGCGTACACCCGCGCCGGCACGTGGCCGAGGCGTTATGCCGCAGCCGTGCCAGGCAAGACTGAAAGCTGGTCGAAGCAGATTTGAAAGCCGCGTGAAGCGCGGACGTAGCGTCCGGTGCTGGCTCGCCGCATGAGCGTGCAACGTAGCGTCCAGCGCCGCTTTCCCAGACGGGGTTACAAAGCGCGGTAACATGCGCACACTTTTCCGGTCTTTCTCCGGCTGAAAGGCAGATATCGATGCAAAACCTCCCAGACAATTTTCCGCTTGCCACCACCGCTTTTTTCTTCGATTTCGACGGGACGCTCGTCGAACTCGCACCCACGCCGGACGGCATCACCGTGCCGCCGGTCGTGCCGGCCATCCTGAGCGCATTGCGCCGCGCGACCAACGGCGCGGTGGCGATCGTGTCGGGACGCGGGATCGAGAGCATCGACTCGTTTCTTTCAATGCCCGATTTGCCCGTGGCGGGTTTGCACGGCGCCGAGCGGCGCGACTCGAACGCGGATGTCCAGCGCGTGGGTTTCAACGACGAGCGCCTGCTGCGCATGGAACACGTGCTCGAAGGCGCGGTGACGGCCAATCCGGGCATGCTGCTGGAAATCAAGGGCGCGGCGCTTGCGCTGCATTACCGCAATGCGCCGGAGCGCGGCCTGGCGGCGCGCGAGGTGACCGAGAAACTCGTCGCCCAATACGCCGACGCCTATGTGCTGCAGCCCGGCAAGATGGTCTACGAAATCAAGCCGAAGGACGTCGATAAAGGCCGTGCGGTGCGTGCCTTCCTCAATGAACCACCGTTTGCGGGTCGCCGGCCGGTGTTTATCGGCGACGATCTGACGGACGAGAAAGGCTTCGCGGTGGTGAACGAGCGTAACGGGGTCTCGATCAAGGTCGGGGCCGGCGACACGCTCGCGCATTCGCGGGTGGAGTCGGTTGGCGCGCTGCTCGACTGGCTGCAGCGTATTGCGGGAATTGAAGGTTCCAAAGGGACGCGTTCGTGAGCAGGCTGATCATTGTTTCGAACCGGGTCGCGCCAATTTCCGAAGGCGGCCCGGCGGCCGGCGGTCTGGCGGTCGGGGTCTACGACGCGCTCAAGGAAACCGGCGGCATGTGGTTCGGCTGGAGCGGCGACGTGGTGACGGAGCCGCCCGAAGGCATCACCCTGGAGGAGCGCGGCCGGGTGACATTCGCGACCATTGGCCTCGCGCAGCGCGATTACGACCAGTACTACCGCGGCTTCTCGAACGCCACGTTGTGGCCGGCGTTTCACTATCGGCCGGATCTGATCCAGTTTGACCGCGATGAATTCGATGGATATTGCCGCGTAAACCGCTGGCTCGCGAAGCAACTGGCGCCGCTGCTGAAAGCCGACGATGTCATCTGGGTCCACGACTATCACCTGATCCCGTTTGCCCAGGCGCTGCGCGATGAGGGCGTGACCAACCGCATCGGCTTTTTCCTGCACATTCCGTTTCCGGCGGCGCAGGTTCTGCTTAGCGTGCCGCGCCATCGCGTGCTGGTCGAGGCGCTGTGTTCCTTCGACCTGCTCGGTTTCCAGACGGCGCCCGATCTGCGCGCGTTTTGCGACTACATCGAGACGGAAGCGAACGGCGCGGTCCTGCGTATTGCCGGCCAGCCGAACGCGGTGAGCGCTTTCGGCAAGACCCTGCGGGCGGCGGCCTACCCGATCGGCGTTTATCCCGACGAGATTGCGTCGCTCGCCAAAGACGGTGAAAGCGGACGCGAAGTGCAGACCGTCAAGACGACGCTGCGCGATCGCAAGCTGATCATGAGCGTCGACCGGCTTGATTATTCAAAGGGGCTGGTCGAGCGCTTTCGTGCGTTCGAAAAGCTGCTGGAACATCAGCCGACGCAGCGCAACAACGTCTCCTTCGTGCAGATCGCACCACCCACGCGCGCCGATATGGATACCTATCGCGACATCCGGTTGCAGCTCGAGGCGGAATCGGGGCGCATCAACGGGCGGTACGCCGAGCTCGACTGGACGCCGATCCGCTATATCCATCGGCAATATGAGCGGCCTGTGCTGGCCGCGTTGTTCCGCGCGTCGCATGTGGGGTTCGTCACGCCGTTGCGCGACGGCATGAACCTGGTCGCCAAGGAATATGTGGCGGCACAGGATCCCGACGATCCCGGCGTGCTCGTCCTGTCGCAATTCGCGGGCGCGGCGCAGGAATTGAACGGCGCGCTGATCGTGAATCCGCTCGATATCGACGGCATGGCGGACGCGCTCGCCACGGCCCTCGCCATGCCGCTGAACGAGCGGCAGGTCCGGTACGCGGACATGTTCGCCCAGCTTCGCGAGAACAACGTGTCCGTCTGGCGCGACAACTTCATGCGCGATCTGCAGGCGTAAAAAAACCGCTTCGGTCTGATGAATCCGAAGCGGTTTTTTTATTGCGAGTTGCTCGAGTCTTGCCGACGCAAGCTCAGGTCGACTCAGCCTTTGCCGCAAGTTGTTGCGAGGGCATGGTCGTCGGCGGCAACTTGCCGTGCTGCTTGGAGAGCAGTTCCCGATATAACCCCGGCCGGTTGCGCAACTGTTCCGGCGAACCGTCGTCGATCACCTTGCCGGCGCTCATCACGATAATCCGGTCGAAGCCTTGCAGCGTCGACAACCGGTGCGCAATTGCAATCACCGTGCGGCCGACCATCAGCCGGTCGAGCGCCTGCTGGATCGCTTCTTCGGACGAACTATCGAGTGCCGACGTAGCTTCGTCCAGCAGCAGGATTGGCGCGTTTTTCAGGATTGCGCGGGCGATGGCAATGCGCTGACGCTGTCCGCCCGACAGCTTCACACCACGGTCGCCCACTATGGTGTCGAACCCTTCCGGCATGGCTTCGATGAAGTCCGAGCAGCGCGCCTCGCGGGCCGCGGCGAGCACTTCTTCGCGCGACGCGTCCGGCCGGCCGTACGCAATGTTCTCGTACACGGTGCGGTGGAACAGCGAAATGTCCTGCGGCACGAGCGCAATCGACATCCGCAGGCTGTCCTGCGTGATCAGCGAGATATCCTGCCCGTCGACCTTGATGGCGCCGCCCTGCGCTTCATAGAAGCGTTGCAGCAGCGCGAGCACGGTCGATTTCCCCGCACCCGACTTGCCGATCAGGCCAACGCGCTGACCCGGCTCGATGTGCAGGTTGAATTTATCGAGGATCGGCCGGCGGCGCGGATACGCGAACGTGACTTCCTCGAAATCCACCCGGCCGCCTTGCTGCACAAGCTCCGTAGCGTCGGACCGGTCGGGCATGCCATGCGGTTCCAGCAGCGTCTGCACGGCTTCCGCCAGACGCGCGACGTGCTGCGTCACATCCACGAGGGCAACAGCCAGATCGCGCGTGCCGTGGAGAATCGTGAAGCCGAGTGAGCTGACCAGCACGATATCGCCGGACGTGGCTCGCCCCTTCGACCACAGCCACAACGCCCAGCCGAGCAGCCCGGCCGAGAGAATCGCGGTGACGACCGCGTGGAACAGCCGCAATTTCTCGAGATACAGCAAGCTTTGCTGACGCGCGACCATTTCGGCCTTGACCGTCGAGCCAAAGCGCTTTTGCTCTCGAAACGTCATACCGAATGCGCGTACCAGCGCCATGTTGCCGATCACGTCGACCAGCTCGCCGTCTACAGACGCGGCTTTCGTGGCGAACGTGTGGTGCCGTGCCGAACCACGACCGGCCAGCCGGTAAAGCACAAAAGCGAGAATGGCCGAAGCCAGCATCAGGCAGCAGGCCATGAGCGGATTCACCGCAACGATCATCACGATCGCACCGATCACCGCGATGCACGGCGGCAACACGTTCCACGCCATGGTGTTTTCGGCGGTATAGATTGCGTTCGATGTCGCCGTGATCCGGCTGGCGAGCATGCCGGGCTGTTTCTCGGAGAAGTAGGTGGGGGAATGGCCGCTGAGGTAGGAGAACAGGTCGCGCCGCAAGTCGCCCGTCACGACGACGAACGTATGCGCGCCGACCCAGCCGCCGACCCGCCACAGCATGTTGTCGGCGGCGATCAGGCCGACCAGGATCATGAAGGCGGCCCAGAGCGGGCCGGGATGGCCGCGGCCCTGGCCGAGCACATCGATCAGGTGTTTGATCGCGTACTGCGAGGCGAGCGCGCAGCCGACAGCGGACAGCACGCTGACCAGGACGATGGTGTGCGCGACCGGATGCCGGCGGATGTAACGAAACAGAAAGGCCAGCGGGCGGCTTGCATAGCTCGCTAGCTTCGCGTTGTGCACGTTACGCTGAGAGACGGTGAGTTGGTCCAATGGTCTTTTTTGTTGAGTAGAGCGGTTGAGCGCGATGCTTCACCGTGGCCGCATGCGGCGTGTCTGACCAGAGCGAGGCGACAAGCGTGCAGCACCGATTGCTGAATTGTAGCGAGTGTAGCGAGCCAAATCGTCTCGCATAATGCTTTCCGTGGTGCATATCCATCAGCCAAGGCTGATTTTCAGCAAAAGTGCGTCGCCCGAACCGGGCAATCAATGCCCGCTGGCGACGCGTCCTGCACCTTCCACGGTCCGCACACGGCTCGCGCTGTGCTGTCCGCAGTACCTCGACGTGAACGAGTTGGAGCTGAGAACTATGCCCCTGGGAGGGTGAAAGCACGTCGCGGTCCCGCTACCTGCACAGCGCCGCTAATGGCAAATCCGGTAGCCAGCGGGTCGGTCATGGCTTGGCCGGATCTGTTGGGTGTCGCAGCGCTTTGGCGTCTCGCGCCGGGCTGCGACCGGTTCGGATTCATGTCGACCAGCGTAGAACAGCCTTGATAAACAAGGGTTTGCAAAGTGTATCGACGGTGTAACAACGTAAATAAGTTGAAATGCCAGGTAGGAAACCGTGTAAAAACCGGGATACTTCACCCGGGTTTCCCCTTAGTCGTTTTGACAGGTTGTTGTAGGTTCCGGTCAACGGCTCCGTAGGTTGTGCGTTTATGGCTGGGTGCGCTGAATTTACGAGATGGAATCGATCTTGCTCTGCCTGATCACGCTCTGAAACAGACGCCCGACACCCGAAGCACCAGCAGCACCCCAAGCAAACAGCGAAGCATCGCGATTTTTTCTCGTGCTATCGGCCATTCCGCTGGAGACACCAGCACCGTGCCGAACCCGGGTGGGCGATTCGCTTGATTTAACGACCGATGCCAAGCGCATCAATTTTGCCTGACATATTTAGGAGTTTCCGACATGCGAATCGCTCAAATCGCGCCTCTTCACGAAGCCGTCCCCCCCAAGTTCTACGGTGGCACGGAGCGCGTGGTGTCCTATCTGACCGAAGCGCTGGTTGAGGCTGGTCATGACGTCACGTTGTTCGCGAGCGGTGATTCGCAAACGTCGGCGAAGCTCGAAGCCTTCTGGCCGCAAGCGCTGCGCCTCGACCCGACCATCCGCGACACGATGGCGCCGCACATGCTGTTGCTGGAAGAAGTGCGCCGCCGCGCTGACGAATTCGATGTGTTGCATTTTCACATCGACTATTACCCGTTCTCGCTGTTCTCGCGCCAGCCGGTGCCGTTCCTGACGACCATGCACGGCCGTCTTGACCTGCCGGAACTGCAGCCGATCTTCAGCACGTTCAATGATGCGCCGGTTGTTTCGATCTCCGACAACCAGCGTCAGCCGTTGCCGCAAGCCAACTGGCTTTCGACCGTGTATCACGGCCTGCCGGAAAACCTGCTCAAGCCGATCCCGAACGTGGAGCCGGGTTACCTCGCGTTCCTCGGCCGCATTTCGCCGGAAAAGCGGGTTGACCGGGCGATCCGGATTGCTGGGGCAGCGGGCATGAAGATCAAGATCGCGGCGAAGATCGACAACGCCGACCGCGCGTATTACGAAGAGCAGATCAAGCCGTTGTTCGCGCTGCCGCACGTGGAATACATCGGCGAAATCAACGAGCAGCAGAAGACCGAATTCCTCGGCAACGCACACGCGCTGCTGTTCCCGATCGACTGGCCGGAGCCGTTTGGCCTGGTGATGATCGAAGCCATGGCTTGCGGTACGCCTGTGATCGCGTTCAATCGCGGATCGGTGCCGGAAGTGATCGAAAACGGCGTGTCGGGTTTTGTCGTGGAAGACGAACTGAGCGCAATCGCTGCGGTGAAGCGACTCGACACGCTGCCGCGCGCCAAGGTGCGCAAGGCGTTCGAAACGCGTTTCTCGTCGAAAGTCATGGCTGCCCGCTATGTTCACACGTACGAAGAACTGCTGCGCGCCAAGCGCCGCACCGTTCTGCGCGAAGTCAACGCGAGCTGATTCTCAGGTTCGATGACGCTGTTTTGAGCGCTGCCTGATCGGGCGCTCGATTAAAGCTAAAACAACGCCCCGTGCGCCGTCAGGCGCACGGGGCGTTGTTGTTTTGACACACTGCAGGGGCAAGCTTCACACGTTATCGGCGGGTTGAGCATGCCGGGCCGATGCCGTTTTCGACATTCTCCCTATAATGTGCGGGCCTCGCGAAATGCGGTGCAGCATCGGAACGAACGTGTGGACGGGTGTGGAAGTCTCTTGAAAATCGCATCGCGCGACGGGAGGAACTTACCGCGCGAACAAGGACAGTCGTGAACAGGAGTGAAGTTTTGGCGAGAACGAAGCAGAGTAGCGCGAGCCCGGCACCCGGTGCTGGCACTGTGTTCGCGCTGCGGGCGATCGGACTCGTGCTGGCCGCGCGCTGGTTGTTCTCGATGTCGCAGATGGGCTATCTCTCTTCGCTGCGCGCGATGACTTCGTCGCCGTGGGCCTGCGTCACCCTCGTGCTTTTGTTTCTGCTGCTGTTCCTTCCCGGTGCCCGGGCGCGCGCGGAACGGCCGCTGCACCCGCTGCCGCAGTGGCTGCGGCAAGCCTTGCGGCTGCTCGCGCTGCTGAGTTTCCTGTTCGCGGTGTGGTCGGTCGGGTTCTTTACCTGGACCGCCGGCTGGAAAGATGCCATTCACGCACTGGCCGAAACCAACGGCTGGCTGCTCGTCGCACCCGCGCTTTATGGGGTAGTTCTGTGGATTTGCCGGCCTCGCGCACTGTGGCGCACGAATATTGCCGCGCGCCGGTTTGCGATCGGGCGTTATGCCATTTCCATCGATACCACCACGCGCACGGCGGTCGTCTGGGCCGAAAGCCGCAAACTCGGTCAGTACGATGCGCGGGAGTTATCGGTGAAATGGCCTGAGGGGTCGGCTTCCGATACCGGGGCTGCCGGCTTGGAAAGCAGCGCTACCGCGGCGGCCGTTGTGCCAACGAAACGCGGTTTGTTCGGCCGGGAGGCGCGGCCCAAGATGGAACTGCTGTGGGATTCGCCCGCCGCCGCCGGACACAATCGCAAAACTGTCTTCCGCGCCGCGCTGGCAAGCGAGGGCGATCGCAAGACGGCACGCGCGCTAGACATGTCGTTGCGCCAGAGTTCGAGCATCGGGGCTTGAACCCGGCGTAGGCACCAGCAACCAGCGGAGCCCTCAGTTATTTGCCTGAGGGCTTTTTTTATTCGTCTCGCCCCCACGTTTGCCAGATTCCGCCGCCAGTATTTTCCATCGATATCCCCATCTCATTTAATTTGTATTCCTGATTATTTTCAGCCTCCGCACGGCTAATGAGTATTTTCCCGTCATTGTCAACAGCATCATGCAACCGCATATTGCGACTGAAGCGCCGGTTGTCGGGGTCACGGTGACCGCGCAGTCGGTGGTGGGCGGTAGCGACTCAAGCGCCAACCATGAAACCGACATTGCGGAGGTCGTGCGCTTTTGCGTCGAGGTTGCCAAGCGGTTCACGGTTGCATCGACGGATAACCCGTGCGAGTTCTACAACGCGGCGGAGTGGTCAACGATCCGCGGCATGTACCCGGATTGTGGGTGTTTCAGGCGCCGAGTCAGTGCAGTTCAGATGGCATCACGTTGCTGCGTAGTACCAATGTAGCTACAATGCAGCTACGACGCTCGCTATCCAATGAGGATTCTTACTCTCCGTGCGTCAGGGACGTTGTCGCGTTGAGCGTCCAGAACTAACGCTACGAGGTCAAACCATGGCACCTGTCACCCTTAAATCTGCTGATGTCCGCACGCGGATTGAGCCGGACCTGAAAAAAGGCGCCGAAACGGTGTTGGCCGAAAACGGGCTAACCCTATCCGACGCTATTCGGATGTTTCTTCGCCAGGTGATCGTTCATGGCGGTCTGCCGTTCGACGTCCGCATCTCGAACGAAACCACTTTGCAAGCGCTTCGCGAATCTCGGGAAATGAAGGGGAGCGCACGCTTCGACTCCCCGGCGGATCTATTTAATGAACTCGAAGCAAAAAAAGGCAAAGCTGCCTCGAAAAAGCGATCACACGAAGCAGTTTGAGAAAGATTGGGTGAGTCTCTCGCATTCGGGTCGTTACGACATGCGAGCACTCAAGAATACGATGCAGTTGCTGACCGCCAATGACGAGCCGCTGCCGGCCGAATACAAGGACCATGAGCTAAACGGTGAGTGGGCCGATCATCGCGAATGCCACGTTGGGGGAGATTTCTTGTTGATCTACCGCGCCGACGACAAAGAGGTCGTTTTTGTTCGCGCCGGCACGCATTCGGAACTGTTCTGAGAGGACTCTTGGGCCGTTACTGGCCTTGATGAACGGCTCGAGTGTTGGAGGATGCTGTCGCTGACCAGCGCGCTGTCTGCATAGTTTCCAAAGCAATGCCCGTATCATCCTGCGCGTCACCCAGCGAGGTTTCTGTGCACGAAAAGAAAAAGGCCCTCAAGCATTTGCCTGAGAGCCTTTTTCAACGCGATGCAAACTCAACCGCGAAATCCTGGTGGGTGGTACAGGGATTGAACCTGTGACCCCTGCCGTGTGAAGGCAGTGCTCTACCGCTGAGCTAACCACCCGAAGAGCTTTGGATTATGTCAGAGCCTGGCTGTTTCGTAAAGCGAATCTTTGAGCACTTCAATAATTGCGTTACTTGTTATTTGGATGGATCAGGACCCCGCCGGTACTTCGACCGCGATCACCGTCTCGATCCGCCACACGCTTGTCCCCTTGACCGCCTTGTCGAGATCGTCGAGAACCGCGAGATGCGCGCTCAGTTCTTCCTCCGACGCCACCAGCACCGGCAACTGCAGATCATCGAGCGCAATACGTGGCGCGTGACCCTCACCGGTCGACTGCGCTTCACCGAGCATATCGATCACGAGGCTTTCCTGGCCACGCGTCATCGCCAGATAAACTTCTGCCAGCAATTCCGAGTCGAGCAGGGCGCCATGCAACGTCCGATGCGCGTTACTGATGCCAAACCGGTCGCACAACGCATCGAGTGAATTGCGCTTGCCGGGGAACATCTGCTTCGCTTGCACGAGCGTGTCGATCACGCCGCCGCACACTTCCTTCACGCCGGGCATGCCGACCAGAGCGAACTCCACGTCCATGAAGCCGACGTCGAACGGTGCGTTGTGGATGATCAGCTCCGCACCCGCCACGAAGTCGCGCAACTCGGCGGCGATATCGGCGAACTTGGGTTTGTCGCTGAGAAATTCCGTTGTCAGGCCGTGCACCGCGAGCGCGCCCGGATCGCTGTCGCGTCCCGGATTCACGTAGAAGTGCAGGTTATTGCCGGTGAGCCGTCGATTCACAAGCTCGACGCAGCCGATTTCGATAATACGATCGCCCGTGCGGGCGTTGAGGCCGGTTGTTTCGGTATCGAGTACGAGTTGGCGCATAGAGATAAAAATTAACCTTCGGCGAGTGAAGTGACGCCGCGATTCGCAAGCGCGTCAGCGCGTTCATTTTCCGGATGGCCAGAATGCCCTTTCACCCAGCGCCATTCGATCTGGTGCTGACCCACCAGCGCATCGAGCCGTTTCCACAGATCCGCATTCTTGACGGGGGTTTTCGCCGCCGTCATCCAGTTCTTCTTTTTCCAGCCGTGGATCCATTCGCTGATGCCCTTCTGGACATATTGTGAGTCGGTGTGAATGACCACGCGACACGGCCGCTTGAGCGCTTCGAGCGCCGAAATCACGCCCATGAGCTCCATGCGGTTGTTGGTCGTCGGCGTTTCGCCGCCGAACAATTCCTTTTCCTGATCGCCGAAACGCAGGAGTGCGCCCCAGCCGCCGGGGCCAGGATTGCCTTTGCAGGCGCCGTCGGTATAAATGTCGATTACTTTGTCTGTGGTGTCTAAGGTCATCAATGCTCGTTGCGTGTATGCGGCGTGGCGACCGGGGCGAGTCCCGGTGCGAGGGCAGGTTTTTTCAGCTTGCGCGGCCCGATCAGGCGCATGCCGCGCACGCGCTTGATGGCCGTAATCATGTAGGCGGCGCCGAAGATCGGCCACCACCGGTCGCCGGCGGCTTCCATGAACTGATAGCGCGCCAGCCACTGTTCGGTCAGGAGAGGCGGACGATAGCAGCCGAAGCGCCCGCGTTCAAGGTCGAATCCGAGCAGCTTGATCCAGTCCTTGATCCGCGTGAACGCGATCATTTCGTGCGCCGACGGGACAAACGGCTTGCCTGCAACCTTGCCGAGCGATTGCCGCGCACCCCACAGGCTCAGGGAATTAAAGCCCAGGATGATCAACTGCCCTTCAGGCATCAGCACACGTTCAGCTTCTCTGAGCAGCCGATGCGGGTCGCTCGTGAACTCCAGCGTATGGGGCATGACCAGCAGATCGACGCTTTGCGCCTCGAACGGCAAATCGAGCAGGTCGCACCACACAGTGCTGCGCCCCTCAGGCGCGTGCAGGCCGCGGCTTGCCGACGGCAGCGACGTCACGCCGGGCCGCGCGTCGGCCGAAACCGCCGGCGGCAGCGTGAACGGCGCGCTCGCAGCGCTGGCGGTATCGAGCACGAGGCCGCGATAGGGCATACGATTCTCGCGCAACGCGTCAAGCCCGGGCAGGCCGAGTTGCAGCGCGTGATAGCCGAAAATATCCGACACCACGCGGTCGAGCTGCGCCTGTTCCCACTCGAGCACATAGCGGCCGGGCGCGGAAAGTGTCCAGGCGGGCCAGTCTATAATTGTTCGCTCTGACATGTTCGGGTGAGTCGCCTTATGAAAACGCTTGAGTACGTGCCGGTTCCGGCGTTCGAAGACAACTACATCTGGCTGGTGTCGGACGGTCACAATGCCGTCGTGGTCGATCCTGGCGACGCCGCGCCCGTCGAAGCCTATCTGACGAAACGCGGTTGGCGGCTGACTGCTATTTTACTCACGCACCACCATCACGACCACGTCGGCGGCGTCGCAAAACTGCTCGTTAGCCAATCAGCCGATCGAGATATCCCGGTGATCGGTCCGGCTGGCGAGGCTATCGAGCATCTGACGCGGCGCGTGAAACAGGGCGATCACGTCAGTATCGCGAGTCCGGCGCTGGAATGCTCGGTTATCGACGTACCGGGGCATACCGCCGGACATATAGCGTACTTCCAGCCGGACGATCCCCAAGGCACGCCGCATCTCTTTTGCGGCGACACCCTGTTCGCGAGCGGCTGCGGCCGTCTGTTTGAAGGCACACCGCAACAAATGCTGAATTCGCTCGACGCGCTCGCCGCGCTTCCCGACGCCACGCTGGTTCACTGCGCCCACGAATATACGCTGTCGAACATCCGTTTCGCTCGCGCCGCCGAGCCGGGCAATGCAGCGCTGGCCGACTGGCAGAAGGCAGCCGAGAGCCTGCGCGCGTGCAATCAGCCGACCATTCCAACCACGCTCCTGCACGAACGAAATGCAAATCCGTTCCTGCGCGTGGGTGAAAAAAGCGTGCAGGCCACGCTTGCCGCGCAGTTCGAGCGCCCGGTGCGCGACCGGCTCGACGCGTTCACGCTGCTGCGCGGCTGGAAGGACAAATTTCGCTAACCCGTAGACGCCTGCGGTTATCTTCATCTGAAACGTTGAAAACCATTGCAGGCCTCGGATTTTGCTGTGTTTTTTGCATTTATATTGACGCGATGAGTGCGGTTCCGTACTATCGGGTCCAAATTTCCAAGCACATTTTTTGGAATCCGAGACGTTCATGCGATTGATTTTAAGCGCGCTCCTCGTCCTGACATTGGCTGCTTGTGCCAGCCAGGGCCCGACAGCGACCAACTCCCTTTCTTCCCTCCCTTCAGCGCAAAATCAGCAAGCCGTAGCAGACGCAATCCGCAAGAACGCCACCGCCAAGGAAACGATCAACGTCGACAAGACGTCCCTCGATTCACTTAGCGGACCTGACGGTGATTTGTGGGGCCGTATCCGCCGGGGTTTCCAGATTCCCGACTTGCAAAGCGACCTGGTCGACATGCAGGTCAACTGGTACGCGCAACGCCCGGATTACGTCGAGCGCATGACGGGCCGCTCGCAAAAATACCTGTATCACATTGTCGAGGAACTCGAGCAGCGGCACATGCCGACCGAACTCGCGCTGTTGCCTTTTATTGAATCGGCCTATAACCCGCAGGCGCTATCGGTCGCGAAGGCCGCGGGCATGTGGCAATTCGTGCCGGGCACGGGCCGCGACTACAACCTGAAGCAGAACATGTTTCAGGATGAGCGCCGCGACGTGCTTGCCTCGACCAGCGCGGCGCTCGACTATCTTTCGCGCCTTCACGACATGTTCGGCGACTGGGATCTGGCGCTAGCCGCCTACAACTGGGGCGAGGGCAATGTGCAGAAGGCGATCGCCAAGAACGAGGCGATGGGCCTGCCGACAGACTATCAAAGCCTGCGCATGCCGAACGAGACCCGCAACTATGTCCCGAAGCTGCAGGCGGTGAAGAACATCGTTGCCAATCCGCAAATGTACGGGCTGACGCTTCCGGACATTCCAAATCACCCGTATTTCGTGACGGTCACCACGTCGCGCGACATGGACGTGACCATGGCCGCCAAGCTCGCGGGCATGACGGTCGAGGAGTTCCGCTCGCTGAATCCCTCGTTTGCAAAACCGGTGATTCTCGGCGCAACGAACCCGCAAATCCTGCTTCCCTTCGATAACGCCAGCGCCTTCCAGAAGAATCTGAAGTCGTACTCGGGCCAGTTGTCGTCGTGGACCACTTATACGGTGAGCGAACGGGCAACACCCGCGGTTATCGCGCAGAAGATTGGTGTGGACGCGGATACGCTGATGTCGGTGAACCGCATTCCGGCCGGCATGCGGCTGAAAGCGGGCTCGACCATTGTTGTGCCGCGCAGCGATGACGACGACGAGGACATCAGCGCCGACGTTGCCGAAAGCGCGATGCTGGCTGTGGAGCCGGATGTTCCCGATACCCGCAAGATGCTGATTCGCGTTCGCCGCGCGCAAACCATGTCGACCTTCGCCGATCGCTATAACGTGTCGATCGCGCAGGTCAAGAGCTGGAATCGCACTCGCCGCGATTCCGTGTTGCCTGGCCAGCTGATCGTGCTGCACGTGCCGGTTGGGCGTGCTGTCCCGGCTGAACCCGGCCCCGTGCATGTGGAAACGGTGTCTGCGTCGAGCCGCAACAAGGGCGGCGTGACGAAGATCGGCACGCACGTGCCGGAGTCGAAGAGCGCGGCGCGTGGCGGGAAGACCAGCGCTCCGGCCAAGGTGACGCGCGTAACTGAAAAATTCAGTGCACCGTCCAAAGCGGTCAAATCAGCGGCGGTCAAACCTGAGGCGGTTTCCAAAAGCATGAAATCAACCAAGTCGACAGATAAAAAGAAGAAGCAATAACCTGTCTGCGCGGTCAAGTATCCACGCCGTCACCAAGGTGACGGCGTTTTCATTTGCGCGTGCGCGTTAAACTGCCGCTTCATATAAAAATCACTGCGCCGCACATGACGTCTTCCGTTCGGCTTCGCGTCTTTTTTCTGTTTTCTGCCGGATATTTCGTCTCGTACGTGTTCCGTGGGGTCAATCTTGGCTTCGCGCCCTACATTACGCACGACCTGGGTTTGTCCGGCGCCGATCTCGGCTTGCTCACGTCGCTGTATTTCCTTGGCTTCGCGGCGGCGCAGATTCCCGTGGGCATGTTGCTCGACCGCTTTGGCCCGCGCCGCGTCACGGCGGGCATGCTGTTGTTCGCGGCGGTGGGAATCGGCGTATTCGGGGCGGCGCATGGCATTGGCGCAATGATGCTGGGGCGGCTGCTGATTGGCGTGGGTGTGTCTGTCTGCATGAGCGCAGCGTTCAAGGCGCTCGCGCAGATCCTGCCCGTGGCACAACTTCCGATGGTCAACGGCCTCGTGATGGCGGTAGGCGGCCTTGGCGGCGTGGTGGTCGGTTCGCCGCTCGCCATCCTGCTCGGCGTGACTGACTGGCGCAACGTCTGCTACGGTCTCGTCGCGATGACTCTCGCGGTCGCGGCGGCCATTTTCCTGTTCGCGCCGGAACATCGCGACGGCGTACATCGAAATGCCGGCATGCTCACCCAGTTCAAGGGCACGTGGCGCATCCTCGGCAGCGGCACATTCTGGAAGATCGCGTCGTTTTCGGTCGTTACGCAAGGCGTTTTCTACGCGATGCAGTCGCTCTGGATAAGGCCCTATCTCCTCGATGTCATGGGTCTCAGCGCCCAATACGCCGCAGTGCTGGTGTCGGTGCTCGGCATCGCGATGATGATCGGCTGTGTCGGTTTTGGCGTGGCGGCACGTGGTCTGCAGAAACGCGGCGTCACGGTCTACGCGTTTTGTGGCTTCGGCATGGCGCTTTTCGTAGTTGTGCAGGTGCTTATGCTTGTGCGCGCCCCTATATCTCCGGCGTTGCTGATTGCGTGTTATGGCGTTTTCGGCGGAACGGGCATCCTGAGTTACGCGGTGATGGCCGAGTATTTCCCGACGCACATGATCGGCCGGGCGCACAGCACACTCACGCTCGTGCTGTTCATCCTGATCTTCGGCTTGCAGGTGGGCATAGGTGCGATGCTGTCGCGCTGGCCAGCCCAGGGTGGCCACTATCCCGCGGCGGCGCACTTAAGCGCGTGGGGCGTGTTGATCGCACTGCAAATTGCCAGTGCCATCTGGTATGTCCTGCCAAGCAGCGTTCTCGAAAAGCGCGGCGGCGTGGCATCATGATCGCTACATGTCCGCTGCATAAGGCCCGCAGCGCCTAACCTGGAACGCGTCTTGCATGTTGCGCGTCTCAAATTTGGAAGGAGGGGCGTTTTCGGGCTATAATTCGAAGGTTTGAGCAAATCAACCTACACCCTAGCGCCTACCTCCCACTCACCGCTCATCCGCCGCGCCTTGCAACACGCGCGCAACCCGCCTGACGCCTGATTCGCGCGCCCAAACATTGGAGCCCTATCGGCGAAACCGGCGAGTCTTGCGCCCGACGCAATCGAACGCGATGCGGGTCTGTGCGCGCCAATTCACGGCCGCGCGCGACTCCACGGTCGGATGACAGGTCGGCAAACAGGGTGTTCCAAAGGAGCCTCCCGTGTTGCCGTCATTCTCTCCCGCAATCCTCGCACTCGCCGACGGCACGGTCTTTCGTGGTCACTCGATCGGCGCGTCCGGTCACACGATCGGCGAAGTGGTGTTCAACACCGCTATCACCGGTTATCAGGAAATCCTGACGGATCCGAGCTACGCCCAGCAAATCGTCACCCTGACGTATCCGCACATCGGCAATGTCGGTGTGAACGCTGAAGACGTCGAATCCACCAAAGTCCATGCCGCCGGCCTGATCATTCGAGATCTGCCGGTGCTCGCCTCGAATTTCCGCTCCGAACAATCCCTCGCCGACTATCTGAAAGCGGAAAACGTCGTCGCCATTTCGAATATCGATACACGCAAACTCACGCGAATCCTGCGCGACAAGGGTGCGCAAAACGGCTGCATTCTCGCCGGTGCGGGTGCCGACGCTGAAGCGAAAGCCCTGGAACTCGCGCGCTCGTTCCCGGGTTTGTCGGGAATGGACCTCGCCAAGGTCGTCTCCACCAAGGAAAAGTACGAGTGGAAGCAATCCGAATGGCGCCTGGAAAGCGGCTACGGCGAGCAGAAGGCGCCGCAGTATCGCGTGGTCGCGTTCGACTTCGGCGTGAAGTACAACATCCTGCGCATGCTGACCGAGCGCGGTTGCCATGTCACCGTGCTGCCGGCTGAGTCGACCGCCGCCGACGCCCTCGCGCTGAACCCCGACGGCATCTTCCTCTCGAACGGTCCCGGCGATCCGGAGCCGTGCGACTACGCGATTGCAGCCACGCGCGAATTCATCAAACGCGGTATTCCGACGTTCGGCATTTGCCTCGGTCACCAGATCATGGGCCTGGCTGTGGGCGCGAAGACCATGAAGATGAAAACGGGCCATCACGGCGCGAATCATCCGGTGAAGGATCTCGAGAACGGCCGCGTGGTGATCACGTCGCAGAACCACGGTTTTGCTGTCGATGCCGCCACGCTACCGGCCAACGCCCGAGTCACGCATACGTCGCTGTTCGACGGCACGCTGCAGGGCTTTGCGCTCACCGATAAACCCGCGTTCTGCTTCCAGGGTCACCCTGAAGCGTCGCCGGGACCGAACGATATCGCGTACTTGTTCGATCGATTCGTCGGCCTGATGGAAGCGCAAAGGGTCGCAGCTTAAATAGTCACGCAGACACGCAAAGACAGAACACAGCAACACAATCATTGAGAGCAGTTATGCCGAAGCGGACAGACATCAAGAGCATCCTCATCATCGGCGCGGGACCGATCATCATCGGCCAGGCGTGCGAGTTCGATTATTCGGGCGCGCAGGCTTGCAAGGCGCTGCGCGAGGAAGGCTACAAGGTCATTCTCGTCAACAGCAATCCCGCGACGATCATGACCGACCCGAACACGGCCGACGTCACGTATATCGAGCCGATCACGTGGGAAGTCGTCGAGCGCATCATCGACAAAGAACGCCCCGACGCCATCCTGCCGACCATGGGCGGACAAACCGCGCTGAACTGCGCGCTGGATTTGTTCCATCACGGCGTGCTGGAAAAGTACAAGGTCGAGTTGATCGGCGCGTCGCCGGAAGCCATCGATAAGGCCGAAGACCGCCAGAAGTTCAAGGAAGCAATGACCAAGATTGGCCTGGGTTCGGCCAAGTCAGGCATCGCGCATTCCATGGAAGAGGCGCTGCTGGTGCAGGCGGATATCGCCGTGCAGACCGGCAGCGGCGGCTATCCGACGGTGATTCGTCCTTCGTTCACGCTGGGCGGATCGGGCGGCGGGATTGCGTACAACAAGGAAGAATTCGAAGAGATTTGCAAGCGCGGACTGGATCTGTCGCCCACGCGCGAATTGCTGATCGAAGAGTCGCTGCTGGGCTGGAAAGAGTTCGAGATGGAAGTGGTCCGCGATACCAAGGACAACTGCATCATTGTTTGCTCGATCGAAAACCTGGACCCGATGGGCGTGCATACCGGCGACTCCATCACGGTCGCGCCGGCCCAGACGCTCACCGACAAGGAATACCAGATCCTGCGTAACGCATCGCTCGCCGTGCTGCGCGAGATTGGCGTGGACACGGGCGGCTCGAACGTGCAGTTCGCGATCAACCCGAAAGACGGCCGCATGGTCGTGATCGAGATGAATCCGCGTGTGTCGCGTTCGTCTGCGCTGGCGTCGAAGGCGACCGGTTTCCCGATCGCCAAGGTCGCGGCGAAGCTGGCCGTTGGCTACACGCTCGATGAGCTGAAGAACGAGATCACGGGCGGTCAGACGCCGGCGTCGTTCGAACCGACCATCGACTACGTGGTTACGAAGATTCCACGTTTTGCGTTCGAAAAATTCCGTGAAGCCGATGCACGCCTGACGACACAAATGAAGTCGGTCGGCGAAGTGATGGCCATTGGCCGCACCTTCCAGGAATCGTTCCAGAAGGCGTTGCGCGGGCTGGAAGTGGGCGTCGACGGGCTCGATGAAAAGACCACCAGCCGCGACGAAGTGATTCGCGAAATTGGCGAGCCGGGTCCGGACCGGATCTGGTTCCTGGGCGACGCGTTCCGTCTCGGTTTGACTGCGGAAGAAATCTTCGAGGAAACGGCTATTGACCCGTGGTTCCTCGCGCAGATCGAACAGATCATCTCGAAGGAAAAGGCATTGAGCGGTCGTACGATCGAGAGCCTGACCAAAGAGGAAATGCTGTATCTGAAGCAGAGCGGGTTCTCGGATCGACGCCTCGCCAAGTTGCTTGGCTCGGATCAAACGGCTGTGCGCAAGCATCGCCATGCGCTGAAGGTGCGTCCGGTCTACAAGCGCGTGGACACGTGCGCGGCTGAGTTCGCGACGAAAACGGCCTACATGTACTCGACCTACGAGGAAGAGTGCGAAGCGAATCCGACCGATAAAAAGAAGATCATGGTGCTGGGCGGTGGCCCGAACCGGATCGGGCAGGGCATCGAGTTCGACTACTGCTGTGTGCATGCAGCGCTCGCGATGCGCGAAGACGGCTATGAAACGATCATGGTCAACTGCAATCCCGAGACCGTTTCCACCGACTACGACACGTCCGATCGGCTGTACTTCGAATCGCTGACGCTGGAAGATGTGCTCGAAATCGTCGAACTGGAAAAGCCGGTTGGCGTGATCGTGCAATACGGCGGTCAGACGCCGCTGAAGCTCGCGCTGGACCTCGAGGCGAATGGCGTGCCCATCATTGGAACGTCGCCGGACATGATCGATGCCGCCGAAGACCGCGAGCGTTTCCAGAAGCTGCTGCAGGACCTGAACCTGCGTCAGCCGCCAAACCGCACTGCACGCGCCGAAGACGAAGCGTTGCGCCTGGCCGAAGAAATCGGCTATCCGCTGGTCGTGCGTCCGTCGTACGTGCTGGGTGGCCGCGCGATGGAAATCGTGCACGAGCCGCGCGACCTCGAACGCTACATGCGCGAAGCGGTGAAGGTGTCGCACGATTCGCCGGTGCTGCTGGACCGTTTCCTTAACGACGCAATCGAATGCGACGTGGACTGTATTTCGGATGGCGAAGCGGTGTTTATCGGCGGTGTGATGGAGCACATCGAGCAGGCGGGCGTGCATTCCGGCGACTCCGCTTGTTCGCTGCCGCCATATTCGCTGTCGCAGGAAACCGTCGATGAGCTCAAGCGCCAGACCGGCGCCATGGCCCGCGCGCTGAACGTGATCGGCCTGATGAACGTGCAGTTCGCGATCCAGCAGGTGCCGCGTGAAGACGGCACGAAGCAGGACGTGATCTACGTGCTCGAAGTGAATCCGCGTGCTTCGCGGACGGTGCCGTATGTATCGAAGGCGACGGGCTTGCCTTTGGCCAAGATCGCCGCTCGCGCAATGGTCGGCCAGAAACTTGCCGACCAAGGCGTGACGAAGGAAGTGATCCCGCCGTATTTCAGCGTCAAGGAAGCGGTGTTCCCGTTCGTGAAGTTCCCGGCGGTCGATCCGGTGCTCGGACCTGAAATGCGCTCGACGGGCGAAGTGATGGGCGTGGGCCGGACGTTCGGCGAAGCGCTGTTCAAGTCGCAACTCGCGGCAGGTTCGCGCCTTCCGGAAAGCGGCACGGTTCTCCTGACGGTGATGGATGCCGACAAGCAGAAGGCCGTGGAAGTCGCGACCATGCTGCATGAGCTCGGCTACCCGATCGTGGCGACCAAGGGCACCGCGTCGGCCATTCAGGCAGCGGGCGTGCCGGTGAAAGTGGTCAACAAGGTGAAGGACGGCCGGCCGCACATTGTGGATATGATCAAGAACGGCGAAATCGCGCTGGTTTTCACCACCGTAGACGAAACCCGCGCCGCCATTGCCGATTCCCGCTCGATCCGCATGAGCGCACAAGCCAACAAGGTCACGTACTATACGACCATGTCGGGCGCGCGCGCGGCGGTCGAAGGGCTGCGATATCTGAAGGACCTGGAAGTCTATGATTTACAAGGACTGCATGCTCGCCTAAACTAAGGCTTCTGATTCGAGTCTCAGCAGTATCAGAGTCTCTAAACGAAGTCTAAGCATCAAGGGCCGCGGTTAAGCGGCGTCTTCCTTTTTTACCGGGAGATGCACTTAACCGCGGTAATTTTTTTACGTCTGCATTTTTGCGTAATGAGTTGTTTATGAGCACAGTTCCTTTGACTAAACGCGGCGCGGCATTGCTGCGCGACGAATTGCAACGCCTCAAATCCGTGGAGCGTCCGGCTGTCGTGAATTCGATCGCCGAAGCCCGCGCACAGGGTGATCTGTCGGAAAACGCCGAATACGACGCGGCCAAGGAGAAGCAGGGCTTTATCGAGGGCCGCATTGCCGAGATCGAGTCGAAACTGGCCGGCGCGCAAGTCATCGACCCGACGGCGGTGGAAGCCGACGGCCGCGTGATCTTCGGCGCAACGGTCGAGCTGGAAGAGACGGCCACCGGCGACATGGTCACGTACCAGATCGTCGGCGACGACGAAGCGGACATCGATCACGGACTGATCTCCATCAGCTCGCCCATCGCGCGTGCGCTGATCGGCAAGACCGAGGGTGACGTAGCGTCGGTGCAGGCGCCGAGCGGCGCGCGCGCGTACGAAATCATCGCGGTCAAGTACGTCTGATGGCTCATCGATTCTTTCGGATCATCGCCATGATCTGGGTAGGCAGCGTGCTGACGCTCGGGTACGTGGCGGCGCCGGTACTGTTCAGCATGCTGGATCGAACATCGGCGGGATCGGTTGCGGCGCAGCTGTTTCGCATCGAGGGATTCCTCGGCGTGATCTGCGCGCTGCTGCTGCTGGTATTGGCCAATCGCCTCGTTCGGACGGGTTTCGCCGAATACAAGCGGACCCGGTGGGTCATAGCGGGCATGCTGCTATGCGTGCTGATCGGTTATTTCGGCCTGCAACCGTTCATGAGCGCGCTGCGGGTGGCGGCTCAGGAAGGCGGAATGGAACTCGCGCAATCACCCTATGCAAGCCGCTTCGGCATGTTGCACGGGGTATCCAGCGCGTTCTACCTGGTGGAGAGCGTGCTGGGGCTGGTGTTGTTCTGGCGCCTGCCGCCTGGGCAATTTCCGGCGCAATCGGTCATTCCGAAGGGAAAGACAGCCAGCGTCGCGGCACGTCGCGCGCGCGGTTAAAAAAAGCCGGCCATGCCCGAGAGTATCGGGCGTGGCCGGCTTTTTGCTTTCCGGGTGAGCCTGGAAAGGCTTATTTCGACGATTGATGGTGACGCTTGGCGCTGGGCAGACGCTTCTTTGCGCGCTTGACGTTGCCGCCAGCCGTCACACGTTCGTTGCCGCGAACCAACAGTTTTTGCTTCTTCGGCTTGCGGACCACAGGTGCGTCACGCGTGATCTTGACAACCTTGACCACGCGCGGCGCACGTCCCTTCGACGAGGTTTCGGCAGCGGCCTCGCCGGCGCTCGGAGGCGCTATGCGGTTGGCGCCGCGGACACCGGCAGCGCGGGAAGGCTTGGCTGCTTCGTCGCTTTCCGGCCGCCACACCACCAGCAACTTGCCGATCTGCTGGATCGGCGCCGCGCCCAGCCGGTCACAGATTTCGACGTAGGCTGCGGTGCGGGCTTCGCGGTCGTCGCCGAATACGCGGATCTTGATGAGCTGATGTGCAGCAAGGTGCACCTCGATCTCGGCCAGCACGGCCTCGGTCAGCCCTTCGCCGCCAACGAGTACGACGGGCTTGAGCGCGTGAGCCTGGGAGCGGAGGTCGGCGCGTTGGGCGGGAGAAAGTTTGAGAGCTGGCATGAGAAGTAACGGACTCGACTAAAATGAGAGGCGCCGTAGCGTAAAAACGGCTGAACGGTCGCGATTGCAAAACAAAGACGGGCAGGGCGGGACGCCTTGCTCAAGAAAATGACGGGCGGCGCGAGGCGGTGCGGCGAGCAACGGACTTGATTTTAACGAATCTTTAATCGCCGGAGCTCGGACGCCGCCCGTTGCCAGGCAAGCCCGAAGCACGTTATTCACCTCGGGCATCTGGCAACACCGCTGGCAAAACCGCCAGCAACACCGCAGGCAAACACAGGACGCAACGGCGCCGGTATTGGCTGGCCACTTCGGTTGTCCACATCGACGAAGGCTGCTTCTTATTGGCCAAATGAGTGCCCAGCAAATGAGCAGCAGCCCGAATTAGACGCGTATTATCCGCTAAAAGCACAGCTTCACGCAGCAAGAGTTCATTCTTAATGGCAAAAAATCGCTTCAATTACTCGTGGCTGCACGACCACATCAACGATCCGTACGTGAAACTCGCGCAGCGCGAGGGCTATCGGGCGCGCGCAGCGTACAAGCTCAAGGAGATCGACGAGCAGGACAAGTTGATCAAACCGGGCCAGATCATCGTCGACCTGGGTTCGGCCCCGGGAAGCTGGAGCCAGTACGCGCGCAACCAATTGGCTAAAGGCGCCAAGCGCGGCGAAACGCGCGAAGGCGGGATCGACGGCAAGATTATCGCGCTCGACCTGCTGCCCATGGAGCCGATTGCCGACGTGATCTTCATCCAGGGCGACTTCCGCGAAGACCTGGTACTGGACCAGTTGAAGGAAATCGTCGGAGATCATCAAGTCGATCTTGTAATCTCGGACATGGCCCCCAACCTCTCAGGTGTTGCCAGTGCGGATGCAGCACGAATGGAACATCTGTGCGATCTGGCGCTCGACTTCTCGCAGAACCATCTGAAGCCGGAAGGCGCTTTATTGGTCAAATGTTTTCATGGCAGCGGCTATAGTCAAATAGTGGAAAAGTTCAAGCATCAATTCAAAATCGTCGCGCCGCGCAAGCCGAAGGCGTCGCGCGATAAATCGTCCGAAACGTTTATTTTGGGCAGGCAACTCAAGCATCCGGATTGAGAGTTGCGGGTGGAAACGCCGCCGGTGACCGGGTGTCCTGGCGGGCATTTTCGCCGGATATGCCCAAAAATCGGGTCCCGGCCGCTATCTTCGTGCTAGTTAAAGGCTATAGCAGGGGTTTGCGGTCTGGATTAGAATGCTTTCGTGGTGCCGCAAGGCGAATGTAGGCGCCCGTCTATGAGTGAAGGAGTGGTGCTTTGAACAACAATATGTTCTCTAAGGCAGCGGTGTGGCTGGTTATCGCACTGGTGCTGTTCACGGTGTTCAAGCAGTTCGACAAGCCCCGCGTCCAGGAAGGTGTTTCGTATTCGCAATTCATGGACGACGCGAAGTCCGGTAAGGTCAAGACCGTTACCGTTCAGGGCCGTAATCTCACCGTTACTCCCGCAGACGGTCAGAAATATCAAATCGTGTCGCCTGGCGATATCTGGATGGTCGGCGACTTGATGAAGTATGGCGTCCAGGTCAGCGGCAAGGCCGATGACGAACCGAACGCGCTGGTTTCCGCGCTGTATTACCTCGGACCGACGATCCTGATCATCGGTTTCTGGTTCTTCATGATGCGGCAAATGCAGGGCGGCGGGAAAGGCGGAGCATTTTCGTTCGGCAAGTCGCGAGCGCGGCTGATCGACGAAAACAACAACGCGATCAATTTTACCGATGTCGCAGGCTGTGACGAGGCGAAGGAGGAGGTCTCCGAACTCGTCGACTTCCTGCGCGACCCGCAGAAATTCCAGAAGCTGGGTGGCCGGATTCCCCGCGGTGTGCTGCTGGTCGGCCCTCCGGGTACGGGTAAGACGCTGCTGGCGCGCGCCATTGCGGGCGAAGCGAAGGTACCGTTCTTCAGCATCTCGGGTTCGGACTTCGTTGAAATGTTCGTGGGCGTGGGTGCAGCGCGAGTGCGCGACATGTTCGAGCAGGCCAAGAAGCATGCTCCGTGTATCGTGTTTATCGACGAAATCGATGCTGTGGGCCGTCATCGCGGCGCCGGCATGGGTGGCGGTAACGACGAACGCGAACAGACGTTGAACCAGATGCTCGTGGAAATGGACGGTTTCGAGGCGAACTCCGGCGTGATCGTGATCGCCGCGACCAACCGCTCGGACGTGCTGGACAAAGCATTGCTGCGTCCGGGCCGTTTCGACCGTCAGGTGTACGTGGGCTTGCCGGATATCCGCGGTCGCGAACACATCATGAAGGTCCATCTGCGCAAGGTGCCTATTTCGAATGACGTCGACGCTTCGGTGATTGCACGTGGCACGCCGGGCTTCTCGGGCGCTGATTTGGCGAACCTTGTGAACGAAGCAGCGCTGTTTGCTGCTCGTCGCGGCAAGCGGATCGTCGAAATGGCGGACTTCGAAGACGCGAAAGACAAGATCTTCATGGGTCCGGAACGCAAGTCTGCCGTGATGCGTGAAGAAGAGCGCCGCAATACGGCATATCACGAGTCGGGTCACGCGGTGGTCGCGAAGCTGCTGCCTCATGCCGATCCGGTCCACAAGGTCACCATCATGCCGCGCGGCTGGGCATTGGGCGTCACGTGGCAGTTGCCGGAACATGATCGCGTGAACTTGTATCGCGACAAGATGCTCGAGGAAATCGCCATTCTGTTTGGCGGCCGGGCGTCGGAAGAAGTGTTCCTGAACTCCATGTCGACGGGTGCATCGAACGACTTCGAGCGCGCAACGAAAATGGCGCGCGACATGGTGACGCGCTACGGCATGTCGGATGTGCTCGGCACCATGGTGTATGTCGACACTGAACAGGACGGCATGTTTGGCAAGATGGCGTCGAAGACGGTATCCGAAGCCACGCAGCAAAAGGTCGATGCCGAAATTCGCCGGATTCTCGACGAACAATACGGTCTTGCGCGCAAGCTGCTGGAAGATAACCGCGACAAGGTCGAAGCCATGACGAAGGCGCTGCTGGAATGGGAAACCATCGACGCAGACCAGATCAGCGACATCATGGGCGGTCGTCCGCCGCGTCCGCCGAAGAACCTGCCGCCGCCGTCGGGTGATCCGTCGTCGGGTGGCGGAAACACCGGCGCGGAAGTCAAACCGGGTAACGCCACGGCTCCTGCTTCAGCCTGACGCGATCCTGAGGCAATTCAGAAGGGGCTGGTGTGTTTTCACACCAGCCCTTTTCCGTTGTAGCCCGCTTTTTGAGACCGCCTGGGCAGGGTCGCCGGTTTGGGCCGGTGATTGCCAAGCACCGCGGTATGCGATTCGAATGGCCGACCGATCGGCGTCAAAACATAGCTAATTCATCAGTCCCGCTGGACCACTATGCTGTCTTCGCCTTTGCCGAACAACTCTCACGCTGCGGCTCAACCGCTTCAATGCGGCCGGTTCACGCTGACCTTCGAGCGCCCGCTGATCATGGGCATTCTCAACGTCACGCCGGATTCGTTCTCCGATGGCGGTCGTTTTGTCGCACGTGAGGCGGCGCTCGCACAAGCCGCCGGGATGATCCGTGACGGCGCCGACATGATTGACATTGGCGGTGAGTCGACCCGCCCGGGCGCGCCGCCTGTACCGCTCGACGAGGAGCTTGAACGCGTGATCCCCGTGATCGAAGCGTTGCACTCGGCGGGGGTACCGCTTTCCATCGATACCTACAAACCCGCGGTCATGCGCGCGGCGCTGAACGCAGGCGCGGACATGATCAACGACATCTGGGGCCTGCGTCGTGAAGGCGCACTCGATGCGGTCGGGAACAGCGCGTGCGGGATCTGCGTGATGCACATGCTCGGCGAGCCACAAACCATGCAGATGCATGAACCTGTGTATCGCGACGTTGTGACGGAGGTGCGGGAATTTTTCGAGGAACGGCTCCGCACGCTGACGAGCGCGGGAATAAGCGCAGAGCGGATCTGCCTCGATCCCGGCTTTGGGTTCGGCAAATCCGTGATCGATCATAATTACGCCTTGCTGGCGCATTTCGCGGAGACGCAGCCCGCGAATTCGCGTGCCCCGTTGTTGGCCGGAATGTCACGCAAGTCGATGCTTGGCGCCGTGACCGGGCGAACGCAGCCGGTCGAGCGCGTGGCGGCGAGCGTGGCAGCGGCGGTGTGCGCGGCTGAGCGAGGCGCGGCGATTGTGCGTGTGCACGACGTCGCCGCTACGTCGGATGCTTTGAAGGTATGGCAGGCGGTGCGTGCCGCCGCCTATCCTGTTTTGACAACATAGACTTCGCGAACGCATCGCGAGTGTTGGAATTCATAGTTCGCGCTTAATTTTTGCGCAAGGATAAAAGCGAAACAATGGCACGTCGATATTTTGGAACGGATGGCATTCGAGGCAAGGTCGGTGATGCGCCGATCACGCCTGATTTTGTGTTGCGGCTGGGTTATGCAGCAGGGAAAGTGCTGGCGGGAGCGGACCGGTGGGCGCAGCGCGGCAGCCGCCCGACCGTGCTGATTGGGAAGGACACACGGGTGTCGGGGTACATGCTGGAAGCGGCACTGGAGTCGGGCTTTTCGGCGGCGGGCGTTGACGTGATGCTGGCCGGGCCTATGCCGACACCGGGCGTTGCCTACCTGACGCGGGCATTGCGCCTGGCGGCGGGCGTGGTGATCAGCGCGTCGCACAACCCGTACTACGACAACGGCATCAAGTTTTTCTCCGCCGATGGCAACAAGCTCCCGGACGAGGTCGAGTTACAGATTGAAGCGCAACTTGACGAACCCATGTCCTGTGCGCCGTCCGAACTGCTGGGCAAGGCGCGCCGGCTGGACGATGCACGCGGACGCTACATCGAATTCTGCAAGAGTACCTTCCCGGCCAGTTTCGACCTGCATGGTCTCAAGCTGGTGGTCGACTGCGCTCACGGCGCGGCGTACGACGTCGCGCCGCAGGTATTCCACGAGCTTGGTGCGGAAGTGGTGACGATCGGCGTGTCGCCGAACGGCTTCAACATCAACGACGGTTTTGGCGCCACCGCGCCCGACGCGCTCGTGCGTGCGGTGAAAGAGCATCGTGCCGATATCGGCATTGCGCTGGATGGCGATGCGGACCGCCTGCAGGTCGTCGATGCCTCGGGCCGGCTCTACAACGGCGACGAGCTGCTGTACGTGCTCGTGAAGGATCGCATTGCGACGGACGGGCATGTGGACGGCGCGGTCGGCACGCTGATGACGAACATGGCGGTGGAGGTTGCGCTGAAGCAGGCGGGCGTGCAGTTCGTGCGCGCGGCCGTGGGCGACCGCTACGTGCTCGAGAAGCTGCGCGAGAACAACTGGATACTGGGTGCTGAGGGGTCGGGACATATCCTGTCGCTTGACCGGCATTCCACGGGCGATGGCATTGTTTCGGCACTGCTCGTGCTTGCGGCAATCAAGCGCGGCGGCAAGGCGCTTGCCGACCTGCTTGAGGGCGTGACGTTATTCCCGCAGAAGCTGATCAACGTGCGGATGAGTCCGGACGCCGACTGGAAGAGCAGCAACGCCATCAAGCGGGCGATTGCGGAAGCCGAGGTCGCGCTGGAATCGCATGGCCGGGTGTTGATTCGCGCGTCGGGCACGGAGCCCGTGTTGCGCGTGATGGTGGAGGCGGCGTCGGAAGCGGACGCGGTCGCGTACGCGGAAAGTATTGCGAAGGTCGTGAAGGACGCGACAACCTGAGCATGGCGAAGGCGCCGGGACTAATAACGCCACGGTTTGCGCCGTGGCGTTATCACATGAGAGCGCATGAGAGCCTTGGCCGCCGTCAATCTCAAGTATTGGAGTATTTAAAAAGAACGATCATCCTCAAAAAAATTGCACCATCCAGGTCGCGGCATTACAAGGCTTTGTTAAGCCAGGAAATAATTGAAAGAAACATGGCTAAATCGCCTCCATGGCTTTGCCGTCAAGGCTCTGCGGCCAAATCATCACACCATAAACTTTCGTTATCGTAAGCTAGTTGTCACGCTGGTTTCATCAATAGTCATCGAACTGTCACATTGAGCCCCTATCCTTCGCGGTGTCGAGCCACTTGCTCACAACCCTGGAGATCACATGAAATTGATGCACACCGCGCTCGCAGGCATCGTCGGCGCAATGTTTGCGATGTCGGCTCAAGCTGCGGACATCACCGGCGCGGGTAGTACCTTCGCTGCACCGATTTACACGAAATGGGCCGATACGTACCAGAAGTCGGGCGGCGGCAAGGTTAACTACCAAGGTATCGGTTCCTCGGGCGGCATCAAGCAAATCATCGCGAAGACGGTGGATTTCGCTGGCTCGGACGCACCGCTGAAGGACGACGAACTGGCAAAGCAGGGGCTTTTCCAGTTTCCGACAGTGGTTGGTGGCGTAGTTCCGGCGATCAACGTGCCGGGCATCAAGGCGGGCGAGATGACGCTGTCGGGTGAAGTTCTCGGCGACATCTACCTCGGCAAGATCAAGAAGTGGAACGACCCGGCTATCGTCGCGCTGAATCCGAAGGTGAAGCTGCCGGATACGGACATTGCTGTCGTGCGCCGCGCTGACGGTTCGGGCACGAGCTTCATCTGGACGAACTATTTGTCCAAGGTGAACCCGGAATGGAAGAGCAAGGTGGGCGAAGGTTCGACGGTCAACTGGCCGACGGGCACGGGCGGCAAGGGTAACGACGGCGTCGCCGCGTTCGTTCAGCGTCTGCCGGGTGCCATCGGTTACGTGGAATGGGCGTACGCTAAGCAAAACAAGATGACCTACGTCGACATGAAGAATTCGTCGGGCGCAGTGGTCGAGCCGAAGACGGAAACGTTCAAGGCAGCGGCAGCGGGCGCAGACTGGTCGAAGTCGTTCTACCAGATCCTGACGGACGAGCCGGGCAAGGACGCATGGCCGATCGTGGGCGCAACCTTCGTGCTGCTGCACACGACGCAGGACAAGGAAGCGCAAGGCGCGGAAACGCTGAAGTTCTTCGGCTGGGCGTTCAAGAACGGCACGCAAGCAGCGAACGAACTCGACTACATTCCGCTGCCTGATTCGGTGGTCGCCGAAATCGAAACGCAGTGGAAGGCAAAGGTGAAGGACGCTTCGGGCAAGGCAGTCGCGCAGTAAGCCGCATTTAGCACGCGGCAAGCAACAAGCATCTGGCTTCTTGGCCTGTATAGCCGCGCGGCATCCGCCGCGCGGCCCTTCCGAAGGTTCCCATGTCGGACATCAACCTCGCATCGACTCCGCCTGCCAGTCGCGCTCAACGCGCTCCGAGCCGTGTCGGTGATATCGTTTTCGGTGGGCTGACACGGCTTTCCGCTGTCGTCACGCTGCTGTTGCTGGGCGGCATTATTGTGTCGCTGGTGGTAGCTTCGCTGCCTACGCTTGAAAAATTCGGCCTCAGTTTCCTGTGGCGCGCCGAGTGGGATCCGCAGGCCGATAGTTTCGGCGCGCTCGTTCCTATCTACGGCACCATCGCAACGTCCATCATCGCGCTGATCATTGCCGTGCCGGTGAGCTTCGGCATTGCGCTGTTCCTGACCGAACTCGCGCCCGCGTGGCTGCGCCGGCCGCTCGGCGTGGCAATTGAACTGCTCGCAGCCATTCCGTCGATTGTCTATGGCATGTGGGGCCTGCTGGTCTTCTCGCCCATTTTCGCGACGTATTTCGAAAAACCGCTGGGCAGCCTGCTCGGCAATGTCTGGTTGATCGGCCGCTTTTTCCAGGGGCCACCTATCGGTATCGGCATCCTGTGCGCCGGCGTGATCCTGGCGATCATGATCATCCCGTACATCGCGGCCGTGATGCGTGACGTGTTCGAAGTCACGCCGGTCTTGCTGAAGGAATCGGCGTACGGCATTGGCTGCACGACCTGGGAAGTGATGTGGAAGATCGTGCTGCCGTTCACACGAACCGGTGTTATCGGCGGCGTGATGCTTGGCCTCGGCCGCGCACTCGGCGAAACGATGGCGGTGACGTTCGTGATCGGCAATACCAACCTGCTCGACAACGTCTCGCTGTTTTCTCCGGGCAACAGCATTACCTCGGCGCTCGCCAACGAATTCGCCGAAGCGAGTCCGGGCCTGCACACGTCGGCGCTCATGGAGCTCGGCCTGATCCTGTTCCTGATTACGTTCATCGTGCTTTCGCTCTCCAAACTCATGCTGCTGCGCCTTGAAAAAGGGGAGGGTGGCAAGTGAACCAGCCCATGACTCAATTCCCCGGCTCCGGCAATCCGGAACGGGAAGAAGCCACGCGCATCAAGTTGCAGCGCCGCCGCCGCGGCAAGAACGTGGTCGCGTTGGTGTTGTCGCTGGCTGCGATGGCGTTCGGCTTGTTGTGGCTCGTGTGGATTCTGTTCACCACGGTCAAGCTGGGCATTGGCGGTTTGTCGATCGACCTGTTCACGCAGAACACCCCCCCGCCCAATACCGATGGCGGTGGTTTGCTGAACGCGATTGTCGGCAGCTTGATGCTTGTGCTGCTTGCCACGTTCGTTGGGACGCCGCTCGGGATTCTTGCGGGCGTGTATCTCGCCGAATACGGCGACAAGCGCTGGCTCGCAAGTGTGACGCGTTTCATCAACGACATCTTGTTGTCGGCGCCGTCGATCGTGATCGGCTTGTTCGTGTATGCGCTGGTGGTCGCGCAAATGGGGCGCTTCAGCGGCTGGGCCGGCGTGATCGCGCTTGCGTTGCTGCAGATCCCCATTGTGATCCGCACGACCGAGAACATGCTGCGGCTGGTGCCGAACGCGCTGCGTGAAGCAGCTTTCGCACTCGGCACACCGAAGTGGAAGATGATTGTCTCGATCACGCTGAAGGCGTCGGTCAGCGGCATCGTAACGGGCGTCCTGCTGGCTATTGCACGTATCACCGGCGAAACCGCGCCGCTGCTCTTCACGGCGCTGTCCAACCAGTTCTTCTCGTGGGACATGAATCAACCGGTGGCCAACCTGCCCGTCACGATCTACAAGTTCGCGATGAGCCCGTTCCCACAATGGCAAGCGCTCGCGTGGGCTGGCGTGTTCCTGATCACGCTGGGCGTGCTCGGCCTGAACATCCTTGCACGCACGATCTTCTCGAAAAAATAAGGCGGAATCATTCCATGAACACAGTCGCAAGCGATGTGAGCGCCCGGAGCGCTAATCCGGCCGCCGGCGGTGACACCTCCCCGGTCGAGCGCGGTGCCGCGCCCGGCAGCTTCAAGCCGACCCATCACGCGCCGCCGGCCGGCTCCATGAAACCGAAGATCGAGGTGAACAACCTCAACTTCTTCTACAGCAAGTTTCATGCGCTGAAGAACATTAACCTGCGGATTCCTGAACATAAGGTGACGGCGTTCATCGGTCCGTCGGGATGTGGCAAGTCCACGCTGCTGCGCACGTTCAACAAGATGTACGCGCTGTATCCGGAGCAACGCGCGGAAGGCGAGATCCTGATGGACGGCAACAACCTGCTCGATACCCGCCGCGATATCTCGCTGCTGCGCGCGCGCGTGGGCATGGTGTTCCAGAAGCCGACGCCGTTCCCGATGTCGATCTACGACAACATTGCATTCGGCGTAAAGATGTTCGAGCAACTGTCGCGCTCGGAGATGGACGACCGCGTGGAATGGGCGCTGACGAAAGCAGCACTCTGGAACGAAGTAAAGGACAAGCTGCAGCAAAGCGGCTATGGCCTGTCGGGCGGACAACAGCAGCGCCTGTGCATTGCACGCGGCATTGCAATTCGCCCGGAAGTGCTGCTGCTCGACGAACCGTGTTCCGCGCTCGACCCGATTTCGACGGGTCGCATTGAAGAATTGATCGCCGAACTGAAGGACGATTACACGGTGGTGATCGTCACGCACAACATGCAGCAGGCGGCGCGTTGTTCGGACTACACTGCTTATATGTATCTGGGCGAATTGATTGAATTCGGCGATACGGAAAAGATCTTCATCAAGCCGTCCCGCAAGGAAACGGAAGACTATATTACTGGCCGGTTTGGTTGAGTGGCGCGGGCTGAGCCTGTCGCCAGGTCATACAGGCTAAAAAAGGACTTCAGGAGCACATATGTCCGATAAACATTTGTCGAGCCAGTTCGACGCCGATCTGAATGCGGTGTCGTCGAAGGTGCTGGAAATGGGCGGTCTGGTCGAGTCCCAGATCATCAATGCCATGCAGGCGCTCAATACGTTCGACATGGATATTGTCGAGGCCGTGATTCAAGCCGAGACGCGCCTCAACACCATGGAAGTCGAGATCGACGAGGAATGCAGCAACATCATCGCGCGCCGTCAGCCCGCCGCGCGTGACCTGCGTTTGTTGATGGCAATCTCGAAAACGATCACGAATCTCGAGCGCGCCGGCGATGAAGCCGAAAAGATCGCCAAGCGTGTGAAGCGCATCAACGAAGATGGCATGGGGCGTAACGTCAACATCGCGGAAATCAAGTTGTCCGGCGAAATGGCGGTCACTATCCTGCGCCGCGCGCTAGATGCATTCGCGCGCCTGGATACGGTTGCCGCCGCGCAAATTGTTCGCGACGACAAAGCCATTGACGAAGAATTCCGTGCGTTCGTGCGCAAGCTGGTCACGTACATGATGGAAGACCCGCGCATGATTTCAGCAGGTCTCGACTACCTGTTCATCGCCAAGGCGGTCGAACGGATTGGCGATCACGCGAAGAACATTGCCGAATTCATTATTTACATTGTGAAGGGAACGGATGTCCGTCATGTGTCGCGCGATCAACTCGAACGTGAAGCACTGAGCTGATTCTTTTGTGATCCAGATGTTGGTTATTTAACTTACGCGAAGAAGGTTACAGAGGTGCCGATGCCCAGCAGCATTCTCGTTATAGAAGACGAACCCGCGATCTCCGAATTGATTTCGGTGAATCTGCAACACGCGGGCCATTGCCCCATTCGTGCTTATAACGCGGAACAGGCGCAAAACCTGATCAGCGACGTCTTGCCCGACCTGGTGCTTCTCGACTGGATGCTGCCGGGTAAATCCGGCATCGCCTTTGCGCGGGAATTACGGGGCAATGAACGCACGAAACATATTCCGATCATCATGCTCACCGCCCGTGGCGACGAGCAGGACAAGGTGCTCGGCCTTGAAATTGGTGCGGACGACTATGTGACGAAGCCGTTCTCGCCCAAGGAGCTGATGGCGCGGATCAAGGCAGTATTGCGCCGGCGCGCGCCGCAACTGACCGAAGACGTGGTCGCTATCAATGGCCTGCGTCTCGATCCGGCAACCCATAGGGTGGCGGCGCATTCGAACGGCCATGTCGACGATATCAAGCTCGATCTCGGACCGACCGAGTTCCGTTTGCTGCATTTTTTCATGACACACCCTGAACGCGTGCATAGCCGCACGCAATTGCTGGATCAGGTGTGGGGCGATCATGTATTTGTGGAAGAGCGGACGGTGGACGTGCATATCAAGCGTCTGCGCGCAGCATTAAAGCCTGCGGGTTGTGATGCTATGATTGAAACGGTTCGTGGCAGTGGGTACCGGCTAGCCAAGAGTGCTTGATAAGAGTGAATGAAGCCCGAGACCAATCGTGGTCACGTGGCAATAATCTCGATCCGCTAATTCATGAATATCATCTGGACGCGTTCCCTCGTGTCCCTCGCGTTGCTCGCGGTATTGAGCGGGATCGTCGGCGCGCTGTTCGGAGTGCGCGTCGCGCTCTGTTTTGCAGTCTTCATGCTGGTCCTGCAAACTTTTTTCACTACCTTTCATACGCAACGCCTCTGGCGTTTGCTCGACGCACCCGTGTATGGCGAAGTGCCGAGCGCGCCGGGCGTGTGGGGCGAGATTTACTATCGGCTGCATAAGCTTGCAAAACGCTGGCATGCGCAGGTGCGTCAGGTCGAGCAACAGCATTCACGGTTTATCCAGGGCATCCAGGCGTCGCCGAATGGGGTGGCCATGCTCGATGACAGCGACCAGATAGAGTGGTGCAACGCCATTGCTGAAACCCATTTCGGGCTGGACGCCAAACGCGATCTGCGCCAGCACATCACGCATCTTGTGCGTCAGCCGGACTTCGTTCGTTATCTCGCTTCACAACATTACGAGTCGGTGCTGGTGATGCGCGGAATGGGGCTGAACCGGCAGCATGTGTTGTCGGTGCAAATATTCCCCTACGGTGAAAACCGGAAACTGATTCTGACCCAGGACATAACGGAACTGGAAAGAACCGATTCCATGCGCCGCGATTTTGTCGCGAACGTTTCGCACGAGTTGAAGACGCCGTTGACCGTGCTGTCGGGCTTTCTTGAAACCATGCGCGAGTTGCCGCTGAATGAGTCTGACCGCGCGCGTTATCTGGAGATGATGGAACAGCAGTCGTCGCGGATGCAGAACATCGTTCGCGATCTGCTCGTGCTCGCGAATCTGGAAGGCGATGTCAAACCACCCAGCGACGACGTTCTCGATATGCGCGCGGTGCTGCGCCATCTTGAAGAGGACGCCGACAATCTTTCGAATGGCCGACATAAAATTACGTTCGATGCTGATGAAGCGTTGACGGTGTCCGGTTCGGAAACGGAGATTGTCAGTGCGCTCGCGAATCTGGTGACGAATGCGATTCGCTATACGCCGGATGGCGGCACCATCGACGTATCCTGGCAGCGCATTCGCGACCGGGCGGTGTTTTCAGTGCGCGATAGCGGGCTCGGCATTCCGGCGGAACATATTCCGCGTCTGACCGAGCGGTTTTATCGTGTGGACAGAAGCCGCTCGCGCGATACCGGCGGCACGGGCCTTGGGCTCGCGATCGTGAAGCATGTATTGCAACGGCATCTGGCCGACCTTGAAGTCAAGAGCGAGGAAGGGCGGGGAAGTACCTTCTCGGTCAGGTTTTCGGCCGCCCGTACGGTGTTGAGAAAGTCGATCGCCGCTTGATGAGGCGATCTGAAGCGGAATGTGGAGCAGGATGTAAAGCAGCTTGAAGTGCCTGGAAACAGCGCATCCTCAAGCCGTCGAGACATCAAGAGCAGAACTTCGCGAGCAGACCCAGTTGCGCATTGCGCGTCGACTTGCCCGGGCGCCGCCGCTTGTAATGCCCGTCGCTTTGCATGAGCCATGCCGACCGGTTATCACCGAGAAACACTGACAGTCCTTCGGCAATCACGCGCCGTTTCAGACGCCGGTCATTCACCGGAAACGCCACTTCCACGCGCCGGAAGAAGTTGCGGTCCATCCAGTCCGCGCTCGATAAGTACACCTTCTCTTCTCCGCCCGCATAAAAATAAAAGATGCGGTGATGTTCGAGAAAACGTCCGACGATGGAGCGCACCGTGATGTTCTCGGACAGGTCTTCCACACCGGGTTTCAGCGCGCAGACGCCACGCACGATCAGGTCGATTTTCACGCCCGCCTGCGACGCCTCATACAACGCGATGATGACGGTCGGTTCGAGCAACGCGTTCATCTTGGCAACAATTCGGGCTTTCTTTCCTGCCCGCGCATTGTCGGCTTCAGCACGAATGGCTTCGATCAGATTCGGGCACAGTGTAAAAGGTGCTTGCCAGAGCTGATGCAGGCGCAGCTCACCACCAATACCGGTGAGTTGCTGAAACACGTGATGCACGTCTTCACAGACTTCCTGATCCGACGTCATTACCGCGAAATCGGTATAAAGCCGCGCGGTACGCGGGTGATAGTTACCCGTGCCCAGGTGCACATAACGCCTGAGCATCATCTTGCCGTTCTTCGAAACCCGCCGCACGATCAGCATCATTTTCGCGTGGCATTTATGGCCGACCACGCCGTACACCACGTGAGCACCGACGGCCTCGAGCTGCGACGCCCAGTTGATATTCGTCTCTTCGTCAAAGCGCGCGAGCAGCTCCACCACCACGGTGACTTCCTTGCCGTTGCGCGCGGCTTGCATCAGCGCGTCCATCAGCGGCGAGTCGGTGCCGGTCCGATAGATCGTCTGCTTGATCGCGACCACTTGCGGGTCCTTGGCTGCCTGCAGCAGCAACTCGAGCACCGGTTGAAAACTCTCGTACGGATGGTGAAGGAGGATGTCGCCCTGATCGATGGCATCGAACATATTCGATGCAGCAGCAATAGCCTTCGGCACCGCCGGAATATGCGGCACGAACTTCAGGTCCGGCCGGTCGACCATCTCGGGCAACTGCATCAGGCGCACGAGATTGACCGGCCCGTCCACGCGATAACAATCGCGGTCGTTCAGTTCGCTCTCGTCAAGCAGGCGCCGGATCATGTGCGGCGGCGTCTCCGCCGATACTTCCAGGCGCACCGCGTTACCCAGGTGCCGCGCGGGCAGTTCGCCCTGCAGCGCCACGCGCAAGTTGGTGATTTCGTCTTCATCGACGAACAATTCGCTGTTGCGGGTGATGCGAAACTGGTTGCAACTGCGCACGACCAGATGCGGAAACAGCGCGTCGACAAAACGCTGCATCAGCGAGCTCAGCAGCACAAAGCCATGCGGATATCCTGACAGCGCCTCGGGCATGCGCACGAGCCGCGGCAGTGCACGTGGTGCCTGCACAATGCCCATCATCGCCTGGCGGCCAAACGCGTCCTTGCCTTCCAGCTCGACCACGAAATTCAGGCTCTTGTTGAGCACGCGTGGAAACGGATGCGCGGGATCAAGGCCGATTGGTGTCAGCACCGGCAGCAACTCGTTCTGGAAATAATCGCGGGCCCAATCTGTCTGCGCTTCGCTCCACGATTCCACGCCGTGAAAGTAGATTCCTTCGCTTTCCAGTGCGGGAAACACGGTGTTCTGAAGCATGGCGTATTGCTGATGGACCAGCCGGTGCGCGCGTTCGACCACGAGGTCGTACACATGTTGCAGCGACATGCCGTCGGGCGAGAGCGAGCCCGGGTTGTCGCGCATTTGTTCCTGCATGCCGGCCATGCGGACTTCAAAAAATTCGTCCAGGTTGCTGCTGGTAATACAGATGAAGCGGAGCCGTTCGAGCAGCGGAACGGCGGTATCGGCGGCTTGCGACAATACACGTTCGTTAAAACCCAGAATGCCCAGTTCGCGATTGAGAAGGGGATAGCGTAAGGACATCGATAGTATTGGCAGTCAAAAAAAACAGAATGTGCAAGGATCGCTCGGAATGCACCACAATATGATGACGTTTTTATGAAATCATAGTGTCATAAATCTAACGCAGGCCTCCGGTAAGGTTGATTCTGGCAAGATTCGCCCTGTTCCGTCTAATAATCGAATCATCGGCGCACTTTGCTGCATTGGATTATTTGCCAGACCAGCACAGTCGTCCGCTTGGACTTAAAATTGGCGCGCTGCTGCGGCTCAGCGTGTTCAAATGCTGCCCGCACCGCTTGGAGCTGTCTGTAAGGCGCTAGCGGGCACAACCCTACGGAACCTGGAAAATCGATGGTCAACCCCCCTCATCTTTTGGCAGCCGTAGATCTCGGATCGAACAGCTTCAGGCTGATCGTCGGACGCGTCGAGGAGACGCCTTCCGGCAGCCCGATCTATCAGGTCGACGCGCTGCGTGAACCCGTGCGGCTTGCGGCGGGTCTGTCACGGGACAAATTTCTCGACCGCGCTTCGCAACTGCGTGGTTGGGACGCACTGAAGCGGTTCGGCGAAAGGCTGCGGGACTTTCATCCCGATCACGTACGCGCGGTCGCGACCAACACGTTGCGCGTCGCTAAAAACGCCGACGAATTCCTCGCTGAAGCGCAGAACGCACTCGGTTTTCCCATTGAAGTGATTGCCGGGCGGGAAGAAGCGCGCCTGATTTATGCGGGCGCGGCGCATTCGGTCCCGGCCAGCGCGGGAAAACGGCTGGTGGTGGATATTGGTGGGGGATCGACGGAATTTATTATCGGCTCGCACTATACGCCTATTCATATGGAGAGCCTGTATATAGGCTGCGTGAGTCATAGCCGGCAGTTTTTTGCCGCCGGTAATGTCGATGACTATTCAATGCGGCAAGCCGAACTCGCCGCCAAGCGCGAAATCGAGATTATCTCGAGCGAATACAAACAGACGGGCTGGGATCAGGCAATCGGGTCGTCGGGTACGGCGCGGGCGCTGGCCGAGCTGATCGAAGCAAACGGTTTCAACGACCCCGGCATCACTCACGGCATTTCGCGCGGCGGGCTGGAGCGGCTGAAGAGGGCGCTGATCAAGGCTGAGAACGTGAACCGGCTGAAGCTGATCGCGTTGAAGGCCGACCGGATTCCGGTTCTCGCGGGCGGCTTGTCGATCATGCTCGGCGTGTTCGAGGAATTGGGCATTGAATACGTCGATACCACCGATGGCGCGTTGCGGCTGGGCGTGCTTTATGACCTGTTGGGACGCACGCAGCATCAGGACATGCGCACGGTGACGGTAGAAGGCTTCAAGCGGCGCTATTCGGTGGACGGTGACCAGTCGGACCGAATTGCCGGGCTGGCCATCAGCTTCTATGAACAGCTGGAAGCCCGCGATGTCGATGCCGAACGGCGGATTGAAAATCAAATGTTCCTGGGGTGGGCGGCTGCATTGCACGAGATCGGGCTGTCCATCTCGCATAGCGCTTATCACAAGCATTCTGCGTATATCGCGAGTCATGCGGATATGCCCGGGTTCTCGAGGACCGATCAGGCCCGGTTAGCCGGCCTGGTGCTTGGACACGTCGGGAAGTTGGGCAAGCTTTCGCAGGCTCGGGATGTCGACTGGACCCTGCTGTTCTGTCTCCGGCTTGCGGCGCTGCTTTGCCGGCGGCGGGCGGATGTCGGGCTTCCGGCCATTCAGGTCGCTCTGGCCAACGGCGGATTCGATGTGCGTTTGCCCAACGACTGGGTGGCGCTCAATCCGCTTACCGACTACAGCCTCGTTCAGGAAGCGGCTGAGTGGGAGAAGATCGGCAAGCCGTATCGGGTGGTTTATACGGGCGTTTGAGCATTGCCGAAGGGGGCGTGGCTTCGCGCAGGCCTCGCTCCCTTCCTCGCTCACTATTCCGCGATACGAAATTAGTACGGACTTCGAACTTATGCTTGCGCTTGAACAGGATGTCCTTCGCACATTGTTGATGCGGCGTCACGGTGCATCGCAGTTTGTCGCGCCAGCGGTGTTGGTCTGATCGTTATTGCCGGCGCGCTGTGTCTCTTTCGCTTTTCTATTGCTCGATAGCGTCTTCAGTCGGCCATGAAGTGGCGCGCGTAACGCTCACCTATCTCCGATATACGCAGCAACGTCAGGAAGTCAGCCGTATTGAAATCGGGGTCCCACGCCGGCGCGCCGCAGATTTTCGCCCCCAGACGCAAATAGCCCTTCAACAAGGGCGGCGGTGCTACCGTGGCACCCGTTCGCAGTTCCTGCACCGGCAACGGCGTATGCGCAAACGCCCGGTATTCCGGCGACGTCAGCGCTTCCTTCTCCAGCCCCTCGTACAGGTCCGCGGCGTAGTGGCCACCGTCAGCCATCGCAACGCTCGCGCAGCCAAGCATGGTTTCATAGCCGTTCTGTTTCATGTACGCCGCCAGGCCGCCCCACAACGACATGATCACGCCACCGCTGCGGTAGTCCGCATGCACGCATGAGCGGCCGAGTTCCACCAGCTTCGGGCGCAGATGCGCGAGACGGGACACATCGAATTCGCTCTCGGCATACAGGCGTCCGGCTCGGGCCGCCTGATGAGGAGGCAGCACACGATACGTTCCCACCACCTTCAACGTGTTCAGGTCGCGGACCAGCAAATGATCGCAAAAGGCATCGAATGCATCTACGTCCAGGCCCGCCGGGCCTTTCAGTTGTGCACCCATCTCATCGGCGAACACGCGGTAGCGAAGGCGCTGCGCTTCGCGCAACTCCGCTTCGGAATGCGCCCACGATACGCGCAGCCGATGTTGCCCCGCCACGGTCTCTGCTGCATTCGGCAAGCGCCGGCGGAATTCGGTAACGTTTGAGCCACCAGACCCGCTCAGTCCATTCGATGTGCCCAATAGGGCGAGCGTCGTCGATTTCTGCATTGGCAACCCCCAAGTGGATTTGGCTGACGTAATAATGTTAGCCAATGTAAGTATTCCGAATGACGCTCGCATGGCGTGAGCATGACGATTCAATGAAGCGTCACCGCGAAGCCACAGTTTTGCCGCCTTGGGGGCGTTTTGTTTCTTGCCGCAGTCTTTTGCTACAGTAAATCAGGACTGGTGACCGCGCGCAGCACGACCTGGTCGTCGCCGGCGCGGGAGCGTTGCTGGAACCACCAGATACCGCCTTTCTTCAGGGTCCATTCGGCTTCGTGGCCGGTCATCAGCGAAGCTGCGACGCGCCCGAGCGTCGGCTGATGTCCCACCACCACGACTGTCTCCGCAATGCCGCGCGGCCATTGCGCGGCATCGAGCACGGCCTGGGCGCTGGCGCCCGGCGCCAGCTCCTTCATGACGCTATACCGGTCGCCAAACGCTTCCATTGTCTGGATCGTGCGCGTGGCCGGACTGACGAGGAACACCGTATCGTCGTCTAGCCGGCTCTTCAGCCACTTCGCCGCTCCCTGAGCCTGCTTGACGCCGCGCGGCGTTAGCTGGCGTACGAGATCGCTCGCTGCCTGGTCTTCTGCTTCTGCGTGGCGCCAGAGAATGAGGTTCATCGAATGTCTCCTTTGGTGGTGTGCGAGGTTTTCACCGGTTTTCATGCGGTTTGCAATTTGGACCGGCAAAGGCCGCGAACGTGCTACGGCGTCGGGCTCAACTCAGGCCAGATAGTTTCGATTGCGCGGGTATCGGTAAAACGCTATCATCTCGTTCTTGTCGGAGCGTAGCGCAGCCTGGTAGCGCATCTGATTTGGGATCAGAGGGTCGAAGGTTCGAATCCTTTCGCTCCGACCACGAAAAACGTAGCAGGGACAAGGACTTACGAGCTAACGCCGTAAGTCCTTTTTCTTTTTCGGTTACCGATAGCATATCTGTTACCGTCTGGTTACCGGGTTTATCGTGGCTGCTGAGCCATTGCCGCCTCGTCCCTGTTCCGCGTGCGGCCAAGCCCGGTCACGAACTTTACGCTACGGGGACCGGCGTCCAGGGTTGGCAGTGATTGCCACCCGTTCCGCCAGAATTCTAGAAAAACCCTGTAGATCAATCATCTGCGGGATTTTTTGGTTTGCAATTCACTAATCGACTATCAATTCGAGTGGGTTCCATGTGCGCCCGCCTCGCATCCTTGCTCTGTAAGGCAGCAGATTCAGATCAACCGCACACGATGATCACGGTCGTAAGAGCTGCGATGCGGACTTCTACATAGGTTAAATATCCGATGGGTCGCAGCCTGCGGTTTGTCTTAGGTGCGTTGTATGACGCGAGTCTGCAAGCGAGCTTCGAGCGTTTTGGCGCCGTGGCTCGTCGGCTTTTGGCAGCGTTATCTTGCTGCGACAGGACGCTAACGATATGCTCCGGAGCTACGATTGCACTTGCCGCTCAAGCGCTCGGGGTCTATCGAATCAGAACGCTCGGGATTTCGTAAGCATAATCGAGGTTAATCATGGCCAAGGCCAAGCTGCAGTCCCTTACGATTGAGAATTTTAAGAGCTACAAGGAGCCGACCACCATCACTTTCGGCGGGCTGACGGTACTGATCGGGCGGAATAACAGTGGGAAAAGCAGCGCAATTCAAGCTCTTCTTTTGCTAAAGCAAACTCTTGCTTTAGCACGCGAGGACGTCTCGTTGCATCTCGGAGGAGCAGTAGAAGCGTTTAGCCTCCGGATTCCAGCGTTGCGAATTCCACAGCCTCTTTAGTCTTCCAGGGCGCTCGTCGATGAATCAGCTCGGCTTTATAAAGCCCATTGATAGTCTCTGCCAGGGCGTTGTTGTAGCCGTCGCCCCTGCTGCCCACCGACGGTTCGATGCCGGCCTCTGGCAGGCGCTCGCTATAACGAATAGACACGTTGCGATCCCCTGTCCGAATGGTGGATCAAGCGGCTGTCCTGCTCTGGTTTGCGTGCCCAGAGCGCCTGTTCCAATGCATCGAGTACAAAGTCCGTGCGCATCGAACTGCTGACGTGCCAGCCAACAATGCGCCGGGCGAAGACGTCGATCACGAAGGCCAGCACATCGGCTCGATGGTGGTCGCCATTAACGGCACATTTCCCTATAGGGTCGTGCGGTTCAGGTCAAAGACATCGACATCTGATTCTTCAAGTAGATCCTCAAACGCAGACTCCCCACGCGTGCGCAAAATCTCAACCTCGTCCGTTGAGATCGGAATCACTTGTAACCAGTTCACCTTTGTACCGTTATCCAAAACCAGTTCCGGGAAATGCCCGTTGTTCCACAGAAAAGGAGCGGTCAAATACAAGTGAGGCACGGAAGTCTCCAGATAATACTCGGCGACATATCCTTCCAACACGCTTCCAGGCTTGACACTTCGCTTTGACCGCATTAACGCGAAAGACGCTGAAGCAAGGACGTTGCCCCACTGGGTCACTTCTAATGGCATCGCTCCGCATAGTTCGACTCGCGTGCCAAGCTGTTCATTCTTGTTTAACGCAGTCTCGAACAGTCCAATCGTGCTGTAGGAGGCTACGCCATCGTTTGGCGAATCCGCGACGGAGAGGACGTCAACGGCGAGCGGCATATCGTCGTGAATGTATTCTTGGACTTTGGGCTTGCCGCCGAATGCCGAAAGAGCATGTCGGCCTATGGATTTTCGTTCGGCGGATATAGGACTTGTAGTCATGCCACCGGCCACTGCTGTTTTCGATCGAACGATCAGATCAACTTCCATTGCCGTATCAGGTCCAGGTACTTTTCCCCGCCATCTTCCACAAAAATTGTGTCGCCATCCAGCATATAGGTCCGCAAGAGCATCTCTACGCCTCTTTCAGTCTGTCCTTGTTCCACGAAGACTTGACCTAATCGGTAGGTTACAAAGGGAGAGGGCGAACTGCCGGAACAGTTTAGAGCATTCTGCAGCGCTTCCTGCGCACGCTTATAGTTATTGAGTTCATAGTACGCATCGCCAATAGATGCATACAGCCACTCCGACGCTTCCCAATTAATTTTAGGCTCCGGCAAAATCTCTAAAGCTTCTTCCCATGTGCTTATGGCTTCAGGCGCGCGGCCCTGGTCAAGGAAGTCGTTCCCAAGCTGACTGAGTTCGTCCAGCTTGAGAGCAATGTTTGCCGGTAATGTCGTCACTTCTTGTCCTTTGATACTCGCTTCACGAATTCCAAGTATTTTTTGTCCTCTCCGGAAAATGGCCTATTTCCGTACTGTTCAAACAGAGGTAAAAAGAACTGAGAAGCCTTGTCGAGATCGCCCGCTTCAAAATAAACGGTTCCGCTGAGGAAGCCTACTGTCAAGTCCGGCCCGGTTCCCGGACCATATGCTTCGCGCATTTCAGAAAGCCAATGTCGTGCCTTGTCGAACTGCTTTGTGTCGCGATAAAAAATGACAAAACCCCGGCAAAGTGACGGAGCTAGGTCATATTGACGCTTTGGTTCGGGCAACACTTTCCAAGCCTTAAGGAAATCAGTCTCGGCTTCGTCTAGCGCCCCACGCTTCCAAGCTTCCCGACCTGCAGCGCCGAGTGCGTAGACTTCCTTGGTCAGATTCTCTGGTAGTTTCGTAGCCATTAGTTAAGTGGGGGTAAGTAACGTTCACCAAGTTTAGCACCGAGGGATCGGTTGACCCAGTACGGTTGGAGATCGTAATTGTCGGAATCCAGCATCCAATCACGGACTTCAGGGGACTTCGCCCCATACTGTCTGCCAACGTCATTCCACCATGTCACCGCGTCAGTCTGGTGAGCCATGTCAGCGTCCTTGAGCGGATACCATTGACCGTCGTATTCAAACTCTTTCTCCCCCGTGAATGGGTCTTCGCGTAATCTTCCCTCTTCAGCGAGCCGCTCCTGGACTTCTCTACCCGTCCGTGAATTCTTCCCGGGCGTTCGGCCAAGGTATTTTTCGCGAAGCCGTTTGGGTTTGATCTTTACCCCGTTTCCTGCCGGCTTGACATCCGCCAAGGCTTCTGCAGCATCTGCCCCATTCGCGCCCGCAGTTCCCGCTTCTGCCGCCTTACCAGCCTGTCCGGCAGCATCAGCGGTTTCTCCGAGCTTTCCAGCTGTGTTTGCGATTTCGCCCGCTTTACCAGCGGCGTTCGCCGCTTCACCCACCTCGCCCGCAACGTTTGCTGCTTCGCCAGCCTTTCCGGCCGCACCGACGCCACCGACGAACAGGCCACCAACGTCGATCGCGCCGCGCCCGAGCGCCTCACCATAGTTGCCCTGCGCCCAAGCCTCCGTATACGGTTTCGTGATGCCTTCAACGATAGCGCCGGGATGGTTATATATCGCCTGCGCGGTCTGGGAGACGGCTTGCTGCGTTTCGGAATATCCGTGATAGTTGTACAGGCCCGTTGCATTGGAAAGCCCTTCGGCAGCCTGCGATACCGAGGACAATTTGGCCGCGCCCACACCCAGGCCGACCAAGCCTTTCCCCATGTCCCACAGTGCGCCCCCGGCCCCCTTGAAGAACCCGCCAACCTGATGCATCACGCCCTTGTCGGGCGGTGGATTTGCATCTCCAACAACCTTCCCGCTGGCGTTTATCGAACTCCCCGCAGATGGCGCTGTGACATACGTTCCCGTACAGTTGCCATTATTCATGGTGCACGGATCACCATCACGAATGATCGCGTGTCCGCCAGCTCTTACCGTGCTGCTACCCTTCGTCGGTTTGACCTCACCGCCAACCGTGCCGGACTTCACCCCGTTCGCGGTCCCCGGTTCATCGCCCGTGCAGGTCGGCACCACGCTTTGATCGAGCACGTAGGCTGGCTTGCCGTTGAACCGTACGCTCGGCACGATGCCGGTCGAGCCACCCAGATCGGCCACTATCTGATACGGCACGGGTGGCGTTGAACCGCCCATCGGCGTTTTGCACACATCCGGCGTATTGCTCACCGCCTTGAAGCTACCGTTCTGACGCGTCGCGATCCGATTGCCCTTGGAAAAATGATCGGAAGGCTGCGCGTCCGTCTCTGGCTGATATCGCCCCGACTCGAAGCGTTTTTGCACTTCCTGGCCAGCCCAGTCGAACGTTTCCCTGTCTTCCGGACGACCTTGCTGGCTCCAAGGATTCGGCGTGTTCCACAGCGCGTCGAGATTGCTGGCCGCATTCCTCGCCTGTCCGACGTTCTGGATGTTGAATTGCTGGCGGAAAGCGTCAGCGGCATCGCCGCTGATCGAAACCTGCAAGGGATCAGCCATTGGCTGCCCCCAGATCGATACCCACGCCGGTCTCGGGCAATGCCGATACGCGGTTAATGTCAGAGCGCTCGATGAACCGGGCTTCGAAGCGCTGGATGCCCGTGGCTCTCAGGAAGGTGGCGCGCCACACGAGTGTCACTGCGGGCTTCGATGCATCCGACAGGTCGATCGACAGGGTGTCCAGCAGAAGCGGAGCAAACTTCAATGCCTGATCCGTGTATGCCCATCCCATCGGTAGATGGCCCGGCAACTGGATGCGCAACAACGTGTTGCCCTCGGCATCGCTGTCAGTGCCGGTTGTGCCTGCGGGCAGGAGATTAGTCAGCAGGATCGCTTCGTCACCCTTCAGATGGGGTGTCTGCAACTGCTCAGGTGCACCGTTCCAGTAGCCGAACTGGAAGTCGTCGGGCAATCCCGGATGGCGTTCGGCCAACCAGTGCTCATCGTATGTACCGGCAAGTGCACGTCGCGGGGACCACGCTTTGCCGACGACGCCGAACGCCACCGGTTGCAGAGCACGAGACGGTTGCCCCCGTAGGCTATCGATCCATGCCTGTGCGGTAACCGGAGCACCGTCCGTCTCGATTTGCGGCGCGCGAATCCTCTCCGGCTTGACCGCCTTCAGGAACCACGGCTCGGTAAAGCCGATTCCGACCGGATTGTCCTCACAGACCATATGCGCGACCGGACTATCGCCCTGATCGGGATGCTCTGCCTGCTGCTGGCCATTCAGAAGAAATTCTTTCGGTACGCGCTTCGCCGCAGGATCATTTGCGGAGACGAGGCATTGCCCACCCCATGCATATTCGTATCGGACCGGCAGTTCAGCTATCGGCTCAGGCGACGTCAATTTCCACGCGGGGAGGCGGACGAGGCCAAGGGTGCACAGTGTCATCAGTTGGCTCGCTCGCCGCACAAGTCCCGAGCGCCGCACAAACTCTCGCGGCCCGGTGATCGCAAGGCGGCGATCCAGCAGAACCTGCGGCGCTGAAGCACCCATCTGCCCCGAGGCGGCAGACGATGCGATGATCTGCGCCCGTACAGCAAACCGCGGTACTGCACGACCCGATGGAGCATGCGCAGTGCCGACGATCACTACATCGCAAAGCGGCTTGTAGGGCGCTAGATCGCTTTCCTCCGCTACGCTGGACCGGTTGGGTTCGCCATAGAAGCGATCCGAGGTCGCGAGCGGTTTCTGCGCTTGTGCAAGCACAAGCGAGCCGTCGTGCAGTTCGAAGGTTTGCCGCAGTACGATGGTGTGAAATGCCGCACCGTCGGGCATCACCGACTCGAACGCCAGCGCCGGAAAGGGCGTGTGATTGGAGAATTCCATCGGCGGACGCTCAGTTGATGTCGACGTCTTTGCCGTTGATCTGGACCGGCCCGGAGCCTTCAATCAGCAACTGAGTGCCGCGCAGCGTGATGTGTCCGTTGCTCTCGAGAATCAGGACGGCACTGCCGGTCTTGAGTTCGATCCGATCTCCAGCAGTGATCGTGTAGCTCTTGCCCACCATGGTGGTTTTGGACAGTCCGACCTCTTCAGCACTCGCGAGTCCGGCCGCAGAATTTATCGCGCCAGCAACCGTCACTGTGTAGGCTCCGCCCACGGTTAATGCCTTCGCGAGCCCGACCGTCTCGGTGGACGTCAGCGCAACCACAAGGTTCTCCATCCCGCTGATGGTCTCGTTGCGATTGCCTCCGACCGAAAGGGTCTCATTGCCGCCAACCTGCTCGGTACGATTTACGCCGACCGTGATCGTCTCGTTGTTACCGACCGTTTCCGTGCGGTCGTGATTCACCTGAACGGTCTCGTCGTGATCGACGGTCTTGACGCGGTCATTGCCGACGGTGTGGGACTCGTTGTTCTCGACCTCGATGCGCTGGTCCTTCTCCGCATGAATCCACACCTCTTCCTGCCCCTTACGATCCTCGAAGCGGATTGCATTGGCGTTGGCTGCCGTTGCTCCCTTGCTCGAACGGGTGAGAAAGCCGCTTTGGGTCGCATTGGCGGGTAGCGCCCACGGCGGCATGTTCTGCGCGTTGTACACGCGCGAGGTGATGAGCGGCCGGTCCGGATTTCCGTCCAGAAACGAAACGACTACCTCATCGCCGATGCGCGGAATCTGGACTGCGCCGAATCCTCCACCCGCCCAGGGCTGACCCACGCGCACCCAGCACGAACTGCGATGATCCCTCTGGCCGAGCCTATCCCAGTGGAACTGCACCTTCACGCGACCCAACGAGTCAGTGTAGATTTCCTCGCCCTTCGGGCCGACCACGAAGGCGGTCTGTGGGCCAAGTATCATCGGCTTCTGGGTGCTCAGCGAAGGCCGGAATGGAATCTTCTTGCGGATGCACACGAAGCTGTTCGAATACGTTGCCGAACCCTCGTGCGACTGATAGTTATTCGTTCCGTGATGGCTTACGGACAGTATCAGGAACTGGCTGTCCTCCTGCGTGCCGGAATCATGGTCGTAATGCCCGGTCAACTGGAAAAAGCGGCCAGGGCTGAGCGTCCGGCAATTGCTCGATCCGATGAAAACCTTGCCGGCTGCCTCAAGCGCCTCCAGGCGAAAGCGTGTCAACTCTTCGCCGCGATCCGTTGACTCAAATCCGTGCAAGCCCACGTAATCGTAAATCTCGTAGCGTTCGGCATTGCCCTGGTCGGTGGTCGTGTCCGCTGACACAAAGCGACGCGCACCCGGTGCCTTGTAGTCGAACGTTTTCATGCTGATGCGGCCGGACTCGAGTTGCCGGTCAGCTCGCCAGTTTGTCACCACGCTCTCGTTGTCGAGCATCTCCCCCGTCGCATATCGCAACGTTGAGTCGCCGTCGATCGCCTTTGCCCCCTGCGAGTCGTCGGTGATAATCAGCTTGTGACCGTCCTTCGTGTGCTCGAAATAGAAGTAGAGTCCTTCCTGCTCAAGCAACCTGCGTACAAAGTTCAGGTCCGACTCGCGATACTGGGTGCAATAGCTGTAGGGCTTCGGGTCCTTGCGAACACGAAATTCATAAGACGCCAGCTTCGAGTATTGCGAGAAGACATCGCTAAGTATGTCCTCTACGGTTTTGTCCTGAAAAATGCGGGTGTCAAAGCGCCGGCCTAACATCCACATCCACGGACGCACAGTTGCCGAGTAGGTCGACAGACCGCCGTCAGTTCCAAGGTGGATAAATCGCGTGACATAACCGTTAAAATAACGTGTCGATCCGTCATTAACCTCCAATTCGATTGAAACTTGCTGGGCGATCAGTTGTTTCAGCTCGATGGTTGCGTGCTGGGAAACCAGTCCAACCTCAATATTGAAAAGCTGGGACAACTCGTCACTACAGCTGAAGTCGCTAACCAGCAACTGGGACTGCCCAGACAGCGGGGTGTCAATCGAAAAGAGTCTGCTGTTCTGCAGCCCAAAGAAGCTTGTTACATCGGACATCTGCATGACGTTCCCCCATTTCCTGCTAGTCAGTTATGCGCATACAATGTCGAAGACCTGAAAGGTATGACGAAATCTGCCTCGCGATTATATTGCGTGTCGCAGGCCATAACCGCTCTGGATAAAAATTAACGATTTATTCACGCGGTCATGAGCAGTGATGTGGCAATATTTTCTTGTTTTATTCGAATTGCATAGACAGGTAAAATATTCCGTGCCTATTCCGATTCAACAGCGCAGGCAACCATGAGCGATACAGATTTTTACGCGTGCACCGCCGATGATCCAAGTACGCTGACTGGACATTACGGTCTGCTGGGACCGGGGTATTCGCCGTGGCTAGGCGCAACGGGGTCGTATGGCTCGGAGGTTGCACCGTTGACGCTGAACCTGGGCGGCAAGCTCTATCCGGCAGATTGTGCGACGGCCGCGCGCTACCTGATTGCCGAACTGAAATACGACGACAAGCTCAGTCCACAGGAACGTCTCAACGATCTGGCGCAATTGCAACAAGCGCTTCGCGATGCCGAAACCACAGTTAATAAGACTGAATTTGGCAAGCTATACAAAGAAGCGCAGGGCGTTCCGGGCTTGACGGGGGATTTTCTTAACGCGCTTTATGCACCTTCAAATGTTGGCGCGACATTGGCGACCGCGACAGGTGCTGCAGTGTCACTGGTGTCGAAAGCACCCACTTCGCAACTGATCGACATTCCCGAGTCTACAAAGCGGAAGCTTATCTCGTGGGCCAATAAAGGCGGTAATCAAGGCATCAAATCCGCACAGAAACGTTTTGGAGACACACTAAAACTCGTGCGCGTCGACGGAAAATGGGCTTTCGAAATTCCAGTCAACAAACAGGCTGCGGGTTATGTCATCAAAGGACGCGCCGCAGCGAATGTCGTCCGCATTCCGGCTTATCGTCAGGCAGCGCTGGAAGCGCTCGAAGCGCGAAACCGGATCAGCATTGAGGGGTTTAGCGGCACAATTGGCGGCCGTATTACTGGATTCCACGCTGGCGGATTGCTGGCTCTCGGCCCCCAGGCGATTTTCGATGCCATCGATGCGCGTAATCTGCGCGATTTCGCCAGTCTGGAAGCGCATAGCCAGCCCGCGAATGCCGCCGGATGGCTGGCGGGTTGGGGGGCGGGTGCGATGCTACCGGCAGTCGTAGTCGCGTTGCCGTTCGAGGTACCGGTTCTGGCTGTGATTGCAGTCGGATTTGGCGTCGGGCTCATCGTGCAGGTCGCCGTGAATCACTATTACGGCAAAAGCATCGGCGACACCTGGGATCGATTCGCCGGTTCGCATCACTGGTAGGCTGGGTGCATGGAAAAAAATATTATCAAGCTGCCGCTCGGCATGTTTGCGTTCAATGTGTTGTTCGGCGCGCTGGCGGTGGCCAGTTTTCCGGTTCTGATCTGGGCATTGCCTGTGATGCTTGCCGCCGCGCTCGTGTATGCCGTGTTTGCGGCTTTTTTTGCGACCGGGTACACGGCCTATCATCAGGGCATGAGCATTCTTATGCGGCTCAATTTCTGCCTTTTCGCGGCAACCGTCTGCGCACTGCTTGCAGATACACTCGGCCTTACGTCGCGAGCGATGCTCATGTTGACGAGCGGATATTTTGCCGCGCTAATCACGGCGTATTTCATTTTTTTCTTCCGGGAACGGGGGCGGAACTGGAACGACTTCCTGGACTCGCTGCGCAGCCCCACGCTCGCTATCGAAGGCGTGAGGGTGGTGCGGTTCATTCGTTCGCGAGGAAGCTCTCAGGCGAAAAGAAGCAAATCGCCATCGCTGCTTGCGCCGCTTGGTGCGGCGGCAGGCGTGGTCGCGATGACAGTCGTCGGCGCTGTGTTTGGTGCCCAGGGGAAAGCGCTTTTTCAATGCGCCGTTGAGGCCGCGATTCTAGTGTCACCCTTCGCGGTGCTGCCCTTCGTGATGGTGTATTTCGTGGGCGTTCACGAAGTGAAGCGCGTCGAGAAACGACAGCGGACCCGATTTGTGTTCGACGATGTCGAGGCATTGCAACATGAGCGTGCGAAGTTGAGCGTCGCCCGGCTCATCAATCCCAGGCTGCGGCAAGTGGTGCCTCCGGCACGGTAGTACGGCGACCGAGCAAATCCGCAAGCGAAATGACGTACAACGACGACAATCGGAATGGAAGAACTACTCCCTTTCTACGAGCGCGAACTTTCATTGCTGCGGCAATATGCGCGCGACTTCGCCGAACGGAATCCGAAAATTGCTGCTGGACTTGCTATGTCTGGTGGCCGCTCGGAGGACCCGCACGTTGAGCGAATGCTGCAGTCGTCTGCGCTTCTGGGTGCCAGGATCAGCGCAAAAATAGAAGATGAGTATTCCGAGTTTACCGAGGCGCTGCTAGAGATCCTGTTTCCGCAATATCTGCGGACGATTCCGTCGTGTTCGATTGCTCAGTTCACGGCAGATACGCGCGCGAGCCAACTAACCGAAGCCGCTGTCGTTAGGCGTGGAGCGGCGCTGGAAGCACGTATCGGCGAATGCCGGTTTCGCACGGTCTACGACGTGACGGTCCTGCCACTGCGTCTGACGGCGGCCCGGTACTCTGCGACGGCGATGGCACCAGCGAGCGTCCAGCTTCCAACCAACACCACCGGATTGATCTCGATTACGTTTGAACCGGCAACGGAAACTGGAGGCTTTGGTTCGACGACGCCTCCTGAGGCACTCCGCATACATCTCGCGGGCCAGCAGCCGTTCGTATCCGCGTTGACCGACACGCTTCTAATGCGAACGTTAGCCGCCTTTGTCGAGGCCGACGGTTGTGGCCGGTGGAAGCCTCTCATGCACGTCCCGCTAAAATCCGTTGGTTTCGATGATCGCGACACACTGCTTGGCGAACCATCGGACGCCGCATCCGCCTTCCGGTTGCTAATGGAATTTTTCGCGTTTCCGGACAAGTTCCAGTTTGTCGATGTCGATTTTGCACGCCTGGTGCGTGCCGCTGGCTCATGCAGGAAGCTGACGCTGCATCTCGCGATTGGGAACGTGCCGAACGACTCGCCCGTGGCGCGCGCAATGGAGGCGCTGAGCGCAGACAATCTGAAGCTCTTCTGCACGCCGGTCATCAACCTGTACAAACGTGAGGCGCAACCGGTCCACATCACGAGCACCGCGACTTCATATCCGGTTGTGCCGCAAGCACTGCGCGTCTCTAACACTGAAGTCTATTCAATCGATTCCGTCTACGTTGCGGAGCAGAAACCGACGGGCAAAATGATGACGGAAATCCCACCGTATCGCTCGCTACGGCACGACGGATCGGCGCAATCATCTGGCACATACTGGGTTGCTCGCCGTGACCCATGGATCGCCCAGCAGCGTCCCGGTTATGAAACCGAGATTTCGCTTGTAGGAATTGACGAGAACCCGATCTCTCTGGAAACCGAGCAGTTAAGTATTGAAGTGACCTGCACTAATCGCGACTTGCCGCCAACGATACCGTTCGGGACGCCCGGCGGAGATTTGCTGAACGAGGACGCGTCATTTGCCTGCACGATTTCAATGTTGCGGGCGCCCACCGAAAGCGTCAGGCTGCCGCGTGGCAGCAGTGCACTATGGAGTCTTCTCGCCCAGTTCACGCCGAACCCGCTTTCGTTAAGACCGTCCGGCCTCAGAGCCTTGCTGCACCAGCATTCGCATTCGCGGTCGCCATCGATTTCACGGCTCATCGATAGCATTGTCGGACTCGAACATCGTCCATGCATGAAATGGATGCCAGTCAAACCGCTGCCTACATTTGTGCGTGGCATCGAGGTACTACTGACGATCGACGAAACGGCGTTTGTCGATACCAGCCTCAGCACCTTCGTTGGCGTGATGGATCGGTTCTTCGCCCCTTATGCGCATCTGAATAGCTTTGTCCAACTGGTTCTACTGTCGGGCGGTACAGGTTCCGAGGTCATTCGCTGCGATGCGAGGCAGGGGACCACTGCGATCCTTTGACGAACTGTACGGTCCCACGACGATGTAGCAATCCAACCCCGTATGAAGCAAACATGGCAGAGCATGAGCATCTGAGTCGCCTGAAAGAGGCGCTAAAGGCACAGGGAGGGTCGAAGGTTCGAATCCTTTCGCTCCGGCCGCGTTACAAATAAAGGGGTCACGAGTTTAACTCGCGACCCCTTTGCCATTTGTGGCGCTGTTCCATTCACACGGCGCTTGCAGCCACAGCCGCCCGGCGTTTCCGTCCTCTCGCAAATCCTCAATATCGTTTAATCTTCTGCGTTCACCCTTCGTATTCGTATCTGAACTTCATTTCCGGGCCGTCCATGCCGCGTTTCGCCGCTTTGTTTATCTGCTCCCTGATCCTGTCCGCGTGTGCCGACGCTACCGTGCCTCATCACACGCCGCCGCAAGACCCGCCCGACTACAAGGGCGTGCCCACCGATACCACGCCGCCCGTCATGATCATCGCGCCGGCCAAGGCCGATCAGCCGCAATGACAGCCGTGACGCCGCGCGCCGGAGCCTCGCCCTTATGCCGCAGCGTATAATCCGCTTATGAACACGCCCGCCAACGACGCCCAGTCTCACACCGACTCGTCCGCCGACGCGCTCCAGGCGGCCGTCACAATGGCCGACGACTATTGTCGCGAGCGTGGTCAGAAACTCACGCCCATTCGCCGCACCGTGCTCGAATTGCTGCTGGCCTCGGGCCGCGCGACCAAGGCCTATACGCTGCTCGACGAAATGCGGGCGATGCATCCGAACGCGTCGCCGCCCACGGTGTACCGGGCGCTGGACTTCCTGCTGTCGGCGGGGCTGATACATCGGATCGAATCAATCAATGCGTTCACTGTCTGCCACGATCTCACCCATTGCCAGCACGGCGTGCTGATTGTTTGCCAGCAATGCGGCCGCGTGACCGAGTTGCAGCAGCAAAAGCAGTTGCGCCAGAGCCTGATGTCGCAAGTCGAGGCAAGCGGATACAGGTTGGCCGGCGACGACATCGAATTGAAGGGTATATGTCCCGCATGTCAGGCCGCTGAAGACCCCAGCGCGCATAAGCACGATCACGATCACGACCACGCGTCTCACTGAGCTCCGCACACACCGTATAGGAGCGCAATTCGCGCAAAAGGCCGTTTCCGACACCAGTCCGAAACGGCCTTTTGTATTTTTGTATTCCTGGATGGCTTGGAACGCCGCTCTGCCGGTTCCGCAGGCTGGGGTGTAGTGTCTGGGGAGAAATCCGGAGCCGCGCGCTGACGCCAAAACTGACGGCTCAAACGAGGCGAAACCCGAGGCGAAACCCCGATGCGGGCACACCGGGGCTTCTGACCCGCGAGGACTGTTCGCGCAGATTATCGCAGGCTGAACCCATTCTAGAGTGCATCCATTCTAGAGTGCATCAATCGGGCTGATTGTGATCACTTGTATCAACGCGTAACCCAATGTGCACGGGCGTTTCCAGCGCTTAAGCCTGCCTGGTCAACGAAGGCCGCAGCACGTAATTACTACGGTCGAAGAGCAGGTATGACAGGTGTTATGCGAGTTTCTTGCTGAAAAGGTATCATCAGACCTCCTTGAAGCCGATTTCCGATAATGACCTCGTTGTGGATTTTCCTCTCCATTTGTCCGATCGCACTGGGTTCGTTGCTCGTGTTCGCCTCGCATATCGACCCATTGTCCGGTCGCTGGCGCGGCGCACAGTTGCTCGGCTCGCTGGGGCCGCGAGCAAACCAGGCGGCGGGTGATCGGGTTGCACGCCTTGGCGCCTCGGTCAAGAAATACGCTAGCGCTATTGCTTGCAGCGAATCACCATCGATCGGTTCTTGACGTTCGCGCCGAAAATTCCCGCCACTGTTCCGCCCGACGTCGCACCGTTGTCGACATCTTTCGACACCACGTCGTAGCCGTACGAACCGCACATCTCGCCCGCCTTCTTGTAGCATTCCGCCCAGCTCGTACTCGCGTCGCCGCCGCTGCAATTGATCGCAAAACCGGTATCGCCGGACGGCAGATAGGTCATCTTCGCCGAGTTGGCGCAGCCCGCGAGTGCTAGCGCAGCCACCATTACAGCGGCCGTCGCGGTTACCTTTCCAAGCGTCGTGGCGCAAACTTGCAACTTCATTGATTCTTCCCTGTGTTTGATTAAGTACGCCCGCCTTTCATTGAGCGGTGCGTTACCGTGCCGGTAGATAGCGCGATGGATCGATTGAACTACCTTTGTAGCGCAATTCGAAGTGCAGCATCACGCGATTCGTGTCGGTGTCGCCCATTTCCGCGACGGGTTGACCTTGCGTGACGCTCTGGCCCTCCTTTACCAGCAACGCACGGTTATGCGCGTAGGCGGTCAGGTAGTCGGCATTGTGCTTCACAATCAGCAGGTTACCGTAACCGCGCAACCCATTTCCTGCATAGACTACGGTCCCGGCGGCCGCTGCCACGATTTGCGTCCCGGAGGCGCCGGCAATGTCGATACCCTTCGAATTCTTGCCGTCGAAACCGCGAATCACGCTGCCTTGCGTTGGCCAGATAAGCGAAATGCTGGTGGCCGGAGTGATCAATGCGGACGATGACGGCGCCGAATCCGATGTATCCCCGCTGGTGGTGCGAGGGGGCGGCGCGGAAGGCGTGGCCGCCGTCACGCTGCCCGGGGGCGGCGCCACGCGCAGCACCTGGCCGACTTCGATTGCATTCGGGTCGGTGAGGTTGTTCCAGCGCACGATGTTCTGCACCGATGTCCGGTTCGCACGCGCGACTTTAGACACCGTGTCACCCCGTTCAACTCGATAAAACCCTGGTCCGACCGGCGCTGAGCCGCACGCGGCGAGTACTGCGATCAATGAAACGCAGGCCAGCCGTCGAATTATTTTTACCAAATCCAAAACCTCGCAAAGCGCCGCAGAAACCGAAAACGCTGCGGCAAACAAAACAGACCGTGTAACGGCGAAATGTCTGATTTTACCGTCCCGGCCCCGCAGCCCTCAGAAGCGGCCAGCGTCGCCGCTCGCTGCCGCTCGTCGTCGCTACGGGATGCCCCTCATGCAGCCGGCGAAACCGTTAGCCGCAGTGCCGCTGTTTCGGTCTTTCCCGGGGCGAGCCAGCGCAGTCCGTGGCCGTTGTGAATGGCATCGGGAAGTCCGACCCACGGCTCGATGCAGTAGAAATCCGACGTGGGAGCTTCGGTCCAGGTCGTCACGGCGTACCAGGGCACCGAGTCAGGGCGTTGCAGGTCGAAATTCACCGCGCGTTTCAAACCCGGCGTGACAAGCCGCACCGGATGGTCCGAGGGTCCGGTAAAGCAGTGGAACCGATCCAGGATGTTGGCGTTGTCCAGCGCGTAGCGCGCCGCGCCCGCTTGCGGGGCGGTGATTGATCCGTCATCGAGTTGCCGGCGGGTTTCCGTGCGCGGTAATTCCAGGCTGCTGATGCCGCGCTGATCGTGCGGCAGCACGAAGTAGAAATGATGGCCTGAGTAGTAGGGCAGCGGCACTTCGCCGGGGTTCGACGTGGTGAGCTGGACATCGAGCGTCACGGCATCGACCAGCCTGTACGCCGCTTCGAAGCGAAATGCGAACGGATAACCCTGGCGCGTGAAATCATTGTCCACGAGCGTCATTCGCACGCCGTGGCCATCCGCGTCCTTGCGATGTTCGAACGGCAGGTTGCGCGCGAAACCGTGCATGGGGAGGTTGTGCACGACGCCTTCCGGATCGCGCCATTTGCCGATTTCGCCATCGACGAAATGGCGGCCGAGAAACGGAAACAGCAACGGATTGCCGCCTCGGATCTTGACGAAGTTGGACCAGTCCGGCGCGGCCGGCCAGAAGATGACGGGCTCGCCACCGACGCGCCACGTCATCAGCCGCCCGCCCGCGCGCGGCGCGAGTTCGAGAGCGGCGTCGTCGAACGTGATTTCCAGGATGTCTTCAGGCTGGGATGACATGTCAGTTGTCTCCTTGATTAATGGGCAAACTGCGGTGGTCAAGTTGCGGGTTCAAACCAGGCGTTCGAACGAGCAATGAACAAACGGTGCGGCGCAACGGGCGGCTCAATTCTACGGGGAAACCCTTTTCGGGAAATTGCGACTGACACAGCCACTTTCATTGCGCTGATAATGCAAACGCGATGTAACGCGCATGAAACATTTTTCGACCTTGACGATCTCACATCGATCAAGCTGGTCCTGCGGAACGACGAGGATGATATGGATCTGGCGATGATGTTTGGAGTGTTCATTTTTGGCACCTTCGGCGCTGGCACGCTGCTGTTTTTATACAAGCTGCGACCATGACGCTGGTGTGACGCAAGCATACAAAAAGCCCGTTTTTACAACGGGCTTTTTTATTTATTACAAATTAATTTTATTAAACAAACGATTTGCTTTCGATATTGAAAGGCATCACGCAAATGCTTGGCGCTGCTTTTCATGAGCGGCATAATCGGCCCGGTTTGCTTGGCCATTTGCTGCACCGCTGCGGCTATGTGGCTGTCGCCAATTACGAAAGGGGATCGAAGCGTGACTCTGTGGTTTCTGATTTTTCTAAGCGTACTCCAGGGTGTGACTGAGTTGTTTCCGGTCAGCAGCCTTGGACATACGCTCCTGGTGCCCGGCCTGATCGGGATGCACATTGATAAACACGCGCCGCAGTTGTTGCCGTTCCTGGTCGCGTTGCACCTGGGCACGGCGCTCGCACTGCTGTGGTACTTCCGCAAGCGGTGGGTTGCGCTGATCAAGGGGTTTATCGGCTCACTGGGCGGCCGCAAGAACGCTGATGGCCACATGATGTGGGCGCTGATCATCGGTACGATTCCGACGGGTATTGTCGGGCTCGTGCTTGAAAAGCGGCTGGAGGCGTTGTTCCACGATCTGCGGATCGTCGCGGCTGCGCTGATGGTGAACGGCGTGCTGCTGTGGTTTGGCGACCGGCTGACGCGTGCGCGTGCCGAGCGTGCGCCCGAAGACCTCACGTTCAGGCAGGCGTTCCTCGTGGGCCTTGCGCAGATTGGCGCGCTGATTCCGGGTTTTTCGCGCAGCGGCCTGACGATTATTGCGGGCGTCGGCGCCGGGATGAGTTCCGAGAAAGCGGCGGAGTTCTCGTTCCTGCTGGGTACGCCGATCATCTTCGCGGCAGGCGTGCTTGAGTTGCCGAAGCTGTTCCACGCACCCGATCAACTGTTCGATGCCGTTCTTGGTGGCGTGCTGACGGGAATCGCGGCGTACTTGAGCGTGCGTTTCCTGATGCGTTACTTCGAAGGCCGCGGCCGGCTGGCAGCTTTCGGCCTGTATTGCGTGCTCGCGGGCGCGTTCTGTCTTGGCTGGTTCATGTTGCATCCGCAACCGGTTTAAACCGCATTGAAGCATGCGAGGTCTCGGAATGAGGCCTCGCATGCTTTCGATGAGGTAAAATCCTGGATTACCTGCGACGCGGCAGTAGCTCAGCTGGATAGAGCATCGGCCTTCTAAGCCGAGGGGCGGGGGTTCGAGTCCCTCCTGCCGTGCCAGAACCTCGGGTTCATCTCAACGTCTCCGGCGTGTGCCTGACCGAACCCGACATCTCTCGAATAGACGTTCCGCCTACCGCGCTGTCAGCGCGTCCTGGTCCCGCCACACGTTGTCCTTCACCGTCACCGCCTTCGGAATCAGCTTCGCGCGATAGAACATATCGGCAACGTTCTGCTGGGTCGTGACAATCTTCTCGTCGATCGGTATAGCGCCATACGGCACGCGGCGTACCCAGGTTTCCACCAGCCCCGCATCAAGCCCGATTTTCGGCGCGAGCAAAGCCGCCGTGTCTGCGGGGTGCTGCATGACCCATGCGCCGGTTGTGCGCAACTGCTCGATCACGGCACGTACCGCCTGCGGATTTTGCGTGGCGAAACTGCGCGTGGCCTCGTAGAAACTGAATGGCTTCGGCAAGCCCGCGTAGTTCGCAAGCGTGCGCACGCTCAACGCCTTCTGTGCGGCGGCGTAATACGGGTCCCAGACGATCCATGCATCGACATCGCCGTTTTCGAAGGCCGCACGGGCGTCGGCGGGCGCGAGATAAACCGGCTGGATATCGTCGAGTTTCAAGCCTGCTTTCTGCAGCACCGCAAGCAGCAGGAAGTTCGAACTTGAGCCCTTTTGCAACGCGATGCGCCGGCCTTTTAGCTCGGCCGGCGTGTGAATCGGCGAATCGGCTTTGACGAACAGTGCCTCGTTGGTTTCGCCGCCCGGCTCGGCGCCGACATAAACGAAGTTTACGCCCGCAGCCTGCGCAAAAATGGGCGGCGGTGCGCCCGTATAGCCGAAATCGATATTGCTTGTATTGAGTGCTTCGAGTAATTGCGGCCCGGCGGGAAACTCATACCAACTGACGGTATAGCCGAGCGGTTTGAGCTTTTGTTCGAGCGAACCCTGGGCCTTGAGCACGGCAAGCAGGCCGGCCTTCTGAAAACCGATCCGCAATTGCTTTGCGGGCGCGGTCGCCGGATCTTGCGCCAACGCAGACAGCGGCAACAACATGAATGCGGCAGCAACCCATGACACTAATGAAGACAACGACAAGCCCGGTTTTTTCATGGCGATTTCCGTGGGAGAAGAGATATCGCTGACCATAACGGCGATGGGTTTGCGCGTCGAATAAGCGATGCTTCGAAGCTAATGACGGAATACGCGAAACGGACATGCGAAAGCGTTCGACGATAAAAAAGGGCAGCCGAAGCTGCCCTTGATTCACGACGGGTTGCAACCAGTCTATGGTGCGAGTTGCCGGCATAACAACACCAATGTGAGCAACGCGGCAATCCAGCATGCACCACCGATAGCAGTCATGACGCGCGGCCAGATTGACGGCTGCGTTGGGTCCTGCACGTGGGGGATATAAGAACGTCCTGAGCGCTCCGAGCGTTCAGGACGTCTGGCCAGCATCCTGTCCATGGCTATCAAGCCTTTGGGCGTCGCCATTGCGCACGCGATAATCGCGACCCACAGCCACTGGTACAGCGTAGGTGTCCCGGCAGTAGCGAGAAGGGTGTCCATGATCGGTTTTGAAGCGGAGTCGACAAGTTTCTGATATTAGTTTTCCGTCGCCAATGGTTCTATCGGACATTTCTGAGATAACCCTGGATGGCACTGAAAATCACGTTATGGGCTCATTTGGCGGACATTGGACGCTTGCAAAGTCGTGATGTCCTCATGCTATCCTCGACGCCAAATGATGGTTATTGATCAGCGGGCTCCGACTGTTCCTGACACGTGACGCTAGCAATTGCCGCGAATAATGGTGTAACGCGAATGCTGCTGATACCGCCAAAATCCAATTCAATATCAATACCAACGAGGGAGAGTGTTTCATGTCATACCCGTCTCGCGCGCTCAAGCGCGTCTCCGTGCAACTGATAGCAAGCTGTATTGTGCTTGCCAGCGGCGCGGCACACGCTGCTAACCTCGGGTTTCTCAACAACACGCCGATCACGTACATGAAGCAGCGCGACTTGCAGGCGCTCAACACTGCGGCGCATTCGACGCTCGACACCAAGCAAGACGGCGAGTCGCTCGACTGGAACAACGAAGGCGCGGGCAATCCGGTCGCCATCAACGGCACGATCACACCGTCGGATACGAAGAAGGACGGCGACCGCACGTGCCGCAAGCTCACCATGGTGGCTTATGCCAAGGGTCAGACGCAGAGCTGGGCACCGACCGTCTGCAAGACGGACGGCGCTAAATGGGCATTGTTGAAACAGTGACCTGTTTGAAGCAGCCGGAGGTTGCCCGTCACGCGGTATCGCGAATCCGGAGGGCCGGTTAAATGGCCGACCGGACGGTTTCGTGCGGCGTCGTGATCCTTAACACGCAAGGGGACGTGTTGCTATGCCACGCGACCGAGACGTCGCACTGGGATATCCCGAAAGGTCAGGGTGAGGCGGACGAACAACCCGTGGAAGCGGCGTTGAGAGAGCTCGTGGAAGAGACGGGGATCGTGCTGAACGCGGAGCGTCTGAAGGATCTGGGACGGTTTGTTTATCGCCGCGACAAGGATCTGCATCTGTTCGCGGTACGCGTGACCGACGACGAAGTGAAGCTTGAAGAATGCGTCTGCGAATCGTATTTTCCGCGTCGCCGCGACGGCACGATGATCCCCGAAATGGACGCGTACCGATGGGTCACGCCGGTCGACATCGATCAGTACGCAAGCCGCAGCCTCGCGCGGCTGTTCCAGACCACGCTGTCGCTGACTGAGTTGCACCAGACGCTCGCCTGAGCTGGAAGGCTTGCGGCGAGCGCCTTCGCTCGCCGTTGATCAGCGCCGGCCGCTCTACGCTCTAGTCATCGGAGGCCTGGTCGTTCGGATTGGCGAACAACGCCTTCATTTCTGGCGAAAGGGGAAAACGCAAGTTGATGTTGTCGGGTGGAATGGGCTGCGTGAACCACCGGTTGTAGAGCTGTTCAGCTTCGCCTGAGCGCTCCATGCCGGCAATCACGTCGTCGGCCAATTTCTTGAAGACCGGGTCGCCCTTGCGCATCATGCATGCGTAGGATTCGTGCGCGAGCGGGTCACCGGTGACCATGTACTCGTCTTGAGCCGGACCTTCCTGGGCTATCTTTCCGTACAGCAACGGATCATCCATCACGAACGCCACGGCACGGCCGCTCTTTAGCGCATCGAAACCTTCTGCATGGTCTTTCGCGCTGATGATTCGCAGATTGAGTTTCCGGCTCAGCGACAGTTCCCGCAGTAGCTGTTCGTCGGACGTGCCGGCTGTTGTCGACACTGTCTTGCCAGCGAGATCGGCGTAGTTGCGGATGCCGGATTTGCGCTTCACCACCATCCGGATGCCATAGGCGAAGAAGCTGTTCGAGAACGCGACCAGTTGTTCCCGGTCGCGAACATGAGCGGTCGACCCGCACTCGAGATCGATCTGGTGATTCACCGCATACGACATTCGATTCGCCGGTGTGACTACTACCGTGCTCACGGCGAGCCGCGGGGTTTGCAAGCGGAGCCGGACCTCGTCGATAATCCTGAGCGCAATGGCCTGCGAATAGCCGATGGACCGCCTGTTCGCGTCGAGATAGGAGAAGGGGACCGACGACTCGCGCACGCCGAGGACGATGGTGTCGTTCTCGGCGATCTTGCGCAACGTGGGCGAGGACAGGTCGCGTGTGCCCGCGAAAGCCGTTTGCGCCGCAATTAGCAGCGCAAACGTGCACGACCTGCGCAACACCCATGACGCGTGCAATGCGCGGATGAACGACCTTGGCAAGGTGCGTTGCAAAGCATCCCCCACAACAGGTGCGAGCGTCCGGCGGGACGCGCCTATGGCTTTAAGCCGGCTTGGTCCAGCTATCGCGCAGGCTGACGATGCGATTGAACACCGGCTTGCCGGGTTTCGAATCGACACGGTCGGCGACGAAATAACCGTGGCGTTCGAACTGGTAGCGATCTTCGGCGTTGGCCTGGCGCGCGCCCGGTTCGAGATAAGCACGCACGATGCGCTTCGAGTCCGGATTCAGTGCGTCAAGAAATTCCGCGCCGCCCGCGCCGGGTTGCGGTTCTTTGAAGAGACGGTCGTAGAGCCGTACCTCGGCTTCATACGCGCCTTGTGCGCTGACCCAGTGAATGGTGCCTTTGACCTTGTAGCCGTTTGCGCCTTCCGTGCCGGATTTGCTGTCGGGGAAATAGGTGCAATGCACAGCGGTGATATTGCCGTGCTCGTCCTTGTCCGCGCCCGTGCATTCCACCACGAAGCCATACTTCAGCCGCACCTTGTTGCCCGGGAACAAACGGAAATAGCCTTTCTTCGGGACTTCCTGGAAGTCTTCGCGCTCGATCCACAACTCCCGCGAAAACGGAAATTCGCGGGTGCCACGCTCGGGATGATGCGGATGGACCGGTGCGTTGCACGTTTCGCTCGTGCCTTCCGGATAGTTGTCGATGATCAGTTTCAGCGGGTCCAGCACCGCGATTGCCCGCGGCGCCTTTTCGTCTAGGTCGTCGCGCAATGCGCCTTCCAGCACGCTCATGTCGATCCAGGAATCCACCTTCGTCACCGCCACGCGGTCACACATGAGGCGGATGCTTTCCGGCGTGAAACCCCGGCGTCGAACGCCCACAATAGTCGGCATGCGCGGGTCGTCCCAGCCGTCGACATGATTTTCCGTCACCAGTTGCAGCAGCTTGCGTTTGCTCGTGATGGCGTAGGTCAGGTTCAGGCGCGAGAACTCGATTTGCTGCGGCAGCGGGCGGGTGAACTTGCCGTCGTCGGCGAGTTGATTCAGGAACCAGTCGTACAGCGGACGGTGATCTTCAAACTCGAGCGTGCACAGCGAATGCGTGATGTTCTCGAGCGCGTCCGATACACAGTGTGTGTAGTCGTACATGGGATAGATGCACCACGTGTCGCCGGTCCGGTAATGATGCGCGAAACGAATCCGGTAGATGACGGGGTCGCGCAGGTTGAAATTCGGTGACGCCATGTCGATCTTCGCGCGCAGCACGTGCTCGCCTTCCTTGAACTCGCCCGCTTTCATGCGGCGGAACAAGTCCAGGTTCTCTTCCGGCGTACGGTCGCGGAACGGTGAATTCTTGCCGGGCTCCTGGGCCGAGCCGCGAGTGAGGCGCATTTCTTCGGCCGACTGGCTGTCGACATAAGCCTGGCCGCGTTCGATCAGCAGCTCGGCGAATTCGTAGAGCTTGTCGTAGTAATCGCTTGCGAAGTACAGGTGTTCGGTGCCGTCCTTGTTCCAGTCGAAGCCGAGCCACTTGACGGCGTCGATGATGGAATCGACATATTCGACGCTTTCCTTTTCCGGGTTCGTGTCGTCGAAACGAAGGTGACAGACGCCGTCGTAATCACGCGCGATGCCGAAATTGACGCAAATGCTCTTCGCATGGCCAATGTGCAGATAGCCGTTCGGCTCGGGCGGAAAACGTGTTTCGACCCGCTGCGACCATTTGTCGTTGCGATTGTCTTCGTCAATGATATTGCGAATGAAATTGTTTACCGCCGGAGCGTCGTTGCGATCGGTGTTCATGCGAGAAAGAGAGAGCGGACGAGGGCGCTAGCGTTGAAGACTTGCAGCTTGCGTTCGGTAAGACTTATCTGGTCTTTCGATTCTACCTTAGCGTGAGGGTCAGGACAGCGCAGGCCGGGATTTTGCCGCGATGTGCGGCGTAGCTGCGACATCGGGGCGCCTGCGCGGTTGTAACGAGGCCGGGCCGTTTCCTATACCGGATGTATCCAGCGTAACGGGACGTAAATCGAATTGTCGCCAATGATGGGAGGATTTTAAGATAGCCTCGCGTTCCGAAATAATGAAATTGTAAGGTTGGAATGTGAGCGGTATCGACGATAAAAAGGACAGTCTCATCATGAACAAGATCACGCGGGTTTCTTTTCAGGTTGCACGGGTTGCGGCAATTGGCGTGTTTATCGCTTCGCTGTCGGCATGTGCGATGAACCGTACGCAGGCGCACGCGGGTATTGGCGCGGCCGCCGGCGGGGCTTTGGGTTACGTGCTGACCGGCGGTCCGCTCGGGACGGTGGCGGGTGCGGCGGCGGGCGGATTGATCGGGGCAGGGGTGCGGTAAGCGGGGGGCTATTACCGCGGCGGCAGAAGGGATTGTGGGGAGCGGGAGTTGTGGGCGGTGTCGGCGCCAGCAAAATCCCTCTTCAAACCCCGTATAATCGACAATCCCATTTTGGCACCCGGCATTCGGCCCTCGCGCGCGATCAGCGACTAAAGACAAAAGTCAGACGCTCCGCCCCAAGCGCCGCCGCCGTACAAAACAGCAGACCCGCACGCCATGAAAGCCGCCGACATCCGCGAGAAATTCCTCAAGTTCTTTGAATCGAAGGGCCACACGATCGTGCGCTCGTCCAGCCTTGTGCCCGGCAACGATCCCACGCTGCTCTTCGTGAACTCGGGCATGGTCCAGTTCAAGGACGTCTTCCTGGGAACCGAGAGCCGGCCGTATTCGCGCGCCACGACCTCGCAACGCAGCGTCCGCGCGGGCGGCAAGCACAACGACCTCGAAAACGTCGGCTACACGGCCCGCCATCACACGTTCTTCGAAATGCTGGGCAACTTCTCGTTCGGCGACTATTTCAAGCGCGATGCCATCCACTATTGCTGGGAACTGCTGACCAAGGTCTACGGCCTGCCGCCCGAAAAACTCACCGTTACGGTCTACCAGGAAGACGACGAAGCGTTCGCCATCTGGGAAAACGAAATCGGCGTACCGAAAGAGCGGATCATCCGCATTGGCGACAACAAGGGTGCGCGCTACGCATCGGATAACTTCTGGACCATGGGCGACACCGGCCCGTGCGGCCCATGCTCGGAAGTGTTCTACGACCACGGCCCGGAAGTGTGGGGCGGCCCGCCGGGATCCCCGGAAGAGGATGGCGACCGCTTCATCGAGATCTGGAATCTCGTGTTCATGCAGTTCAACCGCGACGTCCAGGGCAACATGACGAAGCTGCCCAAGCAGAGCGTGGACACCGGCATGGGCCTCGAACGCCTCGCCGCCGTGCTCCAGCATGTGCACAGCAACTACGAGATCGACCTGTTCCAGGCGTTGATCAAGGCCGCAGCCCGTGAAACGGACACGCAAGACCTCACCAACAACTCGCTGAAGGTGATTGCGGACCATATCCGCGCGTGCTCGTTCCTGATTGTCGACGGCGTGATTCCCGGCAACGAGGGCCGCGGTTATGTGCTGCGCCGGATCGTGCGCCGCGCGATTCGCCACGGCTACAAACTCGGCCGCAAGGGCGCGTTTTTCCATAAGCTCGTGGCTGATCTGGTCGAGGAAATGGGCACGGCATACCCGGAACTCAAGGACGCGCAAACGCGCGTCACGGACGTTCTGCGGCAGGAAGAAGAACGTTTCTTCGAAACCATCGACCACGGTATGTCGATGCTCGAAACCGCGCTCGCCGAACTCGATGCAAAGGGGTCGAAGCAACTGGACGGCGAACTCGCGTTCAAGCTGCACGACACGTTCGGCTTCCCGCTGGATCTGACCGCGGACGTTTGCCGCGAGCGCGGCATCACGGTGGACGAAGCCGCGTTCGACGAAGCCATGGCACGTCAACGCGAACAGGCGCGTTCAGCGGGCAAGTTCAAGTCGGCGCAAGGTCTGGACTACGCCGGCGCCAAAACCACCTTCCACGGCTATGAAGACGAAATCTTCGACGACGCCAAAGTGGTTGCGCTCTACGTTGACGGTGCGCAGGTGAAAGAGGCGCACGTGGGCCAGCAGGCCGTCGTCGTGCTCGATCACACGCCGTTCTACGCCGAATCGGGTGGTCAGGCGGGCGATCAGGGCGTGCTCGCGAACGCAGCGGTGCGCTTCGCGGTCGTCGATACCCTCAAGGTCCAGTCCGACGTCGTTGGCCATCACGGCACGGTCGAGCAGGGCACGCTGAAAGTGGGTGACGTAGTGAAGGCGGAAATCGATACGGTTCGCCGTCTTCGCACCGCCCGCAATCACTCGGCCACGCACCTGATGCACAAGGCGCTGCGCGAAGTGCTCGGCAGCCACGTGCAGCAAAAGGGTTCGCTCGTCGATCCGGACAAGACGCGCTTTGACTTCGCGCACAACACGCCCATGACCGACGAGCAGATTCGCCGCGTGGAAGAAATCGTCAACGCCGAAGTGCTGGCGAATGCACCGGGCATCGTGCGTGTCATGCCGTACGACGAAGCCGTGAAGGGCGGCGCAATGGCGCTGTTCGGCGAGAAGTACGGCGACGAAGTGCGCGTGCTCGACCTCGGTTTTTCGCGCGAACTTTGCGGCGGTACGCACGTGCAGCGCACGGGCGATATCGGGATGTTCAAGATCGTGATGGAAGGTGGCGTGGCGGCAGGGATTCGGCGCGTGGAAGCGATCACCGGCGACAACGCCGTGCGTTTCGTGCAGGAACTGGACGCGCGAATCAACGCCGCGTCGGCGGCACTGAAGGCACAACCGTCGGAGCTCACGCAGCGCATCACGCAAGTCCAGGATCACGTGAAGGCGCTGGAGAAGGAACTGGGTGCGCTGAAGTCGAAGCTTGCTTCCAGCCAGGGCGACGAACTCGTGTCGCAGGCGGTCGAGATCGGTGGCGTGTTTGTGTTGGCCGCGCAATTGCCGGGTGCGGACGGCAAGACGCTGCGCGAAACTGTCGATAAATTGAAGGACAAGCTGAAGAACGCAGCCGTTGTTCTGGCAGCCGTCGATGGCAACAAGGTCAGCCTGATTGCGGGTGTGACGGAGGAAGCATCGAAGAAGGTGAAAGCTGGTGATCTGGTGAACTTCGTTGCGCAGCAAGTCGGCGGCAAGGGCGGTGGACGGCCCGACATGGCGCAGGCGGGCGGTACCGAGCCGGAGAACCTGGCGGCGGCTCTGGCCGGCGTCAATGACTGGGTGAAGGGCAAGCTTTAAGCAGTCAGCTTTTCAAAGCCTCAGGCGCTTCAGCCGTTTAAAAATGCCCGTTCTGTCGCAACGACAGAACGGGCTTTTTTTCGTGCGCGAAAGACGTGGTTTCCATGCGGCCTCGACGTGCGAATATTGCCGCAAACATCCATGAAAATCGCAAGCAAATTGACAGGTATGGGGCTTGCCCTTCCTTGTTCAGCGCAGGCAAGAGGCCTTGCGCGTCGACTACAAAAGGAATCTGTCTCATGAATCGAAAACTCGTCACACTCGTCGCCGCTTCCTCGATGTTTTTCGCCACGGGTGCCGTCTATGCCAAAGGATGTCTGGAAGGTGCGGCAGTAGGCGGCGTGGCGGGCCACATGGCAGGCAAGCATGGAGCGGTGGGCGCAGCCGGCGGTTGCGCGATCGGTCATCACGAAGCGAACAAGAAGGACAAGAAAGCGCAGCAGGCTGCGCAAGGCAATCAACCCGCCGGAAAATAACCCGGTAAAAGCCGCCAGCGGGCAGACGTGAATGGGGTGGCCACGGCGGTGCCCGCGCGCTTGCGCGCGACCCGCTAAAATAACGGCCACGCCCACTATCGCCCTGGCCCCCTGACCGCATGCAACATTTTGCCTCCGACAACTACGCCGGCATCTGCCCCGAAGCGCTCGCCGCGCTGATCGAAGCCAACAACAGCGGCCACGAGCCAGCCTACGGCGACGATTCCTGGACCCAGGGCGTGTGCGACCGCATCCGCGACCTGTTCCAGACCGACTGCGAAGTCTTCTTCGTCTTCAACGGCACGGCGGCCAATTCGCTGGCGCTCGCGTCACTCTGCCAGTCGTACCACTCGGTGATCTGCCACGAACTTGCACACATCGAAACCGATGAATGCGGCGGCCCCGAATTTTTCTCCGGCGGCTCGAAGTTGCTGACGGCGCCGGGTATCGACGGGAAGCTCACGCCGGACGCTATCGAAGCCATCGTGACGCGCCGCGCCGACATTCACTATCCGAAGCCCAAGGTCGTCACGCTCACGCAATCCACCGAAGTGGGCACGGTCTACAGCGTGGAAGAAATTCGCGCCATCGCGGCGATCGCGAAGCGCCGCCATCTGAAGGTGCATATGGACGGGGCGCGGTTTGCGAACGCGGTCGCTTCGCTGAACGTGCATCCGTCGGAGATCACGTGGCGTGCGGGCGTCGACGTGCTGTGTTTCGGCGGCACGAAGAACGGCCTGCCCGTTGGCGAGGCGGTGATTTTCTTCGATAAGGCGCTGGCCGTCGACTTTGCGTATCGGCTGAAACAGGCGGGGCAGCTGGCGTCGAAGATGCGTTTTATCTCGGCGCCGTGGCTCGGTTTGCTCAATAACGATGTCTGGCTGCGCAACGCGCGCCATGCAAACGGCATGGCGCAATTGATGGCCGAGCGGCTGGAAGGCATAGAAGGCGTGAAGGTGATGTTCAGGCCGCAGGGGAACGCGGTGTTCGCCGAGCTGCCGCCGGCTGTCGCGCAGGCGCTGCGCAACAAGGGCTGGAAGTTTTATCAGTTCATCGGCTCGGGTGGCTGCCGGCTGATGTGTGCGTGGGACACGCTGCCGGAAACGGTGGAACAGTTCGCCGGCGAGGTGCGCGTACTGTGCGCCGCCCACTGACCTTTTTTAGATCCCCTGACCCCAGACCATGATCGAATACCATTTCTGTCCACGCGATGCCAACAAGCTCGTCGACCGCGCCGATCCAAGCCACGAAGGCGGACGTGTGCGACTCGCGTGTCCGGACCCGGAATGCGGTTTCGTGCACTGGAATAACCCGCTGCCGGTGGTTGCGGCGATCGTGGAGTACGAGGGCAAGATCCTGCTCGCGCGCAATGCCGCATGGCCCGAGGGCATGTTCGCGCTGATCACGGGTTTTCTCGAGAACGGCGAGACGCCCGAAGAGGGCATCGCTCGCGAAGTGCTGGAGGAAACGTCGCTGGTAGCGCAATCGGTGGAACTGGTCGGCGTGTATGAATTCATGCGCAAGAACGAGCTGATCATTGCGTATCACGTGAAGGCGAACGGGACCATCAACCTGTCGCCGGAACTGCTTGAATATCGTCTGGTCGAGCCCGCGAAGCTCAGGCCCTGGCGCGCCGGAACCGGCCATGCCGTGGCGGAGTGGATGCGCCGCCGCGGTCTGACCGTGGAATATGTGGACCGGCCGGGGCAGTAAAACGCGTAACGCCCGCACGATACATGGCGTCCGCGCGGATTGACGGACTCCCGTGCGACTCCTAACATGCCAGACGCCTCACTTAACTGCGTCAACCGCGGACACTCGTCATGGCCTTCATTTTCTACGTCACCCACATCCACCTCGGTTACGACGCACTCGCCGTGCTCGACAGCGAATGCACGCGCGTCGGCATCAGGCGGCCACTGATCATCACGGACAAAGGCGTGCTGGCCGCGGGGCTCGTGTCGCAGACCGTCCAGGCGCTGGACCTGGATGCGGGCGCTGTTCCCATCTTCGATGACACCCCGTCGAACCCGACCGAAGCCATGGTGATGAAAGCCGCCGCGCTCTACAAAAGCGAAGGCTGCGATGGCCTCATCGCCGTGGGCGGCGGATCGTCCATTGATCTGGCGAAGGGTGTCGCGATCATGGCGACCCATCCGGGGACGTTGACGGAGTACGCGACCATCGAAGGCGGCAGCAACAAGATCACCGCTGAGGCCGCACCGCTGATCGCCGTGCCGACCACCTCGGGCACCGGCAGCGAAGTGGCGCGCGGGGCGATCATCATTCTCGACGACGGCCGCAAGCTCGGCTTTCACTCATGGCACATCCTGCCCAAGTCAGCAGTCTGCGATCCGTCCCTGACGCTGGGCTTGCCGCCCATGCTCACCGCTGCAACCGGCATGGACGCGATCGCGCATTGCATCGAAACATTTCTGGCACCGGCATTCAATCCGCCTGCCGACGGCATCGCGCTGGATGGGCTCGAGCGCGCGTGGGCGTCCATCGAACGGGCGACGCATGACGGTCAGGATCGCGATGCGCGCCTGAACATGATGAGCGCGTCCATGCAGGGGGCCATGGCGTTCCAGAAGGGTCTGGGCTGCGTGCATTCGCTGTCGCATCCGCTGGGCGGTCTGGTCGTGCACGGCCGCACCGGACTGCATCACGGCACGCTGAACGCGGTGGTTTTGCCCGCCGTGCTGCGCTTCAACGAAAGCGCGCCGAGCGTGGTAGCCGACAAGCGTTTCGCACGGATGCGCCGCGTGATGAATCTCGCCGCCGATGCCGACATCGCTCGAGCTGTCCATGACATGACCGAGCGCCTTGGCCTGCCAACGCGTCTGTCGCAAATGGGTGTCGAGCAGGGCATGTTCGACAAGGTGATCAAGGGCGCGCTTGCCGATCATTGCCACAAGACCAATCCGCGCGAAGTGAGTGCGGAGGATTATCGGCGGATGCTGCAGGAGTCGTTCTGATCCATGAGCCGCCCTGTACCCACGACGCGCGCGGATTATCCGCATTTTCTGTCGATCAATACGCGCTGGTCCGATAACGATCTCTACGGCCACGTGAACAACGTGGTGTATTACAGCTACTTCGATACGGTCGTGAACGAGTATCTGATCCGGCACGGCGCGCTCGACCTTGAAGCTGGCAAGACGATCGGGCTCGTGGTGGAAACGCATTGCAGCTACTTCGCTTCGCTCGCGTTTCCCGATCGCATCGATGCCGGCCTGCGCGTGACGCGACTCGGGTCCACAAGCGTGCGTTACGAAGTGGGCATCTTCAGCGCGGGCTCTGAGCAACCTGCGGCGCAAGGGCATTTCGTGCACGTCTATGTCGATCGCGATACGCGCCGTCCGGTGCCGCTGCCCGACACGCTCGTCGCGGCACTCAAGCCGCTCGTCAGCATGGTCACCGGGTAGGTCCGCGTAACGTGACCTCATTCGTTCAGTGGTTCGCGATCAACCTTCTGAATGGAGTGAGCGTCGGGTTGCTGCTGTTCATGCTGTCGGCGGGACTGACGCTGATCTTCAGCATGATGGGCGTTCTCAACTTCGCGCATGCGAGCTTTTATATGCTCGGCGCCTATGTGGGTTACGCGCTTGCGGCCGTCGGGGGTTTCTGGTTTGCGCTGGTCATTTCGCCTTTGCTCGTTGGCGCGCTCGGCGGTTTGTTCGAGCGGTTTTTATTGCGCCGGATTGAAACCCGCGGCGCGCTCGCGGAGCTTCTGCTGACGTTCGGCGCGGCCTATCTGATCGCTGAAGTCGTGAAGCTGGTCTGGGGTCTTGCGCCTATCAACGCGGTTGTTCCTTCAGGCCTCGATGGTCCGTTGTTCACGCTCTACGGCGCCGCTTTCCCGCGTTATCGCGCATTCATGATGGGTGTATCGCTGGCCATGCTGCTGGCTTTGTATGCCGTGCTGCGGGTCTCGCGAATAGGCCTTGTAGTGAGGGCCGCGCTCACCCATGCCGCGACCGTCGAGACGCTTGGGCACAACGTTCCCCGTGTGTTTACGCTGGTGTTCGCGACAGGCACCGCGCTCGCTGCGCTGGCGGGCGTGATCGGCGCGCCGCTGTTCGTGATCGAACCTTCTATGGCCGAGAACATCGGCCCCATCGTGTTCGTTGTCGTGGTCGTCGGTGGCCTCGGGTCGGTGGGCGGAGCGCTGGTGGCGTCGCTTCTGATCGGATGCGTGCAGACGTTTGCAGTCGGGACTACGTTGTCGCTTGGGAGCGCCGCCCAGTTTGCCGGCGTTCCGTTGCCGCCCGCCTGGGCTGCATTGAGCGTCGCGCAGATCGCGCCCGTGCTGCCGTATGTGCTGCTGGTCGCGATGCTCGCGCTGCGCCCTCGCGGACTCTTCGGCCAGCGTGGCGATGACGATGCTTGACTCTCTCACCCACTCCCGCACCGCTCTGCGTCAAGCGCTTCCGTGGCTGCTGCTCGTGGCCGGTCTTGCGTTGCCGCCGGTCTTCACCTCGCAGAGCTGGCTGCTCGCCTATCTCGCGCAAACCGCGACCATGATCGTGTTCGCTCTCTCATTCAACTTGCTGCTCGGCGAGACAGGATTGCTGTCGTTCGGGCACGCCGTGTACGCCGGGCTCGGAGCGTTTGCCGCCGCGCAAATCTTCAATCGATACCCCATGCCGCTGCCCCTTTTGCCGTTGATCGGCGGCGTGTCGGCGGCTCTCGCGGCGATCGTATTCGGCTTTTTTTCAACGCGTCGTGCCGGTACGACATTCGCGATGATCACGCTTGGTATCGGCGAACTGGTCGCGGCGGGTGTGTGGCTTGTGCCGGGATGGTTCGGCGGCGAGGGCGGTGTTCCTATCGATCGGGCGAGCGGCCCTGTCCTCTTCGGCTTGAACTTCGGGCCTTCGATTCAGGCCTATGCCCTGATCGCCGGATGGTGCGTGCTGGCGTGTATCGCGATGTTCGTGTTCTCGCGCACGCCGTTCGTGCGGGTGGCGAATGCGGTGCGCGATAACCCCGTGCGTGCGGCGGCTATCGGCTTCGATCCGCGCCGCGTGCGCTTTGTGATGGTGATCGTCGCGGCGTTTTTCGCGGGTGTGGCCGGCGGGCTGGGGCTGATCAATGTGGAGCTGGCATCGGCGGAAGGGGTAGGCCTCGCGCGTTCGGGAAGCGTGCTGATCGCAGCGGTGATCGGTGGGACTGCGGAATTCTTTGGGCCGGTGCTGGGCGCCGTGGTGCTGACGTTTTTCAGCCTGGCGGTGGGGAGTGTATCGGTGGCGTGGGTGGCCTATCTTGGGCTGTTTTTTGTGTGGGTTGTGGTGGTGGCGCCCAAGGGCATGGTGGGCTTTATTGCTGCACGATCACGTGAGGGTTACGTAGTTACCGCGTTTGCGTTGTGCGCCGCCGGCGCTTGGATGCTGGCGATCGTCATCGCTATGGAACTCGCTTACGCGCTGCAATTCGATAGTCATGGCGACGGCCTTGCGCACATCGCGGGTTTCCTTCTCGATGGCCGGCATGCCGCTCCCTGGTGCTTCGCGTTCTTCAGCGCTGTGATTGCGGTTCTATTCACACGACAAGCCCGGAGCGCACCATGAACACCGCGCTCGAACTGAAGGAGATCACGAAGCGTTTCGGTGCGACGCAGATTCTTCGCGGTGTCGATCTGAGCATTCGTGAAGGCGAGCGTCATGCGTTGATCGGTCCCAACGGCGCCGGCAAGTCCACTCTGTTCGACCTGATTGCGGGACGCACGCAACCCACGAGTGGCCGCATCGCGTTGAACGGCGTCGACGTCACCGGGATGCCGGCTCATCGGTTGGGGCGCAAGGGCCTCGCGCGCAGCTTCCAGACCACAAGCGTGTTCACGGGTCTCACCGTCCGCGACAACGTCCGTTGCGCGGCGCTTGGCTCTCGCGTAGCCACCTGGAAGGATCGATGGTTCCGTTCGAGCGTGATCGACGAGGAGGCGCATCGGGTCATAACGGCTATCGGTCTTGCCGATCACAGCGATGCACTCGCCACCAGCCTCAGCTATGCCGAGTTGCGCGCGCTTGATCTGGGCCTCGCGCTGGCCACGGGTGCGTCCGTGCTGTTGCTCGATGAACCCACCGCCGGCATGAATCGCGCGGAAGCCGTGCGTGCACTCGCGTTAATTCGCGAGACGACGCAGGGCAAGACCTTGTTGATCGTGGAGCACGATACGGAAGCGGTGTTTGCGCTCGCCGATCGCATTTCGGTGCTTGTGCAAGGCCGCGTGATTGCGACGGGAACGCCCGCTGAAATTGCAGCGAACCCATCGGTTCGCACGGCCTATCTCGGCGAAATGCCATGACCAGGTTGCTTGAAATCGATGGCCTGAACGCTGGATACGGCGCAAGTCATGTACTGCACGGCGTGAGCCTGCGCATAGGCGAGGGCGAGATCGTGGCCCTGGCGGGACGCAACGGCTCGGGACGCTCGACGCTCGCCAAAGCGCTGATGGGGCTGGTACACGCGCAAGGGGTAGCAAACTTTCGCGGGGTATCGATGATCGGAAAACGGCCTCACGTTATCGCGCGGATGGGCCTGGGCTACGTGCCTGAACAGCGTGATGTCTTCCCTACGTTAAGCGTGCGCGAGAACCTGCAGCTTGGCATCAAGCGGGGCGGATCGCGGTTCAGCAGTTTCACCATCAACGACGCCGAGCAACTTTTCCCCGTGTTGCAGGAACGTGCGGCCGTGAAGGCGGGGATGTTGTCAGGAGGCGAGCAGCAAATGCTCGCGCTTGCCCGGACGTTGATGGGCGATCCGTCGTTCGTGATCGTCGATGAACCGACGGAAGGGCTCGCGCCACAGGTCGTGGAGCAAGTCTCTTCATGCCTGAAGAACCTGCGGGACCGTGGCGTGGCGATTCTCCTGATCGAACAACGCATGAGCATTGCGCGTGATCTGGCCACGCGGGTCGCCGTGATGGGTCACGGCAAAATCGTCTTCGACGACACGCCCGCCGCCCTTGCTGCGAACGAGCGTGTGATCAACGAATGGCTCTCTGTAGGTTAGCTTACGAAGCCTTGCTATCCCTCTCCACGATCCACTCGTGCTTCGGATCGTTCTTGAAGTGCCAGGTTCGCTTGTCGCCGGCCATCACGTTCAGGTAGTAATTGTCGTAGCCATACGGCACCACGACCGGATGATAACCACGCGGCACCATGACGACGTCATGATCTTCAACGGCCATGGTTTCATCGAGATCGCGTTCGTCAGTGTAGACGCGCTGGAACGCAAACCCCTGCGGCGGATTCAGCCGATGATAATAAGTCTCTTCAAGTGAACTCTCCACCGGCACATTGTCCTTGTCGTGCTTGTGCGGAGGGTAGCTCGACGCATGGCCGCCGGGGGTCTTGACTTCGACCACGAGCAGGCCTTCGGCGGGTTCGGTTTGCGGAAGAATATCGCACACGTATCGCGTATTCGCGCCTTTGCCGCGGGTCGAGCGTTTCATCTGCGACGGCTCGATCAACCGCGCCGGGTACTTGCCCGTAGCGGGCGCACTCGCCACACCGACTTCCGCATCGCGGTCGGCGCGAATAGTCGCGGCGAGCTTGGGCGGGAGATAAACGGCGTAGGGCGCAGTGTCTTCGAACACGCTGTCGCGCGTGCCGAGTTTCTCCCATTTATGATCTCCGGCTTCTATGCTCACCGTTCCGGACAACACCACAATGCAGACCTCGCGCTGTGCTTCATGCACATGCACGATGTCCCCGGTTTCCAGTCGGTAAGCAGCGAAGCCCACGTGTTTCCATAGCGCCGTTTCCGGCGTGACGCGCGCGATAGTCTGGCCTTCGCGCGATGCCTTGACGAGCAGGCTCATGCTGCCTCCTGAAGGTTTTGGTCTACGAGCGCACGCAGCGTCTTGTAGCCTTTTTCGGCGTACGCATAGCTGGTGGCAATGACCGGATCCTGCTCCGCTTCAACCACGAGCCAGCCGCGATAACCGTGCTGCTTCAACCGGGCGATGATCGATGGAAAGTCTACCGTGCCGTCGCCTGGAACGGTGAACGCGCCGTTGATCACTGCTTCCAGGAAACTCCAGTTCCGGTTCCGGGCAAGCTTGGTGATTTCTGGCCGTACATCCTTGCAATGCACATGGCAAACGCGCGCGATGTGCTTGTTGAGAACCGTGAGCGGATCGCCGCCGGCGAACGTAATGTGTCCGGCATCGAAGAGCAGGCCCACGGCTTCGTTCGTGAGGCTCATCAGTCGGTCGACATCCGCAGGCGTCTCCACATACGCGCCCATGTGATGGTGATACGCCACCCGGACGCCGCGCGAGAGCGTGTATTCAGCGAAGGTGTTCAGGCGCGTCGCGTATTCGTTCCAGCGGTCATCGGAGAAAAAGCGCGGGCGCTGGTACAGCGGTCGCGGCGAGCCCTGGATCGAGTCCGATACTTCGCCGTACACCATGACCGTCGCACCGTTCTTCGCCAGCAGGTCGAGATGCGGACCCACGGCCGCGATTTCGTCCTCGGCGCTGCGTTCGGCCAGCCTCCCGGAATACCAGCCCGAGACGAGTGCGAGGTCGTATCCGGCAAGCAAGGTTTTCAGCGCTTGCGGCTCGCGCGGGAATTTGTTGCCGAGTTCAAACCCTTCATAGCCAATCTGCTTGCCTTCGGTCAGCGCCACGCTCAGCGGTGTCTCGCCGCCGAGAGAGGGCAGATCGTCGTTCATCCATGACAGCGGGTTGATGCCGATTCGTACATCGAACGTGCTCATCGCTTATTCCTTCGTGCGCTTCGAACGCGCCGTGATTTCATGTTCATAGTTTGCGCGCGCCGAGCGCACCGCTTCGCGCGACGACACTTCCGGCACCGCGACTTCCCACCACCAGCCGCCTTCTTCAGTAGGACGTGCCGGATCGGTGTCGATGCTGATCAGATACGAGCGGGTGGACGCGCGTGCGCGTTGCATCGCGGCTTCGAGTTCGTCGATATTAGCCACGTGTTCAGCGCTCGCGCCGAGCGAGCGCGCATGCATCGCGAAGTCGATAGCGGGTGCGCCTTCAGGACCCTGGCGGCAATCGTCGATCAGGTTGTTGAACGGAGCGCCGCCGCATGCTTGCTGCAGGCGGTTGATACAACCGTATCCGCGGTTGTCGAGCAGCACCACGATCAGTTTGGCCCCAAGCATGACGGACGTCGCCAGCTCGCTGTTCATCATCAGATAGCTGCCGTCGCCGACTATCACGATCACTTCGCTTGCCGGCCGTGCGAGTTTCGCACCAAGTCCGCCCGCGATTTCATAACCCATGCACGAGTAACCGTATTCGACGTGGTAACCGCCGGGGGTGCTCGTTCGCCACAGCTTTTGCAGATCGGCCGGCAGGGTGCCGGCAGCGCATACCACCACGTCATGCGAGGCTGACTGCGCGCTCGAGCGCTGCACAGCACCGATCACATCGGCTTCGCGCGGCAACGTGTCGTCGTCTTGCGATGCGTTCGTCACCTGGTCGACGGTGGCGCGCCAGCTATCCGCGAGTTCATGCGCGCGTGCGGTCCACGGTGGCGACGCGCGCCAGTCGTCGAGCGCCGCGCTCAATGCGTCGAGGGCAAGACGCGCATCCGCCTCTACCGATAAAGCGCCTTGTTTCAAGGCATCGAATGCATTTGCATTGATACCAACCAGCTTGGCCTGCGCGAACAGCGTGTTCGATCCGGTCGTGAAATCCTGCAGCCGCGTACCGACCGCGAGCACGCAATCCGCCTCGTGTGCGAGCTCGTTGGCAGCGTCCGATCCCGTCACCCCAATACCGCCAAGATTCAGCGGATGGTCCCACGCGAGCGCACTTTTACCCGCTTGCGTTTCGGCAACGGGGATGCCGTGACGCTCGGCGAAAGAGCGCAGCGCGTCGGTCGCGAGGCCGTAAAGCACGCCACCGCCTGACACGAGCAAGGGCTTTTTAGCGGCGCGCAATGCAGCGGCGGCGTTCGCGATTTCCTCATCGATGGGCGAGGGCGTATGGAACGACACCACGCGCGGCTCGAAGAACGACGCGGGGTAGTCGTAGGCCATCGCCTGCACGTCTTGCGGCAGCGCGAGCGTCACCGGTCCGCACAATGCGGCGTCCGTCAGCACGCGCATGGCGCGCGGCAGCGCAGTCAGCAATTGCGCCGGATGCACGATACGGTCGAAGTAACGCGAGACGGGTTTCAACGCGTCGTTCGCGGAAATGCCGCCATCGGCGAAATCTTCCACTTGCTGCAAGACCGGATCGGGCGCGCGTGACACGAACACATCGCCGGGCAGCAGCAACACCGGCAGCCGGTTCACGTGCGCGAGCGCGGCGGCCGTCACCAGGTTGGTCGCACCCGGACCAATGGACGTGGTCACCGCCATCATGCGGCGTCGAAAGTGCGCCTTCGCATACGCAATCGCCGCGTGCGCCATTGCTTGCTCGTTATGCGCGCGATAGGTCGGCAGCGTCTCGCGATGTGCGTACAATGCCTCGCCGATTCCTGCCACGTTGCCATGCCCGAAGATGGCGAAGACGCCGCCGAACAGCGGTTCGCCGTCCGGGGTTTGCTGGGCGGCGAGATAGCGGACCAGCGCCTGCGCGGTGGTCAAACGAAGCGTGCTGTTCATGCTGCCTGCTCCTGCGTGAGCGCTTGCGTGGTGTTTTTTGCCCGTGCTTCGCGCCATGCATCGATCAATGTTTCAAAGGTCCGTCGAACCCGCGCGATAAGCTCCGCGTCGTCGATGGAACCCGCCAGCCACGCGTGACTCGGCTCGTGAAAGATCGTCCTGCCGACGGTAAATCCGCGACACGTCTTCGACAACGCCGCCGGCTTGAAGCCCTCGCACAGTTGATCGACGGCTGCGGACAAGCCCAACAGCACGACGCCGCGGCACGTCGGATCACGCTCGGCGATCAGTGCATCGATCGCTTGCCACTGCGTCGCGCTCATGGGTTCGAGCTTCCACCACTCGGGATAGATGCCAAGGTTGTAGAGGCGTTTCAGCGAACGCAAAGCAGTGTCTTCCTCGATGGGCGGGCCGTTCTTCGGCACAATGACTTCGAGCAATAACTCGTGTCCGCTCACCTGGACCGCGTCGTACAGTGCGCGAATCTGCGCTTCCTGTTCCAGACGAAGATTGTGCGGATGATCGGGATGATAGTGGACCAGGCACTTCGCGACATGCTCGCGCGGCCACTCGATCAGCGTCGTGCCGATCGACCGGCCATGATCGAAGACCAGCGGCATGGAGCCAGGCAATTCCACGGGGCGGCCGATCCACCAGCCACGACCCGTCGCCGCGTTCAACGCGTCCTGACCATAGCGGTCGTCGATCAGCACGCCAATGCGCCCTTCCAGGCCGCGTTCTTTTTCGGTCTGCGCTACGGCTTCCACGAACAAGGCTTTGAGCGCGGCGATGCGCGATTCATCCGCGCCGGTTTGCTGCGCGAGATCGAAGAACTGGTTGCGGTGATCGAAGGCGAAACCGAGCACTTCGTCCCACGTTTTACGAGCGGGCGTTACACGATGCAGGCGCGCGAGCGTTGCATCGCGATCGGGCCTGCGCATGCGGACCGGGTCGGCGTTTGCGGCATCGAGGAAGTAGCTGAGCTCGGCGGGCGTGGGCATGGCGGGGGCGCAACCGTGACGCGATACGACCAGCCCGCCGCATGCATTCGCCGTGCGCGCGCAGACTTCCAGCGGTTGGTCTCTCAGCCATCCGGCGAGGAACCCGGACGCGAAGGCGTCACCCGCGCCGAGGACGTTCAGCACTTCCACTTCCACGCCGCGATGAACCGGCGCATCGTCGATGGAAGCCGGCACGGCGCCGTCGACGATCGAGCAACCCATCGGGCCGCGCTTGACCACCAGCATGGCGGCTGTTACGGCGCGCACGGCCACGAGCGCATCGATCAAATTATCCTTGCCGCCCGCAATCCGAAACTCTTCTTCCGTGCCGATCACGAGATCCATCAACGGCAAGATTCTTTGCAGATGTGCGGTCACACCCTCGTTTGCGATGAATCGTGTCTCGCCATCGGCTTTGCCGGTGAGCCCCCAAAGTACCGGCCGGTAATCAATATCGAGCACCGTGCGGACCTGGTTGCGCCGGGCGTATTCGAGCGCGCGGCGGCTCGCGCGGTTGACCTGGTCGGTGGAGAAGTGCGTGCCCGTAATCAGCAGCGCTTTCGATGAAGCGATGAACGCCTCGTCGAAGTCGTTTTCATCGACGGCCATATCCGCGCAGTCATCGCGATAGAACACGAGCGGGAACGTATCGCGGTCTTCTATGCCAAGGAGCACCAACCCGGTGAGACGATCATGGTCAATACGCACGTGGCTCGTATCACAGCCTTCGCGCTCCAGCGTCTCGGTGAGAAAGCGGCCCATGTGGTCGTTGCCCACGCGTGAGAGCATCGCGGATTTGAGGCCGAGCCGCGCGCACCCGAATGCAATATTCGCGGACGATCCACCGAGATATTTCGCGAAGCTCGACACGTCTTCGAGCCGTGCGCCGACTTGCTGCGCGTAGAGATCGACCGCGAGCCGCCCGAGGCAGATGATGTCGCGGGTTCGCCCAGTTGCGAAGCGCGATCCGGTTGATGATTGCAATGCCATGTTCAATCCTGTTCTGTAGATGACGACAAACGAGCGCGGCCGTACGTACCTGCCTAAGCCGGCTCGCCTTCCAGTTCGTTCATCATTTGCTGCATCTCGGCGCCGCCCGCCATCATGTCGAGCACTTCGTTCTTGGTGATGGTGTCCTTCGTGAACGTGCCCATCGATTTGCCGCGATTGAGCAACGTGAACGAATCGCCGATGGGATACGCGTGATGCACGTTGTGCGTGATGAAGATCACGGAGATGCCTTTGGCGCGCGCCGTGTGAATCAGCTTCAGCACATTGAAACTCTGCTTCACGCCGAGCGCGGCGGTAGGTTCATCGAGGATCAGCACGCGCGCACCGAAGTGAATCGCCCGCGCAATGGCGAGACATTGCTTCTCGCCACCGGACATCGTGCCAATAGGCTGGTGCGGGTCGCGCACATTGATGCCCATTTCGGAGAGCCGCGCACGCGATGTTTCGGCGGCGAGGTCCAGGTCCATCACGTTGATAAAGCCGAAGCGCTTTTTCTGCGGCTCGCGTCCCATGAAAAAATTACGCGCCACCGACAGCAGCGGCACCAGCGCGAGATCCTGATAGACCGTTGCAATGCCCAGATCGAGCGCTTCTTTCGGCGAGCCGAAGTGGACCGGTTTGCCATCGACGAGATACTCGCCGGCGGAGGGCGTATGCACTCCGGCAAGCGTCTTGATCAGGGTGGATTTACCGGCGCCGTTGTCGCCGAGCAGGCAGTGCACTTCGCCGCGTTTCAGGCGCAGCGTGACGCCGTTCAGCGCAATCACCTTGCCGAAGAACTTGCTGACGTTTTCCAGTGCGAGGATGGTGTCGGCGGGCGCGGGCGGTGCGCTCTGGATGGGATCGGACATGGTTTGTTCTCCTTGACCTTATTGAGCCTGTTTATTGAGCCTGTTTATTGAGCCTGTGAAACGCGGCGGCGCACGTAGTGATTGAACAGCACGGCGATCAGCAGCATCATGCCGAGGAACACGCGGAACCAGTCAGAGGGCACGCTGGTGTAGCCAATGCCGATCTGGACCACGCCGAAGATGAGCGCGCCGAAACATGCGCCGACTACCGAACCGTAACCGCCCGTCAGCAGGGTTCCGCCAATCACCGCGGCAATGATCGCCTCGAATTCCTTTTCGAGCCCTCGGTCAGCCGCAGCCGAACCGATGTCGCACACCTGCAGCACGGCAAACAGACATGCACAGAACGCAGTCAGGACAAAGAGCGAGATCTTCACGCGCCGCACCGGCACGCCGACATTCTTGGCCGCCACCGCGTCGCCGCCGGACGCGAAAATCCAGTTGCCGAAACGGGTCTTCGCGAGCACAAATGCGCCAATGGCTGCGAGCACAACCCACCAGAGGATGACTTTCGGAATCCCCGGCACGAGCGGCTGGCCGTTGTCGAGCATCTTGAGGATTCCTATTTTCCCGAGCCACGCGAAAATATCGTGGAAGGCGACGCCATGGAAAAGGGTATTGGCAAACCAGTCTTTCGCGGCAATGTCACCCACGCCGGAAACGATCGTCCGGTCGGCGAACATGATCGACAGCGCAAGCGTGAGGCCGCGCAGGATGAACAGGAAAGCCAGCGTGACAATGAACGACGGCAGCCGCGTGCGCATGACGATATAGCCGTTCAGCGCGCCGAGCAGCATGCAGCCCGCAAAGGCAAAAATGATCGCGAGCCAGATCGGCCAGTGGAAATAGACGGTGGGAATGGCGACCATCATCCCGGCAAAACCGATCATGGAGCCGATCGAGAGGTCGAACTCCCCGGCAATCATCAACAGGCAGGCGCCGACGGCGAGGATGCCCAGGTAAGCGGACACCTGCGACCAGTTCATGATGCCGTCGAGATTGAACATGCCCGAGCCGCCGGCGGCGATTCCGAACACGACGAAGACCAGTACCGCTCCCGAGATTGCCGCGAATTCCGGACGATTCAGGATGTGCCCGAAACGGGATTGCCGGCGAATGCGCTCGTCGGCGGCGGGGGTGGATGAGCTCGATGTCGCGGCGCCGTCAGACGGCTTGCGATGTCCCGAGAGAATAGGTTTTCCGGCTACGCCCATGATGTCTCCTTCGTCTTTCATTCGCGATGCGGCGCTGGTTCACAAAGCGAACATGCTGATGCGCGAGCGATACAGTTGAGTGGTGCGGATGACGTGTGAAGTTGCTGGTGCCTGCAGATGCTTCGAAGACGGCGGCGCGGTGCTTGACTCATGCGTCACGCTGGCCGCGCCGCCATCGGGTTCAACGGTACTGACCTGCGTACTTGAGTACCTTGTCGACGTTTTCCTTGGTGATGAAGCCCGGACCCGAGCCGATATTGCGCGGCCCGTAGGAAGGAGCGAGCCCATAGGTGCTAAGCCGCGCCTGGAACTTCGGATTCGCTTCGAGGGCCTGGCGGATCTTGGCCGGGTCGGTGGTGTGATCCTTCTTTACGATAGCCAGCACCGCGACCGGGATATAACCCTGCAAGTAGGGTTGCTGGTCGATGGCGAACTGGATCGTGCCGTCCTGGATCGCCTTCGCGATGTCCGTGTCGAAGTCGAAGGTCGCGAACCAGAGCTTGCCGGCAACGCCCATCTGCTTGAGCGCCTTGATCGTCGGATCAGCCGACAGCGGCCCGAGTGCGAGCACCGCCTGGGTGTCCGGGTGATTACGCAAATACGCGCTCACCTTGGATTGGACGGTCGTCGGATCCTGGCCTGCGTCCAGCGTGGACGCCTTGAAATCGACGCCAATCGCATCGGCGAAGCCGCGGCAACGCTCGAACGAAGCCGGATTCGTCGCGTAGTGGTTGACGCACAGGAACGACTTGATGCCCGCCGCCTTCGCCTTCTCTCCCGCCGCTTTACCGGCCGTGTATTCAGGCTGTCCCACGTGCATGATCGCGCCGAGCTGGGCGCTTTGCTCCTCGGTGCCCGAGTTGATCGTGATCAGCGGAATGTGCTTCGCCGTGACCTTGGAAATTGCGCCCTTCAGCACGTCGAAGTCGGCAATGGTGACGATCACGCCGTCATAGTTGCGTGCCGCTGCCTGTTCGATCAGGCGGGCCATATCGGCAATATCGCCGTTCGGCGGATTGCGGTAATCCGTCTGGACATTGAAGTCCTCGTCCGCCTGTTTGATGGCGTTCTTGATCGTGTTCCACCACGAGTCCGAATCCGGCGCGTGGCTGATCAAAACGAAATGGGCGTCGGGAGCGGCGTGCGCTGCCTGACTGCTCAGTGCTGCTGCGCCGCACAACGCAGCGGCAGCCGCGAGCGCGCGCAGGGCGCCTCGGCGATTGCAAAGTCTCATTGTCTCCACCTATCACGGTTGTTGTTCTGAACGAGCATCCGGCGTCTTGCATACGGCGCTTGACCGTTTGACGCCCCCTTGCTCACGACCAAGATTAGGACAAGTTTGATCGATCTGCAATAGGAAGTTTAACTATTCGAAGTTTGGAAAATTAATTCCATTTGTTCCTCCGGATATCTATAATCGGTTTCATCGAAGACAGAACAATGACGAGCACGGCATGCAGGAAGACGCGCAAGACCCCCAAGAGACGGCCGAGATCCAGACAGTCGACGAGCTGATGCAGCGGATCACCGAGGCGTACGACGCGTTGCCGCGCCAGCTTAAAAGCGTGGCGACGTACATCGAACAGCACCGCAGCAACGTGATGATGGATCGCACCGGAGACATTGCCAGCGCGTGCGGCGTGCATCCTTCGGCGGTCGTGCGCTTTGCCCAGCGCTTCGGCTTCTCGGGCTTCTCCGACCTCCAGGCAATCTTCAAGCAGGCCTACACGGGCCAGAACGGTTCCGCGCAGAGCTATCAGCAGCGCATCCGCAAACTCATCGATGAAAAGCCGGGAAAGTTGTCGGGCGGCTCGGTGGCGCGCGAATTCATTGCGGCAAGCCGGAGCGGGCTGGAGGAACTCGAAGCGGGTCTCGACGACATCCAGTTCGAAGCCGCGGTGAAGATGCTGGAACAGGCCGAGAACATCTACGTGGTCGGCGTGCGGCGCTCGTTCCCGGTGGCGAGTTATATCGTCTACGCGTTGCAGCACACGGCGAAACGTGTACATCTGGTGTCCGGTTTCGGCGGCATGTATCGGGAGCAGATCCGCAGCGTGAAGAAAGGCGACGTGGTGATCGCGATCAGCTTCGCGCCTTATGGCAAGGAGACGCAGTACTGCGTGCGCGCCGCGCAGCATCACGGCGCCAAGACACTGGTAATTACCGATGGCCAGCTTTCGCCGCTCGCGCGTCACGCGAGCGCGCATTTGTTCGTGAAGGAAGGCAGCGCGTTCGCGTTCCGTTCGCTCACGAGCACGATCTGCCTGTGCCAGGCGCTGTTTATCGCGCTTGCGTACCGGCTTGAACTGAACGTGGAAGAATCAAGGGAGACAGGTGGCTATGACGATTGATGTGGCGGTGTTCGGAGCAGGGCGGATCGGCAAGATCCACGCGGCGAACCTGGCGAAACAGCCGGGTGTGCGGCTGAAGTACGTGGTGGACGTCAACAGGGAAGCCGCCGCCGCACTGGCCGCGCTTCACGGTGCACAAGTGGCCGATGTGGAAGGCGCGCTCGGCGATGCATCGATTGGTGCGACCGTCGTGTGTTCGAGCACGGACACGCATGCCGACCTGATCCTGAAGTCGGCGGCGCAAAAGAAGCATGTGTTCTGCGAAAAGCCGGTCGACCTGACGCTCGAGCGCGCGCGTGCTTGCGCCGACGCTGTCGCGAAAGCCGGCGTGGTCTGCATGATCGGTTTTCAGCGCCGCTTCGATCCGACCTTTGCTGCATTGAAGGCGCGTGTGGAGGCGGGTGAAATTGGCGATCCGGAAATGCTGGTGATCACGAGCCGTGATCCGGGCGCGCCGCCGGTGGAGTACATCTTGCATTCGGGCGGCATTTTCAAGGACATGCTGATCCACGATTTCGACATCTTCCGCTGGATGCTGGACGACGAAGCCGACACGCTGCACGCCACGGGAAGCTGTCTGACGGACCCGGCGATTGCGGAGGCGGGTGATATCGATTCGACGGCTGTCACGATCCGCACCAAACGCGGCCGCTTGTGCCAGATCAATACAACGCGGCGTGCAGCGTACGGATACGACCAGCGTTTCGAACTGCTCGGCAGCCAAGGCATGCTGCAAGCCGGCAATGTGCGCCCGACGGAAGTCACTGCGTATTCAAAGACCGCTGTATCGAACGATGTGCCGGAAGCATTTTTCCTCGAGCGTTACCGCGCCGCGTACGCGCTGGAAATCGCCCATTTCTTCGATGCCGTCCAGGAAGGCAAGCCGGTTCGCACGACGGTGGCGGACGGCCTGAAGGCGCTGGAACTCGCCGATGCGGCCACGCGGTCATGGCGTGAAGGCACGATCATCAAGCTGGGGGCAGCATGAAAGCGCCCGTGCGGATTGGGATTGTCGGATTGGGGCGGCTGGGTCAGCGCCATGCACGTAACCTGGCGTGGCACGTGCCAGGCGCGACGCTAGCGGCTGCTTGCAGTCCGGTCGCAGCGGAGCGCGAATGGGCGGGCGCCAACCTGCCCGAACTCGCGCTCTACAGCGACTACGAAGCCATGCTGAAAGACACATCGCTCGATGCGGTCTGGCTCGTCACGCCGACTTCGCTGCATCCTGACCAGATCATTGCGGCGTTGCGCGCAGGCAAGCATGTGTTCTGCGAAAAACCGTTGTCGCTGGACTTGGCGCAGTGCGATCGCGTGATTGAAGAAAGCGCGCGTTTTCCGGATCTTCAGGTGATGATCGGTTTCGTGCGCCGCTTCGACGCCAGTTATCGCGACGCTTTCAACAAGATCCAGCAAGGTGCGATCGGCCGGCCGTTCATGGTCCGTTCGCAGACCGTCGACAAGAACGATCCCGATGGCTTTTTCGTCCGTTTCGCGCCCACGTCGGGCGGTTTATTCCTCGATTGCAGCGTCCACGACATCGATCTCGCGCGCTGGATGCTGGGCAATCCGCGCGTGACGCGAGTGTTCGCCAGCGGCACGATTGCGATCCACGAAGGGCTGGCCGAATGCGGCGATATTGACAACGGTGTCTCCATTTGCGAATTCGAGGGCGGCCGGCTCGCGGTATTCCAGGCATCGCGGACCAGCGCCCACGGTCACGACACGCAGACGGAGGTGGTGGGAACAAACGGGGCGTTGTCGGTGGGACACAATCCGCGGGCCAATCGAGTAGAAATCTACGATGCCGGCGGGATCCGCAATGAATGCGTGCCGACCTTCTTCGAGCGCTTCGAGCAAGCGTTCCTGAATGAGGCGGAGGTGTTCGTGGCCTCGCTGACCGGAGGCCCGGCCACGGGTCTGACGCTTGACGATGCACGCGAGGCCACGCGCATTGGTATTGCGATGCGGGAGTCCCTGGCTAAAGGCCAGGCGGTGAATTTTTAAGCACTGGGGTAAAATCGAACCCTCATTAAGCGGAATCAATAAGCGGGTTCGAACAAGGCTCAATCTGATGGAAGTGCACAAGGAAGTCGATGCGCGCGGGCTCACGTGCCCGCTGCCCATCCTGCGGGCTAAGAAGGCGCTGGCCGATATGCAGAGCGGTCAGATATTAAAAGTGCTGGCGACCGATCCGGGTTCGCAACGCGACTTTGCCGCGTTTTCGAAGCAGACGGGCAATGAGCTGGTGGAATCGACGTCGCACGACAAGGTGTTTACGTTTTTGATGCGGCGCCGTTGATCGGGACCGCTCAATGAAAAATGCCCATGGTTTTAGCCATGGGCATTTTTTTCGGCCGCAAACCGCGTGCAGGCGGCTTATGGTTCAGCGCTTGGTGCCTGGTTAGCCAAGCAGATGCGGCGAACGCGTATTCAGGTACTCCTGGAAATCCTTGGCCACTTCCGGATGCCGCAACGCGAACTCCACCGTCGCCTTCAAATAGCCCAGCTTGCTGCCGCAATCGAAACGGGTGCCGTGATACTTGTACGCAAGCACTTGTTCGTCGGCGAGCAACGACTGGATTGCGTCCGTCAGTTGCAGTTCGCCACCGGCGCCCGGCTTCAAGGCACGAATGTGATCGAAGATGCGCGGCTTGAGCACATACCGGCCCACAACACCCAGATTCGACGGTGCAACTTCTGGTTCCGGCTTTTCCACAATGCCCGACAGCTTGAAAATATTGTCTTCCCACTCTTTTCCGTCGATCACGCCGTACGACTTGGAATCCTGAGCCGGGATCTCCTCCACACCGATCACGGAGCTGTGATAGTGATCGAAGACTTCGATCATCTGCGTCATCACCGGCGGCGTGCCGTACAACAAGTCGTCCGCGAGAATCACGGCGAACGGGTTGTCGCCCACCAGCTTTTCCGCGCACAGCACGGCATGGCCGAGACCGAGCGCTTCGGCCTGGCGCACGTAGAAACAATCCACGTGGCTCGGTTTGATGCTGCGCACGAGGTCGAGCAGCTTTTGCTTGCCGCGGGCTTCCAGTTCGGCTTCGATCTCGTACGACTTGTCGAAGTGATCCTCGATTGCGCGTTTGCTGCGGCCCGTCACGAAGATCATCTCCGTGATGCCGGCGGCCATGGCCTCTTCGACCGCGTACTGGATCAGCGGTTTGTCGACAACGGGCAGCATTTCCTTCGGGCTGGCCTTGGTCGCGGGGAGGAATCGGGTACCGAGACCCGCAACCGGGAAAACCGCTTTCGTAACTTTTAGCATTTGATGACCCTGATCCTCTTATCGTGTTTAAACGTCAAGCCTGAAACGGTCGGCATGGAAGCAAATGCCATGATGCAGGTTGATGCGTTGATAAAAAAGTGCGGCGAGATTAATTCTTCAAGCACAAATACGCACTTTGCTATAAGGCGGAACAAGCAATCGGTTGATTTCAGGCCTTAGCCGACCGCGCCTGGGCCGGCTAAGGGCTGTCAGGCCACCCGCACAAGCCGCTTACGCAGGAAGCCGCGATAACTGCGCTTTCAACTTGTCAGCAGTCGATTCAAATTCCGCCAGCCGCTTGCGCTCCTGCTCCACCACCGCAGCGGGCGCGCGCGCCACGAAACTTTCGTTTTCCAGCTTCACACGGGCCTTCGCGATTTCCTGCGTCAGCCGATCCACTTCCTTCGTGAGCCGTTCGCGTTCCGCTGCAATGTCGATTTCGACCTTCAACACCAGCTTGTTCGTTCCTACGATAGCAACTGGCGCGCCACTTGCCTCCTTGTCGAGCGCGGATTCGTCGGCAATGATCTTCACCTCCGACAAACGCGCCAGCGCCTGGACATAGGGCGCAAAAGACTTGAGCTGCGCTTCGTCACCTGTTGCCAGCAGCGGTACCTTGACCGCCGGCGACAGATTCATCTCACCGCGCAGATTACGACATGAATCGATGATGGCCTTCAGTTCGGCTGCCCACTGTTCAGACGATTCATCAATTTTAGACGGTTGTGCGACCGGGTAGCGCTGAATCATGATAGACGCGGTTTGCCCGCCTTCGGCGGCTTGCGGATAGAGGTCGGTTAGCGGCGCTACCTTCTGCCACAAGGCTTCCGTGATGAACGGAATCACCGGGTGCGCGAGACGCAGCACCGTTTCCAGCACCCGCAGCAGGGTGCGGCGCGTAGCGCGCTGCTGCTCGGGTGCGCCGGTCTGGATCTGCACCTTGGCCAGTTCCAGATACCAGTCGCAATACTCGTCCCAGACGAATTTGTAGATTGCGCTCGCCACGTTGTCGAAACGGTAGTCGGCGAAACCTTTCTCCACCTCCGCTTCCACGCGCTGCAAAAGCGACACGATCCAGCGGTCCGCCGGCGAGAAGTGGAGGTATCCACCGGGTCCGCAATCGCCTGCCTCGCACTCTTCCGGTTTGCCGAAGCCACAGTCGTGGCCTTCGGTATTCATCAGGACAAAGCGGGTGGCATTCCACAGCTTATTGCAAAAATTACGATATCCCTCGCACCTTGCCAGATCAAAATTCACGTTGCGACCGAGCGTTGCCATGGACGCCATCGTGAAACGCAGGGCGTCCGTGCCGAACGGCTGAATCCCGTCCGGGAACTCCTTGCGGGTTTTTTTCTCGATTTTTTCGGCTTGCTTCGGGTTCATCAGGCCGGTAATCCGCTTGGAAACAAGCGTTTCCAGGTCGATACCGTCGACAATATCGATGGGATCGAGCGTATTGCCCTTGCTCTTCGACATCTTCTGGCCTTCCGCGTCGCGCACGAGACCGTGGACGTAGACCGTATCGAAAGGAACCTTGCCGGTGAAATGCGTGGTCATCATCACCATCCGGGCGACCCAGAAGAAGATGATGTCGAAACCCGTCACGAGGACCGAGGAGGGCAGGAAGTGCTTGAGTTCGGGCGTTTCGTTCGGCCAGCCGAGCGATGAAAACGGCACGAGCGCCGATGAAAACCAGGTGTCGAGCACGTCGTCGTCGCGTTTGAGCGCGCCGGTATAGCCTTTTTCCGTGGCTTCCGCGCGGGCTTCTTCCTCGGTCTTCGCCACGAAGATTTCGCCGTTATCGCCGTACCAGGCAGGAATCTGGTGGCCCCACCAGAGTTGACGCGAAATACACCAGTCCTGGATGTTTTCGAGCCACTGGTAATAGGTCGTCGACCAGTTTTCCGGGACGAACTTGATTTCACCATTGCGCACCACGTCGAGCGCCGTTTCAGCGATCGATTTGCCCGGGTGGAACGTGCCTTCCGGCGCCGGCTTGCTCATGGCGACGAACCACTGGTCGGTCAGCATGGGCTCGATCACCACGCCCGTGCGGTCGCCGCGCGGCACCATCAGCGCGTGCGGCTTGACGGACTCCAGCAGGCCAAGCGCTTCGAGGTCGGCCACGACCTGCTTGCGGGCGTCGAAGCGGTCCATGCCGCGATACTTTTCCGGCGCGTTGTCGTTGATCTTGGCGTCGAGCGTGAGGATTTCGATCATCGGCAATTTGTGGCGCAGGCCGACCTGATAGTCGTTGAAGTCGTGCGCGGGCGTGACCTTGACCACGCCGGTGCCGAACTCGCGATCCACGTAATCGTCCGCGATCACCGGGATTTCCCGGTTCGATAACGGCAGCATGACCGTCTTGCCGATCAGGTGAGCGTAACGCTCGTCCTCCGGATGGACCATCACGGCGGTGTCGCCGAGCATGGTTTCCGGGCGCGTGGTGGCGACCGTGACGTGGCCGGAGCCGTCCGGCAGCGGATACTGGATGTGCCAGAGGCTGCCGGCTTCTTCTTCGCTGGCGACTTCCAGGTCCGAGACGGCGGTGCCCAGCACCGGGTCCCAGTTCACCAGCCGTTTGCCGCGATAGATCAGGCCTTGCTTGTACAGCGTGACGAACACATCCAGCACGACGGGAGACATTTTGTCGTCCATCGTGAAATATTCTCGCGACCAGTCAATGGACGCGCCCAGGCGGCGGACCTGGCCCGTGATGGTCGAGCCGGATTTCTGTTTCCATTCCCAGACGCGTTTCAGGAATTCCTCGCGGCCGAGATCAAGGCGCGACACGCCTTGTGCATCGAGTTGCCGTTCCACCACGATCTGCGTGGCGATCCCCGCGTGATCCGTTCCAGGCAGCCACAGCGTGTTTTCGCCGAGCATGCGGTGGTAGCGGGTGAGGCTGTCCATGATGGTCTGGTTGAATGCGTGACCCATGTGCAGCGTGCCGGTGACGTTCGGCGGCGGGAGCTGGATCGAGAAATCTTTTTTGCCTTCGATCAGGGTCGGCGCGGCGTAACCGCGCTTTTCCCATTCCGGGCCCCAATGGGACTCGATGTTTTGGGGCTCGAAACTCTTCGCAAGCGTGTTGTCACTCGTGTTGTCACTCATGGGGTGGAATCTGCCGAAAAATGCGTAAAAGAAGCGGAGGTCGGGGAATTATAAGGCGTAGACAGGGCGGGGTCAGCGGGAAGGTTCTTCGTTCGCGCGCGGGATTGTGTTTGGCGGGGTCCTGGCGGGCGCTTGGGGCGGATACCGCAGAGCTGGAGCGAACGAGCCTGTCCCGAACCCAAGTGCCAACGGCCACTCCCCTGCCGATTTATAATACCTGTCCCACCGGAAAACTCCCCCATGCCCGATCTGCTCGCCAATCTGAACCCTGAACAATTAGCCGCCGTCACGCTGCCGAACGAGCCGGCGCTTATCCTCGCGGGTGCGGGCAGCGGCAAGACGCGCGTACTCATCACACGTATCGCCTGGCTGATCCAGCAGGGATTGGCGTCGCCCACGACCATTCTCGCCGTGACCTTCACGAACAAGGCCGCCAAGGAAATGATGGCGCGCCTCACCGCGATGATGCCGATCGACACCCGCGGCATGTGGATCGGCACGTTCCACGGCCTGTGCAACCGCATGCTGCGCGCACATTTCCGCGACGCGGGCCTGCCGCAGACGTTCCAGATCCTCGATACGTCCGACCAGTTGTCAGCCATCAAACGGCTGATGAAGGGCCTGAATATCGACGACGAAAAATATCCGGCAAAAAATCTCCAGTACTTCATCAACAACGCGAAGGAACAAGGGCTGCGCCCGAAAGACGTCGACGCGACCGATTCCTTCAACATGAAGTTCGTCGACTTGTACGCGGCCTACGAGCAGCAATGCCAGCGCGAGGGTGTCGTCGATTTTCCCGAGCTGCTGCTGCGCTGCTACGAATTGCTCGCGCACAATCCACCGCTGCGCGCGCATTATCAGGCGCGCTTTCGAAACATCCTCGTCGACGAGTTCCAGGACACGAACAAGCTGCAGTACGCGTGGCTGAAGATGCTGGCGGGCGAGCACAACGCCATCTTCGCGGTCGGCGACGACGATCAGTCCATCTACGCATTTCGCGGCGCGAACGTCGGCAACATGCACGACTTCGAGCGCGAGTACCACGTGCGCAACATGATCAAGCTCGAGCAGAACTATCGCTCGCACGGTCATATTCTCGATACCGCCAACTTCCTGATCGCCAAGAACTCGCGGCGGCTCGGCAAGAATCTCCGTACCGACGCCGGCCACGGCGAACCCGTGCGCGTCTATGAAGCCGCGACCGATACGCAGGAGGCGGGGTGGATCGTCGAGGAGATCAAGGCGATGATCCATGCGGGCGCCGCGCGCGGCGAGATCGCCATCCTGTACAGAAGCAACGCGCAGTCGCGGACCATCGAACACACGCTGGTGAACGCGGGCATTGCGTATCGCGTGTATGGCGGCTTGCGGTTCTTCGAACGCCAGGAAGTGAAGCACGCGCTGGCGTATCTGCGCCTGATCGACAACCCGAACGACGACACCGCATTTGCCCGCGTCGTGAATTTTCCGACGCGCGGGATAGGGGCAAGGTCGATCGAGCAACTGGCCGACGCCGCCCGCCTGTACAACTGTTCGATGGCCGCTGCCGTTCCCTATGTGACAGGCAAGGCGGGTTCGAGCATCGGCGCGTTCGCGCAACTGATCGCCAGGATGCGCGCCGAGACCCAGCACATGAGCTTGCCGGAAACCGTGGAATACGTGGTTCGCGCAAGCGGTCTCGCCACGCATTACGAGAACGAGCGCGAAGGTCAGGACCGGCTGGAGAACTTGCAGGAAGTGGTGAACGCCGCAGCGGCGTTCGTGCAGGAGGAGGGCTACGGGCTTGATACCCCCGCGCGTTCCATTCCGCTTCGTCCGGGCGCGACGAACGCGCCGGAAATCGGCTTGGCGACCGACGATCCGTCCGTCGACGTGCTCGACCGGCCAAGCCTCGCCGATCCCGCGCAAAATCCCGACACCATGACGCCGCTGGCTGGTTTCCTGTCTCACGCATCGCTTGAAGCAGGAGACAACCAGGCGCAAGCCGGTCAGGACGCGGTGCAACTGATGACGGTGCATGCGGCCAAGGGCCTTGAATTCATGGCGGTGTTCATCACTGGTCTGGAGGAAGGGCTGTTCCCGCACGAGAACAGCGCGCAGGAAAGCGATGGGCTCGAAGAGGAGCGGCGGCTGGCGTATGTGGCGATCACGCGGGCGAAGGAGCGGCTGTATCTTTCGTTTGCGCAGAGCCGGATGTTGCATGGCCAGACGCGCTACAACATTCGCTCCCGTTTCTTCGATGAACTCCCGGAAGGCTCGCTCAAGTGGCTCACGCCGAAGGTGGAGGCGGGCGCACGCTGGGGCGGCCGGTCAGATAACGCCGGTTGGGGCCGCGACTGGTTCGCGCGGCCTGACAAGGAACGCGCCGCGTACGCCGATCCCGATGCAGGCAAGCCACTGCCGGCGTTCGCCAACAACCAGCGTGCCGCCGACACCGGTTTCAAGATTGGTCAGCCCGTCTTCCACAACAAATTTGGCGAGGGCACGGTGATCGCACTGGAAGGCTCAGGCACGGATGCAAAAGCACAAGTTCGTTTCAAACGCCACGGCGAGAAGTGGCTGGCGCTGGCGGTGGCCAAGTTGCAGGCGGTGGAATGAACGCGGAGGTGAAGCGTCTCGGCATCATGGCCGCGTTGCCGCAGGAACTGGGCGACCTGATCGAATCGATGCACGCGGGCGGTGAGGTGCGTACCGAAACCATCGGCCAGCGTGAGTACCACGTCGGCATCGCGCATGGGGTGCCGTGCGTGGTGACGCTGGCGCGTGTCGGGAAGGTGGCTGCTGCGGCAACGGCGAGCGCGTTGATCCATCTGTTCGGTGTGGACGCCATCGTGTTCACCGGCGTGGCGGGCGGTGTTCGCGCGGACGTGCGTGTAGGCGATATCGTGATCGGTGAAACGCTGATGCAGCACGATCTCGACGCATCGCCGTTGTTTCCGCGCTTTGAAGTGCCGTTGCTTGGCATGGCGCGTTTTCCTGGCGACGCCGCGCTGAATGCCGCGCTGGCGGATGCATGCAGCGCCTTTCTCGCCGATGAACACGCTGCGCTGGAAACGCGTTTCGGCGTGCATCCGCCGCAATTACATCGCGGATTGATCGTGAGCGGGGACCGGTTTGTATCGAGTCATGACGAGGTCAATGCGCTGCGTGCAGCGCTGCCCGATGCGCTGGCCGTCGAGATGGAAGGCGCTGCGCTCGCGCAAGTGTGTTTCGAGCACGGTGTCCGGTGCGCGATCGTGCGCACGGTGTCGGATACCGCTGACGCCGATGCGCACGAATCCTTCCTCGAGTTCCTGCATGCGCTGGGCGGCGCCTATTCGTCGGGAATCCTGCGGCGGTTTCTGGCTGCGTGGACTTCTTCCGGCAATGAACACCTTCCTTCCTGAACGCGTGACCGTTCGCAGCTGAGCAAGGCGCGTCCTCACGCGTCTTGCTGCCGCGGCAGGGCGGACCAGCATCACGCAACTTCTCCCTGCCACCGCCTTCAGCGCCGTGGCCTATCCCGTCATTCCCTTCGTTTTCCCCCTGACCCGCTCCCCAAAATTCTCTCTTTTAAATGCTAATGATTATCAATTACAATGCTCGGGACGACAGGAGGTCCACATGGCCGAAACGACGCCCGACTCCAGCCGGGCACAGCGCGCAATGTCCGCGAACGCCGCACGGGTGATCGAGACCACGCGCCAGGCATGGCTCGCCGCAGCGGCGCAGCCTGTTGGCGATATCGCCACGCAGCCCCGGCCACCCCGGTTTTCACGTCGTCCGATAGTCGCAAATCTTGCATTAGCCATGAATTTCTGGAGTACGAGACCGCTGTGATTGCCATCCAATCTTCCTTGGCGAAGTCCGTCAGCCCGTCCCCGGTTGTTATCGACGCGTCCGATGTACCCCGCCAACGCATGCACGACGCCAGCCGCTTTCCGCTCGTGCGCTTGCGCCGGTGTGCAGTGCAGCCGGGCTATGCGTTCGGCTGGGGCGCCGAGATGCAGCGGTTGTTATCGCTGAAGACGCCGTTTGTCATTGTGTCCGACCACGACGCCGATGAAACCACCGACGACACGCGCCTTCGCAACGCCTGGCTAAGGTCGCACCGGGAAACGCTTGCCCTCTTTTGCCGCGGGTTTATCGTGATCGAGCCGAGGATAGAAGCACGGGCTTCGACGCGCGAAGCCGTGCGTGCCGCAACGCACGGCAGCGGTGTGCGTCTGGTTGTCGTGTCCAGCATGCGGGTGGCCGGCGAACTCGCTCCCGTGCTGCTCAAGCATTCCGCCGGCGATCTTGAGAACCCTCGCCCGACCGGCAAGCCGCGTTTGCAGATGCCGTAGCGGCGTATCGCATTTATCGCGGCAGTTTGAAACGATGTCCGGAGCCGATTGTTCAACCGTCGACTCAGGGCCGTCCCTCTCTAGCAGCGCCCCACGGCCTGAACTATGCTCAGGAGCAATTCGCCCGCGCCCGAGCGTGATTCAGGCGTGGCGTTCCGCTACCAGACAGGGGTTCGAATGCCGACTTATCGTGAAGCTCATCGCCGTTCCATTGAAGATCCGGAATCGTTCTGGGGTGAACAGGCGCGGCGCATCCATTGGGAAACGCCATTCGGGCAGGTGCTCGATCGCAGCAATCCACCGTTTGCCCGCTGGTTCGTCGGTGGCAAGACCAACCTCTGCTACAACGCCGTCGACCGGCATCTCGCAGCGCGTGCCCAGCAGGACGCGCTCGTGTACGTCTCGACGGAAACGGGCATCGAGCGGCGCTACACCTACGCCGAGCTGCATGCCGAAGTGAACCGCATGGCTGCCGTGATGCGCTCGCTTGGCGTGGCGCAGGGCGAGCGCGTGCTGATCTATCTGCCGATGATCCCCGAAGCCCTGTTCGCGATGCTCGCCTGTGCGCGGCTCGGCGCGATCCATTCGGTCGTGTTCGGTGGCTTCGCGGCGCCGAGCCTGGCGGCGCGCATTGATGACGCCACGCCCGTGCTGATCGTTACCGCCGACGCCGGTGCGCGTGCGGGCAAGGTGATCGATTACACGCCGCTCGTGGACGAGGCGCTGGCGCGCACCACGCACAAGGTGCCAAAGGTGTTGCTGATCGACCGCCAGCTCGCCCCGGAAAGGCTGCAGGCGCCGTATCTGGTTTCCTACGAGCCGTTGCGTGAGCAGTTCTTCGATGCCCACATTCCTTGCGTCTGGCTCGAGTCGAATGAGCCGTCATACGTGCTCTATACGTCGGGGACGACCGGCAAGCCGAAGGGTGTGCAGCGCGACGTGGGCGGGTACGCGGTCGCGCTGGCGGCATCGATGGAACACATCTTCCAGGGCAATCCCGGCGACACCATGTGGACCGCATCGGACGTGGGCTGGGTGGTCGGGCACAGCTACATCATCTACGCGCCGCTGATTGCCGGCCTGACGACGGTCATGTACGAAGGCACGCCGATCCGTCCCGATGGCGGCATCTGGTGGCGGATCATCGAGCAGCACAAGATCAACCTGATGTTCACCGCGCCAACCGCACTACGCGTGCTCAAGAAGCAGGACCCGAAGCTGATGGAGCAGGCGGATTTATCGAGTTTGCGCACGCTGTTCCTGGCCGGCGAACCGCTGGATGAACCTACCGCGCAGTGGATTCAGGGCGCATTGAAAAAGCCCGTCGTCGATAACTACTGGCAGACCGAAACCGGCTGGCCGATGATCGCGATTCCGCGGGGGATTGAAGCGTTGCCGCCGAAACTTGGCTCGCCCGGCGTGCCGTCGATGGGCTTCGCGTTGACCGTACGCAACGAGGAGACTGGCGAGATCTGTGCGCCGGGCGAGAAGGGCGTGATCGCGCTCGACTATCCGTTGCCGCCGGGCTGCATGCAGACGGTGTGGGGCGACGATTCGCGTTTCATCAAGACCTATTGGCAGAGTATTCCGGGGCAGCAGTTGTATTCGACCTTCGACTGGGGCGTGACCGATGAAGACGGTTACGTCTCCATCCTGGGACGTACCGACGACGTGATCAACGTCGCGGGGCACAGGCTCGGGACGCGTGAAATCGAGGAAGCGCTAAGCAGCCATCGGGCCGTGGCCGAAGTGGCGGTGGTGGGCGTGGCCGATTCGGTAAAAGGACAAGTTGCACTGGCCTTCGTCGTGTTACGCGATGCCCAGGCGCTGGACGCAGCCGGCGCGCGTGAGGCGCTTGAAGCCGAACTTTCTCGCAGCGTGGATGCGCATTTGGGAGCGATCGCTCGTCCTGCCCGAGTGCATTTCCTGGCGATGTTGCCGAAGACCCGGTCGGGCAAGTTGTTGCGGCGGGCAATTGCTGCGTTGGCTGAAGGGCGTGACCCCGGCGATCTGCCAATGATCGAGGATGCCGGGGCGCTGGTGCAGGTGAAGGAAGCCTTGGCGCGGTAATGGCGCTTCTTCTTTCTACTTCACCAACGCGCGCAACTCACGCTCCGCCCGGGGCGTGAGTCGCTGCGCTTCTTTCGAGAGATTGACTTGCATGGTTGTCTCGGCAATTTCGTGAACCGCCTGCTCGAGCTGGTACGTGCCCTTTGCCTTAAGCCAGTCCATGACTTCTGCCAGATGCCAGATGGCGGTGCTGCCTTCGTGCACCGGCGATGGAAACGTATCCGGGTTCGTGAGCACTAACTTGCGCATGTTCTGACGCGTTACGCCGATTGCGTCGGCGACGTCGGTCAGGCCGACAAAATCCGGTGAAGCCTCCACTAGTGCTGCTGACGGAATGGCTGACTTGACGTTTTTCAAAGCGCTCATCAATGCCGCGTGCGCGCTGTCCGCTTCCCGCGTAAATGCCAGTGCAATCCGGCCCGGCTGACCCACGCCGATCAATGCGTCGTCGCATCCTGCGGCACCGAGACGGCCGATCAACGTTTCGTGATCGCAGTCGCTGTCCGATAACCGGTACTTCAATGTGAACGTGTATTCCATGGCGTTGCCTTGATTGAGACCGTTGATTGTCCGGAAACCTTGCGTGCCTGAAACGTGCAGTTGTCGACCACGCGCTTGATGGCTCGCGCATGATTCACCGCATTCTTCGGCGTACTCCACACACTGGTAATGCAAAACTCGCCGCAGCGGCACTCGGCCGCGTTGTAAGGGCAATAGATCCGCCCCCACGCATGGCTTCCTCCTTGTTCGATGCGCCAGCCATGCGTTTCCGCGTGCCGCAATGCTTCTTCAATTTCCTTCTTCTGATGCTGTGATCGAGTCATCGTTAGCCCCATAGTAGACGCGCCTCACAAGGTTGTCAAGTGACAACCTTGTGAGGCGCCTGGAACGTCGAAACGAAAACTCGTTTTAGAGTTGTGCGTTCGTCGGTCGTGTGTGTCCTGCTCACATGACCGTGATCGTCACGCTTTTGCCGTTACCGTTTTTTCCTTGGCATCCCGTGTGTTGGGCAGCAGGATGGTCAGGACTCCGATCAGCGGCAGGAACGAACAAACCTTATAGACATAGTCGATGCTCGTCGCGTCAGCCAGATGGCCGAGGACTGCTGCGCCAATGCCGCCCATGCCGAACGCAAGCCCAAAGAACAGTCCCGCCACCATGCCGACCTTGCCGGGAATCAGCTCGGTGGCATAAACCAGGATGGCCGAGAACGCGGACGCCAGGATCAGCCCGATCGCGACCGACAGCACGCCGGTCCAGAACAGGTTTGCATACGGCAGCATCAGGGTGAACGGCGCAACGCCCAGGATGGATACCCAGATCACAACCTTACGGCCGATCCTGTCGCCCACGGGACCGCCCACGATCGTGCCCACCGCCACTGCCGCGAGGAACCAGAACAAATGTACCTGCGCGGTTTCCACCGCCAAATGAAACTTGCTGATCAGATAAAACGTGAAGTAACTGCTGATGCTCGCCAGATAGAAGTACTTCGAAAATACGAGCAGCATCAGGACGGTCATTGCGAGCATGACTTTACTGCGCGGCAATGCCGACACCGCGACCGATGCACGCGCCTTCTTCACTGCCGGGTGGCGCTGGTACCAGCGGCCAATGTTTGCCAGCACGAAGATGGCGAGCAGCGCCGCAGCCGAGAACCACGCAATGCTGCGTTGTCCATGCGGCATCACGACCAGCGCGGCCAGCAAGGGCCCGAGGGAGCTCCCCGCATTGCCGCCGACCTGGAACACCGACTGCGCAAGCCCGTGGCGTCCGCCCGATGCCATGCGCGCCACCCGCGAGGATTCAGGATGAAATATCGACGATCCGCATCCGACCAGCGCTGCGGCGATCAGCAATACCGGAAAGCTCCCGGCCATCGACATCAGCAACAAGCCGCACAGCGTAAAACCCATGCCGACCGGCAGTGAATACGGCTTCGGATGTTTGTCGGTATACAAGCCGACCAGCGGCTGCAGCAGCGACGCCGTGATCTGGTAGGTCAGCGTGATCAAGCCAATCTGCCCGAACGACAGCGAAAACTCGCTTTTGAACATTGGGTAGATGGCGAGGATCAGCGACTGGATCATGTCGTTGAGCAAATGCGCAAAACTGATCGCGCCCAGTACGGAAAACGCCGTGCGCGGAACGACAGCACTCAGGGCGGGTGCGGCGCCGAGCGCGCTTTTATCAATACTTGTCTGCATGATGATGGCTGGAAGTAGTGTCCCGTCGTGTTTCGTTATATGTCAGAAGCGCTCCGGACGCGCCGTTTGCTGACAATTTTAATGTGTCCTCTATGCATTGTCCGGCCAAAGTTTGTCGCGAAGCAGACAAGAGCTTGCCCGTGCCTGGCGCGTGCACGCCCGCTTTTGGTGAAGTCGATGCAACTTAGTAACATGTGAAGAAAATACCTATAAAGAAGCGCCGTTCCCGGCCGTAGACCATTGATGTAGCCGTGCGTCCCGCCCAAGAAGCAGGTCACGCGACGCCAATCAAAATTGGGGAATTCAATAGATGAAACCGTTTTCGCTACCGGGTAATCCCGGCGCTGGATTTATTCCCGGAGGCGGCGCCAAGGCCGCCGCCCGGGCGGTGGTCAAGATCGCCGGCACAGGCGGCCGTTCGTTGTCAGTCAAGGCTTCGCTGCGGCTGGCGTTCGCGTTTTTGCTGGTGGGCACGCTCGCGATCGGCGTGATCGCGCTGACGCAGATCAGCCGTCTCAACGGTTCGACGGAATCCATTTATCGTGAAGGGTATGTCGCCAGCCGCGCCGTTGAAGAACTGCGCAGCGCCGTGCTGCGTGCGAGCCGGTCGCAAAAGATGCTGCTGACGGCGACGACCGCCAAGGAGCGCGACGAACTCGGCGCGGATATCGAGCATGCGCTCGCGGATATCGGCCGCGGGCAACGTAACCTGCAAAACTACGTGGACCCGACCGGCGACCAGAAGCGCCTGGCGACGGCCGTTGGCGCGTGGAGCACCGACCTGCGCACCTTCGTCAAGCTGGTGAAGGAACAACCGCTCGATCTGTCGCAGATGAACTGGCAGGTCGGGATGCAGGACGTCTCGCTGCTGGTGGCGACGGGCAAGCTGGAAAAGCTCGTGAACGCGCTCATTGAACAGCGAGGCGCGGCGGCCAAGGCGATTATCGAATCGGCGGCCACCATTTATCACGCGTCGTTCGTGATGGTGGCGCTGCTGACGCTCGTGCTGATCGTGCTGGCGTTCGTGGTGAGCGAATGGGTCGTGCGGCGCCTCGCAAAACAGCTCGGCGGCGAACCGGTCTACGCCATGGAAATCGCCAGCCGGATTGCGGCGGGCGATTTGTCGAACCGCATCGCGATCTCCAAACGCGATAACGCCAGCATGCTCTACGCGCTCTCCGGCATGCAAAAGGATTTGTCGACGACAGTCGGCGAAATCGCGGCCAGCGCGGAAGCAATCGCGTCGGCGTCCAGCGAAATCTCGCAGGGCAACGTGGACTTGTCACAGCGCACGGAACAACAGGCCGTCGCGCTGGAAAAGACGGCATCGAGCATGGAGGAGTTGACGTCGACGGTGCGCCAGAACGCCGAGAACGCGAAGCAGGCGAGTTCGCTGGCCTACAACGCATCGGAGATTGCGGAAAAGGGCGGCGTGGTGGTCGGCCGCGTGGTGTCGACCATGGAGCAGATCAATGCGAGCGCGAAGAGCATTGGCGACATCATCGGGGTGATCGAAGGCATCGCGTTCCAGACGAATATTCTGGCGCTCAATGCAGCCGTCGAAGCGGCGCGGGCGGGCGAAGAGGGGCGTGGGTTCGCGGTCGTCGCGGGGGAAGTGCGCAACCTCGCGCAGCGTTCGTCGGCGGCGGCGAAGGAGATCAAGGGTTTGATCCACGCGTCGGTGGCGCGTGTGTCCGATGGTTCGACTTTCGCGCACGAAGCCGGCGCGACCATGGCCGAGGTCGTGAAGGCGGTCAAGCGCGTGACGGACATCATGGGCGAGATTTCGGCGGCGTCGGCCGAGCAGAGCAGCGGAATCGAGGAAATCAATCTCGCCGTGACGCAAATGGACGCGGGCACGCAGCAGAACGCGGCACTGGTCGAGCAGGCCGCTGCTGCTGCGCAGTCGCTGGACGATCAGGCACATGCATTGAAACAACTGGTCGGGAAGTTTCAACTCGCGTGATGTAACGCTGTATGCACGCTGATCGACGAACGCAGGCTTGCTCAACCGCAAGCCTTTGTTCTAGAATTCGCGACGGGCGCGGCAGGGCGCCCGGTCTCGCGAAAGTGAAAACACCTGTCATGCGTTATCGCTTCATCTGGATAAACCGCAACGTTGAACCTTTAGCCGCAGCGAGAACGGCGCAACAAGGAGAAACGTCATGTGGTCAACATCCTGTCCTCGCACTGTCAATTCCGATCTCACCAACACCGAATTTCTTCGACGCCACGCGCGCCGGCTGCTTCGTCGCGCTCACGCGGACAGCACAAGCACGGCGATGCCTGTCGTGCGCCGCTTGCTCGCTGCGGGCGTAACCCGCGCCGAGACGCTCGCACAGCTTCACGAGTCCCGCGCTGACGTTCAGCTCAAGCACATATTGAACATGCTGGCGGTCGAGCGGGGTCATTCCGGCTGGGACGCCTGCAAGCCGGTGCTCGATACGCGCGAGCCCGCCGTCATCGATCGATACCGCTTCGATGCGGGCGCTTTTGGCGACCATGAGAAGGTGTGGTTTGCCGGTGCCGGCGCCGCGCGTGAGTGGCAGCGCGAGCATGGGGGGTACATCGTGGAGTACGGCGATCAGGCGGTGGCGATACTCTGGCGCGAGTAACAACGAAGGTGAGGACGAGGGTGAGGACAAGCAACTCACCGTGGCGCTGCCGGCTCGTGAAGAAGAGTCAGCAGCGCCACGGCCGAATCTCAAAAAGCGTTAAAGCAGCTCCAGTTCCTTCCAGTCCGCGTTGGAAAAGAACCGGCTCAATTCACGCATCAACTCGTTCAACGCAGCCATTTCCGGCTGCGTGATCTTGCGCACCTGCTCGGCTTGCGTCCAGTCGCCGTAGAGCATGGCCACCGTCGAGCCGTGTGCCTTCACGGGCAGCAGGACGAACGCGTGGGCGTCGCCGAATGACGGTTTGAACCAGCGCGGCAAGCGGGCTTCAATACGCGGATCGCGAGCATTCTCGATAAAAATCCCGACCGGGTTCGAGATCGCCAGATGAAACACGTCGGGCTCGAACGCCGCCGGAAACGTCAGCGACGGCAGCAACCGGTCCACGCCCGACCCAAGGCCAAGACGCGCCTGGAACTCATTGTTGGACTGGCGCACGAACACCACCGTGCGTGAAAACGTGAGCCCGGCCAGCACCGCTTCCGAGGCCAGCGCGAGCACGGCGCCCAGCGCGTTCTTCGACGGCAGCGAGCGCAAGTCCTCAAGGCCCGCGGCAATCCGCGCTTCCGCCGATAACCCCGCGCGCGCGATGGCATCGGCATCTGCGCGCAGTTCCACGATTTCCCGCATCACGCCGTCGTTCGAGTCCTCGTTCGCGAGCGCGAGACTCATCGCGGCGAGCGTGGAAGCGTCGGTCAGCAGCGCGCGGCTATAGCGGTTCGCGATCTCCACCAGCGATATCTCGCGATGTGTCTCGTCGACATGCTGCGCGGTGAGCGCATCGGCGACTTCGGTGGAATAGTTGGTGACGGCCTGCAGCCAGCGCACATGGCGCGGCGTTTTTTCATCGACAGGGGCAAGCGGGTCGCGGGTCAGCATGCCGGTGCGGATGGTCTCCGGCAGGCGCCAGCGATCCGCGGCTTCCATGCCGATTTCCTCGAAGGTGACGCCGAGCAACGTGCTGCACGCGAGGCTGTCGCTGATGTGCTCGGCCGTGGCCTTGCGGCGCAACTGGTCCCACTCGGTCTCAAGATAAAACGCCACCAGCAGCTTGCCGATCTGACGCATCAGCGTGCAGACCACCGCTTCTTCCGACGCCCGGAACTCGCTGCACTCGGTGACTTGCCGCGCGACCGCACCGGAGAGCAGCGTGCGATTCAGTTCGAGCTTGGCGTCGATGCGCCGCGGGGCGCTCTGATGGAAGTGATCGACCAGTTTCAGCCCGACCACCAGATGGCCGACCGCATCCATGCCGAGCACCATCAACGCGCGCGTCACGGTGGTGATGTTGCCGCCGAACGAGATGTACATCGCGGAATTGGCGAGCCGCAACACCTTCTGCGTGAGGCCGAAGTCCGATAGAACGACCTGGACCAGAGCGGTAAAGTCCAGATCGTCGTCGCTCATCGCGGACACAGTGGTGCGCAGGGCCTGGGAGAGCATCGGAAAGTCTCCGCGCTCGCTCATGCGGCCCCACAGCTTGTCCAGTAATTCGGCTTTGGAATTGCTTGCCATGCGTTTGGTGTCAATGCCTTACACGTTCCGGACCGGGCACCCGGAACGGCTTGAATCGTCGACCTGAGTCGAAGTGTAATGCGCGGAAAAAAGCCTGCATAAATTGTTTAACGGCGCTCTCACACGGAAGCTTTACCGCAGACCGTTAATGAAACGCTGCAATAGCACCCGTTTTTGGCCGTGCCGACGCAAAAATGTGACGGTATCTTATAAGGGCGCCCGGAGAAAGAGCGTTTTATCCTGAAAGCAACGCATCAGTTCGCCTGCGGGGAGGGCCTTGCTGATCAGCCAGCCCTGGATCTGGTCGCAGCCCATCTCGATCAGCAGTTCGCGCTGCGCCTCTGTCTCCACGCCTTCCGCCACGAGTTCGAGCTCCAGCGATTTTGCCAGGCCCACGACCGCGGCCACGATCGCCCGGTTATTGCGCGAGCTCAGGAGGTTTTCTATGAAGCTTCGATCGATCTTCAGCTTCGACAGCGGGAAGCGCTGCAGGTAGGCCAGGCTGGAATAGCCGGTGCCGAAGTCATCGACGGCGAACGCAATGCCAAGCGCCGTCAGTGTTTCGAGCAGGGGCGTGGCTTCTTTCGGATCGTGCATCAACAGGCTTTCCGTGATTTCGAACACGAGCCGGCGCGGATCGAGGCCCGTCAGCTGCAATGCATCTTTCACGTTCTGCGTAAAACGCTTGTCGCGGAATTGCTGCGGCGAGACGTTCACCGAGACGTAGTCCAGCACGAAACCTTCGCTGTCCCACTGCGCCAGTTGCATGCACGCAGCCTTGAGCACCCAGTTGCCAAGATAGTTGATCAGGCCAATCGACTCCGCGAGCGGAATGAAAGCTCCCGGCGGGACGAGGCCGTGGACCGGATGCTGCCAGCGGATCAGTGCTTCCACGCCGATCACGCCGCCACTGCGGCTTTCGGTGATGGGCTGGAAGTGCAGCGAAAATTCGCCGTTGCGCACGCCTTCGTAAAGGTCGGCTTCCAGGTTCAGGCGCTCGGCGTTGCGGGGGTCGTCGTCGGGGACATGGAACACGACGACATTGCCGCCCGACCTCTTTGCCTGCGCCAGGGCATGGTCGGCCATGCGCAGCAGGCTGCTGCTGGCCTGCTCGACTTCATCGGGGAAGATGGCGGCGCCAATGCTCGCCGACAAATGCGTATGTTGTCCGCGATACCGGTAGGGCTGTGCAATCGCACTCAGCACTCGCCGCGACACATCTTCGGCCATCGCGGCCGCTTCGGCCGAGGTACCGGCCGAGAACAGCACGGCAAATTCGTCGCTGGCGACCCGCGCCACGCGCTCGCCGGCACGCCCTGCGTGCTGGATGCGGCGCCCCGTCTCGCGCAGCATGTCGTCGCCGGCGTCGTAGCCGAGTGCACGGTTGATGCGCTGGAAATCGTCGATATCCACCAGTAGCAGCGCCGCATGCGTGTGCGTTTGAACAGCCTGCGCCTGGGCGGCATCGAGCGCGCGCTTCAGCGCTGTCAGGTTGTCGAGGCCGGTCAGCGGATCGTGGTGCAGCTCATGCCGCAGGGCAGCTTCGCGGTCGCGCCAGTGCGAAACCTCGAACGCGGCAAGCGCAAAGCCGGGCAGACCTTGCGTGTGCGTCGCGAGGACCCGCAGCTCGACGAAAATCGGCGTGGTCAGGGATTTCAGCAGATGCAGCGTCGCGCTCTCGAGCTTGCCGCTTTGCTCGGCGCGGGCGACGAGCGCATCGAGTTCATCGATTTCAGCCGAGGGCACCAGTTCGTGCAACGTGAGCGAGCTCAGGTAATCGCGGTGGTAACCCAGGAAGTCGATGCTCCTCGGCGATACATAGCAAAACCGCAGCGACGCATCCACTTGCGCGAGGAAGTCGACGGCGGCAAGCGTTGCGTCCGAAGCGATGTTCGCGGGCGCTTCAGCTTCATTCTCCGCGGCCGGGTGCAGCACGTGAAGCGTCGCAGGCGAAGCTTGCGCCCGCGACAATGCCGTAGCGGGGCGTCCGGCTCTTGTCTCCCGTGGGCCATGCGGCGTTGATCCGGGGAGCGTGAGCGGCAGAGGTTCGCGGCTGCCCGTGGCCAGCGCAGTGGCGGGTGTTGCTTCCGCCATGGCGAACCTGGCGATGCAGCCAGGCAACGTTGTCGCGGTCAGCGCCCGGGCGCTCGTGCGCATGGCGATGCCGGTTTGGCGGGCTAGGGCGAGCCATGCATTCAAGCGCTGGGCGGTGATCCGTTTTACTGGCATGTTTCGGTTATAGCCTGTCTGATTGCACGCCGGCCGGTAGGGGCGCGGCGCACGCCGTCCGGCCAAGCGCGCTGCATCGGGCGCCGGCTGTTGATGGGCCGGCGATGCGGGCGTGAGCCATCCGATGATCTGGTAACCGCGAGTCGGACGCGTTCTTTGCAAGTTAACGGTTGTGTCCCGAAATTCTTTAGAGGAATAGCGGTGCGCCCGCAAGCCATGGCCGCGGCGGGTTTGACGCAATTTGTCGACATCGCGATTTGGGGTAGAGTGAGGCTTGGTAGCCGCCAAGTCCTGAACCGGTCAGTTGCGCCGCCCAGGGTTGTTTCGAGTTGTTTCGAGCTATCGCTTGGCCGCTCTCCAACCACTCATTGCGCGTTTGCGTTGCTCTTTTGTGCTTGTAAGTGAACTCCTTAAGCCAGCCCTCAAGCCAACCCCTCAAGCTACCCGTTTGAGCTAACCGCTGTGTGGTCGCCATTCAATCAACACCGTTCCATTGCTGCACGCCATGATTGCGTCCCCAAGCCGATTGCCGGAGCCGGCCACCAAGCCAGGCGTATTGAACGCGCCGAGTGCACGCATCGTGTCGCCCGAGGTCGCGGCGAAGGCTGTCCATTGCATTGAGCACGCGGTATCGCCGGTATCGAATGAACGCAGCAGGTCCATTCATGCCGCCGGTTGACCGGGACTCAAGTTCCGGCGCGCCGCGTAACGCCGCGGACAGTCTCGCAGCGCCGCCGAAGGGCGCGGCGAAGACCGCTGCGAAGCCTGGCCGGCCAGTTCTCCGTGAACCGGAAAGCGTTTATCTCGGCCGTCAGCCGATCATCGACCGCAACGGCGCGCTGCATGCTTACGAACTGCTGTTTCGCGATAGCCCGGACAATCGCGCACGCATTTTCGACGACGTGCAGGCCACCGCCCATGTGGTCGCGCGAACGGTTGGCGAGATCGGGCTGTCGGCGGTGCTGGGGGATCATCGCGGCTACGTGAACATGAACCGGGACCTGCTGTTCGACGATATCGTCCACATCATGCCGCCCGAGCGTTTCGTGCTCGAGATCCTGGAAACCGTTACCTTCGACGCCAAGCTTTTCAAGCGCTGCGCCCAGTTGCGTGCAGCCGGCTTCCAGTTCGCCCTTGACGACGTCGTGTCGCTCACCGAACCCCTGCACGAGGCGCTGCCTTACGTGGATTACGTAAAGGTCGACTTTCTTGCCACGCGGCGCGCCGATCTGCCCGGACTCGCGTTAACGCTCAAGCAACATGGCAAGACGCTGATCGCAGAAAAGATCGAAACGCACCAGGACTTCGAAGAAGCCCGCAAGCTCGGTTTCGATCTCTTCCAGGGTTACTTTTTTGCCCGTCCGCAGGTGCTGGTCACGCGCCGCTCGAATCCGTCGCGCACTGCGCTGCTGAGACTCCTGGGCGTACTGTCGGGTGAGCCCGATATCAGCGAACTCGAGGCAGAGCTGAAGCTCAATCCGAACGTGGTCGTGCAGTTGCTGCGGCTGGCCAATTCGAGCGCGTTCAAACTGAGCCGGCCCGTGTCGTCGTTGCGCGAGGCGATTGTCGCGACCGGCACCCGGCAGATTTCGCGCTGGACCCAGTTGCTGCTCTATGCGGATGGCCGCCACTTGCCGTGGCGTTCGGATCCGCTCGTGCAACTCGTCGGGACACGCGCCCGTTTCATGGAGCTGGCGGCGCGTATCATGCGGCCGTCGAGCGAGGAGTTCGCCGATGCCGCCTTCATGACCGGCATCTTTTCGCTTGTGCATGTGGTGGTGGATTTGCCGCCGGTCGAGATCATGGATTTGCTGAAGTTGTCGAAAGAAATGTGTGCTGCGATTGTCGATGGCGAAGGTCCGCTCGGTGCGCTCTTGCGACTCTCGCAGGCGGCTGAAAGGGGCGATGCGCCGGAGCTCGATTCGAGCATCAGTTCAAGTCTGGATCTTGGCGTGTTGACGCCGGCTGTGCTTGCTGATCTTCAGGTTGAGGCGGCCGAGTGGTTCGGTGCGCATCGGGTGGAGTAGGCTTGGTTGCTGCGTCAATGGGTTATGCCGTTGTTCCGGTTGTTCGTCCGGACGTACGCGGGTCACGAAACTAGAGGAGTCTCATGAAGCGAAAGTTTGCTGGGAGAATGCTGGGAGTGTCGCTGGGCGCCGCGCTTGCGGCTTACGCACTGGTGGCTTATGCAACCCTGAAGCCGGGCGATCACGCGCCGATGTTCACAGCGCAGGCCTCGCTTGGCGGCAATGCCTATGAGTACTCGCTTGCGAGCGAGTTGAAGAAGGGGCCCGTGGTCTTGTACTTCTATCCGGCTGCGTTCACAAAGGGCTGCACGATCGAGGCGCACGAGTTTGCGGATGCCGTTGATGAATACAAGGCCCTGGGGGCGACGGTGATTGGCGTGTCACACGACAACATCGACACGTTGAAGAAGTTTTCAGTGAGCGAGTGCCGGAGTAAATTCCCGGTTGCCGCCGACGGTGATGCGACCATCATCAAGCAATACGATGCGACCATGCCGCTGGTCAGTACCATGGCTAATCGCGTGTCATACGTGATCGCACCGGACGGTACGGTGATCTATGAATATACGAGCCTGTCGCCGGACAAGCATGTGGCGAACACGCTGCAGGCGTTGAAAGACTGGAACGAGAAGCACAAGACCCAATAACGTAACCAGCCTTGCAAGGTGTTTGACCGATGCCGATTATTGTTGCGCTTGTTGTCCTGGTTGCCGTGATCTACGGTGCGTTCTGGTCGTTTCACGCCATATCGGCGGCGTTCGGTGTGAGTGTTGCGATTGGCGCGGCGGTGATCGCGGGGTTGGCGGTGGTGAGCATTGCCGTGTACTTCTGGATGCGGTGGAAGGAAGTCGCACCGAACGTTCACGATGGCGACTGGACCCACGAACTCAAGCGGGATTGGGGCGGCGTGCGGCTCGCCGCGGCCAAGCGGTTGTGCGAGGTGCGAGTGGGCGGTCAGGTCGGCATGTTTATTTTTGCTGATCTGCGCGGAGCGCGGATGGAGCCGGGCGCATCGGGAACGTCAGGCGCCTGGCAAGTTGCACTTGATGTGAAGGATACGACGCAGTCGCGCTGGAATCTTCCGATGCGGGACCGGCGCGAGGCGCACAAGTGGTGCCGGATCCTGGAGAAGGCGGCCGCCCAGACGTTGTGAAGGGCTTCTCATTTGCGCCAGCACGGAGCACGCCCGGAGATAGAGCTACATGTGATAACCCATATCACCGCGCACCTTGCCTCGAAACACCCAATACGACCACACCACGTAAAGCACAATAACGGGTAGCAGGAACATCGTCCCGATCAGCAGGAACTGCTGCGAAAGAGGTTGAGTGGCCGCATCCCATAACGTCACCGACCGCGGCGCGATAAATGGCCAAAGGCTGATCACCAGACCGGTGAAGGCCAGGAAGAACAACCCGATCGAACACATGAACGGGACCACTTCCTTGCGTTTTTCGAGCGCCGACCATAACGTCCAGACCAGCAGCACCGTCAGTACCGGTACCGGCGCGAACACGAAGCTGTTCGGAAAGCTGAACCAGCGCTCCGAGATGCGCGCGTCCTTCAGCGGCGTCCAGATGCTGATCAGCAAGATAAACGCGATCACGCCGAACAGCACTTTCTTCGCCATGCCACGTGCCCATTCCTGCAACTCGCCCTCCGTTTTGAGCACAAGCCATGTGGTGCCCTGCAGCGCGTAGCCAAAAATCAGCCCGACACCCGTCAGCAGCGGAAACGGCGCAAACCAGTCCCAGCTCGTGCCGGTAAACACGCGTCCGTGAATGGGAAAGCCTTGCATGAACATGCCGAGCACAACGCCCTGCGAGAACGTCGCGACCAGCGATCCATAACCGAACGCACCGTCCCAAATCCACTTGCGGGCGCCCACCACTTCGCGGAATTCAAACGCCACGCCGCGAAAGATCAGGCCGAGCAGCATCAGCAGGATCGGAAAATAAACCGCGGGCACGATGATCGCGAACGCCAGCGGAAAGACCGCGAGCAATCCACCGCCGCCAAGGATCAGCCAGGTTTCGTTGAAGTCCCAGACGGGTGCGACGGAGTTGATCATCAACTGGCGTTCGCCGGGGTCGCGCCGCATCAGGAACACCATGCCCACGCCGAGATCGAAGCCGTCGAGCAGCACGTACATGAATACGGCGAGCGCCAGGATGGCGGCCCACAGCGGTACGAGGTCGAGCATCATGATCTCCTGGAAGGGGGAACGACGTCGTCCGGGCCAACGGGTTTGACCGCGCCCGCGCCGCCCGATGCACTGGCGGACGCCGCCGATAACGGCCGCGCCGCACGCGTTTCCGGTTGCAGGAGGTCGTTGTCGGTATCCACATGTTCGTCGGCGGGGCCGATCCGCACGAGCCGTCGCAGCAGGATGAATCCCGAGCCGAAGATGACGATATACGCGAGCACGTAGAGCAGCCACGAGAGCCCGACATCGCCGGCTGTCAGCGACGGTGTGACCGAGTCGCTGGTGCGCATCAGGCCATACACGGTCCAGGGCTGGCGGCCGGCTTCGGTCGTCGTCCATCCCGCCAGCACGGCGATAAACCCGAGCGGCATGCCATACGTGGCGCAGCGCAGCCAGCGGGGACTTGTCTCGAGCTTGCCGCGTGCGAACAGCACGATGCCGGAGAGCACCAGCGCAAACATCAGCAACGCGATGCCGACCATGATCCGGAACGCGAAGAACACTACCGCCACGTTCGGGCGGTCTTCGCGCGGGAAGTCCTTCAGGCCGCGCACCGTGCCGTTCGGATCATGCGTGAGGTAGATGCTGCCGAGTACCGGTATCGAGATTTCGAAATCGTTGCGCTCGTTGGCCTGGTCGGGGATCGCGAAGAGATTGGCGGGCACGCGCGAACCGGTGTTCCACAGGCCTTCCATCGCGGCGATCTTGGCCGGCTGATGTTCGAGCGTGTTGAGACCGTGCATATCGCCGATAACCATCTGCACCGGCACCATGATCACGAGAAAGATCAGCGCCATCTTGGTCATCACGCGGCTTTCCTCGAGCGCGCGACGCTGCCGTAAATAAAGCGCGCCGACGCCGAGAATCACGAACGCGGCTGTCACCAGGAACGCGCTGACCGTATGACCGAGGCGGTAGGGGAAGGAGGGCGTGAAGATGGCGTCGAAGAAACTCGTCACTTCGAAGCGGCCGTCGGGAAGGAGCTTGTAACCCGCCGGTGTCTGCATCCAGCTATTCACCGCGAGAATCCAGAACGACGAAATCACCGTCCCGGACGCGACGAAAACCGCTGCCAGCACGTGCGCCCATTGCGGCACGAGCTTGCGCCCGAACAGCAGGACGCCGAGGAACGCCGCTTCGAGAAAGAACGCAGTCAGCACTTCGTAACCCATCAGCGGGCCGATCACGGCGGAGGTGGCGTCGGTGAAACGGCTCCAGTTGGTGCCGAACTGGAACGGCATCACGATTCCCGACACCACGCCCATGCCGAATGAAACCGCGAATATTTTTAACCAGAAGGCAGAAAGCCGCCTGTAGACGTCCCGTGCACTGATCCACCAGAGCAATTCGAGCGTCGCGATAAAACACGATAACCCGACCGTGAAGGCCGGTAACAGGATATGAAACGCAATCACCCAGGCAAACTGGAAACGGGATAGCAAAACGGCATCGAACTCCATGAACACTCCGTGCGAGAAGTTTCAAATGGGTTGATTCGCGGCGCGCCAGCCACGTCCAGACGCCCAATGCGGCGTTGTGTTGTGCCCGTCACGACGGTGTTTCATGCATCGACCGCTGCGTACTGGTTTAGATTAGCGCAGGTTTTCGTGAAAGGACGTTTTTATTTCGTGTCGTCATTCGAGGATGCGTTCAATGCTCGAACGGATTAACGCGGCGTATAAAGGCGTTGTCAGCAAGCCGGCCGCGGGTTATTTCAGCTTTTGGTATTTCTTGTAATCCGGCTCGAATTCCCTCTGAAGCGTCGCGGCCGGCGAGCGATCCATAGGCATTATCGTTATAATTACACTCCTATTACATGCCGCATGGACGACCTTGCGCGCCTCAGTCACATCGGGGACGGCCCCGTTTTTCGACGGGAGTTCTCATGTCGTGGTTTCTATTGCTGATCGCCGGCCTGCTTGAAGTGGCGTGGGCCGCGGGTCTCAAAACCTCCGAAGGTTTCACACGGCTCTGGCCGTCGGTGTTCACGCTGGTCACGGCCGTTGGCAGCTTCGTGCTGCTGGCAATGGCAATGCGCCAGTTGCCGCTGGGTACCGCCTACGCCGTGTGGACCGGTATCGGCGCGGTCGGGGCGTTTGTGTTCGGGATTGTCATGCTGGGTGAAGCGGTAACGGTCGCGCGAATCGCGAGTGCCGGGTTGATCGTGGTCGGGCTGATCGGATTGAAATTGTCGTCGGGACATTAAAAACGACGGTTTAGCGCATTGCAGCGGCCTTTTGTCGCGGACCATCAAGGGACCGTTAAGGGTCCATTAAGGGACCGCTAAAGGGATCGTAAAAACGACCGTTAAAGAGTACAGGGCGGAGCACAGGGCCGTGTGTGCTGTGGTTTTACGATTAAGGGCGGAATCAGGAGCGTTGGATGCTGAACACGCCGACGTATGGCGCGATGCATCAACGGGCAACGCGTGGCTATAATGACTTTTAGCTGTCTTGAAAAATTCACCGGGTTCGGCAGCTGAATTTGCCATATGAATCCGGCATAGCGCCAGAAAGGTGGGCCGGGCCAATCGAATACCGGGCCGCATCCATTTATCCCAGCCCGTCGCCGGGCAGCTTGAGCGGCGGGTCAGGCATTCGCAGCCAGATGCGCCGGAATTTGCCCGGCGCTCGGGCGCGGGGCGAGCAGCGCGCAAGGAGACAGTCATGCTTGAAGCACTTTCGCTGGCAGCGGGTCTTTCGTGGGCCAGCGGGCTACGACTGTACCTGACGGTGTTCGTCGCGGGGCTGTTCGAGCGTTTGGGTCTGGTGCATCTACCCGACACCCTCGCGGTGCTAGGTTCACCGTGGGTGATCGGCGTGGCGGCGGCGCTCGCCGTGGTCGAGTTTTTCGCCGATAAAATCCCCGCCTTCGACTCCCTCTGGGACGCCATCCACACCTTCATTCGCATTCCGGCCGGCGCGGTGCTGGCGGTCGGTGCATTCGGCCACGCCGATCCGGCGCTGCTGACCGTGGCCGCGCTCGCCGGCGGTACGCTCGCGGGCGCCGCGCATCTGGCGAAAGCCGGCACGCGTGCGCTGATCAATTTATCGCCGGAACCGGTGTCGAACTGGGTGGCCTCGGCGACCGAGGATTTCGGCGCGTTGCTGGGCATCACGCTCGCGTTGTTCGTGCCGCTGCTGTGCCTCGTCCTGATCATCGCGTTCCTGTTGTGTGCCGGCTGGCTGCTGCCACGGCTCGTGAGAGGCGTGCGCGGCGGCTTTGGGCGAATGGCCAAGCACATGGTGCCCAGTGTCAGCGCACGCGTGAATCCGGGTGTCGGCCGCTTCGGGAGCAAGCACGATTGAGTACTAGTGGCGTGGGCGGCGAGCAGAAGCAGACTTCGGAGCAGATTTCGAAGCAGGATTCCAGGCAGGAGTCAAAGCAAGGGCTGGGCTTTGTGCAAATCGTGCGTCAGTCACTGCGAATGACCGCTCGCGACTGGCGGGCGGGCGAGTTGACCATGCTCATCCTCGCGCTCGTGCTGGCGGTTGCAGCGCTCGCGAGCGTCGGGTTTCTCGGGGACCGCATGCGCCAGGGGCTGGAGCGTGATGCGCGCCAGATGATCGCCGCGGATTTTGTCGTGCGCGCCGATCATCCGGTCGATCCCGCGTTCGCCGCAGAAGCGGCGCAACTCAAGCTCGAGACTGCCACCACTGCCATCTTCCCCAGCATGATCAGCGCGGGTGTTTCGGGCAATGCATCCACCCCGCCTGTTGCGCGCCTTGCGGCGTTGAAAGCCGTTTCCCCCGGATATCCGCTGCGCGGTGCGGTGCGCATTGCGACGGCCGTCGATCAACCCGGCACGCCCGCCACCTCCATTCCTGCACCCGGCACCGTCTGGGTCGACCCCGCGTTACTCGATGCGCTGAAAGTGCCCGTCGGCGGCACCGTCCGCGTCGGTACGCGCGCGTTCAAGGTGGCGGCGGTCATTACCCGCGAACTCGATCGCGGTTTTTCGTTCGTCAGCTTTTCGCCGCGCCTGATGATGCGTGAGGATGAACTCGCGTCCACCGGCCTGGTTACGTTCGGCAGCCGCGTGACCTATCGGCTGCTGGTGGCGGGACCGGATGCTCAGGTCAAACAGTTCGCCGCCTTCGCCCGCGCGAAGGTGGACGACGGCAAGCTGCGCGGCGTCGCTCTGGAATCGTTGCAGGACGGCCAGCCGCAAGTGCGTCAGACCATCGACCGCGCCAGTCATTTCCTCACGCTCGTCTCGCTGCTGACCGCGCTGCTCGCGGCGGTTGCAATCGCCATGGCCTCGCACCGCTTCGCACGCCGGCATCTGGACGGCTGCGCCGCGATGCGCTGCCTCGGCGTAAGCCAGGGGACGTTGCGGTCTTTGTTTATCGGTGAATTCCTGGCTGTTGGACTGCTTGGCAGTGCGGTGGGGGTCGTGCTCGGCTTCGGCGGGCACCTGGTACTGCTGGACTGGCTGGGAACACTCATCGATGTCGAATTGCCGCCGCCCAGCGCCTGGCCCGCGTTGCAGGGCATTGCGACCGGACTGGTGCTGCTGCTGGGTTTCGCCGTGCCGCCGTTGCTGCCGCTTACGCGCGTGCCGCCGGTTCGCGTGATTCGCCGGGAGCTTGGCGATGCGGGCCGGGTAGCGTGGATCGCCTACGGCGTGGGCGTGCTGCTGTTCGCCGGTTTGCTTGTGCTGGCGGCGGGCGAGTGGAAACTGGGCGGGATCGTGGCGGGAGGATTCGCGGGCGGTCTGGTGGTGTTTGGCGGCATTGCGCGGGTGGCGCTCTGGGCCGCCGCGCGATTTGTTCGCAGCGAACGCGTGGGTGCGGGAGTGGGCTGGCGGTACGCACTGGCGTCGCTTGAGCGGCGCAGCGGCGCGAGCGCGCTGCAGATCACGGCACTCGGCATCGGCCTGATGTGCCTGCTGCTCATTGCAATGACACGCAGTGACCTGATCGCGGGCTGGCGGCAATCAACACCGCCGGATGCGCCGAATCAGTTTCTCATCGATATCCAGCCCGACCAGCGCGCCGGCGTAACCGACTACCTCAAGCAGCATGGCCAGGCCGACGCGGCGTTGTCGCCCATGGTGCGCGGTCGGCTGATCGCCGTGAATGGCAAGCCGGTCAGTCCCGACAACTACGAGAAGGTCGATGCAAAGCGCCTGGTCGACCGCGAGTTCAACCTCTCGTACACCACCGAACTGCCTAGCGATAACCGCGTGGTCGGCGGCGACTGGTACGGCACGGACGCGAAGCCGCAGATATCGATAGAAGAGGGGCTCGCGAAGATTATCCACGTGAAGCTTGGCGATACGATGCGTTTCGACGTAGCCGGCATGCAGGTGGAAGGGCCGGTCACAAGCGTGCGCAAGGTTGACTGGAATTCGTTCAAGGTCAACTTCTTTGTGCTGATGCCGCCGCCGTCCATCAGCGATCTGCCCGCCACGTTCATCACAAGTTTTCATTTGCCACCGGGGCAGCAGGGTTTGATCGATGGCTTGATCAACAAATATCCGAGCGTGACCGCCATTGATATCGCGCCGATTCTCGCGCAGATCCAGCGCGTGCTGGAGCAGGTGATCGGCGCGGTGCAGTTCCTGTTTGTGTTCACGCTCGCGGCGGGCGTGCTCGTGTTGTACGCGGCGCTGGCCGGTACGCGCGACGAGCGTGTACACGAGTCCGCGTTGCTGCGTGCGCTCGGGGCGTCGCACAAACAGGTGCGCGCGGTGCAGACCGCGGAGTTCGTGGCGGTGGGCGCATTGAGCGGGCTGATGGCGGCGCTTGGCGCGCAGGGAATCGGCTGGGTGCTGGCGTCGCGCGTGTTCGAATTTCACATCGATTTCAACCCGTGGCTCGTGCCCGCGGGCGTCGTGGCGGGTGTCGTGTGTTCGGGCGTGGGCGGCTGGATGAGCCTGCGCCGCGTGCTGTCGCGGCCCGCGCTGCAATCGTTGCGGGATGCCTGATCGAGCCGGACAAGACCGGATAAAGCATGGCCGGGCGCTCCCCGCTACACTCAAGATGAAACTCGCCGCTTGCCGCAGCATTCATTGCTGCCTGTCCCGATAACCCTGAAGAAAACGCATGACCGAAGCAAATATCGAACAAGCGCCGCAACCTACGGCGTTTGAACTCGTTGGTGGCGAGGAGCGCGTGCGTGCACTCGTCGACCGGTTTTACGACCTGATGGATCTCGAACCGGAATTCGCAGCTTTACGCGCATTGCATCCCCCCACGCTCGAGAATTCCCGCGATAAATTCTTCTGGTTCCTGTGCGGCTGGATGGGCGGCCCGGATCATTACATCAGCCGCTTTGGGCATCCGCGGTTGCGGGCTCGCCACATGAACTTCGCGATTGCATCGCCGGAACGGGATCAATGGCTGCGCTGCATGGCGTGGGCAATGGAAGACATCGGCCTCGACGCCGCCTTGCGCGAGCGCCTCCTCACGTCCTTCTTCGATACCGCCGACTGGATGGTAAACCGCCCTGGCTAAGGAGGCTTGGCGGGCCGCCCGCATAATACGGGTTCATTTTCAACCGGCGACAGACCAGGAGACTTCCCCATGAGCACACGCGCGCTATTTCGCGAAGACGCCTATTTGACGCGCTGCGAGGCGCTGATCACGGCTATCGATGAGTTCGGTATCCATCTCGATCAAACCGTGTTTTATCCGTTGGGCGGCGGTCAGGCCGGCGACGCCGGATCGCTGACGCTGGCGGACGGCACGCGCATTGAAATAGCCGATACCCGCAAGGCCAGGTTCGAAGGGGCGACACCCGACGACGCCGTCCACGTGCCCGCGCCGGATCAGGAAGCGCTGCTCGCGAAACTGAACGTGGGCGATCGGGTGACGGCCGAGATTGATTGGGAACGGCGCTACCGGCACATGCGTTTGCACACGGCGACGCATCTGCTGTGCGCGGCATTACCCTATCCCGTCGATGGCTGCAGCATCACCAGCAGTTATGCGCGGATGGACTTCGCGACGGTCGAACCGATCGAACGCGAGGAGTTGGAAGCACGCTTGCGTGAGCTGATTGGCGGCGCGCATCCGGTGGCGACCCAATGGATCACAGATCAGGAAATGGAAGAGCGTCCCGAGCTTGTGCGCACAATGAGCGTGAAGCCGCCGGTCGGCATGGGCCGTGTGCGCTTGCTGCGCATTGAGGGTATCGACCTGCAGCCGTGTGGCGGTACGCATGTGCGCAATACGAGCGAGATCGGTGAGCTGCGTATAACGAAGGTGGAGAAGAAAAGCGCGCGCACGCGGCGTCTTGTGATCGAGTTCGCGTGATGCTCGACGCACGCGCTCAAGCGGTGCTCGATGCATGGTTCGGTGCGCCGGATTCACCGGAGTTCGGCCACCCGCGCAAGGCCTGGTTCAAGAAGGTCGCAAGCTTCGACGCCATGCTTGACGAGCGCTTCGGCATTTTGCTCGACGATGCATTGGAAGGCCGGCTTGCCGCGTGGTCCGCCACACCGCTTGGCGCGCTGGCGTTGATCGTGTTGCTCGACCAGTTCACCCGCAACTGTTTTCGCAACACGCCGCGTGCCTTCGCCGGGGACGCCGAAGCGTTGAAGCTGGCTCGCATGCTGGTCGATACGCGCGAAGAACTCACGTTGCCAACGCTTCGTCATCGCGTGTTCGTGTACATGCCGTTCGAGCACGACGAGACGCTGGCAAGCCAGCACGAATCCGTGCGTTTGCACCAGGCGCTCTTCAATGAAACCGGCGACAAGGACATCGAAGACCGGCTGAACTATGCCCTGCGTCATGCTGAAGTGATCGAGCGGTTCGGCCGCTTTCCGCATCGCAACGTGATCCTCGGCCGCGAGACAACAGCCGAAGAACGCACGTGGCTCAAGCAGAAAGGCGGCTTCTGACGTTCTACCGTCCGCCCGCCACGTCGAGCAATGCGCCGGTCACATACGCCGACGCATCCGACAACAACCAAACAATCGATTCCGCGACTTCTTCCGCCGTACCGGGGCGCCCCAGCGGCGCGAGCGCGCCCAGTTGAGCCGCGCGATCGGGCTTGCCGCCGCTCGCGTGAATCTCGGTATCGATCAGGCCCGGCCGGACAGCATTCACGCGCACGCCTTCAGGGCCGAGCTCTTTTGCGAGTCCGATCGTCAGGGTATCGACGGCGCCTTTCGACCCCGCGTAATCCACGTATTCGTTCGGTGACCCGAGCCGCGCTGCCGCCGACGACACATTGACGATCGACCCGCCCCGTCCGCCGCGTTTCGTCGACATGCGCCGCGCGGCTTCACGCGCCCCGAGATATGCGCCGAGCACGTTCGTATCGAAGACGCGTTTCATGCGCGCGACGTCCATGTCGGCGAGTGCGGAACCGGGCGCGACAATGCCCGCGTTGTTCACGAAGCCATCGATCGGGCCAAACGCACGCGCGGTTGCATCGAACAGGGCGATCACGTCGGCTTCTTCGCAGACATCGCCCTGGATCGCGATTGCGCGGCCACCAGTGGCTTCCACGCGGGCAACGGTTTCATCGGCGGCACTGCGGTTGGTCGCGTAATTCACGCCGATCGACCAGCCACGCGCCGCGCACAGCAAGGCGGCGGCACGGCCGATTCCGCGGCTGCCGCCTGTGATCAACACCACTTTCGACATCGTCAGATTCCCCGTTTAAACAGCGTCGCGTTTCTCTGGCCAGCGGTCGACCAGCGGCGGTTTATACGCGGTGAGCGCTTCGATCAGCTTCACGGGATCGGCGTTGACTTGCAGCATGCCGAGGAACGGCGCGCGCATGAAACCTTCTTCCACCGTATGGCGCAGCATCGCGAGCAGCGGATCGTAATACCCGTCCACGTTCAGCAGCGCGACCGGCTTCTCGTGATACCGGAGTTGAGCCCACGTGTAGGCCTCGAACAGCTCTTCGAACGTACCGACACCGCCGGGCATCGATACAAACGCATCGGAGAGATCGGCCATTTTCTTCTTGCGCTGATGCATGTCGGGCACGACGTACAGATCCGTCAGACCTTTATGGCCGACTTCCTTGGTCATCAGCAATTCGGGGATCACGCCGATGGCGCGGCCACCAAGCGAGAGCACTTCGTCGGCGATGGTGCCCATCAACCCCACGCTCCCGCCGCCGTAGACCAGCGCGAGATCCGCTTCCACCAACGCGCGGCCGAACGCTTTTGCCGCTTCGGCATAGACCGGTCTGGCCCCATTGGCGGAGCCGCAATATACGCAGACAGCTTTCATTAAATAGATTCCTTAGGTGCGCCGTCTTCCTTCGGCGCGCGGTAATCGGCAAAGACGCGTTCCGGCATTTTCCCCGACACGAGGTCGTCGAAAATCTGCCGTGATCGCCCGCGTAGATACGGCGCCATCACCGAAATGATTTGCAGACTTGCCTGATGCAATTCCGCGCGGATCGTCTCCTGCTCGTTGTATTTGCGCGGGTTCATGACGAACTGGTACGACAGCCAGTACGTTGCAATCACGCCCATGTTGGTCGCCATCACCTTGATTTCTGCTGGCGTTGCTACCATTTCGTTATCGGCGACCAGTCCCTCGCACAGGGCCTGTGCGAAGTTGACCTTGTGCGTGATGATTTGTTTGAAATGTGTTTCCAGCGTCCGGTTGCGTGCGAGCAAGTCGTTCAGATCGCGATACAAAAACCGGTACTGCCACAGGAAATCCGCCATGTACTGCAGGTACGACCACATCTCGTCAATCGTCGGACGATGGTCCTCAGGAAAGCGCAGCCGCTTTTCGATCTGCTGTTCGAATTGCGCGAAAATGCTGTTGATGATGTCGTCTTTGTTGCGGAAATGGTAGTACAGGTTACCTGGACTGATCTCCATCTCTTCGGCAATGGTGGTCGTCGTGACGTTCGGTTCCCCGATATCGTTGAACAGCTTCAGCGACAGTTCGAGAATCCGTTCACGGGTGCGGCGGGGAGGTTTTGCTTCCATGTCGTCCGGACCTGGTTGACCGGTTCCGGGTGAGGGCGGCCGGGTGCGGCCTGCGTGACAATCTGGGCGACAGCGTCACGATCCCGGAAAACGGTGGGTATCTTGGATATCGGACGATTATAAACGGCTGAGCAGGGGCCGGGTCTGCGCGAGCGGCGGCGGCGGGGCGCCGCGGCGCGTTAAATCTCGCTCAGGCGCGTTCAGGCGCGTTTAAAACAGCATCAGGGCCCAGCGCCAGAGCAGCGGGCCGACAATCAGGCCCCATGTGAGCACGCACACCAGCAGGGCGACCATGACCGCCGCGCTGCCGAAATCCTTCGCCCGTTTGGAGAGTTCGTGCCGCTCCAGCGAAATCCGGTCAATAGCCGCTTCCACGCTCGAGTTCAGCAATTCCACCATCAGCACCAGCAGCACCGATGCGAGCAGCGCCGCGCGTTCAACCGGCGAGACCGGCACGAAGATGCCGCAGGGCACCAGGATTGCCGCGAGCGTCAGCTCCTGGCGGAACGCGCTTTCTTCGCGGATCGCCACGCGAAAGCCGTTCAGCGAGTTTTTCATCGCGTGCCAGGCGCGGGTCAGACCGCGGTTGCCCTTGTAGGGATTGAACGGCAACGGAGCGAGCGGATCGTCGGCGCTCAAGGGTTCGCTGGGATGCGGCGTGGCCTCGATGTCGTCGTCTTCGTTGCTGAAGGGTTCCCGGTGGATCAAGAGCAGGGATTTCGCTTGCACTGAAGGTTTGGCTTTCACATTGCGCTTCTTTGAAACTTGCTGTGGTTGTGCTGACGCACGCTCCGAGTCACGCTCAAAGCCGCTCCGCGGGGCGGGGATGACTCGCGGATGACTTCTCCAGCGACCGCTCTGCAGAAGTTACCAGGGGCGAGTCCGCCGGCGGCTTGTTGCAGCTGCGGGCGGCCACATCGCCTCGTTGCCTTCCGTGGCCGGTGGATCTCGAACCGCACAGCGCGTTCTGATACCCGCCACATTGCGCCGGGAGCCACGCGGCATTCAATCATGCCGCTGTCCCGGCTAAAGCCAGATTAAAGCCAGATTACGCCGTTGCCTGCTTCTGCGTAGCGCCGCGAGTCGCAAGCGGCTTCAGATTCGACGCGAATTGCTCCGATGCCGCCCGCCACGAGAACTTCTCCGCCCAAGCACGGGCATCGGCGCGTTCAATCTTGAGTGCCCGCAAGCACGCTTCGCGCAGGTCTTCGTCGAGCGCACCCGGGCCATCGGTACCGAGCACATCGATCGGACCCGTCACCGGGTACGCTGCGACCGGCGTGCCGCATGCCATTGCTTCGAGGAGCACGAGACCGAATGTGTCCGTGCGGCTCGGGAACACGAACACGTCAGCTGCTGCGTAGACTTTCGCCAGCTCCCCCTGCGACAGTACACCAAGATAATTCGCGTTCGGATAGCGCGATTTCAGTTCGGCCAACGCCGGGCCTTCACCTGCCACCCACTTCGATCCCGGCAGATCGAGCTTCAGGAAAGCCTCGACGTTCTTCTCGACCGCAACACGCCCGACATACAGAAAAATGGGCCGCGTCGTATTCAGGACCTTCGAGTCCATCGGTTGAAAGATATCCAGATCCACGCCGCGTGTCCACAGCACCACGTTCGTAAAACCGAACTTTTCCAGGTCGTTCTTGACCACCGGCGTGGGCGCCATCACCGCTTGCGAGGGCTTGTGGAACCAGTGCAGGAACTTGTAGGTCGCGGCGAGCGGAATGTGAAACCGCGCCTGAACGTATTCAGGAAAGCGCGTGTGATACGCGGTCGTGAACGGCAGTTTGTTGCGCACTGCGAACGAGCGCGCGGCCATGCCGAGCGGACCTTCCGTTGCAATATGCAGCGCATCCGGCGCAAATTCCTCTATGCGCTGGGCGACGCGGCGGCGCGGCAGCAGCGACAGGCGAATCTCGGGATAAGTCGGGCACGCGATGGTCCTGAATTCGAGCGGCGTCAGCAATTCCACGCGATGTCCCAGCGCAGTCAGTTCGCGGCTGGTGCTTTTCAACGTGCGCACGACGCCATTGACTTGCGGCTCCCATGCGTCCGTAACGATCATGATTTTCATTCGATGGCCTCGATAAGTGAAAGCGCGCAGACGGTTGATCAGGCAGTTGCCCCGGCCTTTTGCGAATGGTGTTCAGGGGAGCGCAGGACGGTCCAGTAAATGATCTTCAGCTCGCCTTCGAATGTCTCGACAAGCGCCGACAGGCTTTCGACCCAGTCGCCGTCGTTGCAGTACAGGACACCGTCGATATCGCGGATTTCAGCTTTATGGATGTGACCGCAGACAACGCCGTCGCAGCCGCGGCGGCGCGCTTCGTCGGTCATCACGTGTTCGAACTTCGAGATGAAGTTCACCGCGTTCTTGACCTGATGCTTGAGGTATTGCGAGAGCGACCAGTAGTTCAGGCCGAAGCGGCTGCGCACCCGGTTGAACCAGCGGTTGAGCAGCAGGATCAGCGTGTAGAGCGTGTCGCCGAGATAAGCGAGCCACTTCGCGTGCTGGATGACACCGTCGAAAAGATCGCCGTGCACGATCCACAGGCGCTTGCCTGCGAGCGTGGTGTGGAAGGCTTCGCTGCGCACGTGGATGTCGCCGAAAGCGAGGTCGCAGAACTGCCGCGCGGCTTCGTCGTGATTGCCGGGAATGTAGACCACCTGCGTGCCTTTGCGGGCTTTGCGCAGCACTTTCTGGATCACGTCGTTGTGCGCTTGCGGCCAGAACCAGCCTTTGCGCAGTTGCCATCCGTCGATGATGTCGCCGACCAGGTACAGGTACTCGGAATCGTTGTGGCGGAGAAAATCGAGGAGATAGCGCGCCTGGCAGCCCCCGGAGCCGAGATGGATATCGGACAGCCAGATGGTGCGGTAGCGATGATCGGCGGGGCCGTCGTCGGAGCGGGAGGGCGGCTCGGAAATCGTCTGGGGAGCGTGGCCGGCGCCGGCGGAGCCGGGAGGAGGGGGTGGCGCGACGTCGGTGCGAAACGCGATGGCTTCGGCGTCGCGGAGGGTAGTGCCTAGGAGGTGACTCGCAGACGATTTGGTAGCCATGGGCACGCGCAACGGGTTGCAGTGGGGCCATTGCGCCATGCGCACGTGACGGAGCCATGACAGTCACGAAAACTTCTTATTACTAAGTGTTGCTATACGGGTACAGCGGGTGCGAAGAACGAGAAAACCGGGGGCATGGCGGCACCTTCGATGCAGTTTTCGGAACGCATCCAAAGCCGATGCAATGAGCCTCACCGACACTCGCATGCGATGAGATCACGCGAGGCTCACGAGCCGCTATCTTGTGCGGGATCGGACGTGTTGCGCGTCGCAGGTCGAGGTTGGTATGGACCAACATACTTGTGCACAGCGAAGCCACGGCCGGGCGACCCGCGATCATCTCCTCCGAGGTAAGTCGATCATGCATGGATCGCTCTTGCCCGGACGTGCTCCATCGCCGAAAAAGTACGTTGCCTGGTGAACTCGTACGGGCCGCTTGTCGTGTTGGCATCGCCTATACTTCGTATTTACATTGGAATCCTATGCAAACAGATAGTGGAACAATAGGGCCTGTCATTCGAATGTCGATGTGCAAAATATGCAACGAACCGGCGCCTCTCTACGGCGTCACCGACTTCAACAAGAGTTGCGAAGAGCGTCGTGGACGCTACCTGCCGCTCACCGGTGTGCCGGTCTATTACCACCGATGCGATGCCTGCGGCCTCATCTTTACCCGCGCGTTCGACCACTGGAGCAAAGCCGAGTATCTGCAACACATTTATAACGATGACTACGTGCTGGTCGACCCTGACTACATTGATTCACGGCCTGCCGGCAATGCTGCTTTCATTCTCGATTTCATCAAGAAAGGTCACGCGTTGAGATGTCTCGACTATGGCGGGGGCAATGGCACGCTCACGTCGTTATTGCGCGAGGGCGGGGCGGACGGACACAGCTGGGACCCGATGGATGAAGAGGGCGTAGCGCCGTTCGGCACATTCGATTTCATCAGCGCATTCGAGGTCCTGGAGCACACGCCCGAACCGTTGGCGACGGTTCAGGAAGCGCTTGAGTTGCTGGACGAGCGCGGAGTGTTTTTGTTTTCGACGTTGACGATCGATCACGTGTTGCCACGGGGAATGGACAACTGGTACATCGCGCCTCGCAACGGCCATATCACGCTTTACACGCGACGATCATTGCAGACTATGTTTGGCGGATTGGGCTATCGGATTCATCACTTCAATGACAACCTGCATATGGCGCTGAAGGAAGATCCGGCGTGGCTGATTTAAACCCGGGGAGAGTATCGGGGAGTGGTCCGGCGACCAGCATGACGATTCAGATGCCTGAGGTATTCCTGTGCCGCTGCCATGAGCGGCGGCGTTGACCTGAAGTAAGCCGGAGAACGCCGGCCTAAGCCGCCGGTGGTACCGCGCTCACGATCCGCGTTCCGGCCAGCCGGTCATGCAGAAACTGTCGCGCCGGGTCGAGCCAGACCGCGGCGCCCCAGAGCACGATCCATACGGCGGTCACCACAAGCGTGGTCGGAACGGAAAGCTTGAGCAGCGGGTGCAGCGCCAGCGGCGGCAAGAACCACAACCACGCAAACACATAGCGCGCGATGGCGCGTGCAGTCGAAACCGGCGCTCCATGCGCATCGACTACTTTCAGGCGCCAGGTTTTCATGGGCAGGGTTTGCCCGCCATGCGTCCAGAAGTAGACGAAATAAGCCGCAAGCACGAACCCGATCCATGCCATCAAAATATTATGGTGGGTGAGCCCGTTGCGTTGCTGGGTGAGCGTACTGAACAAATACCCGGCGATAAAAACGATCCCGAACAGGATCACGCCTTCGTAGAGCATCGTAGCCAGCCGGCGACGCAGCCGGGGCGCGGTCAATCCGGAAGACTCGACAGATTCCAAAGGGGAGGCGCTCACGGTTTGGCTATGACCCGTTGAAAACGGACGGCGCCTGCTGCGGCGAAACGGGAATCGGCGTGGCCGGCACAAAGCTGGCGGCACTTGGGATGGCGGGCGCGGCAGGCGCGCCAGCAGAAGCCGATGCCCCGATTTCACCAGCCGCTTCGGAAGCACGCGCATGTTCCCGGTCGGTCATCAGCCGGTCGATATCCTTGACTTCGGTTTTGCCGGAAGGCGGCGCGCTGACAACGGTCGGGCGGCGAGGGCGCTCGGTGGCGGCGAGCTTTTTCTTCTGATCTTCCGGGAGTTTTTGATACGCGTCCCAGGCGCGTTCCCGCTTCTCAACGGGGACGGACTTTGAGACCTGATAGTTTTCGCGGGCCACCTTACGCTGATCCGGGGTCATGCGGATCCATTCGGTCATGCGTTCATGAAGGCGTTTTTGCGCATCGGGCGACATCTTCTTGTATCGCGACGCTATCTTGATCCAATTGCGCTTACGTTCCTCGCTGAACTGATCCCATTCCGAGGCAAACGGCGCCAGCGCGACACGTTGAGCGTCGGTGAGCCGGGCCCAGGCCATGGGGCTTGGCGGGGAGGCGAGCGAAGAAAGCGGAGACAGGACTTCTCCCGTGCTCGCCCCGAGCGGGGCGGCAGCAGCGGGTACCGCCGAAGCGGACGAGTAAAAACGCGGATAGGTGGCGGCAAACGCGACAAGTCCCGCAATTGCGCATCCAAAGACAATCGCGAGGCCGCGCTTGTAACTCACCCGATGACTCCTGCAGTCTTAATGATTGCGCGTCAGGTACGCGTTGAAACCGTGGTCGAGATAGGCGTCGAGCGGGAGATTGTCGCTGAGCATGGCCGCGTCGATATCGGCGAGTTCCGCGGTGCGCTGCTGGTCCTCCCAATAAGCGATGCCGGCCAATCCGACCACAAGTGCGAGCAGCGGCCACGCCAGCGCGAGGCGCGAGAAGCGGCCGCGTTTACCCGCGTGACCAGACCCGGCGGCGCCCAGGGAGCCGGCCGCACCCGCGCCGGCGAGCGAAGGCGCGAAAACCGGTGCCGCGACGGCGACCTTTTCCGGTTTCTTGCGTGCGATCGCCGTCCGGCGAGCCGCCGCCAGCTTGTCGAGCGAGGCGGCGGGCAGCGAATTGATGTTTTCGTCGAGCGCGCGGCGTACCTTCAGCGCGAACTCGGTTTCCTTGTGATCGAGAGCGTTGCTCATAGCGTGATTCCTTTCGCCTTCAGCGCATGTGCCAGCGCGTGCGTGGCCCGCGAGCAATGTGTTTTTACGCTGCCTTCGGAGCAGCCCATTGCAGCGGCGGTTTCGGCGACGTCCATATCCTCCCAGTAACGCATGAGAAACGCTTCCCGTTGACGTGCTGGTAGTTTCTGGATCTCCGCGTCGATCAGGTTGAGCACCTGTTCACGCTCGAGCCGGCTTTCGCTGCTTTCCGCACCGACCGTGCCGTCCTGTGATTCGAAGGTCTCGAGAGGGTCGAATTCGTCGTCGTCAGCGTTGCCGAACGAGGAAAACAGGCTTACCCACGTATTTCGGACTTTCTGCCGGCGAAAGTAGTCGTGCGTTGCATTTTGCAGGATACGCTGAAACAAAAGGGGCAACTCGGGCTGAGGCCGGTCGCCGTATTTTTCGGCGAGCTTGATCATCGCATCCTGAACGATGTCGAGCGCCGCATCGTCGTCGCGTACGGTGTACACCGTCTGCTTAAACGCGCGTCTTTCGACGCCCGCCAGAAAATCGGCGAGTTCCTTGTCTGATGCCATCCGTGAGGCCCGGCGCAACGAGCGTGCGTCGATAAGGGTTGGTGAGAGGTTTAAAACCTGCGGATGCTAGCAAACTTTTGAGTGAACAGCGAGGAAATGCGCCGCTGTTACAGGCTGAAACACGGAGTTTTCTTCAGTATTTCGGATAAATCCGAGCCTTTAGAGCGCGATTTCGGCGTGCTTCAGGGGGATATTGTGCAATTTTTGCTTGACGAGCTTTATGGCCTCGGGCTATCGTTTCCGACTCGCATCATAAAGTGAACTGTCTCTTTGAGGCGAGCCCAAGAAGCCCGCTTCCCATTTAGACGCGCCGCTTGAACCCGAGCCATAAGCCCGGCAGAGAGCACCCAATCAATTTTTTGCCGAAAATTCGAAAGGTGAATGTATGAATATGCCCAGCGCGGAATTCTCCACGTCGGATACGACTCCCTCCCTCGAAGCTGAATCCATTGGCGGCACCGTGCTCATGCGCGCGCTCGCTGACGAAAAAGTCGAGTTCATTTGGGGCTATCCCGGCGGCTCGGTACTCTATATCTACGACGAGTTGTACAAGCAGGACGAGATCCAGCACATTCTCGTGCGCCACGAACAGGCCGCGGTTCATGCCGCCGACGCCTACGCGCGCTCCACGGGTAATGTCGGCGTGTGCCTCGTGACCTCCGGCCCCGGCGTCACCAATGCGGTGACCGGTATTGCCACCGCCTACATGGATTCCATCCCGCTCGTCATTATCAGCGGCCAGGTTCCCACCGCGGCAATCGGCCAGGATGCGTTCCAGGAGTGCGACACGGTCGGCATCACGCGTCCCTGCGTCAAACACAATTTCCTCGTCAAAGACGTGCGCGACCTCGCCGCGACCGTCAAGAAAGCGTTTTATATCGCCCGTACGGGACGTCCCGGCCCGGTGCTGATCGACATTCCGAAAGACGTGTCGAAGACGCCGTGCAAGTACGAACCGCTCAAGTCGGTGTCGCTGCGTTCGTACAATCCGGTGACCAAAGGCCATTCCGGCCAGATCCGCAAGGCCGTGCAGTTGCTGCTCTCGGCGAAGCGTCCGTACATTTATACGGGCGGCGGCATCATTTTGGCGAATGCGGCGCGTGAGTTGAACCAGTTCGCCGACCTGCTCGGTTATCCGGTGACGAACACGCTGATGGGCCTGGGCGGTTATCGCGCGGACAACAAGAAATTCCTCGGCATGCTCGGCATGCACGGCACGTACGAAGCCAACATGGCCATGCAGCACTGCGACGTGCTGATCGCGATCGGCGCGCGTTTCGACGACCGTGTGATCGGCGATCCGGAGCATTTCGCGTCGCATGCGAAGAAGATCATTCACATCGACATCGATCCGTCGTCCATTTCCAAGCGCGTGAAAGTCGATATCCCCATTGTCGGCGACGTGAAGGAAGTGCTGAAGGAGTTGATCGAACAGCTGCAGACGGCCGAACACGGTCCGGACACCGTGGCGCTGGCCGACTGGTGGAAGGACATTGAAGCGTGGCGCTCGAAGGACTGCCTCAAGTTCGACCGCGAAAGCCAGATCATCAAGCCGCAATACGTGGTCGAAAAGGCATGGGAACTGACCGACGGCGAAGCGTTCGTCTGTTCGGATGTTGGCCAGCATCAAATGTGGGCGGCGCAGTTCTACCGCTTCAACAAGCCGCGTCGATGGATCAATTCGGGTGGTCTCGGCACCATGGGCTTCGGCCTGCCGGCGGCCATGGGCGTGAAGATGGCGCACCCGGACGACGAGGTGCTGTGCATCACGGGCGAAGGCTCGATCCAGATGTGCATCCAGGAATTGTCGACGTGCAAGCAGTACAACACGCCGATCAAGATCATTTCGCTCAACAACCGCTATCTCGGCATGGTTCGCCAGTGGCAGCAGATCGAATACAAGAAGCGCTATTCCAGTTCGTATATGGACGCGCTGCCTGACTTCGTGAAGCTGGCTGAGGCTTATGGCCACGTGGGCATGCGTATCGAACACACGCGTGATGTTGAACCGGCGCTGAAGGAAGCACTGCGCCTGAAGGATCGCACGGTGTTCCTCGACTTCCAGACAGATCCCACCGAAAACGTATTTCCGATGGTCCAGGCAGGCAAGGGCATCACGGAAATGCTGCTCGGATCGGAAGATCTATAACGGCTGTTTTCCCTAGCGCGGCTCACGCGCGCCCGTCTCCACAAAAGACGATCGTGGCGCGTGAGTTTTGCGGGAACACGCTTATTCACTGGATAAATCAGGAACGTGAATCATGAGACATATTATTTCCGTGCTGCTGGAAAACGAACCGGGCGCGTTATCGCGCGTCGTCGGCCTCTTTTCCGCACGCGGCTACAACATTGAAACCTTGACGGTGGCGCCGACCGAAGACAGTTCGCTGTCGCGGCTGACCATCGTTTCCATTGGCTCGGATGACGTGATCGAACAGATCACAAAGCACCTGAACCGCCTGATCGAGGTGGTGAAAGTGGTCGACCTGACAGAGGGCGCCCACATCGAGCGCGAGCTGATGCTGATCAAGGTGAGAGCGGTCGGTAAGGAACGGGAAGAGATGAAACGGATGGCGGACATCTTCCGCGGCCGCATTATCGACGTCACCGAAAAAAGCTACACGATGGAACTGACGGGCGCGAGCGACAAGCTTGACGCATTTATTCAGGGGCTGGACGCAACGGCGATTCTCGAGACCGTGCGTACAGGCAGTTCCGGCATTGGCCGGGGCGAGCGGATCCTGAAGGTCTGAGAGCGGCTGAACAACGCGAACGTTGAACGTTATTTCGCACCCAATTTCACAAATTAAATTCAAGCAAAGGAACCACCATGAAAGTTTTCTACGACAAAGACGCCGATCTCTCCCTCATCAAGGGCAAGCAAGTCACGATCATCGGCTATGGCTCGCAAGGCCATGCACACGCGCTGAACCTGAAGGACAGCGGTGTGAACGTGACGGTCGGCCTGCGCAAGAATGGCGCATCGTGGAGCAAGGCTGAAAAGGCCGGACTGAAGGTCAAGGAAGTGGCCGAAGCCGTAAAGGGCGCTGACGTGGTCATGATGCTGCTGCCGGACGAGCAGATCGCCGAAGTCTACAAGAACGAAGTGCACGACAACGCCAAGGAAGGCGCTGCGCTGGCATTCGCGCACGGTTTCAACGTGCACTACGGCCAGGTCATCCCGCGTGCCGACCTCGACGTGATCATGATCGCCCCGAAGGCGCCGGGTCACACGGTGCGTGGCACGTACGCCCAGGGCGGCGGCGTTCCCCACCTGATCGCAGTGGCGCAGGACAAGTCGGGCTCGGCACGCGACGTGGCTTTGTCGTATGCGGTGGCTAACGGCGGCGGCCGTGCCGGCATTATCGAAACGAACTTCCGCGAAGAAACGGAAACTGACTTGTTCGGCGAGCAAGCTGTGCTGTGCGGCGGTACGGTCGACCTGATCAAGGCCGGCTTCGAAACGCTGGTGGAAGCAGGCTACGCGCCGGAAATGGCTTACTTCGAATGCCTGCACGAACTGAAGCTGATCGTCGACCTGATCTATGAAGGCGGTATCGCCAACATGAACTACTCGATCTCGAACAACGCCGAATACGGCGAATATGTGACGGGTCCGAAGATCGTGACGGCTGAAACGAAGAAGGCAATGAAGCAAGTGCTGACGGACATCCAGACCGGCGAGTACGCAAAGAGCTTCATCATCGAAAACAAGGCCGGCGCGCCGACGCTGCAATCGCGTCGCCGCCTGACGGCTGAGCACCAGATCGAAACGGTCGGTGCCAAGCTGCGTGCGATGATGCCGTGGATTGCGGCAAACAAGCTGGTTGATCAGTCGAAGAACTAAGCAGCCTCAGAACTAAAGAAGCTGAACGACCGGCCATGTGCGCCGGTCCTAGTGAAGACCGCAAGCCGTCCGGTGTCGCTTGGCGCCGGACGGCTTTTGCTATCCTACGGTTTTACTAAAAACATAGAACTCGTTCATGAACTATCCACATCCGATCATCGCGCGTGAAGGCTGGCCGTTTATTGCCATTGCGGCTGTCATTGCCGTGTTGATCCAGGCCATCGGCGGCTTTGGTTTTGCCTGGCCGTTCTGGCTACTGACGATCTTCGTCGTCCAGTTTTTCCGTGACCCGGCCCGGCCGATTCCCGTTCAGGCGAACGCCGTGTTGTGTCCGGCCGACGGTCGTATTGTCGCGGTGGAAACCGCTCACGATCCCTACGCGGGCCGCGAAGCGCTGAAGATCAGCGTGTTCATGAACGTGTTCAATGTCCATTCGCAGCGTTCGCCGGTAGATGGCGCCATCAGCAAGGTCGAGTACTTTCCGGGTTCGTATCTCAACGCCGCCGTTGACAAGGCTTCGACCGAGAACGAACGTAATGCGATCGTGATCCAGACCGCTGCGGGGCATACGGTGACCTCGGTGCAGATCGCCGGACTGATTGCGCGGCGCATCCTGTGCTATGTCCACGTGGGCGAGCCGCTTAACCGGGGCCAGCGTTATGGTTTCATCCGCTTCGGATCGCGGGTCGATGTGTATTTGCCGGTGGGCAGCCGTCCGCGGGTGGCTATTGGCGAGAAAGTGTCGGCCTCGTCCACCATCCTTGCCGAGTTCGCAGAGTAATCAGCCGGAGAATCGGCACAAGTAGAGCGGTAAAACCAGGCTGCACAACGGAGGACTCGATGGCGGCACTCAAACCGCGCCGGACGCGAAGCACGACAACACCCCCGCGGGCTTTTCGCCGCAACAAGGCGGCGCAGGACATCGGCGTGCTGGAAACTCGGCGTGCGAAGCGGCAACAGTTTTTGAGGAAGCGCGGCATTTATTTGCTGCCCAACGCGTTCACCACGGCCGCGTTGTTCTGCGGCTTTTTCGCCGTCGTGCAGGCCATGAACGTGCGCTTTGAGATCGCGGCCATAGCAATCTTCGTGGCAATGGTGCTGGACGGCATGGATGGCCGTGTCGCGCGCATGACGCATACGCAGAGCGCGTTCGGCGAGCAGTTCGACAGCCTTTCCGACATGGTCTCGTTTGGTGTCGCCCCGGCGCTGGTGATGTACGAGTGGATCCTGAAGGACTTGGGTCGCTGGGGCTGGCTCGCGGCATTCGTCTATTGCTCGGGTGCGGCATTGCGTCTCGCGCGCTTCAATACGAATGTAGGCGTAGTGGACAAACGCTATTTCCAGGGCCTGCCGAGCCCTGCCGCGGCGGCGTTGATCGCTGGTTTCGTGTGGCTCGCCACGGACAACCGCGTGCCGCTGAAGCTGGTCTGGCTGCCGTGGGTGGCGTTCGCGCTGACCATCTATGCCGGTGTCACCATGGTGTCAAACGCACCGTTCTACAGTGGCAAGGCGCTCGACGTGCGGTTCCGCGTTCCGTTCGCCGGCGTGTTGCTGGTGGTGGTGGCGTTCGTGCTGGTATCGTCGGATCCGCCTTTGATGTTGTTCGGCTTGTTCGTGTTGTACGGTTTCTCCGGTTACGCGTGGTGGGGGTACATGGCCATGCGCGGCCGGCCGAATCCGGCCAGGTCGTCTGAAAAACCGCATTGAAAGCACAGCGCGCATTGGCTTGAACCCGGTGCGCGCCGTTTGCTTTTGGGCGTCTTATGGCCCCAAACCCGGCGGATGACATCAATCGGATCGATCGGAAAGCCCAATTGCACGCTCTCAAAAATCTCGTTATAGTCTGCAAATGATTTTTTTCACCCATCCCCTCTCGTCTTTCCTAGCTGGTGCGCCGCTACGCGCGCTACCGCTACTAGCGCGCCTGCCGCGCTAAGCTTCCCGCCTCCCGTCTGCTCGTTCGTGGTTTTCGACGCCAGCGGTGGCGCGAACACCCGGATTCCGTATTGTTTTTCCCCACCGTTTTCAAAACTCTGAAACTCCCCACTGGAGCCCGACATGGCAGACAAACTGATCATTTTCGACACGACCTTGCGCGATGGCGAGCAATCCCCCGGCGCGTCGATGACAAAGGAAGAGAAGATCCGGATCGCGAAGGCGCTCGAGCGGATGAAGGTCGATGTGATCGAAGCAGGCTTCGCTGCCAGCTCGAACGGCGATTTTGACGCGATCCACACCATTGCCGGCCTGGTCAAGGACAGCACGATCTGCTCGCTCGCCCGCGCCAACGATAAAGACATCCAGCGTGCCGCCGACGCCCTGAAGCCCGCCGATCACTTCCGCATCCATACGTTCATTGCCACGTCGGCGCTGCATATGGAAAAGAAGCTGCGCATGAGCGCGGATCAGGTCTACGAACAGGCGCGTCTCGCCGTGCGTTTCGCGCGCAAGTTCACCGACGACGTTGAATTTTCGCCGGAAGACGGCAGCCGTTCGGATCTCGATTTCCTGTGCCGGGTGCTGGAAGCGGTGATTGCCGAAGGCGCGACCATTATCAATATCCCCGATACCGTCGGCTACGCCGTGCCGGAAGGCTACGGCAACCTGATCAAGACTATCCGCGAACGGGTGCCGAATTCGGACAAGGCGGTCTGGTCCGTGCATTGTCACGATGACCTCGGCATGGCGGTGGCTAATTCGCTGGCCGGCGTGCATATCGGTGGCGCGCGTCAGATTGAATGCACCATCAACGGCCTGGGCGAGCGCGCGGGTAACACGGCGCTGGAAGAAGTCGTGATGGCGATGAAAACGCGCAAGGATTACTACGGGCTGGAACTGGGTATCGATACAACGCATATCGTGCCGACCTCGAAGCTCGTCTCGCAGATCACCGGTTTTGTCGTGCAGCCCAACAAGGCTGTTGTCGGTGCGAACGCGTTTGCGCATGCGTCCGGCATTCACCAGGATGGCGTGCTCAAGGCGCGCGATACCTACGAAATCATGCGCGCCGAAGACGTGGGCTGGTCGACCAACAAGATCGTGCTCGGCAAGTTGTCCGGCCGCAATGCGTTCAAGCAACGCCTGGAAGATCTGGGCGTGACGCTGGAATCGGAAACGGATGTGAACGCCGCGTTCGTACGTTTCAAGGAACTCGCCGATCGTAAATCCGAGATCTTCGATGAAGACATCATGGCGATCGTCTCCGAAGAATCAGCGGAAATGCAGGCCAAGGAAACGTTCCGCTTCGTCTCGCTGGCTCAGCACTCGGAAACGGGCGAGCAGCCGCATGCACGCGTGGTGTTTGCCGTCGACGGTATTGAAGTGCAGGGTGAATCGCGTGGCAATGGCCCGGTCGATGCCACGCTGCACGCGATCGAATCGAAGGTGACGAGCGGCGCCGAACTGGTGCTGTATTCGGTGAACGCGATTACCACCGGTACGCAGGCTCAGGGCGAAGTGACCGTGCGCCTGTCGAAGAGCGGCCGGATTGTGAACGGCGTGGGCACGGATCCGGACATTGTGGCGGCGTCGGCGAAGGCCTATCTTGCGGCGCTCAACAAGCTGCATTCGAAGGTCGAGAAGCTGAATCCGCAGCTTTCGAATTGATTCGATTGATGAAGCGCGTACCTGGCGCTTCATCGGTTTAAAAACGGCTCTCGCCACAAGCGAGGGCCGTTTTTCATGGCACTTTCACTTGATGGACGCCCGTCTGAAGAACGCCAAATGTTGCTGCAAACCCGGCCGTTCCCGCGCCACGCGCTCAAGCTGGCGGCATTCCACATGAATGCCGCGTTCGGGCGCATCGACGATGAATTTATCGATTAGTTCGCGCACGTCCGGATCGACGAAATCGGCACGGCTTGCGTCCACGATTACCGTCGCGTTGTCCGGAATTTGCCTCAGGTGATGCTTGAGCGACACCTTGCCGAGAAACGAGACGTCCTTGCGAAACGACAGCAGGAAGTGGTCGCCATGCTGCGCGATGGTGATCGGCCGTTGCAGATTCGCGTGAATCGCGAGCCCGATACTGCACGCAATACCCAGCAGGATGCCGATCAGCAGATCGGTCGTGAGCACGCCCACAATCGTCACGATGAACGGCGCAAAGCGCTCGAATCCCTGCTTCGCAACCGCCGCGAACAACGAAGGTTTCGCCAGCTTAAGTCCGGTAAAAATCAGGATGGCGGCGAGACAGGCGAGTGGAATCAGATTGATCACGGCGGTCAGCGCGAACACACTCGCGAGCAGCAGGGCCCCATGCACGACGGCAGACCAGCGGCTCTGCGCACCCGCGTGGACATTGGCGGAGCTACGGACAATGACCGAGGTAATCGGCAACGCGCCGATCGCGCCCGCCATCATGTTGCCGATACCCTGCGCCTTGAGTTCCCGATCCGGGTGAGCAGAACGCTTCTTCGGGTCGATCTGCTCAACGGCTTCGAGGCTCAGCAAGGTCTCCAGGCTTGCGACGATGGCAAGCGTCATCGCGAGGCGCCAGACATCGGGATTGATGAGTTGTCCGAAGTCAGGCCAGTCGAACGCGGCGTTCAATGCAGCAAGCGAAGCGAGCGACGGCAGCAACACGCGATGCTCCGCCGGCGGCGCGAAGCCTGGCGCGGCAAAGTCCAGCGCCAGCGTGATCGCAATGCCGAGCAAAACCACCGCCAGCGGCGCGGGCAACGCGCGCACCAGCGTAAAGCGGCGCATCGCTTTCGTTTCCCAGGCCGCCAGTATGGCGAGCGAGAGCACGGCGACGGCGCACGCGGCGAGCGACATCGCGCCGAACGGCGTATCGAACGTGCCCGGGGTTTGCGCGGCAACATGAGCGCCGCCGTTGGCAAAACCGGCCGCAAGCGGTATCTGCTTGATGATCAGCAACAAGCCGATAGCCGCGAGCATGCCCTTGATGACCGATGAGGGTACATAAGCGGCGAAGCGCCCGGCCTTCAGCATGCCGAAGCCGAACTGGATCACGCCTGCGAGCATGACCGCCATCAGGAAGGTTGAAAAACTCCCGAGCTTGACAATGCCGTCTACAACGATGACGACCAGTCCGGCCGCCGGTCCGCTTACGCTCAGGTGCGAGCCGCTCAGCAGCGCGACGACCAGCCCGCCGATAATGCCGGACAGCAAGCCGGCAAACGGCTCGACGCCGGACGCGTTGGCGATGCCGAGGCATAGCGGCATGGCGACAAGGAAGACGACAGTGCCCGCGAACAGATCACGCGGGAAAGTTGCAAACGTTTCACGTAGGGTCATGGGCTTTTTCGGGCGTGAGTTAGTCCATGCGATGCCCGGGAGGCATCGCACGGTGAAGGGTTGAAACGTGGGATTGAACGGCTAGTTGCGGGAGCTTTCGATCACGCGCTGGACTGCGCTAGGCGCCGGCACGGGTTCTGCCGGTTTTGCGGGTTTTACTATTCCCGCCGCCACAATTGATGGAGTGGCGGGCTCGCCCCCGGTATCGGCATCGGCGGGATCTCCGGACGAAAGCACCTTGATACGGCCATCGCGCAGACCGAAGATCCAGCCGTGAACGCGCGGCGGGCGTTCGGCATCACGCACGATGGGTGTGTCGCGTAGCGCACGCACTTGTTGAAGCACGCTCAGTTCCGCCAGCCGGTCGATGCGTGAATCCAACGCGCCGATCGCGTCGAGTTCGCCGCTGTGCTCACGCGCCAGCGCACACAGCGGGGCAATGCGCCGGTTCACGTGGGGCAGGGCGTCGGACAACGGCAGCAACGACGCTCGCACGCCGCCGCAGCCGTAGTGACCGCACACGATCACGTCGTCCACTTTCAGCACGCTCACCGCGTATTCGAGGACGCTCATGGTGTTGTCGTCGTCGGGTGAAAAGAGGTTCGCGATGTTGCGATGGACGAATAAATCTCCGGGCTTCGAGTGCGTGATGGTTTCGGCCGGCACGCGGCTGTCCGAGCACCCAAGCCAGAGCACCGTCGGACTTTGGCCCTGGGCCAGGGTTTCGAAGAAATCCGGGTCGCTGGCGGCAATTTCAGCCGCCCAGCCGACGTTTTCAACCAGCATGCGTTTGGGTCGATTCATGGGTATCAGCTCCAAAAGCGTAACGAGAGGCACAACACTGCAACGGCCAAATTATCGCCGGGAATGTATTTCCGGCGTCATCGCGGCGCCGCGAGAAACCTTACGAATAACTTTCTATTAAAAGATCCGGGCAGTCCAGTCATAAAAAAATGCCGCATTTTTCGAGCGGCATTTTTTTTCGTCGACAAAAAATTTCTTCGGTGCTTGATCAGGTGAAATCAGGCGAAAGGCGAAATCAGAAGAAATTCCGTTGATCGGGATCGTGAAGCGGGTCGGGCGTTTTTTGTGTCAGGCGCAGCGTGCCCTGATCGTCGAAGTAAAAGCTGTACATCATGTACCAGACGTTTGCTTCCATGTACCGGTAGGTCCACACCTCGCGTTTCATCAACGGGAAGTAGGACGTCTCCACCGGACGCCCGAAGTTGATCAGCACGTCCTTGCGTGTCCAGGTGCCGACCTGGGCTTTGAAGAACTCGTTTTCATCGAGGACCTGGCGCACGCTCACGATCTTTCCCGATGCATCGATATCCGCCGCCGTGGTCACTTCGCCCAGTGGCTGGGTCGGCCACATCAGGCGCTTGCCGCCGTTCGGCAAGTCATAGACCTCCCTGGGCGGTCCCAGCTTTGCCGTGATGGTGGACGAGTCCGCGCCTGCCTGGTAGTTCTGCCACGGCTGTGCGCACGCCGTGAGCAGAAGGGCGAGTGCCATTGCCGCCGCGGGTTTTCGTATTGCCTTGCTCAACATCGAAGCCTCCTTCGTATTCGTATCCACGCCGTATCAACGATCGGCCGTGGGTTTTTCTGCTGTCTTGCACCGCATCGCTTATTTTGACATGCGGGGTCGGCGCGCGGTTTTGATCGCGGCCGTCAGGACGCGCTTGTTGCATGTAGATGGAACGTGCGGGGCCGGGCGGCTATTCCATTTCCATTCGCATTTCCCTGGCGGTTGCATGCAGCATGGCGAACGTCCTATGATCCGCGATTCGCTTTGCTGTCATCTTCGCTGTCATTTATCCATGGATGGACTGTAATGGACTGTATGGGTCTCGACCTCGGCCCCGGTTTGCGGCGCGTGGTTTCTCTCAGGGCAAGTGAGCGGTGCTTGCCGACGCGTCGGTCCCGGCTTCTCGGCCGCGCATTGCATGCCGGCAAGCGCCTGAGCGGTTTGTTGCTGGTGGCGTCATGCGTCGTCAGTGCGCTTGTCGCTCCCGCGCGTGCGGCGGACGCCGCGCCCGGCTTGCCCCCCATTCGCATTGCGATGATCGAAGGCATGTCCGGTCCGTTCGCCAACGCCGGCGCGGCCGTCGAACGGAATCTTCGCTTTGGCGTAGAGCGCGTGAATGCGAACGGCGGTGTTGCATTGCCCGACGGCAAACATCCGCTCCAGCTGGTGGTCCTCGACGGCAAGGGCAGCAGCGAAGCCAGCCTCGTCCAGTTGCGTGCGGCTATCGACCAGGATATTGGCTTTGTCATGCAGGGCAACAGCTCGGCGGTCGCGGCTGCGCTTATCGACGCGATCAATAAGCAAAATTCCCGCGATCCGGAACATCGCGTGGTTTTCCTCAACTATTCCGCCGACGACCCCGCGCTCACCAACGCCGATTGCAGTTTCTGGCACTTTCGCTTCGATGCCCACGCGGGCATGCGGATGAATGCGCTCGCCGATGTCATCCAGCACGATCAATCGGTGAAGAAGGTCTATTTGTTCAACCAGGACTACAGCTTTGGCCACGACGTCAGCCATGAAGCCCAGCGTGCGCTGAAGGAGCGTCGCCCGGACATCGCAATCGTCGCCGATGAATTCATCCCCGCCGGGCGCGTGAAGGACTTCGCGCCGTACGTGGCCAAGATCCGCGCAAGCGGCGCCGACGCGGTGATCACCGGCAACTGGGGCAATGACCTGACGCTGCTTGTCAAAGCTGCCCGCGAACAGGGGCTCGACACGCATTTCTATACGTTTTACGGCAACAGCCTGGGCGCGCCCGCCGCTCTGGGGGACGCCGGCGTAAAACATGTCGTGGCGGTGGCCGACTGGCATCCGAATGTAGGCGGCAGCGCGTCGGATGCTTACTACGCGGCTTTTCGCACCCGTTTTCCTGCTGCGGCCGACGATTACCTCTTCCTGCGCATGCCGGTCATGATCGAGATGCTGGCGCAGGCCATGGAGAAAGCGCACAGCGCCGACCCGGCCGCGGTCGCCCGCGCACTGGAAGGCATGAAGCTGGACAAAGGATTCCAGACAACAGAAATGCGTGCCGCCGATCATCAATTGATCCAGCCCCTTTATGTGATGGAGATGGACAAGGTGGGCACGCCGGGCGTGCATTTTGACAACGAAGGGTCCGGTTTTGGCTTTCGAACGCTGTTAAAGATCCCGGCCGCCCAGACCGCCATGCCCACCACCTGCCAGATGAAGCGTCCCGCGCCGTAAAAACAACACGTCCTGGGCGCAGGACTATTGCATCATTTCGTCCGTCGTCCCCAACCGGGTCGACGACGAAAACCGCTGTGCTATAATTCGCGACTTGCCGTACTTGGGGAGGGTTGCAGAACCCCGTCCGGCAAGCGAATCAGAGGTTGATTCAAGTAACGTAGAAAACCCACGGCACGGCCTTTCTTCCGTGACCGCCTGTCCGTTTCAAAGGAAAATCAAATGTCTACCGTAGTTGCTGCTCATGCAAAGAAGTCCGACGTTGTCGCAGAATATGCGCGCGCCGCTAATGACACCGGATCGCCAGAAGTGCAAGTTGCACTGCTGACCACCCGTATCAACGAACTGACCGTTCACTTCAAGGCTCACACGAAGGATCACCACAGCCGCCGCGGCCTGCTGCGCATGGTGAGCCGCCGTCGCAAGCTGCTCGATTACCTCAAGGGCAAAGACGCTGACCGTTATCGCTCGCTGATCGAGAAGCTGGGCCTGCGCAAGTAAGCGGCTAGCGTTCACAACGAAATGCCTGTGTCAGTTTGCTGATACAGGCATTTTGTTTTTGAACGGCGCGCTCTTCATGGGCGTAGAAAGGAAAGTGGCGGGAAATATCGAAGGCTTGCATTAAGGCCAACCCCGGATCGGAAACCGATTCGACTACAGGCCGGGCTTCACGGCGGAGCTTTGTGTCATTCCAGCGCGTCATGCGCATCGCGTGTCGTGTTGCGTTGGAATGACATACACCCCTCTTTCGTGCGGTTCCGGTCATCGCTTGGCTTCGCCGTTTCTTTACCGTGTGCACGGGCTCCGGATGCTCCGGCGTCCACGACAACACGTCAGGAAACACGCGAGGCATAACGAAGAAGGAGTGAGAATGTTTAAAAAGATCGTCAAGGAATTCAAGTGGGGACAACACAACGTTCGCCTGGAAACAGGTGAAATCGCGCGCCAGGCAAGCGGCGCCGTGATCGTCGATGTGGAAGATACCGTGGTGCTCGCGACGGTTGTCGGCGCGAAGACGGCAAAGCCGGGCCAGGATTTCTTCCCGCTGACCGTCGACTATCTGGAAAAGACCTACGCAGCCGGCAAGATCCCGGGTGGTTTCTTCCGTCGCGAAGGCCGTCCGTCGGAAGGCGAAACGTTGATTTCGCGCCTGATCGACCGTCCGTTGCGTCCGCTGTTCCCGGAAGGTTTTTATAACGAAGTGCAGGTAGTAATCCATGTGCTGTCGTTGAACCCCGACGTGCCTGCCGACATCCCTGCGCTGATCGGCGCGTCGGCAGCGCTGGCTATCTCCGGCCTGCCGTTCAACGGCCCGGTGGGCGCAGCACGCGTGGCCTATATCAACAACGAATACGTGTTGAACCCGACCCGTCCGCAAATGAAGGAATCGGCGCTCGACCTGATCGTTGCCGGTACGGAACGCGCGGTGTTGATGGTGGAATCGGAAGCGCAGCAACTGACCGAAGAAGTCATGCTCGGCGCCGTGGTGTTTGGTCACGACCAGATGCAGGTCGCTATCGACGCGATCCACGAACTCGTCGCCGAAGGTGGCAAGCCTGAGTGGGATTGGGCGCCGGCACCGAAGAACGAACCGCTGATCGCACGCGTGTCGGAACTGGCGCAAGCCGATCTGAACGCCGTGTACCAGATCCGCGACAAATCAGCTCGTACCGCCAAGCTGAAGGAAGTTTACGCAGCAACGACCGCAAAGTTGACCGAAGACGCGGTTGCAGCGGGCGAAACGCCGGCTGACAAGGCGACCATCGGCAATGTGATGTTCGACATCGAAGCGAAGATCGTCCGTACGCAGATCCTGAACGGCGAACCGCGTATTGACGGCCGCGACACCCGCACCGTCCGTCCGATCGAAATCCGTACCGGCGTGCTGCCGCGTACGCACGGTTCGGCTCTGTTCACGCGCGGCGAAACGCAAGCGCTCGTGATCGCGACGCTGGGCACGAAGGGCGACGAACAGAACATCGACGCGCTCGAAGGCGAGTATCGCGAACGCTTCATGCTTCACTACAACATGCCTCCGTTCGCGACCGGCGAAACGGGTCGCGTCGGTTCGCCGAAGCGCCGTGAAATCGGTCATGGCCGGCTGGCCAAGCGCGCGTTGGCGGCTTGCCTGCCGAGCGCCGACGAATTCGGCTATTCCATCCGCGTGGTGTCGGAAATCACGGAATCGAACGGTTCTTCGTCCATGGCTTCGGTCTGCGGCGGCTGTCTCGCGTTGATGGACGCTGGTGTTCCCATGAAAGCGCACGTCGCGGGTATCGCGATGGGCCTGATCCTCGAAGGCAACAAGTTCGCGGTGCTGACCGACATCCTGGGCGACGAAGATCACCTCGGCGACATGGACTTCAAGGTGGCGGGCACGGCGCAAGGCGTGACGGCACTGCAGATGGACATCAAGATCCAGGGCATCACGAAGGAAATCATGCAGGTCGCGCTCGCACAGGCGAAGGAAGGCCGCATGCATATCCTGGGCAAGATGACGACCGCGGTTCCGGGTACGAACACGAACCTGTCGGACTACGCGCCGCGCATGATCACCATGAAGATCAATCCGGAGAAAATCCGCGACGTGATCGGCAAGGGCGGTTCGGTGATCCGTGCGTTGACCGAAGAAACCAACACGACCATCGACATTTCGGACGACGGCGTGGTGACCATCGCGAGCACGAGCAGCGAAGGCATGGCGGAAGCGAAGAAGCGCATCGAGAACATCACGGCCGAAGTGGAAGTGGGTCAGGTCTACGAAGGCCCGGTACTCAAATTGCTGGACTTCGGCGCGATCGTGAATATTCTTCCGGGTAAGGATGGTCTGCTGCACATCTCGGAAATCGTGAACGAGCGCATCAAGGACATCAACGACTACCTGAAGGAAGGCCAGATCGTGAAGGTCAAGGTCATCCAGACAGACGAAAAGGGTCGTGTTCGTTTGTCGGCGAAGGCTTTGCTGAACGAAGGCGGCGCGCCTATCGAACCGATCCAGCCGACGCAGCAGTAATGCGGTAAGTTCGGGATGGCCGGCGCGTGAGTCCCGCGCGCCGGCCGTTTTTGAATGTGACGGTTCAAACATGATTCGATGTTATTGCGGGTTTCGGCTGAGTGAGCCCGCAATGCCATGGGGTTATGCATCGGTGTCAGGCGAGTGTGACTTGAAGGGAATAAGCAGATGAAAGCCATCGAAATCACCGAGTTCGGTTCGCCCGACGTATTGAAGCTGGGCGAGCGTCCAATGCCGGAGCCGAAGGCCGGCGAAGTGCTGATCAAGGTCGCGGCGTCGGGCGTGAATCGCCCGGACGTGTTCCAGCGCAAGGGCGGTTATGCGCCGCCGCCGGGCGCCTCGGATCTGCCGGGGCTGGAAGTGGCCGGTGAGATCGTGCGCGGCGACTTCGATCCGAAGCACAATCCGTTCGGTTTGAGAGCAGGGGATCGCGTGTGCGCGCTGCTCGCGGGCGGTGGGTACGCTGAATACGCGTGCGCGCCGCTCGATCAATGCCTGCCGGTGCCGCAGAGGTTGACGGATATTGAGGCGGCGTCGTTGCCGGAAACGTTCTTCACGGTCTGGAGCAACGTGTTCGAGCGTGCGCATCTGGGCAAGGGCGAGAACGGTGCGGAAGAAACGCTGCTGATCCAGGGCGGGTCGAGCGGTATCGGCGTGACGGCCATCCAGATTGCAAAGGCGCTGGGGCATCGCGTGTTCGTGACGGCTGGGAGCGACGAAAAGTGCCAGGCGTGCGAAAAGCTCGGCGCGGAACGCGCGATCAACTACAACACGGAAGATTTCGTCGATGTGGTGAAGTCGCTGACGAACGACCGCGGCGTGGACGTGATCCTGGACATGGTCGCTGGCGACTATCTTCCGCGTGAGCTGAAGACGCTGGCCGACGGCGGCCGGGTGGTCGTGATTGCAACGCTGGGCGGTTCGAAAGCCGAGATCAACCTCAACGAAGTGCTGCGTCGCCGCCTGGTGATTACCGGCTCCACACTGCGGCCGCGCTCGGTCGCGTTCAAGGGCAGGGTCGCGGTGCAACTGAAGACGCACGTATGGCCGGAGATCGAGGCCGGACGGATCAAACCTGTCATTCATCAGGTTTTCCCCGCCGATCAGGCCGCCGCCGCTCATGCATTGATGGAAGGCAGTACGCATATCGGCAAGATCATGCTGGACTGGGGCCAGGTTGCCTGATTGCCGGTCCGGGACCTGAATTGACCGGCGGATCAGGTTTCGTTGTTTGACCGCGTTGTTTGACCGATTTCCGCCGGGCACAGTAAAATCATATGTTGTGCTGGCGCGTTGCGTCCGAAAGTTCCATTTTTCTATTTCAATGATCGGCAGCCTCGCTGCTACGACGAGACAAATGCCGAAAGAACAAGCCGAGCGCGCAAAACTGGTAGTCGGAAACTGGAAGATGCACGGCCGTCTGGCTGAGAACGCGGTCTTGATGCAGGCAGTGGCCGCTGGCGCCGCGACGTTGCAGAAGGGCGTGCGCACCGCGGTTTGCGTGCCCGCGCCGTATCTTGCGCAGGCGCAGGCGCTGCTGGGCGGATCGGTGGTCGCGTGGGGTGTCCAGGACGTCTCGGCCCACACGCAGGGCGCTTATACCGGTGAAGTCGCCGCAGGCATGGCAGCGGATTTTGATGCAACATTCGCGATCGTTGGTCACTCGGAGCGGCGCGCCTATCATGGCGAGCATTCGGACCTGGTCGCGGTGAAGGCGCAGCGAGCGCTGGAAGCCGGGCTGACGCCCATCGTGTGCGTGGGCGAGACGCTGGAGCAGCGTGACAACGGTTTGACAGAGCAAGTAGTCGGCACGCAACTGGAAGCCGTGTTGCTGGTGCTGAGCGAGCACCAGGCGGCGAAGATCGTCGTGGCGTACGAGCCGGTCTGGGCGATCGGCACGGGAAAAAGCGCGACGACGGAGCAGGCGCAACAGGTTCACGCATTCCTGCGCGCGCAACTGGCCGGCAAGGGTGCAGCAGTGGCGGACGTGCCGGTCTTGTACGGCGGCAGTGTCAAGCCGGAGAATGCGGAAGAATTATTCGCTCAGCAGGACATTGATGGCGGATTGATTGGCGGCGCATCGCTGAAGTCGAACGATTTCCTTGCGATTTGCCAGGCGGCACAAAACGTTTCGGTTTAATAACCGAGTTTAAGCTTTCGAAGATGTAAGCATCAAAAGCGTGACGCAACAGTGTCACGTGAACATTAAAGAGTCGGGTGAACGGAATGCTGTATTTAAAGACTTTGATTATCGTCGTCCAGTTGTTGTCGGCGTTCGGTGTTATCGGGCTGGTATTGTTGCAGCACGGTAAGGGTGCGGACATGGGCGCGGCGTTCGGTAGCGGCGCGTCGGGAAGCCTGTTCGGCGCAACCGGTTCGGCCAACTTCCTGTCGCGTACAACTGCGGTCCTCGCCGCCGTGTTTTTCATCTCGACACTGGCGCTGACGTACCTCGGCAGCTATAAGCCGGCGGCCTCCGCAGGCTTGCTGGGCGGGGCGGCGGTAACCGCGCCTGCGGCACATCCGGCGGTCGCCGGGTCGGTTCCGGCAGCGGCTTCGGCGCCGGTCGCGTCGTCGGGTCCTGGCTCGGACGTGCCGAAATAATTTTTCGCCTGGAGCGCTTTTTGTGCGTTGAACAAACTGGTTAACCCGGTTATAATTTTGTTCTTGAAGCGATTCCCGGCAATTAGAAGTTGTTTTTCCGGATTGCAAGACAGTGCCGACGTGGTGAAATTGGTAGACACGCTATCTTGAGGGGGTAGTGGCGAAAGCTGTGCGAGTTCGAGTCTCGCCGTCGGCACCAAAAGTTATCCAATGCCAGCCGCATGCATTGCTTCGGCTGGCATTGTCACTTCTGGCGAGTGAATTTGCTCAAGATCTCTTGTGCATGTTTCTCGGCTTTAGTTGAAAATCGGTGGGGCAGTCGTCCCGGCCGGCACACCAGATCAAACCGATTTGAGGATAGTCGTGAATCTCTCAGCCTATTATCCCGTCTTGCTGTTCCTTGTCGTGGGCACCGGTTTAGGTATCGCGCTCGTCAGCATCGGTAAGATCCTCGGTCCCAATAAGCCTGACACTGAAAAGAACGCACCTTACGAGTGTGGCTTCGAAGCATTCGAAGACGCCCGTATGAAGTTCGATGTGCGTTACTATCTCGTCGCTATTCTGTTCATTATTTTCGACCTCGAAACCGCGTTCCTGTTTCCGTGGGGCGTTGCCCTGCGCGACATCGGCTGGCCCGGTTTCCTGTCAATGATGGTTTTTCTGCTCGAGTTTCTGCTTGGTTTCGCCTACATCTGGAGAAAGGGTGGGCTGGACTGGGAGTAAGGAAGTATCGGGCGGGTTGAAGATCACCGGATTGCTGGGCGGCTATGGCTGGCTGCTCATCTGGAGTGAAAGCAAATGAGTATCGAAGGGGTCTTGAAGGAAGGGTTTGTCACCACCACGGCTGACAAGCTGATCAACTGGACGCGCACGGGTTCACTGTGGCCCATGACGTTCGGTCTGGCGTGCTGTGCGGTCGAGATGATGCACGCGGGCGCTGCCCGCTACGATCTGGACCGTTTCGGCGTGGTGTTTCGTCCGAGTCCGCGGCAGTCGGACGTGATGATCGTCGCCGGCACGCTGTGCAACAAGATGGCGCCGGCGCTGCGCAAGGTCTACGACCAGATGGCGGAGCCGCGCTGGGTCATCTCCATGGGTTCGTGCGCCAACGGCGGTGGTTACTATCACTATTCGTATTCGGTTGTGCGCGGATGTGACCGGATCGTGCCGGTCGACGTCTACGTGCCCGGATGCCCGCCGACGGCTGAGGCGCTGGTGTATGGCGTGATCCAGTTGCAGGCGAAAATTCGCCGCACCAGCACGATCGCTCGTCAGTAATTGTCGTCAGCCAAGTGCGCCGCCAAGTCCTGGCGCACGTAAGCACGCCAGTAGCGCTGTTGAAGTCCCTGAAGTCCCATTAAGCGTCACCAAGGCCAGAGCCTCCCCAATATGGCAAGCAAACTCGAGACCCTGAAAGCGAACCTCGAGGCGGCGTTCGGCGACCGCCTGCAAAGCATCACCGAGTCGCTCGGGCAACTGACCATTGTTGTCAAGGCAGCGAACTACGCTGATGTAGTGCTCAAGCTGCGCGACGACCGTTCGCTCGGCTTCGAGCAACTCGTCGACCTGTGCGGCGTGGACTACTCCACGTACGGCGACGGCGCCTACGAAGGCCCGCGTTTCGCGGCCGTCCTCCATCTTCTTTCGATCGCGAACAACTGGCGTCTGCGCGTGCGCGTGTTCGCACCGGACGACGAAGTGCCGATCGTGCCTTCGGCTGTCGACGTCTGGTCGTCGGCGAACTGGTACGAACGGGAAGCATTCGACCTGTTCGGTATCGTCTTTGAAGGCCACCCCGACCTGCGCCGCATTCTCACCGACTACGGTTTTATCGGCCATCCGTTCCGCAAGGACTTCCCGGTGTCGGGTTATGTCGAAATGCGTTACGACCCGGAAGAGAAGCGCGTCGTGTACCAGCCAGTGACGATCGAGCCGCGCGAAATCACGCCGCGCGTGATCCGCGAGGACCGCTATGGCGGTCTGAAACACTAAGAGAACGCCATGGCAGAGATCAAGAACTACACGCTCAATTTCGGCCCGCAGCACCCGGCCGCGCACGGTGTGCTGCGCCTCGTGCTGGAACTGGACGGCGAAGTGATTCAGCGCGCCGATCCGCATATCGGGCTGCTGCACCGCGCGACCGAAAAACTCGCGGAATCGAAGACCTTCATTCAGTCCGTGCCGTACATGGACCGTCTTGACTACGTGTCGATGATGGTCAACGAGCACGGCTACGTGATGGCGATCGAGAAGCTGCTCGGTATCGACATTCCGGTTCGCGCGAAATACATCCGCGTGCTGTTCGACGAAATTACGCGCGTGCTGAACCACCTGATGTGGATCGGCTCGCACGCGCTCGACGTCGGCGCAATGGCGGTGTTTTTGTATGCGTTCCGAGAACGCGAAGATCTGATGGACGTGTACGAAGCGGTATCCGGCGCACGGATGCACGCGGCGTACTACCGTCCGGGCGGCGTGTATCGCGATCTGCCTGACGCAATGCCGCAATACAAGGCGTCGAAAATCCGCAATGCGAAAGCGTTGTCGCGGATGAACGAAACGCGTCAAGGTTCGTTGCTCGATTTCATCGACGACTTCTTTACCCGCTTTCCGAAGTGCGTTGACGAGTACGAGACGCTGCTGACCGATAACCGCATCTGGAAGCAGCGGCTGGTGGGTATCGGCGTGGTCAGTCCTGAGCGCGCGTTGCAGCTCGGCATGACCGGTGCGATGCTGCGCGGCTCGGGCATTGAATGGGATTTGCGCAAGAAGCAACCGTATGAAGTCTACGATCAGCTCGACTTTGACATTCCGGTCGGCGTGAACGGTGACTGCTACGACCGTTATCTCGTGCGCGTGGAAGAAATGCGTCAGTCCACCCGCATCGCGAAACAATGTATTGAGTGGCTTCGCAAGAATCCAGGCCCGGTGATGGTCGACAATCACAAGATTGCGCCGCCTTCGCGCGTGGGCATGAAGACCAACATGGAAGAGCTGATTCACCACTTCAAGCTCTTCACGGAAGGTTTTCACGTTCCCGAAGGCGAGACGTATGCGGCGGTCGAGCACCCGAAGGGCGAATTCGGCATTTATCTGATCTCGGACGGCGCGAACAAGCCGTATCGCCTGAAGATTCGTGCGCCAGGTTATGCACATCTTGCTTCACTTGACGAAATGGCTCGTGGTCACATGATTGCGGACGCGGTGACCATCATTGGCACGCAGGACATCGTGTTCGGTGAGATCGATCGCTGACATGCAGTCGCGAGGAATCTGCGCCGCACCTCGCCGGCAAGCACGCGCAGTAGCGCTGAGCATGCCGGCGAACCAACAACAGCAGGACGCCAGGTCTGCCGCAAAAGAAAAACGCGGCGGGTGTTCGTTCGGTAGGAACTGAAAGAGTCGTGTCTGAAATGATCTCAGCTGAAGGCCTGAAAGAAATCGATCGCGCGATCGCGAAATATCCCGTGGACCAGAAACAGTCCGCGGTGATGTCGGCGTTGACCGTGGCTCAGGAAGAGCACGGCTGGCTATCGCCGGAACTGATGCAGTTCGTGGCCGACTACCTCAGCATGCCCGCCGTGGCCGTGCAGGAAGTGGCGACGTTCTACACCATGTACGAGACCTCGCCGGTCGGCAAACACAAGATCACGCTCTGTACGAACCTGCCGTGCCAGCTCGGGCCGGACGGCGGTTCGGAAAGCGCTGCTGAATACCTGAAGCAAAAGCTCGGCATCGGCTTTGGCGAAACCACCGCTGACGGCAAATTCACCTTGAAAGAAGGCGAATGTTTCGGCGCGTGCGGCGATGCACCCGTGTTGCTCGTGAACAATCATCGTATGTGCAGTTTCATGAGTCGCGAGCGGATCGACACGCTCCTCGAGGAACTATCGAAATGACGTCTCTTCACGACCGCCACATCCAGCCCCTGATTCTCGCCGGTCTTAACGGCGACAACTGGCACCTCGAAGACTATGTGGCGCGCGGCGGTTACGCCCAGCTGCGTCGCATCCTCGAAGAAAAGATCCCCCAAGAGCAGGTCATTGCCGACGTCAAGGCGTCGGGCCTGCGCGGCCGCGGCGGTGCGGGTTTCCCGACCGGTCTCAAGTGGAGCTTCATGCCGCGTCAGTTCCCGGGGCAGAAGTACCTCGTCTGCAACTCGGACGAAGGCGAACCGGGCACGTTCAAGGACCGCGACATCCTGCGCTGGAATCCGCATTCGCTGATCGAAGGCATGGCCATTGGCGCGTATGCCATGGGCATCACGGTCGGCTACAACTATATTCACGGCGAGATTTTCGAGGTCTACCGGATCTTCGAACAGGCGCTTGAAGAAGCGCGTGCGGCTGGTTACCTCGGTGCGAACATCCTGGGTTCGGGCTTCTCGTTCGAACTGCATGCGCACCATGGTTACGGCGCGTATATCTGCGGCGAAGAAACCGCGCTGCTCGAGTCACTGGAAGGCAAGAAAGGCCAGCCGCGCTTCAAGCCGCCGTTCCCGGCGAGCTTCGGCGTGTACGGCAAGCCGACCACCATCAACAACACCGAAACCTTCGCGGCCGTGCCGTTCCTGCTGGCTATCGGCCCGCAGAAATATCTCGAGATCGGCAAGCCGAACAACGGCGGCACGAAGATTTTCTCGGTTGCAGGCGACGTCAATTTCCCTGGCAACTTTGAAGTGCCGCTTGGTACGTCGTTCGAAACCTTGCTCGATCTGGCTGGCGGCGTGCGCGGCAAGTCGGTGAAAGCGGTGATCCCGGGTGGATCGTCGGCACCGGTGATCCCGGGCGACATCATGTTGAAGACCGACATGGACTACGACTCCATCGCGAAAGCCGGCTCCATGCTCGGTTCGGGCGCCGTGATCGTGATGAACGAAACGCGCTGCATGGTGCGCTCGCTGCTGCGCTTGTCCTATTTCTACTACGAAGAGTCGTGCGGCCAATGCACGCCTTGCCGTGAAGGTACGGGCTGGCTGTATCGCGTGGTCCATCGTATTGAACATGGACTCGGGCGCAAGGAAGACCTGGATCTGCTGAACTCGGTCGCAGAAAACATCATGGGTCGCACCATCTGTGCTCTCGGCGACGCGGCGGCCATGCCGGTGCGCGGCATGCTGAAGCACTTCTGGGACGAATTTGAATATCACGTCGAGCATAAACATTGTCTCGTCGACGGACACGCGCATCATGCGCACACGTCCGAAGCGCTTACCGCGTGATCAGTGATCAGGCCAAGGACCATTCCCCATCATGGTTGAACTAGAAATCGACGGCAAAAGTGTAGAAGTGCCTGAAGGCAGCATGGTGATCCAGGCTGCGCATAAGGTAGACACATACATTCCGCACTTTTGCTATCACAAGAAACTGTCGATCGCGGCAAACTGCCGGATGTGCCTGGTCGAAGTCGAAAAAATGCCAAAGGCGGTTCCCGCCTGCGCCACGCCGGTGTCGGCGGGCATGATCGTGCGCACGAAATCGGACAAGGCCGTTAAGGCGCAGCAGTCCGTGATGGAATTCCTGCTGATCAATCACCCGCTCGATTGCCCGATCTGCGATCAGGGCGGCGAATGCCAGCTGCAAGACCTAGCGGTCGGTTACGGCAAGTCCCAATCGCGCTACAACGAAGAAAAGCGCGTGGTGTTCCACAAGAACGTCGGACCGCTGATCTCGATGGAAGAGATGACGCGCTGCATCCATTGCACGCGTTGTGTCCGTTTCGGTCAGGAAGTGGCCGGCGTGATGGAACTCGGCATGCTGGGCCGTGGCGAGCACTCGGAAATCACGTCGTTCGTCGGCAAGACGGTGGACTCGGAACTGTCGGGCAACATGATCGACCTGTGCCCGGTCGGCGCGTTGACGAGCAAGCCGTTCCGCTACAGCGCCCGTACGTGGGAGTTGTCGCGCCGCAAGTCGATCAGTCCGCACGATTCCGTCGGCGCGAACCTGGTCGTGCAAGTGAAGAACAACCGCGTGATGCGTGTTCTGCCGATGGAAAACGAAGCCATCAACGAATGCTGGATCTCGGACAAGGATCGCTTCTCGTACGAAGCGCTGAATAGCGACGAACGTCTCACGCAGCCCATGTTGAAGCAGGGCGGCAAGTGGATCGAGACGGACTGGCAGACGGCGCTGGAATACGTGGCGAAGGGTATCAAGGGCATTACGGCCGATCACGGCGCGAATCAGATCGCTGCGCTGGCTACGCCGCATAGCACAGTCGAAGAACTGTATCTGCTGAAGCAATTCGCCGAAGGCGTGGGGTCGCCGAACGTCGACTTCCGTCTGCGTCAGAGCGACTTCTCGGCGCCGGTGTCGGATAGCGCGCCGTGGCTTGGCGTGAAGATCGCAGACCTGACGAATATCGACACGGCGTTTGTGGTCGGTTCGTTCCTGCGTCGCGATCATCCGCTGTTCGCGGCACGCCTGCGTCAAGCCGCCAAGGGCGGTGCGAAGCTCACGTTCCTGAACGCGACGAATGATGACTCGCTGATCCCGGCTGCGCACCGCGTGGTCGCGGCGCCGTCGGAATGGCTCGACCGCCTCGGCAGTCTGGCTGCAGCGGTGGCCGAAGCACGTGGCGTTGCAGTGCCCGAAGCGTTCGCCGGATATGAAGCGTCAGCGGCTGCGAAAGACATTGCATCGTCGTTGTCGGCGGGTGACAAGCGCGTGGTGTTGCTCGGCAACAGCGCGGTTCAGCATCCGCAGTTCGCGCAGATCCAGGCCGTATGCCAATGGATTGCGGACAACACGGGCGCGACGCTGGGTTATCTGACGGAAGCGGCCAATACGGTTGGCGCACATCTCGTCGATGCACTGCCGGGCGAGGGCGGTCTGAACGCTCGTGAAGTGTTCGAACAGCCGCGCAAGGGTTATGTGCTGTTCAACGTCGAACCCGCATTCGATACCGCCAACCCCGCTCAGGCGCTTGCCGCATTGAAGCAGGCGGAGATGGTTGTCGCGTTGTCGGCATTCAAGCATGGCGCCGATTACGCCGACGTGCTGCTGCCGATCGCGCCGTTCACGGAAACCTCGGGCACGTTCGTCAACGCCGAAGGTACCGCGCAGACGTTCAACGGCGTGGTGCGTCCGCTGGGCGAAACGCGTCCGGGCTGGAAGGTGCTGCGCGTGCTGGGCAGCATCCTCGGGTTGAAAGGCTTCGAATTCGATACCGCCGAAGAAGTCCGCGACGCCGCATTGGGCACGGGCGATCTGACGGCGCGTCTGTCGAACAAGACGGACGTCGCGATCAAGGCTGTTTCGAAAGCGGCTGAAACCAAAGAAGGCAGCTACGAGCGCCTCGCCGACACGCCGATCTATCACGCCGACGCATTGTCGCGCCGCGCCGAATCGCTGCATCTGACGGCTGCTGCGCGCGACGCGAACGTGGTTGGGTTGCCGACGTCGCTGTTCGAGAAACTCGGTCTGAAAAACGGCGATGCGGTGCGTGTCGCTCAAGGTGATCTCGCGGTGGTCCTGCCGGCAGTTCGCGACGCGAATCTGGCGGAAAGCGTGGTGCGTGTGTCGAGCGGAACGTCGGCCGGTGCAGCGCTCGGGGCTCTGTTCGGTGAACTGGTAGTGGAGAAGGCGTAAATGGGCTTGTTCGATACGATCAACGCAGGCGGGACGCAGATTCTCGGCGTCGCCTGGCCGACGGTGTGGGCGTTAGTCCGCATTCTCGTGGTCTCGGTAGTGATCCTGCTGTGCGTGGCGTACCTGATTCTGTGGGAACGCAAGCTCATCGGCTGGATGCACGTCCGTCTCGGGCCGAATCGCGTGGGTCCGATGGGCCTGTTGCAGCCGATCGCCGACGTGCTGAAGCTGCTGCTGAAAGAAGTGATTCAGCCGACGCAAGCCAGCCGCTGGATCTACCTGATCGCGCCGATCATGACCGTGGTGCCCGCGTTCGCGGTGTGGGCGGTGATTCCGTTCCAGGCGAAAGCGGTGCTCGGCGACGTCAACGCGGGCTTGCTCTACGTGATGGCGATTTCATCCGTCGGCGTGTACGGCGTGATTCTCGCCGGCTGGGCGTCGAACTCGAAGTACGCGTTCCTTGGCGCGATGCGCGCGGCAGCCCAGATGGTGTCGTACGAAATCTCGATGGGTTTCGCGCTCGTGGTCGTGCTGATGGTGACCGGCAGCCTGAACATGTCGGCCATCGTGGTGTCGCAGGAACAGGGCATCTTCGCGAGCTGGGGCATCAACTTCCTCTCGTGGAACTGGCTGCCGCTGCTGCCCATGTTCGTTGTGTACTTCGTCTCGGGCATTGCTGAAACGAACCGTCACCCGTTCGACGTGGTGGAAGGCGAGTCGGAGATTGTCGCGGGTCACATGATCGATTATTCGGGCATGGCGTTCGCGCTGTTCTTCCTGGCTGAATACATCAACATGATCGTGATTTCGGCGATCGCAACCACGCTGTTCCTTGGCGGCTGGAGCGCACCGTTTGGTTTCCTGTCCTTCATCCCGGGCATTTTCTGGTTCGTGCTGAAGATCTTCTTCCTGCTGTCGGTGTTCATCTGGGCGCGTGCGACGTTCCCGCGTTATCGCTACGACCAGATCATGCGTCTCGGCTGGAAAATCTTTCTGCCGGTGTCGGTGGTGTGGGTGGTCGTGGTCGGGTTCTGGATCATGTCGCCGCTGAACATCTGGAAATAATGGGCGGATGAAATAACCATGAACGCATTTCAGAATTTCTTCAAAACGTTTTTCCTGACCGAGTTGCTGAAGGGTCTGGCGCTGACCGGTGGCTACGTGTTCCAGCGCAAGATCACCGTTCAGTTCCCGGAAGAGAAGACGCCTATTTCGCCGCGTTTCCGTGGACTGCATGCATTGCGCCGATACGAAAATGGCGAAGAGCGCTGCATCGCATGCAAGCTGTGCGAGGCCGTGTGCCCCGCGCTCGCCATCACGATCGAATCGGAAACGCGCGCTGACAACACACGCCGTACCACGCGCTACGACATCGACCTGACCAAGTGCATCTTCTGCGGTTTCTGCGAAGAAAGCTGCCCGGTCGATTCGATCGTCGAAACGCACATCCTCGAGTATCACGGCGAGAAGCGCGGCGACCTGTATTTCACGAAAGAGATGCTGCTCGCAGTGGGCGACCGTTATGAAACAGAGATTGCCGCTGCGAAGGCGGCTGATGCTCCTTATCGGTGAAACGCAGTAAACGCGGTAAAGCGAAGCGGGGCAGAGCAGACAGAATACCGCCGCGCCCCTTGCTGTTCCTGCATTTGAATTGACCTGCTGTTCCGGCCCGCGCGCCAAGGTTGTAGGTTGCGTTCCTGAAAAAACGCGACGCGGCGCGCTTGTGTCAAAACACAAAGCCTAACGATGAACCGGTAATCATGGAATTCACGACCGTACTGTTTTACATCTTCGCGCTGCTGCTGGTTGTGTCGGCGCTGAAGGTGATCACTTCGCGCAATCCGGTGGCGTCCGCCTTGTTCCTCGTGCTCGCGTTCTTCAACGCGGCCGCGATCTGGATGCTGCTTGAAGCCGAATTCCTCGCCATTCTGCTGGTTCTCGTCTACGTCGGCGCGGTGATGGTGCTGTTCCTGTTCGTGGTGATGATGCTCGACATCAACCTCGACGTGCTGCATGGCGACTTCAAGAAGTTCGTGCCTATAGCCAGTATCGTGGGCGCGATCATCATCATTGAAACGGCGCTGATCCTGTGGCACGGCTACGGTGCGACCATCACGCCGGTGCGCGACCCGATGCTCGGCAACGTGGCGGCGGGCAGTGCGGTGATGTCGAACTCGCACCTGATCGGCAAGGTCATCTACACCGACTACATCTTCGCGTTTGAAATTGCCGGCCTGATCCTGCTTGTGGCGATCATTGCGGCCATCTCGCTCACGGTTCGCGAGAAGAAGGACAGCAAGCGCCAGCGCATCAGCGACCAGGTCAAGGTGCGTGCGCAAGATCGCGTGCGGATCGTCAAGATGAAGTCCGAGAAAGAAGTGCCGGACGACGCCACGGCCAATCCGCCCGTGACCGGCAATGCCGGCGCCGGCACGGTCGACAACAAAGGCTGAGGAGATAAATAACCATGTTGAGTCTTGCCCATTACCTTGTGCTTGGCGCGATCCTGTTCGCGATCAGCATCGTCGGCATTTTTCTGAACCGACGTAACGTGATCATCATCCTGATGGCAATCGAACTGATGCTGTTGGCGGTCAACACGAACTTCGTCGCTTTCTCGCACTATCTCGGCGACATCCACGGACAGATCTTCGTGTTCTTCGTGCTGACGGTCGCGGCGGCTGAAGCAGCAATCGGCCTCGCCATCCTGGTCACGTTGTTCCGCAGTCTCGACACGATCAACGTCGAAGACCTCGATCAGCTCAAAGGTTAATTTCAGGCAAGACAGCTATGTCCACGACACTCAATGAAAACCTTCTGCTCGCGATTCCGCTGGCGCCGCTTGCCGGCTCGCTGATCGCGGGGCTGTTCGGCTGGAAGATCGGGCGTAAGAGCTCGCACCGCATCACGATCCTTGGCGTGATGATCTCGTTCGTGCTCTCCTGCATCGTCTTCCTCGATGTGGTGCAGGGCGCGAGCTTCAACGCGACCATCTACGAATGGCTGACGGTCGGTCCGCTCAAGATGGAGATCGGCTTCCTGGTCGACTCGCTCACCGCCATGATGATGGTGATCGTCACCTTCGTCTCGCTGATGGTGCACATCTATACGATCGGCTACATGGCCGACGAAGAGGTGGGCTACGAGCGCTTCTTCTCGTACATCTCGCTCTTTACGTTCTCCATGCTGATGCTCGTGATGAGCAACAATTTCCTGCAGTTGTTCTTCGGCTGGGAAGCGGTGGGCCTGGTGTCGTATCTGCTGATCGGCTTCTACTTCACGCGTCCGACGGCCATCTACGCGAACATGAAGGCGTTCATCGTGAACCGCGTGGGCGACTTCGGATTCCTGCTCGGCATTGGCTTGTTGCTGGCGTTTGCCGGTTCGCTCAACTACGGCGATGTGTTTGCTCACCGTACCGCGCTGGCCACCATGACGTTCCCGGGCACCGACTGGGGTTTGCTGACCGTTGCCTGTATCTGCCTGTTCATCGGCGCGATGGGTAAGTCGGCGCAGTTCCCGCTGCACGTGTGGCTGCCGGACTCCATGGAAGGCCCGACACCGATCTCGGCGCTGATCCACGCGGCAACCATGGTGACAGCCGGTATTTTCATGGTCACGCGGATGTCGCCGCTGTTCGAATTGTCGGATTCGGCGTTGTCGTTCGTGACGGTGATCGGTGCGATCACGGCGCTGTTCATGGGTTTTCTGGGTGTGGTGCAGAACGACATCAAGCGCGTGGTGGCTTACTCCACGCTCTCGCAACTTGGTTACATGACGGTGGCGCTCGGCGTCTCCGCTTATCCGGTCGCTGTGTTTCACCTCGCGACGCACGCGTTCTTTAAAGCGCTGCTGTTCCTTGGCGCCGGTTCGGTGATCATTGGCATGCACCACGATCAGGACATGCGCAACATGGGCGGCCTGCGTAAATACATGCCGATCACGTGGATCACTTCGCTTATCGGATCACTCGCGCTGATTGGTACGCCGTTCTTCGCCGGTTTCTATTCGAAGGATTCGATCATCGACGCGGTGAAGCTGTCGCACCTTCCGGGTTCGGGCTTCGCGTACTTCGCCGTGGTCGCGAGCGTGTTCGTGACTGCGCTGTACTCATTCCGCATGTACTTCATGGTGTTCCACGGCAAGGAGCGCTTCCGCGGTCCGAAGCATCCGGAAAGCCCGATGGCGATCGAAGCCGCGGCGCACGCGCACGACTCGCATGGTCACGATGGCCACGATGCACACGGCCATGACGATCACGGGCATGGCCATGACCACGTGCATGTTCCGCACGAAACGCCATGGGTCATTACCCTTCCGCTGATCCTGCTGGCAATTCCGTCGGTGATTATCGGTGCGATTGCGATTGGCCCAATGCTGTTCGGCGACTTTTTCGCGCACGGCGTGGTGTTCGACCAGGTGATCGCCATTGGCGCGAATCATCCTGCGCTCCACGAGATGGGCGAGGAATTCCAGGGCTGGTTCGCGATGGGCCTGCATTCGGTCGCGGGTCTCCCGGTGTGGCTGGCGCTCGCGGGCGTGGTGGTGTCGTGGTTCCTGTACTGGAAACGTACGGATCTGCCGGGCGTGATCAAGCAACGCTTCCTGCCGATCTATAACTTGCTCGACAACAAGTACTACCTCGACAAGATCAACGACGTCGTATTTGCAAAGGGCGCGGTCGCCATTGGCCGCGGACTCTGGAAAGAGGGTGATGTTGCCGTTATCGACGGTATCGTCAACGGCCTCGCGAAGTTCGTCGGCTGGTTTGCCGGTGTGATTCGCTTCCTCCAATCCGGTTACATCTATCACTACGCGTTCGCCATGATCATTGGCATGTTGGGGCTCTTGACCCTGTTTGTAACGCTCGGCGGCAAATAAGGCGGGGACACCTATCTATGCACTCTTTACCCATTCTTAGTCTCGCGATCTGGTTGCCGATCATTGTCGGCATCCTTGTACTGGCAATAGGCAATGACAGCAATCCGGGCCCGTCGCGCTGGCTTGCGCTGATCGGCTCGATTCTTGGACTGATCGTCACCATTCCCCTGATTACCGGCTTCGACAACTCTTCGGCCGCGCTGCAGTTCGAAGAGAAGTCGGTCTGGATCGAACGCTTCAACATCTCGTATCACCTTGGCGTCGACGGCCTCTCCATGTGGTTTGTCGTGTTGACCGCGCTGATCACGGTGATCACGATCATCAGCGCGTGGGAAGTCATCACGGTGCGCGTGGCGCAGTACCTGGCCGCGTTCCTGATTCTGTCGGGCCTCATGATCGGCGTGTTCTCGACCGCCGACGGCATGTTGTTCTACGTCTTCTTCGAAGCGACGCTGATCCCGATGTACATCATCATCGGCGTGTGGGGTGGCGCGAACCGCGTGTATGCCGCGTTCAAGTTCTTCCTCTACACGCTGATGGGCTCGCTGCTGATGCTGATCGCGCTGCTGTATCTCTACACGCAGACGCACACGTTCGACATCGCTACGTGGCATGCCCTGAAGATCGGTTTCACGCCGCAGATCCTGCTGTTCATCGCATTCTTCCTGGCCTTCGCCGTGAAGGTGCCAATGTGGCCGGTCCACACGTGGTTGCCTGACGCCCACGTTGAAGCACCAACAGGCGGCTCGGTCGTGCTGGCCGCGATCATGCTGAAGCTGGGCGCGTACGGTTTCATCCGCTTCTCGCTGCCTATCGCGCCGGATGCCAGCCATTTCCTGGCGCCGGTGGTGATCACGTTGTCCCTGATCGCGGTGATCTACATCGGCTTCGTGGCGCTGGTGCAGGAAGACATGAAGAAGCTGGTGGCGTATTCGTCGATTGCGCATATGGGCTTCGTCACGCTCGGCTTCTTCATCTTCAGCACGCTCGGCATGGAAGGCGCGATCATCCAGATGATCTCGCACGGCTTTGTCTCGGGCGCCATGTTCCTGTGTATCGGTGTTCTATATGACCGGATGCATTCGCGCCGGATCGCCGACTACGGCGGTGTGGTGAACGTCATGCCGAAGTTCGCCGCATTCGCCATGTTGTTCGCGATGGCCAACTGCGGCTTGCCGGGGACCTCGGGTTTCGTTGGTGAATTCATGGTGATCCTGGCTGCCGTGAAGTTCAACTTCTGGATCGGTTTCCTGGCGGCCTTCACGTTGATTCTCGGCGCGGCTTACACGCTGTGGATGTACAAGCGCGTGCACTTCGGCGCTGTAGCGAACGATCACGTGGCGAAGCTGAAAGACATCAACAAGCGCGAATTCTTCATACTCGCCGTGCTTGCCGTATTCACGCTGTACATGGGCCTGTATCCGAAGCCGTTCACCGACGTGATGCACGCATCCGTAGAAAATCTCCTCTCCCACGTCGCGCAGTCCAAACTGCCGCTGGCCCAGTAACGCGTGCGGAGGAATTAAAAGATCATGCAAAACGCCCCCATGAGTGCCCTGTTACCCGATGGACTGTTGATGCTGATGGTCGTCGTGGCCTGGTTGAACGACACCATCTTCGGTGTGAAGAGCCGTCACTCGACCTACCTGATTTCGGTTGTGTCGGCCATTGTGGTCGGTGTGTGGTTCGCCTTCCAGGCGCTCGATCCCACGCCGCATTACTACTTCACGCGCATGTACGTGGTCGACCCGTTTGCGAGCGCAATGAAAGCGGTCGTGACGCTCGGCTTTGCGGTATCGATCATCTATTCGCGCAAGTATCTTGAGGATCGCGACCTGTTCCGCGGCGATTTCTTCCTGCTCGGCTTGTTCTCGCTGCTCGGGCAGTGCGTGATGATTTCCGGCAACAACTTCCTGACGCTGTATCTTGGCCTGGAACTGATGTCGCTGTCGTTATACGCGGTGATCGCGTTGCGCAAGGACTCGCCGCAGGCCAACGAATCCGCGATGAAGTACTACGTACTCGGTGCGCTGGCTTCGGGTTTCCTGCTCTACGGCATCTCGATGCTGTACGGCGCGACCGGCTCGCTCGAACTGAATGAAGTCGCGAAGGCGATCGCAACCGGCCGCATCAACGACGCAGTCCTGCTGTTCGGCGTGATCTTCGTGGTGGCGGGCGTGGCGTTCAAGATGGGCGCGGTGCCGTTCCACATGTGGGTGCCTGACGTGTACCAGGGCGCACCGACCGCGATGACGCTGCTCACAGGCGGTGGTCCGAAGGCCGCGGCGTTTGCGTGGGGTCTGCGTTTCCTGGTGATGGCGCTGCTGCCGCTGGCGGTGGACTGGCAAGAGATGCTGGTGATTTTGGCTGCGTTGTCGCTGATCGTGGGTAATGTGACCGGTATCGTGCAGAAGAACATCAAGCGGATGCTGGCGTACTCGGCTATCTCGAACATGGGCTTCGTGCTGCTGGGCATGCTGGCAGGGGTGGTCGACGGCAAGGCTGATGGCGCGGCAAACGCGTATAGCTCGGCCATGTTCTACAGCATCATCTATTTGCTGACCACGCTTGGCACCTTCGGTGTAGTCATGCTGCTGGCACGCAAGGACTTCGAAGCCGAAACGCTCGACGACTTCAAGGGCCTGAACCAGCGTAGCCCGGTGTTCGCGTTCGTGATGATGATCATGATGTTCTCGCTCGCCGGTATTCCGCCAATGGTCGGGTTCTACGCGAAACTCGCCGTGCTCGAGGCCACCATGAACGCCGGCCTGACGTGGCTTGCCGTGCTGGCGGTGCTGTCGTCGCTGGTGGGTGCGTTCTACTACCTGCGTATCGTCAAGCTGATGTATTTCGATGCACCGACCGATGCGTCGCCGATCGTCGCGGACAACCTCAAGCGCGCGCTGCTCGCCTTCAACGGCCTGGCGGTGCTGGTGCTTGGCATTGTCCCCGGTCCGCTGATGAACGCCTGCCTGGCTGCGATCTCGCACACCTTGCCGTTCCAGTTGTAATGTCGGCGGCGGGCTGGTTTATTGTGTTGTTGGCGCTGGTCGGCGCCAACCTCCCGTTCGCGAATCAGCGCCTTTTCGCCGTTATCCCGCTCAAGGCGGCGAAGAAAAGCGTCTGGATTCGCATCGCGGAAATAATCGTGCTTTATTTTATTGTGGGTGCGCTCGGCTTTATGCTTGAGGCGCGTGCGGGCAACCGTTTCGAGCAGGGCTGGCAGTTTTATGCCGTGACCTTCAGCTTGTTCCTGGTGCTCGCATTCCCCGGTTTCGCGTTCCAATATCTCGTCAAGCGCCGCTGACGGCGACGGCCGTCGTAGCTTGATCCTCGCGCTTGACTTTCGCGCGTTTCCTTCAAGGTGCACGATGGCTGACCCATATATCGAGTTCCCTGATTCCGACGATGGCTTGATCGAGAAGACGGTCGAGAGCAAGTTGCTCCATCAAGGCAAGTTCCTCACGCTCAAGATCGATACGGTCGAACTGCCCGACGGCAAGCACGCCACGCGCGAGTTCGTCGAACATCCGGGCGCCGTGATGATCCTGCCGATGTTCGACGACGGCCGCGTGCTGCTGGAGCGGCAGTATCGCTATCCGATCCGTAAAGTCCTGCGCGAATTTCCCGCCGGCAAACTCGATCCGAACGAGAGCGAACTGGCGTGCGCAAAGCGCGAGCTGCATGAAGAAACCGGTTATACGGCGCGCGAATGGTTTTTCCTGACGCGGATCCATCCGGTTATTTCCTATTCGACCGAGTTCATCGATTTGTACCTGGCCCGTGGGTTGACGGCAGGCGAGAGCAAGCTCGACGAGGGTGAGTTCCTCGAAACGTTCATCGCGGACCGGTCGCAGGTTTTCGAGTGGATCAGGAGCGGCCATATCAGCGACGTCAAGACAATCATCGGCAGCTTCTGGCTGGAGAAGGTGATGTCGGGCGAGTGGACCTTGGGCGATCCGGTCAGCGACTGAACCGCGACCGGGATGCCCGACGTATTCGCATAAAAAAGCGGCCGTGAAGGCCGCTTTTTATTTGTCTGTTCAATCAAGGCTGCGCGTCGTTCGGCACGCGTTCTTACGGCGGGATAAAATCGAACGTGTGTTTCTACACACCCCTCAAACCGTCGCATTGCCATATTTTTGCGAACGGTCGTTCACAAAACGCGTTTTTGCGACTAAACTTTCTGGCAAGCCCCGATCAGCATGAAGGTTCTCGACTTGAAGTGCTCACACGACCATCGTTTCGAAGGCTGGTTTGCTTCGACCGATGAGTTCGAATCCCAGTTGTCGCGCAAGCTCGTGGCTTGCCCGGTGTGCTCGACAACGGAGGTGAGCCGCATGCCGTCGGCGCCGCGCCTGAATTTGTCGACCAGCCGTTCGGAGCAAGGTGAAAAGGAAGTTGCCGGATCGAGCGCTACGCAGGTGGCCCAGCCACCGCAAAACGCCGATCAAGCGCTTCAGGCGCGTGCGCTGCAGTTCATGCGGGGAATTCTCGCGAACACGGAAAACGTGGGCGACCGTTTTGCTGAAGAGGCGCGGCGCATGCATTACGACGAAGCGCCGGCGCGAAATATTCGTGGCGTCGCAACGCCTGAAGATGCGCACGCATTGATGGAAGAAGGCATCGACGTGATGCCGTTACCCGTGCCGGCCGCACTGAAAGAGCCGCTGCAATAAGCTGAATACGTTCAGCTAAGGCGCGTCTCCTCATGGCCGACCCGGGTCATGACAGGAGACACAGCGTATGGACCTGAATTATTCCCCCGCCGACGACGCATTCCGCGCCGACATCCGCGCCTGGCTCGACGCCAACCTCCCGCAGGTTTTGCGGACCAAGGTGCTCGAACATAAACGTCTGAATCGCGACGACTACGCGAGCTGGCACAAGCTGCTCGGCACGCGTGGCTGGTCGGTTGTCGCCTGGCCGAAGGAATATGGCGGTCCCGGCTGGGACGCGACGCAGCGCCATATCTGGGACGAGGAATGCGCGCGTATTGGTGCGCCCGGCGTGTTGCCGTTCGGTGTATCCATGGTCGCACCCGTCCTGATCAAATACGGCAGCGACGCGCAAAAAGCCCACTATCTGCCGCGGATTCTCGATGGCACGGACTGGTGGTGCCAGGGTTATTCGGAACCCGGTTCGGGTTCGGATCTGGCGTCGCTGAGAACGCGTGCTGAACGGCAGGGCGACCACTACGTGGTCAATGGCCAGAAAACCTGGACTACGCTCGGCCAGTTCGCGGACATGATGTTCTGCCTCGTGCGCACCGACTCCGGCGCGAAGAAGCAGGAAGGCATCTCCTTTCTTCTCATCGACATGAAGACGCCCGGCATCACCGTGCGCCCGATCATCACGCTCGACGAAGACCACGAAGTCAACGAGGTGTTCCTGGAAGACGTGAAGGTGCCGGTTGAGAACCTCGTCGGTGAAGAGAACCGCGGCTGGACCTATGCGAAATATCTGCTCGGGCATGAGCGCACCGGCATTGCCCGCGTCGGGCAATCGAAGCGGGAACTGGTGTTCCTGAAACGGCTTGCCGCGAATCAAAAGAAGGGCGGCGTTTCGTTACTCGGAGACCCCGTGTTTTCTTCGAAAATCGCGGCGCTGGAGATCGAGATGATGGCGCTTGAAGTCACCGTGCAGCGCGTGGTGGCGAGCGAAGCGAACGGCCGCGGTCCCGGACCGGAGGCATCCATGCTCAAGATCAAGGGCACCGAAGTCCAGCAGGCGCTTACCGAACTCATGGTCGAAGCCGTTGGCCCGCAAGCTGCCGCGTTCGATCCCGCATATCTCGAAGGCGAACGTGAACACAGCCTTGCCGGCGACGACGATGCCGCGCCGCTTGCCGCGTACTACTTCAACTTTCGCAAGACGTCGATCTACGGCGGCTCGAACGAAATTCAAAAAAACATCATCGCGCAGATGATTCTGGGCTTGTGAGGAGCTGCACATGGACTTCAATTTCACCGATGAGCAGCAACAGTTCAGGGACGCATTGCGCCGGTATCTCGACAACGAGTACACGTTCGATGCACGGCAGAAGATCGTGGCGTCGAAGGACGGTGTCGATGCAAAACATTGGGCGGCATTTACTGAACTAGGCTTGACGGCCTTGCCCGCGCCCGAAGCGCAGGGCGGATTCGATGGCGGTCCGGCCGATATGCTGGTCGTGATGCAGGAACTCGGACGTGCTCTCGTCGTGGAGCCGTATTGGGCGACGGCAGTGGGTATCGAAGCGCTGCGACTGGTGGGCGATGACCACGCGAACGTATTGCTCGAACGCGCTGCCGCCGGCGAGATCAAGCTCGCGGTGGCGTTTCACGAACCGCATGCTCGCTACGACCTGTTCTCGATCGATACCACCGCGCAAGAGAAAGGCGATGGTTTCGCGCTGAGCGGCCAGAAGTCGCTGGTTCTGCACGGCGCACAGGCCGACCGCTGGATCGTGCCGGCGCGGCTGAATGGCGAAATCGCATTGTTCGTTGTTGCGCGTGACGCGGCGAACGCGGAAGTCACCGAGTATCGGACGATCGATGGCCAGCGCGCCGCGACGCTCACGTTCAAGGCCACGCCTGCCGATCGTCTTGGCAAGGCTAATGCGGGTGCAGCCACGCTTGAGCGTATAGCCGACTATGCGACGTTCCTGCTGTGCGCCGAAGCCGTCGGCGTGCTCGACGCGCTGAATCACGCGACGGTCGAGTACACGAAGGAGCGTAAGCAATTCGGCGCGCCCATCGCGCGTTTCCAGGCGTTGCAGCATCGTATGGTCGAAATGCTGATCCATGCCGAGCAGGCGCGTTCGATCACCTATCTCGCCGCCGCGCGATACACGAGCGATGACGCCGATGAACGCCGCCGGGCAATTTCCGCGGCCAAGGCGCGGGTCGGTCAGGCGGCGCGTTTCGTCGGTCAGCAGGCGGTGCAACTGCATGGCGGGATGGGCGTGACGAACGAAGTTGCAGCGGCACATTGGTTCAAGCGTCTGTCGATCATCGAGACAACGTTAGGTGATGTCGACCATCACCTTGCACGGTTCGCGTCGTTGCCTGGATTCACCGACACTGACGTTTGAACAATCAAAGCATTGAGAAAAGGAGAGCGCGGATGACGTTCAGCTATGAGGATTTCGAAGTTGGATCGGTGGCGCAATTGGGCAGTCACACGTTTCTGAAAGAAGAGATTATCGAATTTGCCGGGCGTTTTGATCCGCAGCCTTTTCACTTGAGCGAAGCGGGTGGCGAGGCATCGCCGTTCGGCGGATTGATCGCCAGCGGCTGGCACACGTGTTCTGCAATGATGGGCATTCTGGTGCGCGACCTGCTCTCCGATTCCACGTCAATGGGTTCGCCAGGGCTCGACAACATCCGCTGGCTTAAACCTGTCCGGGTCAATGACACAGTGCGATTGACGAGCCGGGTGTTGAGCAAGCGGGTATCCGCCAGCAAGCCTGATCGTGGAATTATCGCCACACGTTGGGAAGCTTATAACCAGCACGGCGAACTGGTGTTGACCGTAGATTCATCGGCTATATTCGGCCTTCGTCATCCAGGAGCGACGCAATGACCTTGGCGAATGCAGCCGAGTTCAAAGCTGCGGAAGGCCGGGACGAATATGTGAGCGAGTGGTTGGAAATCGATCAGTCACGCATCAACCAATTCGCCGATGCCACCGACGATCACCAGTGGATCCATGTCGACGTCGAGAGGGCGAAAAAAGAATCGCCGTTTGGCGGGCCGATTGCGCATGGATTCCTGACCCTGGCGCTGATCCCGATGTGGCTGGAACAGTGCGTGCCGATGCAGCAGAAGATGGGTGTGAACTACGGCATGAACAAGGTGCGCTTCATGTCGCCGGTGCCGGCCGGAGCGAAGCTGAGGGCGAAGTTCGTAGTGAGAACGGTGACGGACGTGGAAGCAAGCGGCGTCCAGGTCATCTGGCGCGTCACACTCGAGAAGGAAGGCAGTGACAAGCCGGTATGCATCGCGGAGTTCATCACCCGGCATTACTTTTGAAGTTTCGTGGCTGTGGCTCCGCTGTGCAGTAACCAGGCAGATTCCTCGAAAGAGGAATCTGCCGTTGCGCACTTAACGCCTTGCGTACTGCTGCGCACCGAATAAAACTTCGCGTTGTTTATCGCCGGTAAGTTCTTTGCGAGCCGCGGCCAGCACTTCAACGCCTCTCACAACAGCCGGCCGCGCGGCAATGGTCTCGAACCATTGCTTGACGTTCGGGAACTCGTCTAGCTCGATTCCTTGGTTTTTCCAGGACCGCGTCCACGGAAACGTCGCGATATCCGCGATGGAATAGTCATTTCCGGCGAGAAACCGGGTCACGCCCAATCGTTTATCCATCACGCCATACAAACGCCTGGCTTCGTTCGAATATCGGTTAACCGCGTATTCGATCTTCTCCGGCGCATAAATCCGGAAATGATGCGCCTGACCGAGCATGGGGCCGACGCCGCCCATCTGAAACATCAACCATTGCATGGTCGTATATCGGCCGACCGGATCCTGAGGCAAAAACTTCCCCGTCTTCTCAGCGAGATAAAACAGGATCGCACCCGATTCAAAAAGCGCTAGTGGCTTACCGTCCGGTCCATCGCTATCGATAATCGCGGGGATCTTGTTATTCGGGCTGATAGCCAGGAACTCAGGCGTGAACTGATCGCCGGCTCCAATATCGATGGGAAATGCTTTGTACTCGAGTCCGACTTCTTCGAGCATGATATGAATTTTATGGCCGTTCGGCGTGGCCCAGCTATAGACGTCGATCATTTTCGCTCCTGGTGCTGAACACGGGAAAGCGGCGATCCCCGCAACCCGCGATCGCCACTCAAAAACGCTGCCGAAAATTAGACCATAGTTCGCAGAAAGACGCTGAACACCGGTTCACGCGTACCGTGAAAGCTCCAGCTTGGCGATCGCGTTCCTATGCACCTCATCCGGCCCATCAGCAAGCCGCAACGTCCGCGCATGCGCATAGGCATAAGCCAGCGGAAAATCATCGGATACACCGCCCGCGCCATGCGCCTGAATCGCCCAATCAATGATCTGGCACGCGATATTCGGCGCCACCACCTTGATCATCGCGATCTCGCCGCGTGCGCCTTTATTGCCGACGGTGTCCATCATGTAAGCCGCTTTCAGGGTGAGCAGACGCGCCTGTTCGATCATGATGCGCGCCTCGGCAATGCGCTCCTGCGTCACGCCGTGCGCGGCGATCGGCTTGCCGAAAGCGACCCGTTGAAGCGTGCGTTTCGACATCAATTCGAGCGCGCGTTCGGCCAGTCCAATCAGGCGCATGCAGTGATGAATCCGACCCGGTCCAAGACGCCCCTGCGCGATTTCAAAGCCGCGTCCTTCACCGAGCAGCATGTTCGATACCGGTACGCGTACGTTCTCGAGCGTGATATCCATGTGGCCGTGCGGCGCATCGTCATAGCCGAAAACCGGGAGCGGCCGATGCACGGTGATACCGGTCGCGTCCGCAGGAACGAGGATCATCGATTGCTGCTGATGTTTCGGCGCGTCGGGATCGGTCTTGCCCATAACGATATACACCTTGCAGCGCGGGTCCCCCGCACCCGACGACCACCACTTGTGGCCGTTGATCACGTAGCTGTCGCCGTCGCGCACGATGCTGCACTGAATGTTCGTGGCATCCGACGAAGCCACGTCCGGCTCAGTCATCAGGAATGCAGAGCGGATCTCGCCTTGCAGCAGCGGTTCGAGCCATTGCAGCTTCTGCTGCTCGCTGCCGTACCGTTCGATGGTCTCCATGTTGCCCGTGTCCGGCGCGCCGCAGTTAAAGACTTCCGGCGCCCATGGCACCCGGCCCATGATCTCGCAGAGCGGCGCGTATTCCAGGTTGCTCAGTCCGGCGCCGCGTTCGGACTCCGGCAGGAACAGGTTCCAGAGACCGGCATCGCGGGCTTGTTCCTTCAGTTTTTCGATCAGCTCCGTCGGAACCCACGCGTTGCCGTTTGCGCGATTGGCAGCGACTTCACTGTTGAACGCGCGCTCGTTCGGGTAGATGTGTTCATCGAAGAAATGGCTTAGCTTTTGGCGCAGTTCCTGCACTTTCGGCGTGTAATCGAAATTCATATCGTCTCCTCTTCATTAATCGCTATTCACCGACTTTCTGCGCATACGACCACGCGAGTTCGGCCATGGGTTTCGCGCGCTTTCCGGCATCAAGAGCCTGCGTGCTCGCCGCCGTGCCTTCGCTCACCCGCTTCATGATTCCCTGCAGGATCGCGGCAATGCGGAACATGTTGTAGGCGAGGTAGAAATTCCAGTCGCCCTGAATCGCAAAGCCCGTGCGGGCGAGGTATGCCGCGACGTATTTCTCTTCATCGGGAATGCCCAGCGCCCCCCAGTCCAGGCCGCCGATGCCACGAAATTGAGTAGGGTCGACGTGCCATGCCATGCAGTGGTAAGCGAAATCGGCGAGAGGGTCCCCTAGCGTGGACAGCTCCCAGTCGAGCACGGCGAGTACGCGCGGTTCGGTCGGATGGAAGATCAGGTTGTCGAGTCGGAAATCACCATGAACGATTGATACACGTTCTGCCGGTGCGCCTGCTTCGCTACGTGGAATATGTTTCGGCAGCCATTCGATCAGCTTGTTCATTGCTTCGATAGGCTCGGTTTCCGACGCAACGTATTGCTTGCTCCAGCGCCCGATCTGGCGCTCGAAATAGTTGCCGGGCTTGCCGTAGGTGTCGAGTCCCGCTTGAGCGATGTCCACCGAATGGAGCGCCGCGATCACGCGGTTCATCTCGTTGTAGATCGCGCCGCGTTCGGATGGCGTCATGCCCGGCAGCGACTGATCCCACAACACGCGGCCCTCGATGAACTCCATCACATAGAACGCACGACCGATCACGCTTTCGTCCTCGCATAACGCAAACATTCTCGCGACGGGAACGTCGGTGCCGGCGAGTGCGTCCATCACGCGATATTCACGCTCGATCGCATGCGCCGATGGCAATAGCTTCGCCGCCGGCCCGGGCTTCGAACGCATCACGTAACTGCGCGCGGGCGTGATGAGCTTGAAGGTGGGATTCGATTGGCCGCCGGCGAACTGCTCGACGGTGAGTGGTCCGGCAAAGCCTTCAACATGTGTTTCCAGCCACGCGGACAATGCCGCTACATCGAATTGTTGCCGCTCGTTGACCGGACGGGTTCCTTCGAACGCTGAAAAGTCCTGCGGTGCGGGGGTGTTGTTTGCAGCCATCGTTGTCTCCTCCGGCCTTGCGTTTGTTGAAGCATCACGCGGCATCGCGCCGTTCACGGCGCAGTTGTTCCGCGTGCAGGCCGCGTGCCCGTTATGACTTCATGAGCGATTTAAAGCGCACGAACTGCGCATACAGCAGTTCCATAGTCGTGTTGCGTACGGCGGCGTGAAGCGGCGAGGGCGGCGAATGGTTCAGCGCGCGGATCACCCAATCGTTCGGTTTATCGCCGACATCGAGTGCATTGATGCAGCCAGTAGTCTGCGAAAGATGGCCGAAAAACGTACGGCCGCCGCTTGTGATTGCGTGCGACAACAGCGCACGATTGACACCGCCGTGAAGCACGAGCAGCACGGTGTCCCACGCTGCATGGTCGCGCAGTCGTTGCAGCGACGGCAACACGCGATCAAGCAACTCGCCGATAGTCTCGCCGCCCAGAAACGCAGTGCTTTCAGGCACGATGCCATCGAATACGCTGAGGAAAGCGCGCTCGACGTCCTTGGGTGGAAGGTCTCCTAGCCGGCCGCCGCGAATCTCCTGCCACTCCGGCCAGATGTCGATGTCGATCTGCTGACCGGTTTCGGCCAGCACACGCTGCGCCGTCTCGAGCGTGCGCGGCAAACCGCTTGCGATGACTTTATCGAAGCGAATCTGCTGCGCCTTGAACTCGCGTCCCGCCGCGCTTGCTTCCTCGCGGCCACGTTCGTTCAGGGGCACGCCTTCCGGATCGATGGCACGGCCGCTGGCATCGAAGTAAGTCACGTCGCCGTGGCGCATCAGGAAAATGCGGCGGCGTTTGGGCAATTCGTACGAGGTCGTCATTTGTAGTGCGGTGGCCGTTTTTCGAGGAACGCATTGATGCCTTCGAGCGCGTTGCCGTTATGCAGGGCATCGACAAAACCATCGCGTTCGTCGTCCAGATGTTCCGCTAACGACTGCGTTTCGGCCGCCGCGATCAGCGTCTTGATCCGTACGAGCGCTTTCGGCGCCATGCGGCCCAGCTCATCCGCCCAGGCAATGGCGGAATCGAGCGCCGCACCCGGTTTCGTCACGCGGTTCACGACACCAACTTCGTGCAAGCGCGTGGCGCCGATCGGCTTCGCTTCAAGCAGGATTTCGGTCGCGAGCGCACGCGGCAACGCGCGCGTGAGGAACCACGAGCCGCCGCCGTCAGGCGTGAGGCCCACGCGGGAATATGACATCACGAACTTGGCGTCTTCAGCTGCGACCAGCAGATCGCACGCCAGTGCAAGCGAGAAACCGGCGCCCGCTGCAGCGCCTTCCACGGCCGCGATCACTGGTTTCGTCGATGACCGTAATGCCACGATCCACTCGCCGAGCATGTCGATGCTCGCAGCCTGTACCGACGGATCCTTCGCGCGGTTTTCGAGCAAGCGGTTCAGATTGCCGCCGGCGCAAAAGAAGTTGTCGGCGCCGGTCAGCACGATCGCGCGCACCGACGTATCCCGCTCAGCTGTATTCATCGCTTCAACGCCGGCCGTGTACATGTCCGGGTGCAGCGCGTTGCGGGCGCCCGGATTGGACAGCTTGAGAACGAGCGTGGTGTCGCTTTCGGCTGGGCGGACGGAGAGCAGTTCGGCGCTCATGCTGCGGCCTCGTCGAAGGTGAGGGACAGCCCGAGTTGCGCACGGCGCGCGAGCCAGGGCGACGGACGATAACGCGGGTCGCCGAGCACGGCCTGCATGTTGCGCAGGATCGTGAGAATGGTGCTTGCGCCGAGCGCATCGCCAAGGGCAAGCGGGCCACGCGGGTAACCCAGGCCGAGCGTCACGGCGAGATCAATATCCGCGGGCGATGCAATGCGTTGCTGCGCGATATCGCAACCAATGTTGACGATGGTCGCCACCACGCGCTGGGCGACAAACCCGGTCGAATCGCGGATCACGGTGACGGGCACGCCATCGAATGCGAAGAGCGCGTGCGCGGCGTCGCGAAATTCGGCGGTCGTGGCGGGCGTGGTCATGATGGTGCGGCGGGCTGCATCGGCGAGCGGGAACAAGGTGTCGATGGCGACCGTGCGCGACGCGTCCAGTTTCTCCGCGACGGCTGCGGTGGTGGCGTCGTGGCCGAGCGGCGTGACAATGATCAGCGAGTCCGGTGCCGGGGTGCCGCCGGTATCGATGGTGACAGCCGTTTCCATCTTCGCGATCAGCCGGAATACTTCTTCACGCGCATGCGCAGATGAGCGGCTCACCCACACGCGACGCGGCAGCGCTGTAGGCGCGGGCGCTTCCCCGGGAATCTGCTGCTTGCCGTCCACGTATTTATAAAAACCTTCACCCACCTTGCGCCCAATCAACCCACCGGCGAGCCGCGTGCCCGTAATAGGGGACGGCGTAAAGCGCGGTTCCTCGTAGAACTGGTGATAGATCGACTCCATTACCGGATGCGAGACGTCGAGCGCCGTCAGGTCGAGCAATTCGAATGGCCCGAGCCGGAAACCGGCTTGCTCACGCATGATCCGGTCGATATCCGCGAAACTCGCCACGCCTTCGCCCGCGATCCGCAGACCCTCGGTGTTCATGCCGCGCCCGGCGTGATTCACGATAAAACCAGGCATGTCCTTCGCCCGCACGGCCGTGTGACCCATCTGGCGGCCGAGCGCCATCAGCGCGTCGCCGGCAGCGGGGTCTCCCCGCAAGCCGTCGATCACTTCGACCACTTTCATCAGGGGCACGGGGTTGAAGAAATGCAGGCCGACCACGCGCTCCGGCTTGGCACAACCGGCGGCAATGGCGGTAATGGATAGCGACGACGTATTCGACGCCAGGATGCAATTCTCGCCAACCACGCCTTCGAGCTCGCGAAACAACTCCCGCTTGACGTCCAGCTTTTCCACGATCGCTTCGACCACCACATCGCAATCTGCCAGGTCGCCAATTGCACCGGCCGCATGAATGCGCGCCAGCGCGTCGTTCGCATCGGCTTCGTTCAGCTTGCCTTTTGCGGCGAGTTTGTTCAGGGTATCGGCGAGATACTCGCGTGCTGCGGTGATGGCTTGCTGGTTGGTGTCGTACAAACGCACGTTCAACCCGCCCAACGCTGCGATCTGCGCGATGCCGCGGCCCATCGCGCCGCTACCGACAATCCCTATGGTCCGAATCTCTGTATCGCGAAAACTCATGGCGTGTCTCACTCCTTATTTGCTAGATTAGCACGATCGTGCTGTTCGTGACGTGGCCTCGAAGGCCGCCGATTGCCTGTATTGCTTAAAACGAAAGATGTCCAGGAGACTCAAGATGCTCAAGCTGTATGGTTTTCCGCTGTCCAACTACGTGAACAAGGTGAAGTTCGTGCTGCTCGAACACGGCATTCCGTTCGAGGAGGTGCGCGCGAATTTCGGCCAGGACGAAGCAACACTTGCGCTCTCGCCGCTTGGCAAGGTTCCGTACGTGGAGACCGAGGCCGGGGCGCTGTGCGAGTCGCAGGTGATTGTCGAATATCTGGCGAGCGCTTATCCGGAGAAACCCATTTTTTCCGCCGATCCGTTCACGGCCGCCAAGGAGCGCGAGATGATCGCGTTCATTGAGACACACCTGGAACTGGCTGCCCGCGAGCTCTACAAGCAGGCGTTTTTCGGTGGCACAGTGACCGATTACACCAAGGTGCGCGCAGAAAAACGGCTCCGGCACGGCATTGCCGGATTCAGGCGGATTGCGAAGTTCGAACCGTACGCGCTCGGCACGACCTTCAGTATCGCCGATGTGAGTGCATTCGTGAATTTGCCGCTGATCGGGCTGACGACGAAAGCGATCTACGGAGGGGATTTCCTGCTGGAAGCGGGGATTGACTGGAAGACGCACAACAAGCTGGTGGGCGAGCGGCCGGCCGCGCAGAAAGTCACGGCGGACCGGCTCGCCTTCATGAACGCGCAGAAAAAAGCGCTGCCGAAGATCTAGTCTTTAAAGACTGGCGAGGCGCTCGAGCGCGGTGCGCAGCGTCTCTTCCTTTTTCGCGAAGCAAAAGCGCACGACGCCCGATTCGTGGCTCTCGTGATAAAACGCCGACACCGGAATGGCCGCGACGCCAATCTCGCTCGTGAGCCATTGCGAGAACTCGGCTTCAGGCAGGTCGCTGATGGCCGAATAGTCGACGCACTGGAAATACGTGCCGTCGCAAGGCAGCAGCTTGAAGCGCGAATTGGCGAGGCCTTCGCGGAAAAAGTCGCGTTTTTGCTGATAAAAAGCGGGTAATTCCAGGTACGGAGCGGGGTCCTTCAGGTATTCCGCAATGCCGGCCTGCATCGGCGTATTCACGGTGAAGACGTTGAACTGGTGGACCTTGCGGAATTCCGCCGTCAGCGCGGCGGGCGCGGCGACGTAACCAACCTTCCAGCCCGTCACGTGGAAGGTCTTGCCGAAGCTCGACACCACGAAACTGCGCGCGGCCAGGTCCGGATAACGGCACACGCTTTCGTGCGGGGCGCCGTCGAAGACCATGTGTTCGTAGACTTCGTCGGAGAGAATCAGCACGTCGGTGCCGCGCAGGATCTCGTCGAGTTTCTGTAAGTCCTCTGCGCGCCAGACGCGGCCCGTCGGGTTGTGCGGCGAGTTGATAATCAGCAGGCGCGTTTTCGGCGTGATCGCGGCCGCTATCTTGTCGAAGGGCAACGCGTAGTCGGGTGCTTCCAGCGATACAAACACGGGTTTGCCGCCCGCCAGCTCGATGGCCGGCACGTAGCAGTCGTACATTGGTTCGATCACGACGACCTCGTCGCCCGGATGCACGCAGCACAGAATGGCGGTCAGGATGGCCTGGGTCGCGCCGGCCGTGACCGTGATCTCGCGCTCGGCGTCATATTGGCGGCCATACAAGCGCCCGATCTTCTCGCTGATCGCGTGGCGCAGCGGCGCGGCGCCGGCCATGGGCGGGTACTGGTTGTGGCCGTCGCGCATGGCGTTCGACACGGCGTCCACAATGCGCGGGTCGCATGCGAAATCCGGAAAGCCCTGGCCTAGATTGACTGCGCCTTTTTGCGTCGCGAGCGCGCTCATGACCGTAAAAATGGTCGTGCCGACGTTCGGCAGGCGCGAGGTGATGGCAGGAACGGCGGGCGAGTACGGAAGGTCGTGCGAGGCGTTCATGGTGTGGGCGATCGGCGGCGCTAAAGGGAAATGTGTTCCATTTTAAACGTCGATGGCGTTTGTTTCTCCTTTCGTTTCTTCACAAGCTTCAATGTGGGCTTCGAAACTGGCCACGAACGGCGCGGGCTGGGCGATTCGAAACCCGAAGTCGCGTGCTGTGCGTTTCGCGAGTTTAAGCACTGCGCGATCCTTCGATACCAGCCAGTCCGCCCGGCTCGCGTGCGTCAGTTCCAGAAACTTCTGGTCGTCGCGGTCGCGGCATTTGGGCAATGGTGGCGCGTCGGCGGGCGGCGGTTCGGGTGCAACGAATTGCGAGAGCCGCGCGAGCGTTTCAAGCGCTTCGGACTTATTCACGGCGAAGCGCACGAATTGCGGATAGTCCAGCACATACGTCAGTTCTTTGAGGCAGCGCGAGTCGATCAGCGCTGCCAGCGTACCGGCTTCGAGCGCGGCGCGGATTGGACGCGTGATGGGGTCATCGAACACCAGGATATCGATCCAGACATTCGAATCCAGCACGGCGCGCAGCACGGGGGATTTTTTCATTCGATACAATCGAGGGTTTCCGTCTTCATCGTTGGCAGCATGCCGGCGAGCCTCTATGATAATCGTTCTATCGCCGGCCAAATCGCTCGACTACGAGACCCCGCCTCACGTCACCAAGCACACGTTGCCTGAATTCGCCGCCGATTCCGCTGAATTGATCGATGGCTTGCGCAAGCTCTCGCCACAGGAAATCGGCAGTCTCATGCATATCTCCGATCCGCTCGCGCGACTCAATTTCCAGCGCTATGCGGACTGGTCGCCGACCTTTGGCACGCATAATTCCAAGCAGGCCATGCTGGCGTTCAACGGCGACGTCTACGAAGGTTTTGACGCAAAGTCACTGCCTGCCACGGATCTCGACTACGCTCAGAATCATGTGCGCGTGTTGTCCGGGCTTTACGGATTGCTGCGGCCACTGGATCTGTTGCAACCGTATCGGTTGGAAATGGGCACGAAGTTCACTAACACGCGCGGCAAGGATTTGTATGCGTTTTGGGGCGATCGCATCACGGCTGCCCTGAACGCGCAGATGAAAAAGCAGAAGGGCGCGCGCGTACTGGTGAACTGCGCGTCCAACGAGTATTTCAAGTCGGTGCGGCCGAAGCGCCTGGACGCACCGGTGATATCGCCGGTCTTCCAGGACTGGAAGAATGGCCAGTACAAGATCATCAGCTTTCACGCGAAACGCGCGCGCGGCTTGATGGCACGATTTGCGGTGCAGCATCGGATTGACGAGCCGGAAGGCCTGCAGGCTTTCGACAGCGAAGGTTATACCTTCGATAAAAAGGCATCGACTGAAACGAGTTATGTGTATCGCCGGCGGCTGGGTCTTTAAGCTCAGCGCTTACGCATTGATCAAGGAAGCATCATGAGCATTTCAATCACGAGTCAATTCGATGCAGGCGCGATCGACGTAGTGTCTGCCGAGGACCCCGCGGCCATTCGCCTGCGTGTGCGTCCGGACAGCCACGCCGACTTTGCGCAATGGTTTTACTTCCGCGTCTCGGGCGTACGCGACGAGCCGCTCACAATGACCTTCGAGAACGCCGCTGACTGCGCGTTCGCCGACGGCTGGCGCGAGTATCGGGCGGTGGCGAGCTACGACCGGATCAACTGGTTTCGCGTGCCAACGCGGTATGACGGCCGTGTACTGACCATTGAGCACACACCTGATTTCGACGCTGTGTATTACGCCTATTTCGAGCCGTATAGCGAAGAGCGCCACGCCGGTTTCCTTGGCGCCGTGCAGCAGATGCCGCACGCAACGTTGACCGAAATAGGCCGGACGGTGCAAGGCCGGCCCATGTCGCTGGTGTCGCTCGGGCTGACCGAAGAGACAGAGCGCCCGGTAAAGCCGAAGAAGAACGTGTGGATCATTGCGCGCCAGCATCCCGGCGAGGCCATGGCCGAGTGGTTTGTCGAAGGGCTGATCAAACGGCTGGCGGGTTGGGGCGACTGGGCGGGTGACCCCGTCGCGCGACTGATCTTTGATCACGCGGTGTTCCATATCGTGCCCAACATGAATCCCGATGGCAGCGTACTCGGCAACCTGCGCACGAACGCAGCGGGCGCGAACCTGAATCGCGAATGGATGGAACCTGACGCTGCGCGCAGTCCTGAAGTACTTGCCGTGCGCAACGCGATTCATGCGCTGGGTTGCGATCTTTTCTTCGATATCCACGGCGACGAAGCGCTGCCTTACGTGTTCGTGGCCGGCTCGGAGATGCTGCCTGGTTTCACCGAAAAGCAAGCGCAGGAACAGAAGGCCTTCATCGAATGCTTCAAGCAGGCGAGCCCGGATTTCCAGGACGTGCACGGCTATGAAGCGAGCAAGTACCAGACGGACGCGCTGAAGCTGGCGTCGAAATATGTGGGCAATGAGTTTGGCTGTTTGTCGCTGACGCTCGAGATGCCGTTCAAGGACAACGCGAATCTGCCGGACGAGCGGGTGGGCTGGAATGGCGAGCGCAGCGCGGCACTGGGCGCGTCAATGCTTCAGGCTATCCTGCGGCACTTGCAGGCGTTCTAAGGCTGACGAGCGGAGTCGCGTGAGGGCCACTGAACGCACACGGATGCACGCGCATTCCGAAGGGCCTGCATCAAAAGGGCGTGATTGCTGATTGGCAATCACGCCCTTTTGTCTTGACGTTGACGTTCATGCTCGGTTCGTACGCGATACGGTGGCTCAGAGTTTCTTTTTGCTCGCCGATTTTTTCGTCGTCTTGCCGCCGGCTGATTTCGAGCTCGTCTTGCCTTTGCCCTTGACCGCGCCATGCCGGCCTTTTACGCCGTGGCCTGAGCGGGGTTCGGCGCGGGGCCTGGCTGACGGCACGGGATCATTCCAGCCGAATGCCAGCATCTGGCTGCCTACATAGCCGCAGCGGAACTTCAGCGTGGTAGGGCTGGTGTCGCCGTCCTTCGTGATCCCAAGGCCCTCGACTGTCACGACGTTATCGACCTTGATGCGTTGCTTGCGGTCGTCGAAAGCGTCGTTCCACGGGACGATGCTGCCATGAGCGGAATCGAAGGAACTCGCCGGAAACTCCACATGGTCGAACGCCGTCGAGGTACTTGCTACGAAACTCCCGTGTGCGGCACAGTCGGCCACAAGGGGATTGGCGTTGAAGTCGGTGACGAAGTGATTGACGAGCTCGTTGCGTTCGTCGAGCGTATCGGCGAACGCGGTAGCGCTGCATGCGGCCGACGCAAATGTCGCCATTGATGCAATTGCCACCAGCCGGCCGACCAGCCGAAGCAGTCGACGCGGTACTTGAATACTATCCATCGGGTTCTGCACTAAAGAGACAACAGGCACGTAAGATGCCCGACAGTGAACGGGAGTTCCATCTTATATTAAATTCTTTGATCGACCGTCAATGACGGCCGGCCACAACATAGGTTCCGCGATGGATTGTGGATGGCTTGTGATGCGGGCAAGGGTTGGAATTGATGCAGCGTTCAGACCCGCGGCCCACGATCAAGCCGATAACGCCGCACGTCGAACGTAGTGATCCAGGTAGGCCGGTAGACGGTGATCAGGATGGTGAACACGCCTGTGAACAAGGCTTCGCCCGCGACCAGCAGGGCGGCCGCCAGCATGAATCCAGCCGGGATAATAAGCTCGCCATTGGCAAGCACGATTTCCAGGAGCAGTCCGGCAGAGCATGCTGCTGCAACGGCGCATGCCGACGTCAGGAAACCGTGGCCGACGATGAAGACAAAGAGACTGCGCGGGATCCACGCCTGGATGGCCTTCTGTAGCAGCGACGATACCGCGACTGGCAATGCGCCGAACAGTATGAAGGTCACGGGAACGCCGGGCCATGAAGCATCCAGCACGACGGCCGCCAGCCCGCTTGTCACCGCCATGCCGACCAGCGCGAGTTGCCAGTCGAACAGGGTGACCATGAGCGTTGCGCCGAGCAGATGAATGGCGGGACCGTCTTCGAACCACGTGTTGCACGCCCACAGCACGGTCACCGCCACGACGATGCCGAACCAGACATGCTGAAGTGTCCCGTCTTGCAACCGGCGAAACGGGTTCTTCCAGATCGCAAGCGCGAGCACACCCGCAGTGACAATCCAGCCACCTATTGCGAGCCAAAGCGGAAGAGGTGTGTAGAAGAAACCCATAAATCTTATATTACTCGTTTGCGCCCGAAAACGTGTGCATTGACTGTGCCAGCGGGGATTTTCCAACACGCAACGCGTCAATTCACGCGTTGCGCCCAGACTATGGAATAACCGTGTTCAGTCGCCGAAGCGCGGTTGGGGTTGAGCTGCCATTGGCAGCAAGTGTTCGTCTATTTCCGGCCGCGGCCCGTAGGTCAGCAAAGCGGTTGCGCGAAGCGGTACCGGGCCGGCATCGCCGAGCGCGGGTCGGGGCGACGCGTCAGCTTCGCGCTTCAGGACTTCGAGGTAACCGTTCTGCCAGCCGTTATAAATAGCAACGGCGGCGGCGCGATTCGGTGCACCGAGTTGCTGAAAGATACTGCCCAGGTGGATTTTCACCGTGCCTTCGCTGATCCCGAGTGTCTTGGCAATGATCTTGTTGGTGCTGCCCATATGCACGCACCGCATGATCTGTTGCTGGCGCAGTGACAGCGTGTTGAACCGTTTTGAGCCCTTTCGGAATTCTTTCGGTGCGGCGTCACGACGCGGCAGGAGCAGGGGTTCAAGCGCAGGATCGAGCGCGCACGCGGGGACGTAATGTCCACCCAGCAGAACCATTTCGAGCGCTCGGACAATCAGTGTGGGGTCGAGATTGCGCGGCACCACGCCGAGCACGCCGGCACTGAGAAGCAGGCGGACCTGCGCGGTTGATGCTTCGTCCACGATGATTGCCGCAGGGATCTTCGGGAAGGCGTTCAGCAGCGTGCGCAGATCGGCCATGCGCATGGCGTCGTGCCAATCGATCACGATCATGTCCGGGTCGAGCCTCAGGACTGCGCTTGCGGCTTGCCGCCAGTCTTTCGCCTCGTTGAAGCGCGCGCGCCGGTCGATATGCCGTAAAAGCGCTTTCAAACCTTCGCGGCGTTCAGCTTCGGAGTTGACTATGGTGAATTTCATGCGTGCCTCGTTGTTATATGGCTTCGGCGCGATGCCCGCTTCCGGGCGGACGATATGCGGCTGAACCAATAATGACCAATCGCGGCCGAAATTGCGCCCTGACCGAATGGCATAGGTATTACGCACAAAATCTGCGGTTGTGTTTCGCTTGAGGGGTCTTTTGGTGAATTAATTTTCGCTCAGCGCAGTTTTATCGGGACGAGTCTCAAATGTCTGTGGTCGCGGTTGAGATGCTTCTTAGGTGCGAATGAGAATGCGAGACGTAATGAGACAAATCTGACGTGCGTTTCCGCGCCGTGGCGTCGAATTGCATCGGGATAATTTTGTTTGATCCCGCGTGAATCTACCGACGGCGTTGTTTTGACCTGACAACCGAGTGAGTGATCTTGAGCTTTTCTGCGTTTCGCGCATTGAGTTTGTGCGCTCAGTAGCGCTGAAGGAGTGGAAGGCAAGGCTTCTGGGACCGCGGTGCACGCGGAAGGCATCGCTAACCAGGTTGTGTCGGGAAGACGGCAGGGCGATCAATCGTCGAAAACGCATTTCCGTGATAGTCGTGGACTCGACGCTCGGGACTGCTTCGTGAAATGGATTTTGTTGCGGAGGCTAGTTCGAGCGCGTTTGTTCGTTGGCGCAATGCCGGTCCCGGAAGCGTCGCATCAATCGTTACTCGGGCATGACGAGGTAGGCGTGTAAAAAAAGACCGTTCCAACGGGCGCGGGAACGGTCTTTGTACCGTCTCAAGAGCGACGGTTGGATACGTCGCAACATGATTTTGGGTGCAGGTTACATCACAGGTCCGGAAACGCTACCACCGCGATCGCTTGGGTTGATTCAAACGGGTGAGTGACAACGTTCAGCACAAAAGCCGCGCCCGGTTTCAACCTCTTGGGTCAGTGAAAATGCGGCTGGGCGGGCTCGGCGTCTTCCGGCATTTCCGCATGGACGATTTCCCCGAGCGGATCCGCATACAGCGGCACGCCGCAATCGTCGCAATATTCCGGCTCGAAACGGCCGGTGTGCCGGCGCACGTCGGTCACGCCCGAGCGCTTCAGCAACGCAACGATCTCTTCCACCGGACCATCCGCGCCTTCCAGTTCGGCCGCTTCTTCCGCTGCGCCAATTTCACCGTTTTCCCGTCCGTAAAGTGGCCAAACGACGCCATAGATCACGTCGTTGCTGCCACGGCGCGTAAAGCCGATCCGGTATTCGTCCACGCGTTGCTCACCGAACCCGGCAATCACGGCGCGCAATTCGTCAGGCGCTGTTCCGAGTGTGTCGAACAGGTAGCGGACGGCGGTGCGGACCGAGTGAGGCCGGACCTGTTCGTCGGCGTCGCGGCATGCCGAATAGTAGGCGTCGGGCAGCAGGCACTCGAACTCGCAGCCGGGCAGGATGGCGGCAAAACTGGCGCCGCCTTGCGCCGCCCAATGTTCAAGGCACTGGCCGCGTTCGATCCGGGCGCCACCGACTGTTTCCTCTTGCCACCGGAACAGTGGGGCGCCCGAGGGCACAATGGCCATCGCAAGCAAAAATCGCGGATCGGCGAGGATGGGTGAGGTTTCGGGCAGGTCACCGAGATTGAGACGTGCCGGGGCGTGGCCAAGCACAGTCTGTATGAGTTGCTGCGCAACACGTGCTGTTTCGACGTGGTGGCGCGGCAACTGGTCGATGCTATAGAGGTACGGCGCAACCGCTACCTTGGCGCCTTCCGCGAGCACATGTGCTTGCAGTTGAGTGCGCAACGCGTCGACCACGTCAGCCTTGAGCGGCCCGGAAGGGATTGAGTAACGCGTCCATGCCAGCACGGGCGCCGCGATCAGCAGCGCTTCGTGCGGCACGCCGTCGATCTCGATCGCGAACGATTCGCTTTGTGTTTCCGCCATGTCGGCGAGCGCACCGTATGCGTCCGGGAACTTGAGTTGCAGGTGATCGAGTGCGGCATCGAGCGCAGTCTGATTGCCGTTGCGAACAATTTTCCCGAGAAGCGTGTCGAGGCGCGCTTCCCAGAACCGGTCTTCGATACGGCTGCCCGATGCGAACAGCGAGAGCGAAAGACCGACGAGCTTGTCGGCGTCGGGGGGAAGTCGTTTGGCGATTCGCGAGCGCATAGGAGGCAGTTATCAGGTGCAGAGAACCTTAGATTGTAGTCGCTATGAGTCCGCTTGGACCATTAGTGCGCGGTCCCTCGGCGACGCCGGTTTTGCGCCCTCTGTCACTGGCGGAAATGGCACCGCTGAAATTCTTTTCGCGAACCCCTTGCGCGAGGGGGAAACGGGCACTAGAATTCCGTTCCTTCGCTTCACGAAGAAGCGAAGGGGAGTGAGAAAGTGCAGGTGGCGTGTCGTTTAAGAGGATGCCGCGGAGCCAAGCAGGACGGGCTTCGCAGCGAATCGGAAAGTCGGGGTTGAGTAAAAAACCTGTTGACGAAAAGCGAAACGCAGGACATAATCTCGTTTCTGTGCTGCAGATGCAGCGACGCGAAAGCGGCAGGGTTCTGAGGGTTGGAATGCTGCGGTTGGC
>NZ_FCOK02000008.1 GCF_001544555.2 Caballeronia udeis | reverse complement strand
CTGAAATTCGTCACGCCGGCGCAGCGCCACAACGGCGTAGCCGCCGCAGTGCTCGCGCAGCGTGAAGCAGTTTATGCAGAGGCCAGGGAGCGCAATCCACGGCGTTGGTCCCGATCAACGCGTAATTGGGAATTGAAGGATGAAGTCTGGCTCAATCCGGAGCGCATGCAGCCGGAAGAACTAAAGCAGTTTGCTTGAAGTGACACGACAAGTACGTTGACAACCGCCGTTAACGAACCCACTGTTCTTGCTGTTAGTACCTGCAATCGTGGCGCCGCTGAGACCGCCAACGTTGATATTATTTGAGTTGAGCGAACCGGGCTCTGCCCCGCGTCCGAATACGTTTGACGTCGACCAGTACGTGCCGACGGGCGGATATCTGTTGCCGTTCCACTGAAATTGGTAGTAGTCCTCAGTCGAGAAGCCAGCCGGCAAGCTACTCGCGAAGCTGATCATCGGTGCAGGCAGGAGCGCCTGTTTCAGCTGTGTGCCGGGAATGAGCAACTTCTGGATGTCGAGCGAGTTGGTCGCGTTGATACCACCCGACGCGAAATAGCTTTCTCCCCAATTGATCACCTGGTTGCCGAGCCGTACGTGAGCACGCTGGTCGGCAATCTGGAAGTCCTTTTCCGCCCACAGGTCGAGCAGCTCGACGTTGTACACCGCCTGGCTCTTTGCTGCGGATGAAAGCGACGTGCGATCGGTGCTGTCTGCGAGAAAGTCATACATCGCCGTGCCGCGGATCAGGAACTTGTAACCTTCGTTTGGCATCAACATCAGCAGTTCACTCGTCACGCTGGTGTAGCCGGTGAATGCATGACCTTTACCGTAATTAAGGTCACCCTCGTCGCCGTTGGCCCACTGGGCCGTGTTGGCTGCGCTACCGCAGCCGTTCGCGTTCGGGTCGCCCGTCAGAGCACAACTGGGGGCTTTAGTACGAATCCCCGCTCCGGCAGTTATGTTCGACACCCATGACCCAGTGAGATCCCCGAGTCCAGTGTCAAACGTATAGGCACCGGCTTGTCCTGATGCGACGATCCCCAACGCAAACGTCCCGCAGAGACAAATCTTTTTGTTTTTCATGATCACCTCCCCTATGCCAGTAGGACAACTAAATTAATTAAACAGATCAATCCATTACTTCGTATAACCTATAAATAAAATATAAATTTAGATGACTAACGGTCGCTAATTGCGCCGAGATTCTCACCTGTAAAAAAGCTGTCGTTCAGCCGGGAATCGTCAGAACCCGGGGGGAAAAATTTGAGATCTTTGCCAGTTCCGACCACAGTTTCGTCGAAGACATATCGGCCGCTAGTCAGATCGTTGTAAATAGAGGCGGCGGAGCCACAGGCGCCGAGATCCCATTCAGGCGTGATGTAATTTTCCTTGACCTTCCATATCTTCCCCTGACCATCGAAATCGTCACCTACCGCTGCAATCCAGCTGTCTTCATCAAGATATAAAGTCTTTTTCGGTGTCGAATGCCGCACTCCCGCTTTCACCGTGCCCTCAATCTCCCAGACCCGATGCAACTCATATCGTCTCATGGAGGGTTGCACAAACTTCGGCCCGGTAGCGTCGGTCAACTTGGCCGTGAAGTTTTGGATCGCGAAACCGTTGTAGGGAACATATATCTCTTTCTTTCCGACCAGCTTCCAGTCGAATCTGTCTGGATTCCCATAGAAAATGAAGGAGATATCAGCTGGGTACTGATTTTCGTATCCTATAAGCGGTGCATCGTAGGCGTAGGAAGGCAGACGGCGTACGCGACGTTGACCGGTAAAGTAGTAGTACGTGTCCGCATCCTTGTTGAAGTAATAGCGTTGCATCGTCCCTTGCCCGGCTAGCGCAGCGGGATCGGAATATAAGTAATAGGCGCCGTTATAAAGGCCCTTGGCGTCTTGAGGTGAATGCTGACCTTTTTCTGCCCAGGGAAAATATAAGAGCTGATTCCAGCGGGTGATGATTGGCGCATCAGACCCGGGACGAGGAGAAACTACGGTGTAGCCCGTTGGCCATTCGACGCCGACACCCTGATATCGCATCAAGAAATTCCACATCGCCTGGATACCAGACACCGGGGCAGGGAAAGGCACACTCGGGAGGACGGCGTTTTCTAACGACCAACCATCCGAAGCGATTGACGCTTTCCCAGCGCCCTCTTTTGTATTTTGCTCGACGAAATCTGGTCGACCGCACTCGCGGTGCGTCGGGTACACAGGCATCGTGTATCCAGCTACCTGCTTGAGCATCGCAATTTGACCCGGGGTCAATCTGTCGGCGTACTTGTCCACATTCGACGCGTCGATGACAAAAAGAGGTTGCTCCGATTTGTACTTCCAATAGTCTTCGCGGAGTTTGCCGTAGGCCCACCCTGGAAGCGGCTTTCCCATTCCTGAAAATGCAGGAATAGAACCGGCGTCTTTCGCTGGCTCGTCGGTTCCGGGGCTAGCTGCCCGGCTTGGGTAGGCATGGCCTAAAAGAACAGTTATCGCGACCGTGATCATTGACTCGCGTAAGTAGCGCATAGAACAGCTCCTGAGGAGAGAAAGTCAGTTGCAGTGCGGTTCGAGAGCGCTTGGTCGGCGCCCCTGCAATGCGAAAATACGATCAATTGCAAGCGCTCCGTACACCCTGCTTGCAATGCAAATTCCTCTTATAAATTGCCTTCGACAACTGGGCGGAAAGTGACTGTACCGTCCAGCCGGTACAGTAACCAAAACAAAAAAAACGCAAAGCCATTTTTTAAGGCTTCGCAAACTGCACCGGCTGGCCGGTTCAGTATAATTCCTCGCGGCGGTCCCCGATGCACACTGACTACGACAGTCGCAGCACGGGGACAAGGCGGACGCTCAAGAATGCGGCATCCTAGGTAAGCAACTAAGACATGGAGATACTTTGGACGATCTAAACAGCCGAACGGACGCGATAGACGCAACGAAGCTCAAGCTTTTCAAGGCAACCGAAGAGATTGTTGGGGCGAAGGGGTTGTTTTCCCTGACCTTGGCCGAGGTGGCCGCGGCAGCCGGCGTGAGTAAAGGAGGGCTGCTCTATCATTTCCCGACGAAGACTGCGTTGTTAAGAGGCGTGCTCGAATATGAAGTCAGCCAATTCGAACTATGGGTTCGCAAAGAGGTCGGTAACGATTCGAGTAAGGGCACATGGGCGCGCGCATACATCCGCACAAGCTTCGATGAACGATGGACTGGCGGCGGATCTTCCTCAAAAGCGCTCATAAGAAGCCTGATAATCGAACCGGCCCTCATCGAGACATACGGTAGCCACCTGGACAAATGGGCCGAATGGTTCCGAGCTGACGGACTTTCCGAAACCACGGCTCAACTGATACGTTTTGCGGTTGAAGGACTGTGGTTCGACGAAATTTTGGGCCTCCGACCGCTCGATGATGCGGCAAGGAAAAACTTCATTGACGCGTTGATCAACCTGACATTTGAAGATAAAGCTGATTCCGAAAAAGCTTGATGTCGGGTGCTTGGATTCCCTACGTTTTCACTTTCCTAGCCCCTTTCTTTACCGGGGTACGGGTCATGTGACACTTCGCGGCCGCAATTTGCAACGTCTTGCTCGCGCACATGTTGCAGGCCGTGTAGCGTCAATGCTTCCCAAATTCTATTCGTAGCGGTAGACCCCATATCGCGTTTTGCGCCCCAGGTGCCCCGCCGCAACCATTTCCCGGAGAAGCGGACAAGCGCGATATTTAGAGTCCCCGAAGTCCTTCATGAGCACATCCATGACCGACAGGCAGACATCGAGCCCGATAAGATCCGCTAACGCCAACGGCCCGATAGGATGACTCGCACCGAGCTTCATCCCGGTGTCGATTTCTCCCGCCGTAGCGACGCCCTCGGCCAAAACAAAAAACGCCTCATTGATCATCGGTACAAGGATGCGGTTGACAACGAAGCCCGGTGAATTCTTCACGCTGACCGGTGATTTATCGAGTCGCAAGGTCAGCTCGCGAACGGCTTCAGCCGTCTCATGGCTCGTCTGCAAGCCGAGAATGATTTCGACCAGAGGCAGCAGCGGCACCGGGTTGAAGAAGTGCATGCCGATAAAACGCGAAGGATCGGCCAGGGTCGACGCAAGCGCCGTAATGGAGATGGAAGACGTGTTGGAGGCGATGATGGTTTCGCTCGGCACAACCGATTCGATTTGCCTCAGGACGCGCGTCTTCAGTTCCGCGTTTTCAGTGGCCGCTTCAATGACCAGGTCGACAGTGGCGAGACGTTGATACTCGACAGACGTGTCGATTCGGGCGAGCGCCGCATTGCGCGCCTCTGCATTGATCTTGCCTTTGGACACGAGCCTGTCGAGGCTTCCGGTCAGCGTAGCAACGCCCTTTTCCAACGCCTCACTGGACACGTCGATCATGACGACATGGATTCCCGCAACTGCAAGGACCTGTGCGATGCCGTTTCCCATCGTGCCGGCGCCAACGACGCCTACTTGTTCGATTGCCATGAGTTGTTCCAAACGATAGAGCGCGATGCGCCCACATTTACTTCTTGCTTGATGAACGGACCCGCTCTACCGCCTGCGACACATAGGCCGCGCAGAGTATTGCGGAATCTTCCTGGAACATCTTGATCCTTCGCGTGTTCTCCAGGATCAATAGTCCGACGCAGTGCGCAAAAAATGCGGTGACTTCCGATCGTGCGACTTGTTCTGTCGCACCCAGCGCCCGCAGCGCGTCTTCGAAGTGCGCGAGCGAGTCGCGCAGCCGGCCATTCAAGGTCCCGTTCAGTTCGGGAGTCAATCCGTGGGGTCGCATCCCGCCAAAAAGATAGAAACCCAGATCAAGGTCGCGCGGGTTTGATGCGTAGAAGTCGTAGAACGCCATGGCGGCGCGCTCAGCCCGCTTCGGGACCGACCGCAAGCCCTTGACCTCGTCAGCCACGACATGATTCAAGCGCTCCAGCGATTCACCCAGCAGCGCTCCGTAGATTTCTTCCTTCGCATCAAAGTAGGAATAGATCGCGCCCGGCGTGTAGCCCGCGCGCTTGGCTATCTCGCGAATGCTCGCCCCATCCAGACCGCGTTCCTCGAACACCTCTCGCGCAGCAGACAGGATATGCGCCCGTTTGGCGTCACTCACTACCGCCTGCCGATCGCGGCGCTGTTGTGCTCGTTCATCTTCCGCAAGGTTCATGGTTTTCCTTTCAATGGTGCACATCGTCGCACGGAATCAAACACTTGACAATAAATTAAACAGTGTTTAATTTAAATTAACCATGTTCAATCACTCCACAGGAGACCCCACATGTTGATGTCCGCACACGACTACGAAGAGTCGCTCCGTCAGTATCGTCCGAAGGTTTTTGTCGATGGCCGGCGCGTTGAGTCGGTGGTTGACGAACCGGCATTCCGGCCCGGCGTCAATGCCGTGGGTTTGACTTACGACTACGCGCTACGAGCGGAGTTCGAGCCGATCATGACAGCTACTCAGGGCAGCAGCGGCAAAACGGTCAATCGCCTTCTGCATATCAACACCAGCAGTGGCGACTTGCTGAACAAGCTCGAAGCGGTCCGTCTGGTGTGCCAGGAGACTGGATGTGCACAACGCTATCTGACGCACGACGCACTCAACGCGATTCATCAGGTCTCAGCACGGCTCGACGACGCAAAGGGTACGACCGAACATCGCGATCGCTTCACCGCTTATCTGCACGACGTACAAGACCGCGACCTGACACTGGGTGTCGCGATGACCGATGCAAAGGGCGATCGCAGCAAGAAACCTCACCAGCAGGGCAATCTCGATGCTTACGTTCACATCACACATCGTGATGGCAGGGGCATTCGGATTTCCGGCACGAAAGCCATTGTCACCGGGGCGCCGTACATGCATGAGTTCCTCGTCATGCCGTGCCGGAACATGGGCAAGGAAGACGCAGATTTCGCGGTGTGCTGCGCTGTTCCAGTCGATGCGGACGGCGTCACGATCATCGCGCGCCCCGCAGGCCGGCCCGGCGAGAAGGCGGCACTGTTCTCGAACAAGTACGGCCAGTCGACGGGCGTCGTGGTCTTCCAGGATGTGTTCGTGCCTTGGGACCGCGTGTTCTACGCGGGTGATTGGGAGCACAGCGGCTATATGACCTATAACTACGCGACCCATCACCGGCATAGCTGCATCGGTGCACGGGCAGGTTTCGGCGACCTGCTGATCGGCGCGGGAGCCCTCATGTGCGAAGCGAATGGTTTCGATCCGGGTGAGGAACACCACCTGCGTGACCAGATGGTTGAGCTCATCAAGATCACAGAAGGCTTTTATGCGTGCGGCGTCGCAGCCTCAGTGTATGCAACGCAGGACAAGGCGGCGCAGAGCTTTGTCCCTGATCACGTTTTCTCCAACATCGGCAAGCTGCTGCTGGCGACGCAAATCTATGACATGCACAAGATCGCTCACTACGTCTCGGGTGGCCTTATCGTTGCCCTGCCGGGGCCCGACGAAGACCACAACCCGCTGACCGCGGCCACGCTGCAGGACGTCCTGCGCGCAAACCCGGACATTCCGTACGACAAGAGGATCGAGACCGCCCGATTCGTCGAGGACCTGACCGCCTCTTATCAGGGTGGATGGTATTCAGTTATCAGTCTCCACGGAGGAGGTTCGCCGGAAGCGATGAAGCGGGAGATCTATCGCAACTATCCGGTTGGCTCGAAAGTGAAGCTCGTCGAACGACTGTTGAATCGCGGGCTGACGGAGGATCCGGATCGCGCGATCACCCGGAATACCCAGCCCGGAAAATGCTGCTCTCAAGGCTGTACGGTACCTGGCGCACCTGTCATGGTCGATCTCCCAGAACTGCCATCCAAGCGGGCAGAGATAGTTTGAAGCGTGATTTCTCACAAGCAACAGGAGCCTGCAGGAGACGCCATGAATTACAAAGAGGTTCGAGACGATTGGAAGGCGGACGCACCAGCCTTCTGGGCAAATGCAGCGACGCACGTGAACTGGATCAAGACATGGGACGAGGTGCTTGTGGAGCAGCCGGGCCACCGCTTCTCATGGTTCGATGGGGCATTCACCAACGCGAGCTATAACTGCCTTGACCGGCATGTCGAGGCTGGCCGCGGTGAACAGGTCGCCATCGCCTATGAAAGTCCGGTGACCGGGATGGCGCAGACGATCACGTACTCTGCGCTCACCGATCAGGTGGCGAAGTTCGCAAGTGTGTTGCAACGCCAGGGAGTGCGTTTAGGCGATATCGTCGTCATCTACATGCCCGTTATTCCGCAAGCGATCATCGCCATGTTGGCGTGTGCGCGCATCGGAGCAACGCATTGCGTTGTCTTCGGCGGGTTCGCCGCCAACGAACTTGCGACGCGGCTGCGCAATACCCTTCCCAAGGTGGTCATCACCGCGTCGTGCGGGTTTGAAGGCAAGCGCCGCATCCCATACAAGGAGAAGGTGGACGAAGCAATTGAGTTGGCGGCATGGCACGGGACGAACATAGTCTACCAACGCGAAACCGCGTCTGTCGCGTTGAAACCCGAGGATATCGACTGGGACGCCGCCATGCGCGTGGCTCACGAGACCAGCCCTGTCCCTGTTGCGTCGAGTCATCCGCTCTACATCCTGCACACGTCCGGGACCACGGGCGCACCCAAGGGTATCGTCCGCGACACCGGTGGCTACATGACCGCACTCATGTGGTCGATGAACAATATCTACCGGTGTCTGCCGGGTGACGTGTTCTGGGCGGCCTCGGACATCGGCTGGGTGGTGGGCCACTCCTACATGACGTATGGTCCCCTGCTCAACGGATGTACCACTGTCCTATATGAAGGCAAACCCGTCGGTACACCCGACCCTGCATCTTTTTGGCGCGTCATCGCCAAGCACAGGGTGAATGTTCTGTTCACCGCACCGACCGCGTTACGCGCGATACGAAAAGAAGATCCGGGAGGTAATTTTCTGCAGGAATCCATCATGGGAAAGCGGTGGTGGCACCACGACATCAGCAGCTTGAGATCAGTGTTTCTCGCTGGCGAACGCTGCGACACGCCAACGGCGAATTGGGTGGAGAATCTGCTCGGTGTGCCTGTCATCGATCATTGGTGGCAGACGGAGGCTGGGTGGGCTATCGCCGCATCGACTACGCAAGACGAAGCGGCTGGCGAGCGACGCCGGGGATCCGCGGGCCGCGCGATGCCCGGATGGGACGTGCGTTGTATCGATGACGACGGCAACGAAGTTCCCGGTGGGGTGTCTGGCAATATCGTCTGCGCGCTGCCGTTGCCGCCGGGCGTCATGACGAGCATCTGGAACGCCCACTTGCGCTATGAAAGCTCATACTTCGCGCGATTTCCAGGTTGGTATGACACGGGAGACGCCGGATACATCGACGCCGATGGCTTTGTTCATGTGATGGGACGTACTGACGATGTCATCAACGTCGCGGGCCATCGCCTCTCGACGGGGGCGATCGAAGAAATCGTGGCAAGGCTCGCGCCCGTTGCTGAATGTGCGGTCGTTGCCATGTCACATCCACTGAAGGGCCAGGTACCCGTCATATTCATGGTGCTCAAGGACGGTGCCGACATTGATCCCTCAGCGGCCGAGTCGCAAGCGGTGCAGGCCGTACGCGAGCATCTCGGCGCAGTAACATCCATACAGGCGGCGTTCGTGGTGAAACGCTTGCCAAAAACCCGCTCGGGAAAGATCCTCAGGCGCTCATTGGTTCAGATTGCGGACGGCAAGACCGGGCCAATCCCCGCCACGATCGAGGATCCCGCGGTACTCGCTGAAATCGAACGGTTGATGCAGGCGAGAGGGATAAAAGGCGAATCGCTATTTGATGCGCCGCGTTAGCCCGCCTGGCACTTCCCGTCCAAGGCAAGCGACGCGGCGTGGCGCGTCGCTCTTTCATTTCATATCATCGCAACGGTGTTGATATATCTGGCGATGCGCCAGCCGAACGGCCCCACGACCCGAGTCCTCCGTCCCCATCGAACCGACGAAACCACGCCCTAACGCATCCGCTTCCAGACCGAGATCGGGACATTCCCGTCCGGCCGGGCGGCCAGGCGATAGCTCGGTTCATCCCCTTTCAATTCGTAACGTCGCGTCTGGCGCTCTCCTTCCCAGTTCGAAAACGAAGCTCCCTGACCGAAAACGTAATCGTCTTTTCAGCCTGATCGACGCTGACCGTACCGAAATGCGTCCTGGAGCCGAGCACTGCCGCTTCGAATTCGGCTGGTGTCCCGGTGAGCTTGTTGCCCGATGCAAAGCGCGGCCTCCCGGACTTGAACTAGATGGTGCCGAACAACGCCCGCGGCCTGTCGCGCAGCGTTTGCGCAACGATCTGCAATGCACTCGCCAGCTGGTCACGCGAGGTCGCGCACGCAAGGTTGATCCGCACGCCATGCTCGATCGTCGAGCGATCCACGGCGAACGCCGATGCGGGCATGACGCTAACGCCGCGAGCGAGCGCATTCGCCGCGAAATCGTCGGAACGCCACGGCGCCGGCACGCGCATCCAGACAAACATGCATGCCGGGTCGCTATTCAGGTGCTCTTCCGGCAACAGGTCGCGCGCGAGTTCCTGCCGCGCAGCCAACTCGGTGCGCTGTGCATCCAGAATGGTCCTGGCGGTGCCGTCCTCGATCCACCGTGTGGTGATGAGGGTCGACAGCGGTGCGGGCATCCAGGCCGTAGTGCGCACAGCCTCGGCTGCGAGCGCAGCGCCATTGGGTGGCGTAAGCACGTAGCCCACTCGCAGTCCCGGCGCCAGGATCTTCGACGTTGAAGCAACATGGAACGTCAGCTCCGGACAAAGACTCGCGATGGTAGGCAAACGCGTGCTCACCAAAGGCCCGTAGACGTCATCTTCGATAATGGCAATGTGATGCCGGCGCGCGATCTCGACGAGCGCGGTGCGCCGCGCAAGGCTCATTGTGACTACGGTCGGGTTCTGCAGATTCGGCACGGTGAAGATCGCCTTCACGCGCATGCGCCGGCATGCGTCCTCGAGCTGGTCCGGCAGCAAACCGTCGTGATCGCTCGGAATGCCGACGAGTTCAAACTGGAACACCGGCGCAAGCGCCTTCAGCCCGTAGTAAGTCAACTGGTCCGAGAGGATCACACCGTCGTGCCCCATCAGACTACTCAAGACTGCATACAGACCATGTTGCGCACCACTCGTGACGACTACGTTGTCCGGCGTTGGCGTAAAGCCCGGTGCCGTCATCCATCGCGCCCCGGCTGCGCGCGCCCAGTCGGGGCCTTGCGGCGGCTGGTACTCCTGCGTCTCCGGAAAACGTGAATCGCGCGCGACGCTCGCCATCGTCCGCGCAAGCTGCGTCAGGAATTCACCCGTGGCAGGACGGTTGACAGTCAGGTCGATCACCGCATTCGACGCTGCTTCGCCGTTCGCGCCGCGCGCCAACGTGCCGTGCACCGACGGCATCGCCCCGCCCGTCACGATCGAGCCGCGCCGCTTGCTCGCCACAATCAGTCCGCGCGCCTGCAATTCCTTGTATGCCCGCGATACGGTCGACACATTGATGCCAAGTTCCGCAGCCAGGTCGCGTTGCGGCGGCAGCCGGCTACCGGGCGGGTACAGGCCGTTGCGCACCTTTTCTTCCAACGTGCGCGACACCTCGAGATACGTGGCCTCGCGCCTCTTTGTCTGAAGGTTATCGACCGCGTTTGTGTGGCTCTTTTCAATCTTCATTCAACCCATATCTCCATACAAAAACTCATTGAGCCGATACATCCTGGCCCCGGCGAGTCGCAATCCGCACGCTTCGGCACAAGGCAAGCCTTTTAAGCACCCTCAGCGTACAGGGATTCGCGCACAATCAGCACAAAAATCCGCACGGATTCAGGGAAACTCCCTAAGTCCACACAAAGACAAATCAATTGCACACAAAAAAACTTTGTGTGAGCATGTCTACATCGTTTGTCTGGCAATGCACTGCCTGCACGGTCCCGAACTGTATTACAGGAGGAGACACGCGTGGCACATCAACCGTCATCGGCACATTCATTGGGCACCACTGCCACCCACGGGAAGAAATAATGGCTGAAGTCGCTGTCCTGGGCTCGGGTTTCATCGGCTTGTCGTGCGCGTACTGGCTGATCCGCGACGGGCATCGCGTGACGCTCCTCGACCCGCAAGGCCCGGGCGAAGCGGCGTCGTACGGCAACGCCGGCACCTTTGCGAACTACGGATGCATCCCGGTCAACAACCCGGACGTGTTTCGCAACCTGCCGCGCTTTCTGTTTTCATCGACGAGTCCGTTGCGGATTCGCTGGGTTTACCTGCCGCAACTTGCTCCCTGGCTCGCGCGTTTCATGCTGAGCGCAACGCAGAGCCGCTACGAACACAGCGCCCGCGCGCTCGCCAGCATCTTGTCGCGAGCGTTCGAAGGTTACCGGGAGATGCTGGCCACAAGCACGCTTGCGAGCTTCGTGCAGCAGCGTGAGTGCCTGTATCTTTACTCGAACCCGGGATCGTTCAAGGCAGCACAGCCGTCACTCGACTTGCGCCGCTCGCTCGGCGTGCAGTTCGACACCGTCGATCGGGACGGTATCCGCCGGATCGAACCTGGTCTCGCACCGATCTTCGAGCACGGCACCCTGTTCAGCGGCAGCTGGTTTCTCAGTGACCCGCGCGGCTTTCTACAGGCGCTGCATGCGTCGATGCTGGCCCAGGGTCTTCAGCACGAGCGAGTCGCCATCAACACCATCGAGCCGCAACGCAACGGCGTGCATCTCATCGATGAAACCGGCCGCACGCATGGCGCCGAACACGTGATTGTCTGCACCGGCGCATTTTCGAAACGCTTGGCGCGGCAATGCGGCGACCGCGTTCCGCTCGACACGGAGCGCGGCTATCACGTGCACTTTCCCTTCACGTCGCATCTGCTTTCCCGCCCCTGCGGCTGGGCCGAACGCGGCTTCTACATGACGCCGATGACAGGCGGCATCCGCGCCGCCGGCACAGTCGAACTCGGTGGCTTCGGGCCGCGGAAAAATCCGGCGCTCCTAAGCTTGCTGACTACTTCCGCGCAACAAGCGCTACCCGGCCTGCCTCAGCCCGACAGCACCTGGCTCGGCTTCCGGCCAAGCCTGCCGGATGGCTTGCCGGTGATCGGGCGATCAAGCGCTTCGCCGCGCGTGGTCTATGCGTTCGGACATCAGCATCTGGGCGTCACGCTAGGCGGCGTGACGGGCAGCGTAGTGGCCGATCTCGTGGCCGGCCGCACTCCTCCGTTCGACCTGAATCCCTATAGCCCAAGTCGTTTTTAACCACCGCAGCAGTCTCCATGAGACAAGGACTGACATCATGAAACGTCGAAACCTGGTTGTCGCAATTGCACTTGGGATGATAGGCGCGCATGTGCCTTCATACGGAGCCGAACCGGAGGTGGTCAAGATCGGTTTTGCCGCGCCGCTAACGGGACCGGTCGCGCGCGTCGGCAAGGACTTGCAATACGGCGCGCAACTCGCGCTCGACGAGGAGAACGCGAAGAATCCGACCGTCGACGGCAAGCCGGTGAAGTTCGTCCTGGACGTGCAGGACGATCAGGCCGATCCGCGCTTTGCAATCCAGGCCGCCCAGAAGCTGGTCGACGACGGTGTTGTTGGTGTGATTGGCCACTACAACTCGGGGTGCAGCATTCCGGCATCGGCGGTCTACCATCAGGCCGACGTCGCCATGATCACGCCGGGATCGACCAATCCGCAACTGACGAAGCAAGGCTTCAAGAATGTGTTCCGAACGATGGGCCACGATGGTATTGGCGGTGTTGTCGCGGGTCACTTCGTCGTCGAGCAAATGAAGGCGAAGCGAATTGGCATCATCGACGACCGCACGGCGTTCGGGCAAGGCTTGGCGGACGCCTTCGAGAAGGGCGTAAAGGAAGCGAACGGCAATATTGTCGACCGCGAGTTCACGAATGACAAAGCCGTCGACTTTCGCGCGGTCCTGACCACGTTGAAGAGCAAGAACGTCGACATGATCTTCTTCGGCGGCCTGGACGAGCAAGGGGCAATGCTTGTCAAACAGATGCGTTCGCTCGGCATGCAGGCGCAGCTCTTTGGTGCGGGTGCGCTCAAGAGCAACGCGTTCCTGCAGATCGCCGGCCCCTCCGGCGAAGGCACGCAAGATCTGGAGCCGGGTCCTGCGCTGGACAAGTTGCCTGCGGCCCAGGACTTCGGCAAGCGGTACAAGGCCCGCTTCAACCAGGACGTCGAACTCTATGCGCCGTTTGCGTATGACGCCGCGCTGGCGATGATAAAGGCCATTGAAAACGCCAATTCGCTTGATCGGCAGAAGATTACGGACAGCCTGGCGAAGGTCACCGTGACAGGCATCACCGGCAAGATTGCGTTCGATCCCTACGGCGACTTGATCAAGCCGCCCTATACTTTGTTCCAGGTGCAGCAGGGGCAATGGAAGAGCCTTCGGACCGTGGGTGGTAGCGGCGCTTAGTCTTTCGCTGATCAGGCCACGTGCAGGCGCCCAATCCGGCGCCTGCATCGATCGTTGATAAATTGCCCAGCATAACGAAGTATTTTATTAGCAAGACTCATTGCATAAATATTCATCTGCATGATGTCCCGCCTTTCTAATCTTGCTCTTCGCCCCCTTCCGCAGCCGCGCGCACCGCGCGCTCCAAAAGCTCGACCAGCGCCGGCCGCCCGGCACGGTGGGTGGTAAAGCCTGCAACCGATACCCCGGCATGCGGTGAGTAATAAACCGCGGTTCCCCAGAACCCGGCATGCGAATAACACTCCCGTCCACCCACGCGCTTCACTGACATACCCAGCCGATATTCCTCAGCGCCCTCATGGTCACCTTGGCGCAGCATCTCCGCGAGCGTGCCTGGATTATCGAACACGCGGTTCTCGAAGAGGTCCTGCTGGAACGTGGCAAGATCACGAACCGACATGACCAACCCTCCGCCGCCATAAAGATCGAGCGTCGCGCTGAGATGGGTGACATCGGTTACGGCCTCGTCGTCGAGAAACTGGCGCGCGCATGCCTGCGTCCCCGCGGGTTGAGACTCAACCATCTCCCACCATGTTGATGCGAGCCCACGCTCGTCAAAACGCAACTGATGCCGAACGCTTTCCGCCAGCGGCGCTTGTGTTACGCGCTCGACGATGTCACCCAACAGCACATACCCCGTATCGGAATACCGGTACTCCTTTCCCGGCGCATTGGTCGGCCCAGCGTAGTGGCAGGACAGGCCAACCTGCTCCTCACGCGTCCAGTGATGCGTGGGGTTCGCGAGCACCGCCTTGAAATAACGCGGGTCGTCGGCGTGATCGTATATGCCGGCGCTATGGCTCAGGAGATGGCGGACCGTGATCGTGTCGGTGCGGTATCCGCGGGATGCCAGCAAGCGCTCAAGCGTTGGCGCAAGCAGCGCGGCGATAGGCGCCTCGAGAACGATCATGCCCTGCTCCCACAAGCGCAACACCGTGGCGGCGACAAAGGTCTTGGTATTGCTGGCGACCCGCAGCGGCGTGTCGACGGTCAGCGGCCTTGCAGTGGACGAATCCGCCATCCCGGCCGCAATGCCCCAGGGAACCGGCACGTTTTTGCCTGTGATAAACACGGCCATTGCAGCGCTCTGCTCATGCAACGCCGCCGTCAAGACTTCCCGCTGTAGAAAATCCAAACTGCCTCTCCTGGTTATCGATGGATATCAGTGCGCCGCTAGCCGCCATCTCCCCGCCTCAAGCGTGGTCTCAAGAGGCTGGACAACTCCGTTTTGCCTGGACCTGGCAGCACGAGGCTATCACGTGATTCGCTTTGACAATCGGGACGCAGGTTGCTCGACGCACGTCAGCCATCATCCCGCTCTGGATTTCACCGCACTGGCGAGCGCACTCATGTCGGGACAGCGGCCAGGCGTGGCTTTGCGTCGACAAGCAGGGACGCCTCGTCGTGGAAAATACGTGTAATCAGGACAGTCCGCTGATGGCGGGATTGATGTCAGGCAATCACCCTGTTCTCGGGCTGGATGTCTGGGAACATGCGTACTACCTGAAGTATGAGAATCGCGGCCGGAGTACATAGCCGCGTTTTATAACGTGATCAACTGGACTGAAGTCGCGCGCCGTTATGCGGCAGCGCGTGCCTGAATTCCAAACGGATCCCGCGGCCATTCCTCGCTAAATTTTCAAAGCCTTTCCAACTGCTTGCGGGTCGTCATTGCCATGCCTGACGGAATCGCGATGCCGACAAGAATTCCCAGTACCGATCCAAACCCCTGCGCCACACTGAGCGGTGTAAACGCCGACAGTTGGAGAAAGCCGAGGGAAAACAGCGCGAGAATTGTTTCGAACGCCTGCGTCAGCATGATTGCTCCTTGTTCATGCACCAAACGGAACATGGCATCAGTAAAAGGTGGCGACATCTTCAAACAGCAAATCACGCGCCCGGCCCCTGCCTGAAGTCCGAACCCGGACTTGAGCGGCCGGCGCCGCCTTACCCGCTAGCGCTCCTCCGCGCGCGTCTCCTGACAAATCCGCAAGCACCCGAACGTGCCCGATCCTCGCGAACATTGCGCACACTACGCAACTCTTGTGTCAACATGCGCAGCTTCATTTCATTCGCTACACGCGGCATCTCTTCATGGCTTCGAGCAACGCGCATCACGCGACCGGTTGGGCAGCAGGTCTTATCGCTGCCGCGGTCGTCAGCAAGGCCGGCGCAGCCGGTCCGTATCACGTCTGGGGCGTACTCAGTTTTTGTGCAGGCGTGTTCGGCGGCACCGCGCCGGACTGGCTTGAAGTGGCGTGGTGGACGCGGGCGCGAAGGTTATGGATCACGCACCGCACGCTCACGCATTGGGGCGTTGGCTGGGTTGCACTGCTCGCCGTTTCATACCACCTGCTTGGGGTCCACCCATGGGCCGCCGTCGGTTTCGGTTTTGCCTGCGGGGGCTTGATGCATCTCTTCGCCGACTGGCCCAACCCCCTTGGCGTGCCGTGGCTCGTCTCGCGACATTCCCTGAACTGGTGGAACAGCGGCCGCTGCGACGCGTTGATCGTCGGCGCCGCGTGGATCGCCGCAGCCCTGGCTGTAGACCACGTCTGGTTTCACGGCGCCTACGGGCTCAAGCTGCTTCACGCACTCTGAACAGCGGACACGCATTTTTCTCCGCGTCTTCATCCACGATGAATCGAGCGAGCGGATTTTTTCCGCCCAGCCCCCGCCAAAGCGCTTTCCAGGGCCTCCTGGTTTCTATCGGAAAAGCGACGCAAAACCCGTGGATTCCGCTCGGCAGTCAACGTGCAGCGTCATGTCGTACGAAAGCCGCAACCCGACCGAAGCCCCTGTCCCACGGTTCATTGTCCGCAATACGCATCGATGACCCATCGGTGGATACATTTGCTGCAGCGCAATAAACAGCCTCTGCCCCGTTTGAGCAATTCTTTTTCGCTGGTGATTATCGGCGCCAGTCGTCCGGGCAATGCCGTCGTGATCAGGCGCATGCCCGTACGACCCCTTCAACAGACGGAGACATGCACTTGTTCCTTTACGGCTATGGTCCACTGCTGCTGGCGGGCGCAAAACAGACGGTCGCGCTCGCGGTCCTGTCTCTCGCGGTATCCATCCTGCTCGGGCTCGCGGGTGCAAGCGCCAAGCTATCGCGCAACCGCGTCACGCGCAGCCTCGCCACCGCCTACACGACGCTGATTCGCGCGGTGCCCGACCTGGTCCTGATGCTCCTGCTTTTCTACAGCATCCAGATTGCCGTCAATCACCTGACCGATGCTTTGGGCCTGGACCAGTTCGACATCGATCCCTTCACGGCGGGTGTCCTCACGCTCGGCTTCATCTACGGCGCCTACTTCACCGAAACCTTTCGCGGCGCGTTTCTCGCGGTGCCGCGCGGCCAGCTGGAAGCCGGTAGCGCCTACGGCATGAGCGGCGTGCGCGTGTTCGTTCGGATCCTGTTTCCGCAGATGATGCGCTTTGCGCTGCCGGGGATCGGCAACAACTGGCAGGTGCTGATCAAGGCGACGGCGCTGGTATCGATCATCGGCCTCGCCGATATCGTCAAGGCCGCACAAGACGCCGGCAAAAGCACCTACAAGATGTTTTTCTTCATCATGGTCGCGGCGGCGGCCTATCTCGCCATCACGACTGTCTCGAACATCGTTCTGTTGTATCTCGAACGCCGCTATTCCACCGGCGTGCGGCACGCCGAGCTCTGAGCAAAAGGGAACAGCGACCATCATGATCCAGATACTTGCCGATTACTGGCGCCCGTTTCTTTACTCCGACGGCATGCGCGCCTCGGGTCTCGTCGTGACCTTGTGGCTGTTGGCAAGCTCGCTTGCGCTGGGTTTTATCGCGGCGGTGCCGCTTGCCTGCGCCCGTGTTTCGAAGAACCGCTGGCTCGCCACGCCGGTGCGGCTCTACACCTACGTGTTTCGCGGCACGCCGCTCTACGTGCAGTTGCTGCTGCTCTACACCGGCATGTACAGTCTCGAATTCGTGCGCTCGCAGTCGCTGCTGGAAGCATTTTTTCGCAGCGGTTTCAACTGCGCGATACTGGCCTTCGCACTCAATACCTGCGCGTACACCACCGAGATTTTCGCCGGTGCGATCCGCTCGATTCCGTACGGCGAAGTGGAAGCGGCGCGTGCATACGGCATGAGCACCTTCACGGTGTACCGGCGCGTGATCCTGCCTTCGGCACTGCGACGCTCGCTGCCGCTGTACAGTAACGAAGTGATCCTCATGCTGCACGCCACAACCGTCGCATTCACCGCGACCGTGCCGGACATCCTGAAGGTCGCGCGCGACGCCAACTCGGCCACCTATCAATCGTTCGAGTCGTTCGGGCTTGCGGCGCTGATCTACCTGTCCGTGTCGTTCGTGCTGATCGGCGCATTCAGGCGTGCGGAAAAGCGCTGGCTTGGTTATCTGGGCCCGAGTCGCCGTTGAAGGACATGAATTAAAATCGGCGCCTTGCAAGGATTCCCTCGCGGATCACCTTGGTTTAAACCGCAGTTCAGTCAACCACCCCGGGAGTATGAGTTGGAGCCAACCGCCAAAGATGCAGCGACGAAACTGGTCGCGCAGGATATTCACAAGCGCTACGGCGACAATGAGGTGCTCAAGGGCGTATCGCTTTCCGCACGCGCGGGCGACGTCATCAGCATCATCGGCGCGAGCGGGTCGGGCAAGAGCACGTTCCTGCGCTGCATCAACTTTCTCGAACGGCCGAACGCAGGACAGATCGTGGTGGACGGCGAGACGGTGCTCGTCAAGCCTGACCGCGCGGGCAACCATGACGTGGCCGACCGCAAGCAATTGCAGCGGGTGCGCACGAAGCTCGCAATGGTGTTCCAGCACTTCAACCTGTGGTCGCATATGACCGCCATGGAAAACGTGATGGAAGCGCCGCGCCATGTGCTCGGTCTCTCGAAGAAGGAAGCCGAGGAGCGCGCACGGATGTACCTCGAGAAGGTCGGGCTCGCGCCTCGCATTGAAAAGCAATATCCGTCGCACATGTCGGGCGGACAGCAGCAGCGCGTGGCCATTGCGCGCGCACTGGCCATGCATCCCGACGTCATGCTGTTCGACGAACCCACTTCGGCGCTTGACCCGGAACTGGTCGGCGAAGTGCTGAAGGTGATGCAGAAGCTTGCCGAAGAGGGCCGCACAATGATCGTGGTCACGCACGAGATGGGCTTTGCACGCAACGTCTCGAACCATGTGATGTTCCTGCATCAGGGCCGCACCGAAGAAGAAGGTGCGCCGGCCGACGTGCTCACAGCACCGAAGAGCGAGCGGCTGCGCCAGTTCCTCTCCGGTAGTCTCAAGTAAGCACGTGAGCCTAAGCGTGAACGTGAGCGCTAACCCCGGGCCGGGGCCGGCCCCGGGCGCCAAGCCGCTCAAGGTCACAATCGTTGTCCTGCCGCCCTGCTCCATGAGCGGCGTGGGGATGATCCTGGACAGCCTGCGCCTCGCGAACGAGATCGATGGCCACGCGCTCTACGACTGGCAAATCTGTTCGTGGGACGGCCGGCCCCTGACGTTCGCGGGGGGGGCGCAACTTCAGGCCGACACCGCGTTCGGTGACGCCGTCAGTTGCGACTGGCTGATCGTGGTCAGCGAGCGGTATCAGCAATTCGCGGACTACCGGCTCTTCCTGCAAAGCCTCGCGCGCGTGGGCAGCCGCACGCCGCGCGTGACCGGCATTCACCACGGCGTCTGGTGGCTCGCGATGGCGGGCCAGTTGAGCGCGTACCGGGTGGCCGTAAACTGGGAAACCTATCAGCAGTTCGCCGAGGAGTTCGAGCGCTCGATCGTTACACAGCAGATCTTCGAGATCGATCGCGACCGTTCCACCTGCACAGGCGGCCAGGCGACCGTCGACTTCATGCTTGCAATGATCGCCCGCGACCAGGGCGCCGACCTCGCGGAACGGATCGCTGATTCGCTTGGCATTGGCGTATTGCGCTCGGGCGAAGAGCGCCAGCGCATTCCGTTCGTGACCGCGCCGGGCGAACGCCATCCGCGGCTGAACGACGCGCTGCAACTGATGGAAGCGAACATTGAAGACCCGCTCGCCACCGATGAAATCGCGGGGCTTGTCGGCATCTCGCGACGCCAGCTCGAGCGGCTGTTTCGACAGTACCTCGGCGCGATGCCGTCGAAGTATTACGTCAACCTGCGCCTGACCAAAGCCCGCACGCAATTGCAGCGCACCAGCAAGTCGGTGGTGCAGATCAGCCTCGCGTGCGGGTTTGCATCGGCGGCGCATTTCTCCAACGCGTACCGCGACCGCTTCGGCGTGACACCGCGTGAGGAACGCCGTAACTGGATCGAAAAGCATAGCGGACAGGCGCCCGATGAACCGCGTGGCGGCGCGTTGCTCGGTTCATCGCGTGAGCCTGTTTGAAGCTTCTTTTTTTGGCTTGCGTATGTCCTCCTATATCCGCTTATACCCCCTTATGCCCCCAATCCCGCGTTCGCCGGCAATGGCCGTGCAAACGCATAAAATCACCGCCCCACTCCTGAGAGGTATGCATTGAAGACCGTTTTCCGGATGAATCATAAAGTCGCCGCTTTCGCGGTTGCCGCCGCCACGGTGTTTGCCACCTCATTCGCGGCATCAAGCGCGCAGGCGGCGGATCTCAAGGAAATCCGCTTTGGCGTCGAGGCGTCATACGCGCCGTTCGAATCGAAGTCACCGAGCGGCGAACTGACTGGTTTCGACATCGATGTCGGCAACGCCGTATGCGCGAAGCTCAAGGTCAAATGCGTGTGGGTCGAGAACTCGTTCGACGGCCTGATCCCTGCCTTGCAGGCACGCAAGTTCGACGCGATCAATTCGGACATGACCATCACCGACCAGCGCAAGGCAGCCATCAACTTCACGAATCCGATCTACGCAATCCCGAACCAGTTGATCGCGAAGAAAGGCAGCAAGATCCTGCCCACCGTCGACGGCCTGAAGGGCGCGCACGTTGGCGTGCTGCAAGGGTCGATCCAGGAAACCTACGCGAAGGCCAAGTGGGCGACGGCCGGTATTGATGTGGTGTCGTACCAGGCGCAGGACCAGGTGTATGCGGACCTCGCGGCGGGCCGTCTGGATGCGGCGTTCCAGGACGCGGAAGCGGCATCGAAAGGTTTTCTGAAGACGCCGCAGGGTGCGGGCTTTGCGTTCGCCGGACCCGCTGTGGCCGACGAGAAACTGCTGGGCGCGGGGGTGGGTTTCGGCGTGGCGAAAAATAACCACACGCTGAAAGATGCCCTTGATCAGGCGCTCTCGGACCTGAAGGCCGACGGCACCATCGACAAGCTGGGATCGAAGTACTTCGACGTGAAGGTAGTGGTGAAGTAAGACGGCTTCGGGGTGCTATAAACGCCGCGTTCAATGCACGGATGCATAGCAGCAATCCGTCGCAAAGCTGGGGCAAACCCGAGGGCACGGCCGTGTATCTCTCCTTGCCCGCGTCGCGTGATGTGAATGGCCAGATCATCATGTGGATAGAGGCTGGTACGCGGTGCTCTGATTACCCTGAATCGGCATTTTGCTTCATGCCTGACGTCAGTTCCTGCATACTGGCAGCCGTATCGTCTAAACGGCGTTGCCTTGGGGTCCCTCGATGCCGATCCATCGTGGGTTCTGTCGGGCGTCCGTATCACTCAGGAGCATGATCCATGCATGATTCTTATCTGACGCATGTGCGCAGCACTCTCGATCAGATTCGCGCAGACGGTTTCTACAAGACCGAACGCGTAATCTCAAGTCCGCAATCGGCTGACATCCAGCTCGCGAGCGGCGGCGACATGCTGAACTTCTGCGCCAACAATTACCTCGGCCTCGCCAACGACGCCCGCCTGATCGAAGCCGCAAAAACGGGCCTCGACCGCGACGGTTTCGGCATGGCGTCGGTGCGGTTTATCTGCGGTACGCAGACCGTCCACAAGGAACTCGAGCAAGCGCTCGCTTCGTTCCTGCAAACCGACGACTGCATCCTGTACTCAAGCTGCTTCGATGCAAACGGCGGGCTGTTCGAAACCCTGCTCGACGAGTCCGACGCCATCATCAGCGACGAACTCAATCACGCGAGCATTATCGACGGCGTGCGTTTATCCAAGGCCAAGCGCTACCGCTACAAGAACAACGACCTCGCTGACCTTGAAGCCAAGCTGCGCGAAGCGGATGCTGCAGGCGCGCGTTTCAAGCTGATCGCCACCGACGGCGTATTTTCGATGGACGGCATCATCGCGAATCTCGCCGGCATCTGCGACCTCGCCGATCGCTACGGTGCGCTCGTCATGGTCGACGACTCGCACGCGGTGGGCTTCATCGGCGAACACGGACGCGGTACGCCTGAGCATTGCGGCGTGCTCTCTCGCGTGGACATCATCACCGGCACCTTGGGCAAGGCGCTGGGCGGCGCGTCAGGCGGTTATGTCGCCGCGCGCCGCGAGATCGTGGAGTTGCTGCGGCAGCGTTCGCGCCCCTATCTGTTCTCGAATTCGCTGGCGCCCAGCATTGCCGCCGCCACGCTCAAGGTGCTCGACCTGCTGGCGAGCGACGAAGGCGCCCAACTGCGCGCCAGCGTCCGTGCCAACGGCGCCCATTTCCGCGACGCCATGAGCAAGCTCGGTTTCACGCTCGTTCCCGGCGAACATCCGATCATCCCGGTCATGCTCGGCGACGCCCAGGTCGCGTCGCGCATGGCGGACGCGCTGCTGCATGAGGGCGTCTACGTGATCGGGTTTTCGTTCCCGGTGGTGCCGAAGGGCCGCGCCCGTATCCGCACGCAGATGAGCGCCGCGCACACGCCGGCGCAGATCGATCGCGCGGTGGATGCGTTCGCGCGTGTCGGCCGTTCACTGGGCATCATCTGACGTATCGGGATTAATCGGAACAATCATGAAAGCACTGGCAAAACTGGAACGTGGCCCGGGGCTGACGCTGACGCGCGTCAAGAAGCCTGAAGTCGGTCATAACGACGTGATGATCCGCATCACGCGCACAGCTATCTGCGGCACCGACATCCATATCTGGAAATGGGACGAGTGGGCGCAGAAGACCATCCCCGTACCCATGCATGTGGGCCACGAGTACGTTGGCGAGATCGTGGAGATGGGGCAGGAAGTGCGTGGCTTCGCGATCGGCGACCGCGTGTCGGGTGAAGGGCATATCACCTGCGGGTTCTGCAGAAACTGTCGTGCGGGGCGCCGGCATTTGTGCCGCAATACCGTGGGCGTAGGCGTCAATCGTCCCGGTGCGTTCGCCGAATTCCTGGTGATTCCGGCGTTCAACGCGTTCAAGATTCCGCCGGAAATTTCCGATGATCTGGCCGCTATCTTCGATCCGTTCGGCAACGCAACGCATACGGCGCTGTCGTTCAATCTGGTCGGCGAGGACGTGTTGATCACGGGTGCCGGGCCGATCGGCATCATGGCCGTGGCCATCGCCAGGCACGTGGGTGCGCGCAACGTAGTGATCACCGACGTGAATGATTACCGGCTGGATCTTGCCCGCAAGATGGGCGCGACGCGGGCGGTGAATGTGTCGGAGGCGTCACTGCGCGACGTGATGGCCGAGTTGCACATGACCGAAGGCTTTGACGTGGGGCTGGAAATGTCCGGCGTGCCGAGCGCGTTCACTGGTTTGCTGGAAGCGATGAATCACGGCGGCAAGGTGGCCTTGCTTGGCATTCCGCCCGCGCACATGGCGATCGACTGGACCCAGGTGATTTTCAAGGGACTGGAGATCAAGGGCATCTATGGCCGCGAGATGTTCGAGACCTGGTACAAGATGGTCGCCATGCTGCAGAGCGGGCTCGATCTCTCCCCTATCCTCACGCATAGTTTCGCCGTGGACGACTATGAAGAAGCGTTCGCGACCATGTTGTCAGGCCAGAGCGGCAAGGTGATCCTGGACTGGACGGTTTGAGACCCGCACAGCTGGAGCCATGGACATGGCTCCAGCTGTGCAACTACGCACGTTCCAGCGTCGCTATCTCGCGGACCACAACCAGCAGCATCGAAAGACTCGCGCCGCTTGTCGCGCGCAATTCCGCCAGCAGACGTGCGTAACGTTCGACCGCGGCTTCTCTTCTCGACCGCCAGTTTTCGACGATCACCTCAGGCGTATCAATGTCGCGTGTCTGCTCGAGCGCACTGACCGTCAACGCGCGCTTGAGCCGCGCGAGTTCTTCCAACGCAGCCGCCCGCGCGAGCAGGTCCCAGTGAGTGGATGCAGGCAACGCCATCGCGCGCTCCGCAATCCAGCCGTAGTTCAGCAACGTGCCTATGGCGAAATAAACGCTGGCGACGGTCTCGAGGCTACGGTCGCAACTGGCCGCCACTTCGGCGCTGTCCAGCACGGCAGTCGATAACCCGCCGCTCGCCACCAGCGCGGCCAGCGGACCTTCAACGCCCGCGTCCTCCAGCACGCGACGCCGTTCCGTCCATCCGTCGAGTTCGTCGGCAGGCAGCAAGTTCGGCAACTGCGGTGCAAGCCTTTGCGCCGCCTCACGACACCGCGCGACACGCTCGGCCGCAAGACCCGCGTCCTCCGTCGATACCTTCAAATGACGCAGGAACCAGAGCGTTGCGCCCTCCAGCAAACGCACGACATCGACGAACATCCGCGCTTGCACTTCGTCTGCGACGTGATTGTCGAGTCCGTCGATACTGCTCCAGATCTCGTTCAGATCGAACACGTCGCGCGCCATGATGCAGGCACGCACGATCTCGCTTGGACATGCATCGGTTTCTTCCATCAAGCGATGCACGAAGGTGCAGCCGACCCGGTTGATCAACGCATTCGTCAGATGCGTGGCCAGGATTTCGCGCCTGAGCGGATGGCGTTGCATCGGTTCGCTGTAGCGAGCCTGCAAGGGCAACGGGAAATAGTCGGGCAGCATGCCGGCGACAAGCACGTCCTCGGGGACATCCGAGGCGAGCAGTTCGTCGTAGAGCCACATCTTGCTGTAAGCCAGCAGCACGGCCCGCTCGGGCGACGTGAGCCCAAGTTTGGCCGCCTGACGCTCGGTGATGTCTTCATCCGACGGCAGGAATTCGATCTTGCGTTTGAGCCTGCCTGCACGTTCGAGCCAGCGCATCAGCCGCGCCTCGCCGTCGAGCAACTCGGCCACGTAGCGATTCGCAATCGATAACGCCTGCGTCTGCGCGTAGTTGTCCTTCAGTACGAGCAGGCCCACTTCATCGGTCATCTCGGCAAGCAGCGCGTTACGCTGCTTCTCCGTCATCTCGCCGTCTGCCACGACCAGACCAAGCAGGATCTTGATGTTCACTTCGTGGTCGGAACAGTCCACGCCCGCGGAGTTGTCGATGGCGTCCGTGTTGATGCGCCCGCCATGCTGCGCGTATTCGATCCGGCCGAGCTGCGTCACGCCCAGGTTGCCACCTTCGGCTACTACCCTGCAGCGCAGTTCGGAGCCGTTGACGCGCACGGCGTCGTTAGTGCGGTCACCGACTTGCGCAGGGGTCTCGCGCGTCGACTTGACATAGGTGCCCACGCCGCCGTTATAGAGCAGATGCACATCCGCCAGCAGAATCGCGCGGATCAACTCGTTTGGCGCGAGCGTCGTTGCTGTCACGCCGAGCGCGGCCTGGACCTGTGGCGACAATGGAATGGTTTTCGCGGTGCGCGGGAACACACCGCCACCGGCTGAAATCAGCGTGGTGTCATAGTCCGCCCAACTCGATCGCGGCAGCGCGAACAGCCGTTCGCGTTCGTTGAAACTCGCGGCGGTATCGGGGTTTGGATCGAGGAAGATATGACGATGATCGAACGCCGCAATCAGGCAGATATGACGCGAAAGCAGCATGCCGTTGCCGAACACATCGCCGGACATGTCGCCAATACCCACCACGGTAAAGTCCGTCGTCTGGGTATCCACACCCATCTCGCGTGAATGCCGCTTAACCGATTCCCACGCGCCGCGTGCGGTGATCGCCATCCTCTTGTGGTCGTAGCCCACCGAACCGCCTGATGCGAAGGCATCGTCGAGCCAGAAACCGTATTCGCGCGCAATGGCGTTGGCGTAGTCGGAGAACGTGGCCGTGCCCTTGTCGGCCGCGACAACGAGGTAGGGGTCGTCGGGATCGTGGCGCACGGTATCCGGAGGGGGCACGATGACGCCGGACACACGGTTGTCGGTCACATCGAGCAGCCCGCGCAGGAACATCTGGTAGCAGGCCACACCTTCACGCGCGAACGCCTCGCGGTCCGCGACCGGCGGCGGGTTCTTCACCACGAAGCCCCCCTTCGATCCCACCGGCACGATCACGGTGTTCTTCACCATCTGCGCCTTCATCAGGCCGAGCACTTCAGTGCGAAAATCTTCCCGCCGATCCGACCAGCGCAAACCGCCGCGCGCCACCTTGCCGCCTCGCAAGTGCACGCCTTCGACTCGCGGCGCATAGACCCAGATTTCGAACATCGGCTTGGGCTCGGGCAGGCCCGGCACCATCGACGGATCGAGTTTGAACGACAGGTAAGGTTTGGACTTACCTTCGGCATCCTTACGAAAGTGATTGGTGCGCACCGTCGCGTTGATCACGCCCAGGAACTGCCTCAGGATGCGGTCCTCGTCCAGATTCGGCACGTTGTCGAGCGCGGCTTCTATGTCGGCAAGCACATGCTGCGTGCGGGTGTCGCGAAACTCGCGGCTTTGAGCGTTATCGCCGGCCGACCCCGGAAGAGCCGGATCGAAGCGCACCAGGAACAGTTCAAGCAACTTGCGCGCGATCGCCGGGTTGCCGGTCAGCGCACGCTCTATGTAAGCGTCGCTGAACGTGGACCCCACTTGCCGCAGGTACTTGGCGTAGGCACGCAGGATCGTGACGTCGCGGGCGCCGAGTTGCGCACGCAGGACCAGCCGGTTGAAGTCGTCGTTCTCGACCTCGCCGGTCCAGACGCTTGCGAACGCGTTCTCGAACAGCTCCTTGACGCGATCGATATCGAACTCCACGTCGTCGGCAAGCTCCAGGCCGAAGTCGTGTATCCACGCATGCGGCGCACCCTGCGGTTCGATGCGATAAGGCCGTTCTTCATCCACCCGCACACCCAGGTGCTCCAGCATTGGCAGGCTATGCGACAGCGCGATCGGGTCACCCACCCGGTACACCTTGAAGCGAAACGCCCGCCGCCCGGCTTCAATCGGCCTGTAGAGGCTCATGGCGAGGCCGCCCGCCTTCACCTGCGTCTGCTCGATCAACTCGATATCGCGGACCGCCGTACGGGCCGGATAATCCTCCCGGTAACCCGCCGGGAACGAATCCGCGTATCGATTCAGGAGCCGGTTGCCCTGCTCTTCACCGTAGCTGTCGATCAGCGCATCCGCGAGATCGTCCTGCCAGCGGCGCGCAACCTGCACGATCCGTTGCTCGAGTTCGCGCGTATCGGCTTCAGGCATTGCGCCTTTATCCGAGCGCACCGTGATATAGATGCGCGCAAGCGGAGACTCCGAAAGCAGCGGCGTAAACTCGATGCTCTTGCCGTTGAACGCTTCCATGAGTACGTTCGCGATGCGTTTGCGCAGGTCCGTGTTGAACTTGTCACGGGGCACGAACACAAGGCATGAGACAAAGCGGTCGAACCGGTCGCGCCGCACGAACAGGCGTGTGCGCTGATGTTCCTGCAACCGCAGCACGCCAAGCGCGATGTCGAACAAGGCGTCCTCATCCGCTTCGAAGAGTTCTTCACGCGGATATTGTTCGAGCACGGTCACCAGCGACTTGTGCAGATGCCCCTTCGCGAGAAAACCGGCACGCCTGATGATGTTCGCGCATTTGCGCCGCACGATCGGGATCTCGGAAGTCGGAACCAGATACGCGGTGGACGTGTACAGGCCGATAAACCGCCGCTCCCCGATCACCTTGCCATCCGCGCCGACGCGCTTCACGCCAACGTAGTCCAGGTAACCCGGCCTGTGCACGGTCGCGCGCGAATTCGCCTTGGTGAGGAAGATTGGCGCGGAGCCGTTGATGATGGCGGCCGCTGCCGGAGGCAAGGGCGTGATGTTATCGGCTGAGGGCGGCCGCAGGCTTTCGCGCAATAGTCCCGCGCCGGAGCCCGGCACGCCGCGCAACGCGAACCCGTTGTCCTGCGTAATGAGTTCGTAGTCGCGGTGCCCGAGGAAGGTGAAATGATCCGCGACCATCCACTCCAGGAACGCGCGTGCCTCGACGCCGTCAACACTGGTCTCGCGCGCTTTCATTTCTCCTATGGTGGCACGCGCAACATCGAGGATCTTCGGCCAGTCTTCAACCGATGCGCGTACGTCGCCAAGCACGCGCGCGATGTCGCTGCGTAGCTCGTCGAGCTTGGCTGCCTCGCCGCAGCGGTCCACTTCAAAGTGAATGAACGACTCAAGCCTTGATTGCGGATCGCCACCGTCGACGTGACCCAACGCGATACGCGTGATCGCACCGCTTGCGTCGCGGGAGACCCGGAACACCGGATGAATGGCGGAATGCATCGCGAGACCCAGGCGGTTGACCGCCATGGTGACCGAGTCGACGAGGAACGGCATGTCGTCGTTGACGATCTCGACCACCGTGTGATCGGAGTGCCAGCCGTGTTGTTCGAGGTTGGGGTTGTATACCCGCAGGACCTCGCGGCCCGTCGTGAATTTTTGCGCCGTCTGCCAGTGCGCCATGGCCGCGCCGTATAGATCGGCTATGTCGCGGCTCTGGACGTCTTCGGGGTCCGCAAGCTCGTAGTAGTGGCTCAGGAGAGGTTCAACGACATTGAACGCGGGCTCGCGCAGCCGTCCCCGTGCAAAGTCGACTACGTCGGTGAGAAGGTGCGCTACGCGCTCTTCGCTCTTGGTCAGCATGTCGGCTCCCGGATCTGGTACGTACGGTGCTCGGATTATGCGCCAAGTTTTATGACACTTGCCCTCCGGTCAAACCACCATGGAAACCCCGGCGCCAGTGCTGATCAGCGTTGATTAGAACCCGACACGACATCGATCCACACCGCGAGCACAAGAATCCCGCCCTTCACGATCATCTGCCAATACGAATCGACATCGAGCATGGACATGCCGTTGTCCAGGCTCGCCATCACCAATGCACCGATCAATGCGCCATAGACGGTACCCGAGCCACCGCGCATGGAAGTCCCGCCGATAAAGCACGCGGCAATGGCGTCGAGTTCGCCCATGGTCCCCGCCGACGGCGACCCGGCCGCGAGCCGCGCCGTGTTGACTAGCCCGGCAAGCGCGCACATCAGGCCCATCAGCGCGAAGATCATCAGCTTCACGCGGTTCGTATTCACGCCCGATAAGCGGGTCGCTTCGAGGTTTGAACCAACCGCATAAATACGCCGGCCAAACACGGTCTGCGTCGCGATATAGGTGAAAATACCAAGGAGCGCCAGCAGCAGCAACACCGGCACGGGAATACCGCCGTACTGGTTCAGCGTGGTCACGAACGCGACCAGCACGAGCCCCGCCGCCACGATCTTCACGCCGTCCTGCCAGAGCGGCACGACGGCCAGGTTGTAACGCAGGCGGTTCTGCCGCTGGCGCACGGTCAGCGAGACGAGCAGCGCAAACAGCACGACGGCCAGCACATTGCCCGCCATACGTGGCAAATATCCCTGGCCGATGAACACCAGGTTGCCCGAGACCGGCGCGATGGTCGAACCACCCGTCACGCCCAGCAGCACGCCCCGATACGCGAGCATGCCGCCAAGCCCGACAATGAACGACGGCACCCGCAAATAGGTCGACCACCAGCCGTTGAACAGGCCGACTGCAATGCCAAGCAGCATGACTGCCGGCACCGTGAACTGGATCGGCCAGTGATGCGAGACATCGAGAATAGCGGCCACGCCGCCGAGCAAACCGAGCAGCGATCCAACCGACAAGTCGATCTCGCCCGAGATGATCACGAACACCATGCCGCACGCGAGCATGCCGGTAATCGACATCTGCCGCAGCAGGTTCGACAGGTTGCGCGGCGTGACGAACGCGCCGTCGGTGAGGAAGGAAAAGAAGATCCAGATAACGGTGACCGCCAGCAGCAACGCGAGCAACTTGTAACGCGTAAAAAGCTGCTTGAAGCGCTGCCCGGAGGAGGTGCTCGCGCCGCCGGTGGCGCTGCGTTTGGGCGACGAGGTGACGTCAGGAGTCATGCGACGCTCGCTTGAAAAGAGTTGGTCTGTGGGGTCGCGCGGATGGCCGCCGCCAGGATATGTTCCTGCGTAAGCCCCTCATTAATGAAGTCGCCGCGCAACTGGCCTTCGCCGATCACCAGCACGCGGTCGCTCACGCCAAGCACTTCGTTGAGCTCCGACGACACCACGATGATCGACACGCCGCGCCGGGCCAACGCGAACATGAGCTTGTAGATCTCGAACTTGGCGCCTACGTCAACGCCGCGCGTGGGTTCATCGAGGATAAGAATTGCGGGGTCGGTCAGCAGCATCTTGGTCAGCACGGCCTTCTGCTGATTGCCGCCGGACAGGCTCGCGATGGACAACATCGGGGTGGCTGCACGCACGGAAAGCCGCTTCATCTCGGTGTGGATCGTGTCGAGCTCGGCCGCGGAATCAATCCGGCCGCCTTTCGCAAAACGGTTCAGCACGGCAAGGGTGATGTTATGTCCCACGCCCAGTTGCGGCACGATGCCGTGGCGCTTGCGGTCCTCGGGCACCATGCCGATACCGGCGTCGATTGCGTTGGCCGGGGTCTTGATCTTCAGGCGCTTGCCGTTCAGATAAACCTCCGCCTCGCTGATGCCCGGGTAAGCGCCGAAGATTGCCTGCATCAGTTCGGTCCGCCCCGCGCCGACCAATCCCGCGACGCCAAGAATCTCGCCCTTGCGCAGCGAGAACGAGACGTCATCCACGCGCTTGCGGCGTGAGTTGGTCACATCGAAACAGGTAACGTGGCGCGCCTCGAAGATCACTTCGCCAATGTCATGCGGCTCGCGCGGGAACAGGTTCTTGATCTCGCGGCCCACCATCATCGCGATGATGCTGTCGGTGCTCAGGTCCTTCATCGGCTGCGTGGCGACGTGCTTGCCGTCACGGATCACCGTGATGGTGTCGCAGACGGCTTCCACTTCATCAAGCTTGTGCGAGATGTACACGCACGCCACGCCGCGTTTCTTCAGGTCGCGCACGATGTCCAGCAAGATCCGGATTTCGCTCGCGGTCAGGGACGACGAAGGTTCATCCAGGATCAGCAACTTTGCGCGCTTGTTCAACGCCTTGGCAATCTCGATCAGCTGCTGATGGCCGCCGCCATAGTTCATCACGGGCTGAGCCACGTTGATGCCGCTGATGTTCAGTTCGCGCAGCAATTCGTCCGCGCGCTGGTACATGGCCGCGTAGTTCATGCGGCCGCCGCTCAGCGTGATCTCGTTGCCGAGGAAGATGTTTTCCGCCACTGATAACTGCGGCACCAGCATCAGTTCCTGATGAATGATGACAATGCCGGCGTCCTCCGTTTCGCGGATGGTCGATGCCCGTAAAGGCTCACCTTCCCAGCGGATTTCGCCTTCCCATGTGCCGTGCGGATAGACACCGGACAGCACTTTCATCAGTGTCGATTTGCCCGCGCCGTTCTCGCCGCACAAACCCACACATTCCCCGGGCGAGACCACGAGGTCGATTCCGTCGAGCGCCTTCACACCGCCAAACGTCTTGACGATGCCGTGCATTTCCAGCAGCGCGTTTGCCATGCGGTTTTATCCTGGACAGTGAATCAGCGTGAAGGCCCACCCTTACTCATACTTGTAAGGCCCTCACGCCCGGCATGACGCTAAAGGCGTGTTAATTCCCCGCCAACTGGGCCTGTGTATAGAAACCGTCCTTTATCACGGTGTCGACATTGCTCTTCGTCAGAAGCGTCGGCTGCAGCAACACGGTGTTGACCTGCTTCATGCCGTTGTCGTATTTCGCGTTATAGGCCGGTTGCTGCCCTTTCGCCAGGTCCACCGCCAGTTTGGCCGCTTCGCCCGCAATCAGCTTGAGCGGCTTATAGACGGTCATGGTCTGCGTGCCGTCCACCAGGCGCTTGACTGCAGCCAGGTCCGCATCCTGGCCGGAGATAGGCACCTTGCCCGCGAGGTGTTGCGCAGCCAGCGCCTGGATAGCGCCGCCGGCCGTGCCGTCGTTGGACGCCACAATGGCGTCGATCTTGTTGTTGTTCGCGGTCAGCGCGTCTTCGGTGATACGAAGCGCGGTCGCAGCACTCCATTCCGGCACCCATTGCTGGCCGACAACCTTGATGTCGCCGCGATCGATTGCCGGCTTCAGGATCTTCATCTGCCCTTCACGCAGCATCTTCGCGTTGTTGTCGGTCGGTGCGCCGCCGAGCATGAAATAGTTGCCCTTCGGCTGCGCGTTGAACACCCCTTGCGCCTGCATTTCGCCGACCTTCTCGTTGTCGAAGGAGATATAGGCGTCCACATCTGCATCGAGGATCAGGCGATCGTACGACACCACCTTGATGCCCGCCTTCTTCGCTTCGGCCACCACGTTGCCGAGGGTTTTCGAATTGAACGGCACGATCACAATGACATCGACACCCCGCGAGATCAGGTTTTCAATCTGCGATATCTGGCGTTCTTCACTGGCATCGGCAGATTGGACGGACACCTTGGCGCCCAGCTTGGTTGCGGCGGCGACGAAATAATCCCGGTCGCGCGACCAGCGTTCGACCCGCAGATCGTCAATGCAAAAGCCAATTTCAGGCTTGTCCTTGCTTGCGTAAGCCAGCGAAGGAAGCACGGTCAGACTTGCGAACATCGCTCCACAGACCAGCGATCCGAGCACAGCACGGCGTTTTGCAAACTTCATGTCTCACTCCTCTTTATGGTTGACGAGCCGATACGTCTCCCTGCGCGGCCGGTCAGGGCCACGCATAGCGAGAGAAGGGACGTCGGCGGAATCTACTGCTTGCGCCGCGAATCGGTGTCCGCGGTCGTCGGTTTTGCGGGTTGGCGGTCTCTTTAATCTGTCGTTAGCTTGGGGCCTTATTCGCCTCGAACGCAATTGCGAAATCAGCCGGACCGCTTAATGATTTTCAATGCAGCTTCTTTGCGGTTTTGCCAAGCGTGGCGGATCACTTATAAATCGCCCTGTTCACGATATTTTCGAGCAGCTCCTGTTGTCCGCTCACATGTTGAGGGCTCAAGCGACGTCCAAGCGCGTCCATGGCCAGCGATTCCAGAGAGTAACCGCCTGAGAGAATCTTGCGGCCAAATTCCGTGTCCCATCCCGCATAACGCTGGGTCTTGAACTCCGCAAGCTTGTCGTTTTCGACCATCGTGGCTGCCCGTTCAAGCGCGAGGGCTATGACATCGATCGCGCCTATATGCCCGAAGAACAGGTCCTCGGGCGCCACGCTTTGGCGCCGCACTTTCGCGTCGAAGTTCATGCCGCCGGTACTGAAGCCGCCATGCCGCAGGATTTCATACAACGCCAGCGTCAGCTCTTCAACGCTGTTCGGAAACTGGTCGGTGTCCCAGCCGTTTTGCGGATCGCCGCGATTGGCGTCGACACTGCCGAAGATGCCAAGCGCGTAAGCGGTCGCAATTTCGTGGTGGAATGAATGCCCCGCGAGCGTTGCATGATTCGCTTCAATGTTCACGCGAATTTCATTTTGCAAACCGAACTGCGCGAGAAAACCGTTGACCGTCGCCACGTCGTAGTCGTATTGGTGCTTGGTCGGTTCCTGCGGTTTCGGCTCGATCAGCAACGCGCCCTTGAAACCGGTCTTGTGCTTGTGCTCCACCACCATGTTGAGGAAGCGCCCAAGCTGATCACGTTCACGCTTGAGATCGGTGTTCAGCAGCGTGTCATAACCCTCGCGGCCACCCCACAAGACATAATTTTCTCCGCCAAGCCGATGCGTGGCTTCAAGCGCCTGGAACACCTGCGTGGCTGCGAACGCAAACACTTCCGGGTTCGGATTCGTTGCGGCCCCTGCAGCATAACGCGGGTGCGAAAACAGGTTCGCCGTGCCCCACAACAGCTTGATGCCTGTCTGCTCCTGCTTGGCCGCCAGATAGTCCGTGACGCCTTTGAAGTTGTTGACGTAGTGCTTGATGCTGTCACCTTCGGGTGCCACGTCCGTGTCATGGAAGGTGTAATACGGCGCGCCCAGTTTCGAGAAGAATTCGAATGCCGAGTCGGCTTTCACATGGGCTCGTTCTATTGCGTCACCGGGTTGCTGCCACGGCCGGTGAAACGTGCCCTGCCCGAACATGTCCACCCCCGGCCATACAAACGTATGCCAGTAACAGACGGCCAGGCGCAAGTGATCCTCCATGCGCTTGCCGAGCACCAGCTTGTCGCGGTCGTAATGGCGGTAGGCGAAAGGATTGTCGGACTGCGGGCCTTCATAACGTACGGCCGGCAAATGTTCGAAATACGACATGGGCGTCTCCTTGCTTTTAATGTGACACCATGCTGCCAGTATCGTCGCACGGCGGGCAATTGCGAAATCCGCCAGCGCTCATGGTGTTTCTTCAGGTAAGTCATAATCAGGCTGGCGGTGGGCTGACGCGCAGGCCTAGAATCAGCGAACGCTACAAAGACCTTGGAAAAACAGGCGCATATTGCGCTGCAACGGAGATGACGGGCATATCGCGACGCAGCGGCATGCGTCCGTCCGGAGTTCGATGACACGACCACAGACCGCTCAGGCATCACACCGGATCGCGCTGCTGTTCAACGCGAACAAGGTGTATGACCGTGAGGTGATTACCGGCATCGGCAACTATCTGCTGTCCACGCGTGTGGCATGGGATCTCTTCCTGGAAGAGGATTTTCGCTGCCGGCTGAACGGCATCGAACGCTTCGAAGGAGATGGCATCATCGCGGATTTCGACGATCCGGCGGTGGCCGAAGCACTGGGAGATTCGCAACTGCCCGTGGTCGCCGTGGGTTCGTCTTATGCGGACCCTGCATGTTATCCAGCCAGACTGCCCTATATTGCGACCGACAACGCCAAGCTGATATCGCTTGCATACACGCATCTGATCGGCGCCGGCTTGCAGCGTTTTGCGCTGTACAGCCTGCCTGAAGCACCGGAAAACCGCTGGGCGCAGGAACGCGAACTGGCCTTCAAGGCGCTGCTCGCGGCCGATGGGCTGGAAGCGGATATCCATCGCGGCCTGCCGACCAGCGCGCCCGTCTGGAGCCAGGCAAGCGCGCAACTGACCTCGTGGCTGGAGAGCTTGCCGAAGCCCGTGGGCGTGATTGCCGTGACCGATGCACGCGCACGGCATCTGCTGCAGGCGTGCCTTATTTCGGGTATTCCCGTACCCGAGCAAGTGGCCATCATCGGCATAGACAACGATCCATTGACCCGTTCGCTCACCCGCATCCCAATCTCTTCCGTGATTCAGGGAGCCGAAGAAATGGGCCGGACAGCGGCTCATTTGCTGCACCAGATGCTGGGCGGCGCACGCTTTCACGGCAGGCGCATCCTCGTCCCGCCGGTGGGCATCAACGTGCTTGAATCAACGCGGCATCAACCGGTGTCGAGCCCCTATGTCATGCGTGCGCGCCACTACATCCGGCAATACGGATGCCAGGGCATCAAGACGGAACAGGTGGCCGATTACGTGGGTGTGTCGCGCTCGTCGCTGGAGGATCACTTCCGCCGCGAACTCGGCTGCACCGTGCATCAGGAGATCCTGAATCACAAACTCGAGATCGCGAAGCAACTCCTCGCCCGTCACGATTTATCGAGCGCGGAAGTCGCCATTCGCTGCGGCTTCACTTCGCTGCAATACATGTACGCCGTGTTCCGCCGCGAGCTGGACTGTACGCCGCGCGAATACCAGGAGCGCCTGCCGGTCGCGCCCTGCGCACAACCCGGCTGATCCCCGCTCTCCATGAATCTAGCCGATATGCCCACCCCAATCCGCCCAGGCTCCGCGCGTGTCAGTGTCGAACGCTGGGGCGAGTTGCCCGGCGGCGACGTGGCGCGCCTGTTCACGCTGCGCAACGTGCACGGCATGCGCGTCGCGATCAGCGATCTCGGCGCGACGCTGGTCTCATGGAATACCGCGGACCGCGCGGGGCGCGTAGCCGATGTCCTGCTGGGCCACGACACGCCCGCTGAATATTTCGCCGGGCAGGCCTATCTGGGCGGCGTGATCGGACGCTGGGCAAACCGGATCGAGAACGCGCGCTTCGCACTCGACAACGTCGCGTATTCGCTCGATCGCAACGAGGGCCACAACTTGCTGCACGGCGGCGCAGCGGGCTTTCATCGCGCGCTATGGGACGCTCAGGAAGTGGACGGCGGACTGGTCCTCACGCATGAATCGCCGGAAGGCGACGCGGGATTCCCCGGCAATGTGTCAACCACATTACGCTACACGCTCGACGACGACGGCACGCTGACGCTCGCGTATGAAGCGGTATCGGACGCGCCTACACCGCTCAACCTGACGAACCACGCTTGCTTCAACCTGTCCGGCGACGAAACGGCCGATATCCGCGGCCACGTGATTTCCATCGATGCCGACACGTTCTTCGAAGTCGACGCAGCGCTGATTCCGGAAGGCCGCGCGCAGGTCGCGGGCCACGCGTTCGACTTCCGCGCGGGCGCTCCGCTCGGCGCGCGGCTCGACTGGCCGCACGATCAGCTCGTGCGAGCGGGCGGTTTCGATCATTGTTACGTCGTAGGTGAAAGCGGCAAGACGCTCAAGCCTGTCGTGCGGCTCTACGACCCCGGCAGCGGCCGCGAGCTGACGATGGGAACCAGCGCACCCGGGGTGCAGTTCTATACCGGCAATCATCTGGACGGCATCGTGGGACGGCATGGACGGCGCTATGGAAAGCACGCCGGCCTGTGTCTCCAGGCCGGCGCATTTCCGAATCAGGTCAACATGGCGGATGCGGGCAACGTGATCGTCCGGCCCGGTGAACCGTATAGGCAGATCACGTGGTATCGGCTTGATGTGCGGCAATAATGTGTTGCTCTGCGCGGCGACACGACACGACACGTCCGCTTAAGCTGAGGGGGTCGCCCGAACAAAGGTGGCTTCGCTCGTAAGCGGAGTAACCGAAGCAACCGGGTTCGAGAGGTTCATTGAACCCGGTTCACCGTTCCAGTCCGAGCAGCGCGAGGTAACGCGTCAAGTCTCCCTCGGTGCGCACGATCTCGCGCATCAGGTCCGCGAGCGGCATTTGTCCCCACGACACGGCTCGCTTGAGCAGATACGGCGTGGGACTATGCGGCTCGTTTTCCTCGAGATAACGTGCGACGATTTCGATCAACCGGTAGGCGTGCGCGCGGCTCTCGATATGATCCGGCAATGCCGCCATCGCCTCGCGGCGCCCCTTCTCCGCATCGCGTTGCGAATCGCCGGCGAATGCCCCGGATCCCAACGGCCCCTCCTGTTCCGCGGACGCAAACTCGCCTGCATTCGCCGGCTCTGCCGCCGGTAAATGCGCGAACTTGTCCCGCGCCCCTCCAGGCGGCGTCTGCGGCAACGCGTGCTCGCCAAGCAGGCTCGCGGTCGCACGCGCGAGCCGCGCCAACACGTTGCTGACGCGCGAAAGATTCGGGCCATCGTCGTGCAACCGTTCGTCGACCCGACCGGTAAGCGAGCGCCAGGCGCCAAGCGCGCCGTCCAGTTGCTGATGCAATGACATCAGGTTCGCAAGATTGCGCCCTTTGTTCAGATGCTGCGAGAGCAGATCGCGCGTGAGCGAGCCTGTGCTGGCGTCGTCATCGGCAAGCTGCAGGACCCGTTGCCAGTCGTCGAGATTGACCTCGGCCGGTTCGCGCCCGTCGATCGCCATCAACGGCACATGCAATGACAGCATTAACGAAAAGGCGTCGTTCATCCAGACGAACGGCGCAATCCGCACCTCCACGTCGTCGTCCTCGTCCTCGACCCGCGGCCATGCATGGTCCCAATAGCGCTCGACCAGCGCAGCCAGGAGTCGCGTCCCGGCAACGAACCCGTCGATCCGGTGCAAATGCGTCCACGCTTCGCAAAGCCATGCCGCCAACTGAAAATCCTTGCTGCGGTTGCCGAGCGCGTCACTGCATAACGCGGCGACCGTTTTCCAGTCGGCCTTGATCAGTGGGCGCTCCCATTCACCCATCGGCAGCGTCGCGTCGTCCTGATGCCGGGCATCGCGAATCCGCTGGTAGACCGGGTCATAGCGCAGCGAAATGCCGGCGCCGCCCTCGCCGCCTGCGACCGGCGCAAGAAGCGATGCAAGAAGCGATTCGAGATCGACGTCAAACGCCGGCGTCGCAAGATCCATTGTGTCAGCCAGTTTCATAACGCGGTCCAGTCCGGCGCGCGCGCCGGGAAACTGCCGGGCCACGGCAGTGGGGTTTTCTTGCCGGCGGGCGTCAGCGTCAGGCGCAGGAATGCACTGCCCCGGGCCTGCTTCGGCAACAGGGCCAGGTCGGCCGGGCTCGCCGTGCCAATCGGGAAATAAAAGCCCAGCAGTTGCGACGCGCTGTCGCCTCTCAGGCTCGCATCCGCCACACGCTGCCCTCCGATAAACGACAGCAACGCCCAAGGGTCCGCGAATTGCCAGGTGAGCGTGCGTCCGTCAGTGGACAGCGCGCGCTGCTGCGGGTCGCTTGCCGCGATGAGCGGCGAGTCTTTCGCGAAACGCAGCACCAGTGACACCGGCGTGCCGTAATCCCAGTGAAGCGGATGCGGAGCATCGTGCAACGACAGGCTTTGCGAGCCGATCGACAAAGTCCAGTCGATCACCTGGTTCGCCGCCACTTCAGCGCCGCGATTGACGCGGAATTCGACGCTTACGTCATAACCCGTCGGCGCGCCATCGTCAGCCGGATAGAGCGGCGCGAGCAGCGTTCTGATTTGATCGAAATTGCCGATGAACCGGCGCACCGAGGCGTTCGTCAACGACGGCTGCATGTCCGCCCCTGTGTGTGCGGCGCGGAACGTATCCGACACAGCCGCGTAACGCCTGAGCACCTGACCCAGTTCGCCGAAATCCACCGAGCTCGCCTCGCCCCCGTTCGCGACGGGCATCAGTCTCGCACCGTTGAAGGGTTGCCGCCCGGCGATGTTCTGGTTGAAGGCCGTCGCGAAGCTGTCCCACTGCTGCCGCAAGTCGTACACGTCGCTCTGGCTGCAGCGCGCCAGCAGGCGATCGTAAAGACGCGCGTGCAACGCCGCGAAGTAGTCATCGGCCCCGTTCGCGGCAGGCCGGCCGGCAAACTTCCCCATGCAGTTGCGTGCGCCCGGGTCGGCCGCGGCCATCGCCACGAACTGCTCGAGCCGCAGCAGACTGCTGTTCGGATTTTTCAGGCGATAACGTTCGAGATCGCGCACGATCGACTGCCAGCGCTGCGCGAGCGGCGACGCCGCGTCGGCCGCGTCAAGCCCGGCCAGATAGACGGAGGCCTCCTTGCCGAGCGCGAGCGCACGGCCCGATTGCTGGTCCAGATAGACCGCGAGCGCGCCGGCATCCGGAACGCCGAACGCCGCCAGCACGGGCGAGCGGCTACTGCTGGCGCCGTCGTACGCGACACTGTCGCGAGTCGCGTACAACTCGGATTGCCTTAGCGCATCGTCGATGAGTTTCAGATGCGCCGTCGCATCGCGTGACATCAGGCGGTCCAGATCCTCGACCTGAGCCGACGCATTCATCTCCGTCAACAGCGCTTCGATCCTGACGAGGCGCGCGCGCGACGCGTCGAACGCGGCGCTGTCCGTCTCGCCTTGAGCTGGCGTAATCGTCGCGGCGGCCGCGGTCTGATCGAGTATCAACTGCGCGAACTGAACGTCGAGCGCCTGCTCGATCGCCGGCCGGGTTGCCGCCGGCAAGGTCGCGAGACCATCGGTCACGAAGCGCTTGTGAACGTCGCCGAGGGTCAGCGCCTGGTCAAGTTGCGCGCGATCCCAGACGATCGTCGAGCCTTCGCCGAGCTCGGGCAGCGCACGGTCCCGCGGCGCCGTCATGAACGGCTGGCCCAGCAGATTGGACAGGCTGTCGCGCAGGGCCAGCCGTGCCGGCGAGACCGCATAGCGGGCGTCCTTGTCGAGCCATACGAGGCCACCGTCCGGCGCGTCGAAACGCAGCGCGAGTTCGCTGCGAAATGCCTGAAACGCCGTGTCATCGCGCTCACGAATACGCGCCACGAGATCGGGCCCGAGCAAGCGGTTCTGTGCCGCATGCGCGAGGGTGCGTTCATAGACCGGCCCCGGCGTGAATTGCGGCCGGCGCAGCCAACCGCCGTCGCCCGACGCCAATAGATCCCGCTGCGCATCGATACCCCCGACGATCGCGCGATAGTTATTGGTCAGTTGCGTGAAATTCGCCGCGCCTGCGTTGCCGACCGACAGGTTGTTCAGATGTTCCGTGACCGAACGCTCCGCGGCCAGCAACGCGTTGTTGGTGAACAGGCCGCTGCCGACCTGTTGCGCGCCCTTGTCGAGCGTGCAGCGCAGCGCCTGCTGGATGACCGGCAGATTGACGTTGCCCGTGGGATTGGCCGCGAAGTTGGCCGCGCCGCGACCGGCCGGATCGCGATAGAAGTAAGGCAAGGTGCCGGCCACGCTGCCTTGCAATTCGGCGCCAAGCGCATAACGCACCACCAGCCGCAATGCGTCGGCATTGTCCGGAGACGGTGTCTGCAGGCGCTGCAGCGCCTGCAACGCGGCGTCAAGCTGATCGACCGAGCCGACGTACTGCTGCAATGCGCGCACCTGCGGCAAGTTGTCGACAGCGAGGCCCGTGGCGCCGCGCACGTCGCTGCGCGCCGCTGCCGGCGCCGTGCAGTCGTCGTTGACGATCAACTGGCCGGTGCTCGGGTCGCGGCTTTCACCCGTCAACTGGCTCACGCGCAAAAACATCTCGCGCTCCAGCGCAGTCACCGCGATTTCGCCGAATTCGCGTTCAAAGCGCTCCTTCACGCGTGCGTTCAGATCGTCGACCGCACTCCACGAGCCCGGCATGAAAACCGTCCATGCGCTGTCGGTTTTCAGATGCTGGTTCAGCGCAATCAACGCAAGCGCCCGGCGACGGTACCAGTCCGCCGGAAGGTCCTGGGCCTGCTGCGCGGCCGCGGAACGCTCCTGCGCGTCCCTGTGCAGCGAGCCGAGCGCAGCGACCAGTTCGCCGTTGCGATGGCTCAGTTGAACCGTCGCCACGACGAGCCCGAGACCCCAGCTCCCAAGCAGCGCGATGCCGCCCCAGCGCAACGCCCGGCTCAGCACCGGACGCGCCAGGTATTGCGAGCGCGACGGTCGCGTCAGGCCGTACTCCAGGAAGATTTTCTTTTCGAACAGGTCGCGCAGGAACGCGGGCTGCAACATCAGGTCGTTGAGCGAGCCACCCGGTTCGCGGCGGCCCATGGGCGAATCGCCGCCGGCCGGCTGCAAGGCGGCGTCGCCCATTTCGCCCGTTTCGTAGCGGGTCACGCCGCCCGTCGCCAGGTCTTCGTCGAATGCAGGCGATGCAGACGACTCCGGCGACGCGAGCGCATCACGCTTCACCGCGGATTCGTCGCCCTGCCCCACGCTCCACTGGGCAAATTCGCTGCTGTCACCGGTCAGATAGATGCCGCGGAAGAAAAACGGCTCGTGGTAGGCGCTCGCGCGCAGCAGTTCATCGACGTAGCGCTGCAATTGCGCGCTCATCGCCTCGATCCGCGACGGCAACAGCAGGAACTGGCGAGCGTCCATCTGCCCGGCATCGAGCGCGAACAGTTCAGCGCTCGCATCCGAGACCGAACGCATGATGCTGTGCATCGCCGTGTCGACCCAATCCGACGAATACGTGGTGGACAGGTCATACGGCGACGACCAGCCGAGCATGCTCGCGCGCAACGCCTCCGGCAATGCACGGGCAAACGGGGCGAAGCCCGTCAGCGCCTCGCAGCCCGTGACCACGACATACACTGCGAAGCGCATCGCGAAACGGTTCTGCGCGAGCCACAGGCGCCGATGGGCGAGCTTCGCATGACGCACCAGCTCGAGTTGCGCATCAGTGTCGTCGGCAAGCAGTGTCGCAGCCGGTACGGTGATGACGACCGAGTCGAACGGCCGCTGTTGCCGATAGTTGCGGCACAGGCCGAGAAACTCGTCCCACGGCTTTTCATCGCCGTCATCTTCCGGAGAACCGAGATAGGCCGCCTTGATATCGACGACGATGCCGCGATCGAAGAAATGCCACGAGATCCCCTGCGTGGCAGCCGGACTGGCCGCCTCCGCGCTCAACACGCTCGCCACGCCGGATTGCGCGATCGGCAGCGGGCGCGGATCGTCGCCTTCATTGAGGATCATGATCCAAGGAATGTTGTAGCGCTCGGCGCGCGACGCAATATTCCCTTCGATCAGCTCGACAGCCTCGCGAAACGCGCTGCGCAGCGAATCCGAGCGCAGGCGGACGATCTTGCGATCCGGGGCGGGCTTGCTTTGCGCGCCATGCAACGCGAAGTACAGCACGGCGCCGAGCACGACGCACACTACCAGCGTCAGCACTGCAATCGACAACAGGAACAGATTGCTCGTCAACATGCTCGCGCTCCCCTGCACCGCGCGCCGCGCACTGCCGCAACCCTGATCAGCTTGAGTGGATTCACGGGTTCACCCCCGTCACCGGATCGGCATACAACGCTTCGCGCACCGGCCATGATTGCCACAGCCATAGCACTTCGGAAATCGCCAGCAACGACACCAGTGCGAGCAGGAAAATCACCGTCCAGCGGCTGACGGTCGGCAGCTTGCGCGGCGCGACGTGCGACAGTGTGTTCGCGTACGCCGGCTCGGCCAGCACGCGGTCACGGCCGCCAAGATCCGCGCGGCGCTGATAGACGAACTCGTAGAGTTCCTCGCGGTAGCTGCGCAGCCTCGCGGCCGCGTCGGCATCGCGAAAGCGGCCCTGAAAACCCATGGCGAGCGCGAACAGGTAAAGCCGCGCGACGTGACGGCGCGACGGTTCGCGGTCCGACAGCAGCTGCTCGATGCGGCGGAACACCAGATCGCCCGCGACATTGGTGCGAAACAGCGTCGATTCGAGCAGATACGCGGTCCAGCGCTCGCGGCCGGTCCACGGCGTATTGAGCAGGATTTCATCGGCAAGCACGGCTTTCAGGTAACGCGCATCGGCGACGTTTTCCATTTCGAAGCGCGAGCTGTCGCGCCGTGACTGCAGCGTCTGCACCTCGAGCAGATTCAGGAGATGACGGCTCAGGCCAAGCGCCGCGACATCCGGATCCGTGCCGGGCACCTCGGAAAAACGCGCCTGCGCCTTGACGAGCTCATCGAGAAAAACCCGGAACTGTTCAGTCACGAGGTCGTCTTCTTCGGGTTCAAGCGGTCGATTGCGTGCCATGCTCAGCGTACCTTCATCGTTGCTTTCATCTTTACTGTCCCAGTGTCATGCCGGGCATCAGCCCTTCACGAACAGCAGCATTTCCTGTGGCCGCTGCGCGCTCGCGCCTTCGTTCGGATTCCCGATCACCAGCGGCTCGGCGGCATGCACGAGCGCCGCTTCGGCGTCGATCTCGAACAGCAGGTACCCGGAACCGGAACGGATCCCAAGTTCGTCCGCATAATCGACGCCGCGCCGCGAAGCGCCGAGCACACGGCGCGCCCGCAGCGATGCATACACGGACTGCGAGCCGATCACCGCACCGTCCATCCATGCGAGCAGGTCACGCTCGGACTGGCCGCGCAGACCCACGACGAGACGCTCGCCGACCCAGTCCGGCTGCAAGCCGATTTCGAATGCGCCGTGGCGGAAATCGAACTTGTGCTCGCGGTAGTCCTCGCTGACTTCGGAAACCGATTCGCGCAGTGAACGCAACAACGGCGTGAACACAGCCAGCGGATCCGCATGGTCGTAATCGGGCGGCACCGGGGGCAGGCCTCCGGGCTTGATCGTGGCGAGCGCTCCGCTTAGCGACGCCAGCGACCAGAACAGGGCGAGCGGATGCAGATGCGGCGTGCGCAGCACCGCTTCGGCAAGCGGCAACGCGCTCAGCAGGCTGCGCAGGCGATCCTTCAATTCCAGCTGGGTCAGACGGTCATCCACTTTCGACGACGGATTGGCCGTCTGCCGCGCGACGAAGGCCGCCTTGCCGCGCAGTTGTCCGAGCAGCGAAGCGACGGCGGTCCACAGCGGGTTGTCGCGGGCTATCTCAAGCAGCGGCGGCAGGCTGTCGCCAAGCCGCACCACCTCGTTGTCGCGATATACCGAGCCGAGCCGCAAATGCACATGCATCCCCGAAGGCAGTTCGCCCGCAGTCAGCGCGAGATTCGGCAGGAGGCGCGGGATATCGGCAGGCGGCGCGTCGGACACTTCGTCTTCGACCGGCACACCCGCGGTCGAACGAAAGCGCTTCACCTGCGCATCGCGGCGCATCGTAGCCGCGACCGGCAGCACCAGATGGAAATCGAGCGGCCCTTTCGCCAACTGCTCGGCAAACGGCGCAAGCGACAGCTCAAGCCGCCCGTGCTGGCTCGACTCGGCCGCATACGAAACCGCCGTGCCGTCGGGCATGATCGCGTCGAGCTCGAGAATCCGCACGAGTCCGGTCGGCAACAAACCGTTGTCGAACACCAGGCGCCGCACGCCCCAACTGAACGGCGCGGCGGCCAGGGTCTGCCACGCCACGAGCGAATCGACCCGCGCGGCCATCAACTGAAAATGCTGCGGCGACAGCAACATGCCTTCGAACCACTCGATGCGCTCGGTCACCGCGTTAGCCGGGTTAGACATGGTTGTTCCTCCACGCGCCCCGTTCGTTCGCGCGACGGTGTGCGCCCGCCGGGCTGGCGGGGCGATGTTTCAACAGGTGCTCACAGACTTTCATTTCGTATCCGCGACTGAAAAACTATTGCTGTCCAACTGCACGACGAGGTGACCGCTGAACTTTTGTATCCGGACGCGATGCGCGCCGGGGTCGGGGTAATTGGCAAACACAAAAGCCGCGACGACACGCGGGCCGGTGAACGCATCATCTGGCAGGTCCACCCGCTGGCCGGGCACCAGTTCCCAGCCGCGGTAGCGCAAGCTCTTCGGGAACGTGCTGAGCAGATCGGCGCGCCCCGCGAACCATTTCGATGCGGGCAGCTCGGCGAGCCGTGCGAGCATCGCTTCGTCACTCACCAGCACCACGTCCACCGCCAACGGGCTGTTGTTGTTCATGTCGTCGCCGGCCACAAACGTCACCTGCGACCACGATGCTTTCTCGCCGCTCAGACCCAGCATGCCGCAGCTCGCGAGCACGCACGCGCAGCCGATCGCCATCAACAGGCGAGCGCCTCGGCGCGACATGCGGCGCACATCTTCGCTCATCAACCAGTTCGTCATCTCGCTCCAACTCCAATGCCCATCAATACGATCAGCGACGCCGCCACGGCCACGCAGCCTGCCGCCAGCATGAGCTGCGCGCGCGTGAACTCGAAACGCAGCACCTGTGCGGGTTGGACGCCGCCATGCCCATCGGCCGTCTGAATCCGTTCCGACGGCAATCCCGCCGACACGAGCGCAATCACCGTGCAGACCGATAACAGGCTCAGCACGTTGCGCGGGCCTTCGCAGATAAGATCGATCGTGACGAACAGCACGCCGGCGGCTTCCACCGGCAGATGCAGGAACGACAGCACGACGCCCGTATAGCCGACTGTCGCCACGCCGTTCTGCCCGGCGGAGATGAATGAGGCCAGCGCCGCAGCGGCGGCGATCAGCACGAGGTCGCCGGCATCGAGCGGGCGCTCGTACAGATTCGCGACGAACACAGTCGCAAGCGCGAAGTAGAGTGCGGAGCCGGCCCGCAGGAACACCGAGCCGAACGGCACCACCAGTTCGACTATGCCGCGGCTGAAACCCAGCGCCGCGCTCATCGCCTCAATGGTGTGCGGGATCGGCGCTGTCGCGCTTCCAGACGTCAGGCCTACCAGCAGGGGCGCCTTCAGGCCCCTGAGCACTTGCCCCAGCGGCTGGCTGCTGCGCGCCGCGATCATCGCCAGCGCGAAGCCGCCAAGCAACAAGGTGGTCAGCAGCAAGCACAGCAGGAAACCGCCCATGGCGCTGAGCGTGGCACGCTCCGTATGCGATGTCAGATGCGCGGCCATGCCGAACGCCAGCACGGGAATCAGCAGGTTCGCATGAGCGATGATGATCTCGAGCGCCCGGTACACACCCTCGAACACACTGTTCAACATGTTCGACTGGTCACGTGAGAGCGTGGCGAACGCCATGCCGAAGAGGATCGTGCCGGTCAGGATGCCGAGCGAGCGGCCTTCAGCGAGCACCCGGTAGAAATTGTCCGGAAACAGATCCTGCACGCCATAGGCACCCACGCTCGACGCAGCGTGCGACACATGGCCGAACAGCGTGACGTGCACTTCGCCGGCATCGCTCGCGTTTTTGAGAACGAGGCCGCCGAGCTGTGCGTGCGCGGCCTCGGAGAGATGCTGACCCGGCATCATGAGCACGCCGGCCAGCGTGCCGCCGATCGCGCACAACACGACCAGCGCGACAGCCAGACCGACTATCGTGCCGACGCGCACGGCTGGCCGCGGCAACGTCAGCACCTGGCGCAACCCGAAAAACGTCGCCACCACCAGCAGCGGAACGGCTGCCATGTTGACGACCGACAGATACAGTTCCCCGACGAAATACGCGAATGCGCCGGCCGGCGCGGCGAACACGCCGCACAGGCCACCTGCTGCAAGGCACAGCAGCAAGCCCAGGGTGCTCTGCGAGAGTATCTGCAAGGTCTTCATTGCGGCCTGTTCCAGCCGCGCGCGACCGCGAACGATACCGTGGCGCGCGCCAGCTCCAGCGAACTGTCGATCAACGTCACCGGCGGATCCGGCAGATGCCGTGCGGCCAGTGGAATCTCCGTGCAGCCCATCACCGCCGCGCGCACATCCTGCGCGGCCAGTTGGTCGAGCACCACCGCCAAATGGCCGGCGGCCCGCTCGAGTGCGCCAGCCTTGACCTCGTGGATACACGCGGCGATCTCTTGCTGCATCTCTGCGTCGGGCACCACCGGCTCGATGCCGCGCGCGGCCAGCGCCGCCTGATAAAAGCCGGACACCAGGGTGCCGCCGGTGCCGAGCACGGCTGCGCGTCGCGCCGAAACGGGCACGGCGGCTACGCAGGCATCGGCAATGTGCAGAACCGGCGCGTCACTGCGCGCCACCATCTGTGCATACCAGTGATGAGCCGAATTGCACGGGATCGCGACGAGTCCTACGCCGTTGCGGTTCAGCAAATCGATGCCCGCAAGCAGACCGTCGAGACAATCCTCACCGTCCCCGAGAATGGCGCGGGAGCGGTCCGCGACGTGCGGCAGGTTGGCGACCAGCATAGGCAGATGCTGCTGGTCGCAGGTAGCAATGGTGAGTTGCACGACCTTCGCCATGAAGTCGACCGTCGCGAGCGGTCCCATGCCGCCGAGAACTCCGATGAGTGTCATCAATGGTCCTAGATTTTCAACGGGCGCGGACAGATCAGCGTCACCGCGGCTGCGTTGCCGATCACGAGGATCAGCGTGCGCAGCATGTCGCACAACGGATCCACCGCGAGAAACAGGATGAACGCTGCTTCGAACGGCAGGCGCAGATACGCGCACGTCATGCCCACCAGCGATACCGTGACGAGCCCGGTCATTCCGGCCGATGCAAAACCGGCCAGCACCGACGCGAGCAGCACCGTGGCCAGCTCGACGATGCCGAGGGAGTGCCCATACAGCTGCGCGATGAAGAGGGTCGCGCACACGTAATAGACCATCGGCCCGACGCGCAACAGCGAGATCGTCAGCGGCACCAGCAACTCGACGCGTGAACGCGCAAAACCCAGTCCGTCGACGAGGCTTTCGATCATGCTCGGCATGCATGCCGCGCTGTTGCGGGTCGCGAGTGCGAGCGCGAACGGCGCGCGCAGTTCGCCCAGCGTCTTCCCGAGGCTATGACTCGACCGTTTCCAGATGATCGCGGTCGCAAGCAGCAACAACAACACGGAAGCGATGAAAAACGCTATGACGAAATGCAGCATCGCGTGCAGCGGTCCTACACCCGACTTGCCGAGCTGGGCGGCGCTCATGCAGATCAGGATCAGCGGCAGCGGATAGCTGAGCCAGTGCATCAATCTCTGACACGCGTGATAGACGGTCTCCAGCGACTGGCTAAGGCCGGCCGAGATGCGCTCGGGCACACGTCCGACCGCAAGACCGAACAGCAGCGCGAACACCAGCGCCTTCAGCGCGTCACCGTTAGCGAGCGCGGCGAAGATGTTGGTCGGCACGAGACTCGTCAGTACGTCGGAGAAACTGAGCGGCGCTTGCGTGACATCGGCACCGTACAGGCTCATCACGGTATCGCTGGAGGTGCTGTCGTTGCCCACCATCAGACCGAAAGTCTGCATCGTCGCACTGGACAGATTCTTGCCGGGATGAAGCACCAGCAGCACGATCGCGCCAACGACCGCGACCGTCGCCGAGGCACACAGGAACACCGTGACCACCCGAACCAGCAGGCGCGAGGTGCCGCCGTCGCGAAACAGGCGCTGCAAACTGAAGATGACCGCCGAGATCATGAACGGCAAGGTCGTCATCTTCAGCAGGTCCACATAGATGTCGCCGATGAAGCCGAGTTTCTGCGCCTCGACGGGCATGAGCACGCCGAGTGAGCCGCCGATCGCGAGGCTGCCGATCACCACCCACGGGTTTAGGGCAAATGCATAGATCTTGCTGGAATTCATGGCGTGCTCTCTTGCGTATGTGCGTATGTAGTTATGTGTGTGCGCATCAGTCGTTGGTTGCCTGCAGGACCGTGCTCACGTCGAACTTGGTGTTGCGCTCGGCCAGAAACTGGTTGATGAACGCAAGCAGCGTCGGGTTGGAAACGTTCACGCCGATCGCGAGCGTGTCTTCCAGATCCTGCAGCGTGACGACACGAAGCCGCAGCGACGCGGTCGGGTCAAGCTTGAGCACGCGCTTCACCTCGAACTCATCGCGGTAGGCCGCCGTCACTTCGCCGGCGTTCAGCGCGCGGAGCACCGACTCCCAGGTCGGATAACTGTGCACCTGCGCCTGCGGAAAATTGGTGACGACATAACCGGCGTACGACGAGTCGGCAACTACGCCGATCGAGCCGTCGTACGAACGGATCACTTCCGGCACCCCCCGGCCGTGCGCGAGCTGCGCGAATTTCACGCGATTGAGCAGCAACGCACGCTTCAGGCTCAGATAAGGCGTGCTGAAGCTGATCACCTGCGCGCGCGACAGGGTCCGCGACAACTTGCTGACGGCGAGGTCCGCCTGCCCTTTCGCGAGCAGGCTCACGACCTCGTCGAAGGTCTTCGCGTCGCGATTGAAGCGCACCTTCACCCCGAGCTTCTTTGCGATGTCGCCGGCGAGGGTGATATCGAGACCGGTCAGCTTGCCGAAGCGTTCTTCGAAGAACGGCGGCTGGTCGACGCCGAGCACCGCGACCACCAGCTCTCCCCGTTCGACGATACGTGCGAACTCAGGCGCGAGCAGCCGTCCGTCCGGCATCTGGACCAGACCCGTCGATGTCACCGGCAAAGCTGCTGCTGTGGCGGCGGATGCTGCTGCGGCCGGTGCGCGGGGCGCGGCTGGCGGCGCATTGCCCGCAGCGCCGGCGGGCAATGCAGCCAGAGTGACGATGGCCGCGAGCAGCATGACTGCCGGGCGCCGCATGCCGCTCGTGATACGCACCGCCAGCGCTTGGCGGTCGAGGGTCCGGGTAACGATAAGAGTCACGATAAGAAGCAGAAACGACATGAAAAGTACCAGTCTTAGAGAGTCGAGGAAGCGGGAACCGCGGCGAGGTCATTAGTACCTTGCGATGCCGGCTGCGGTGGAACACTGCTGGCGGATACCGCTGAGGGAACTGCCGGAGTCATGGACGCGTCGGGCGGCGGGGCCGCGCTCAAGCGCGCGCCGATCTCGATGCCCAGCAGGAACAGCAGGACACAGAGCAACAATGCGCAGGCCGCGGCAATGGTCACCATCCGTGAAGTCATCGAAAAAACGTATTGCTGCATCGGGCGTTATCCTTAAGGAACCATGGTGGTGAACTGCGCGGGCGCGACGATCTGGATCACGCCGCCCCACGAGCACATCAGCTTCGACGAGTTCTGCAACGCCGGCAGCCCGCCGATCAGCACGGTCGGAGACCCCGGCACCCACGGCGCGGCCGTGACCGGTATGCAAGGCATGGGCGTCAGCACGCCGAGCGCGGCGGCGGTCGCGGCGGCGACCATCGGATTGGCCATGCACATGCATGTCCCGAACGGCATCACGTTGACCATCGGCAGGTGGTCCATCACGGTTGCCGCCGGCGCGCCGGACAGCACACGGTTCACCGGCAGCACGCCGAGCGTTCCCGGCGCCGCGCCAAAGCTGCATTGCAGCGTGGTCCCTGCTGTAACCTGAATGCCCATGTCTAGCCCCTGACCCATTTTTCAAAGTGCTTCACGAGCCGCGGCGCGGCCGGCGAGCTACCGGGCGCCGGCGCTGCGTCGACGCTGCGCCATTCACCTTGCGGTTTGCCCTGCTGGTAGACGCGCTCTTCAAGCACGCTGCCGTCGGGTGCGAACCGGCGCACGGTTCCATGCAGCAGATTCGCCCGGTAAGGCGACGACTGAACGAGCGCGCCGTCGCGCGCGTATTCGCGCGTTTCGCCTTCGAGCAGTCCGCTACGGTAGTTCATGCGCCGGACGACGACGCCGTCGGTCATGAACAGCGCCTCGCGATCGAGTTTGCCCGCCTGGTAAGTCATCCGTGACGTGACGAGTCCCGACGGCGCATAGGACACGCTCTCACCGTGCAGCACGCCCTCTACGTAGTGCTGACGCGCGGCGAGGCAACCCTCCTGATAGAGCGTCGTCACACCATGCAGCTTGCCGTTCACGTAGTGCGCGTGCTGCAGCGGCATGCCTTGATCGTCGAATGAGCGCAGCGGTCCGTTCAGTACGCCGTGCGCATAGTTCGCCTGCAGCAGCGTGGCGCCGCCAGGCGCATAACGCGTGCTCTCGCCATGCGGCACACCGGCCGCGAACGACGCGCGGCCGACGAGGCGCCCTGCTTCGTCGTGCTCTTCGATGATCCGCACGACTCCATCCGCCGGCGAAGAGGCGGGCAAAGAGGTGGGCGTTACGGCTGGCGGTGACAGGAAAGTTTCTATCGCTTGGCCTCAATTCAGTTTGACCAGCCCGCCCTTCAGCGCGAGCATGCCGCCACCGTCGACGGTTTGCGTCGCCGATGCCTTGTGTGAAATCGTCATGCCTTCGCTGCTCAAGGCCGTGCCCGCCTTGCTCGCGTGCGTCGTGCCGCCCTCGCTGGCGAGTGACGTGCCCGCCTTGATGCTGACCGACCCCGTCACGTCGATCACCAGGTTGCCGGTGACCTTCAACGTGTAATTGCCGCTGACGTTCTGTGTGAAAGCTGCATGATTGGTGTGCGTCTCGTCGCCGGTCACGTCGAGCGTGCGGGTGCCCTTGACGGTGTGCGTCTCCTTGCCGGTCTGCACGTCGATCGACCGGTCGCCCTTCTGGATGACATGCGATTCCGCGCCGGCGATCACCGTGGTGGTCAGCGCGTTTTCGATCGCGACGTTCATGTCTTTTTGCGCATGGAAATACAGCTCTTCCGAATTGAGTTTGTCTTCCATGCGGATTTCGTTACCAGCAGTGCCGCCCTTCGACGAGCGCGAGAGCATCACGCTTTGTGTCTGTAACGAAGGCAGCGCGACGGGCGTCGCGTTCTGGCCGTTGTAGACGCTGCCGATCACAAGCGGCCGGTCGGGGTCGCCGTCGACGTAGCTCACGACCACTTCCTGGCCGATGCGCGGCAGGAACAGATGACCCCATCCCTGTCCCGCCGATGACTGCGCGACGCGCACCCAGCACGAGCTGTTCTCATCAGCGCCCGCACTGCCGTCCCAATAGAATTTCAGCTTCACGCGGCCGTTCGCATCGGTCCAGATTTCTTCGCCGGACGAACCGACCACTTTCGCCGTGTGCGTACCGGAAACAACAGGACGCGGCGTCACCAGCGGCGCGCGGAACGGCACCGATTCCGGAAACGCCTCGAACGCGTTGCTGTAGGTATCGTTGGACGCCGTATGCGTCACGGCGCGCACCACATACGACACGTTGAGCGCGCTGTTGACATGTCCGCTCAACGCGAACGACGTGCCGGCCGTCAGCGCATAGCAATGGCTGTCACCATGCCCGGTCTGTTGCTGGACCGTTTGGGCGGCGAGCCGGACTGCGGATTTACGCGTGCCTTCCGCGCTGGTCGCGTACTTGCCGGGGAACGTATAGCGCCGTCCGGTGGGTACCGACGCGCTTGCGCTTGACGAAGCCGTCGAACTGGCGGCGGCGAGATAGTCGTAATCGGCCAGCACGTGTTCGCCGGATACGATGTTCTGCGTCAGCGTGAATTCGGCGACCCGCTCGGCGCGCGGCGCCACACTGCTGTCGGGTGAAAAATAGAGCGTGGGCTGGCCGACCTTGTGCGCCGAGGCACTGTCGGCGAGCACCATGGTGTGAGCGCCGTCGGCAAAAGTGAAGAAGTAGAAGATGCCTTCCTCTTCCATCAGCCGCGAGATGAAATCAAACGCACTTTCGTCGTACTGCACACAGTACTCGCGCACCGCATAGCCGGTGCCGCTGATGCGCAACTCGAGCGGCACCTGGAAGGTGCCGAGCACGGCCTTGACGATATCGAGCGCGCTCTGGTTCTGATAGATCATCCGGTCCTGGCCGAGCGTCAGCAACCACAGGCGCGGCGCCAGTTCGGCCGAGTAGAAGCCGTATTGCGAATTCGCGCCCGTGTGCGCGAAGCGCTTGACGATGCCGTTGAAGTAACGCGCCGTGCCAACCTGATCCTTGACCGTCACCGTGACGCTCTTGCCGATGACGGTCTGCGCATCCAGCGCCTTGTTCGTCGAGTGCATCCGCAAGTCGAAATGAAACGGCTCGGAGATCGCCTCGCGACCGCCGAACCCGTCGAGCAGCAGCACATCCGCACCGAACGGCGTCGCGACCGACACGAAGCAGTCGGCCTGGCTGGGCACAGTCGACATGCTTCTACGCCTCCTCGACAGACAGGAAGCGGAATTCGACGACGCCCGCGCCGTTCAGCGCAAGGTGCACGCCGCCGAACGGCTCCGCGATCGAAATGCGTTCCAGCACCTGACGCGCCAGCTCGGGCAATATTGATTGCGTCAGGATGTGATCGACATTGCGCGCGCCGCTATCCACTTCCTTGCAGCGCTCGGTAATCAGCGCGGCCAACGGTTCGTCCCACGTCAGGCGCGCGTGATGATTGCGCTCGAAACGCTCTGCGAGCCGCGTGAGCTTCAGGTTGACGATCGACGTGATCTGCGCGTCGCCGAGCGGGTAGTACGGCACGAGCACGAGACGGCCGAGAAACGCCGGACTGAACTGCTTGAGCAGCGCCGGACGCAGGCGTTCTATCAGCGCCTCGGGCTCCGGGCGCCGGCCGCCCTGGCACGCGTCGGTGATGATGTCCTGGGCCGCGTTCGAGGTCAGCAGGATGATCGTGTTCTTGAAGTCGATCGGCACGCCTTCGCCGTCTTCCATCACGCCCTTGTCGAACACCTGGAAAAACAGTTCGAGCACGTCAGGATGGGCCTTTTCCATTTCGTCGAGCAGCACGACGCTGTACGGGCGGCGCCGAACCGCTTCGGTCAGCACACCGCCGCGCCCATAGCCGACGTAACCGGGCGGCGCGCCCTTCAGGCCGGACACACTGTGGGCTTCCTGGAACTCGGACATGTTCACGGTGATCATGTTGCGCTCGCCGCCGTACAGCGTATCCGCGAGTGCGAATGCCGTTTCGGTCTTGCCGACACCGCTTGGGCCCACCAGCAGGAATACGCCGACCGGCTTGCCCGGATCGTCGAGATCGGCGCGGAACGTGCGCACCCGGCGCGCGATCGCATCGAGCGCCTGGTTCTGGCCGACTACACGCTCGGCGAGCTTGTCCTGCAGATACAGCACCGTGTGCAGTTCGTCGGCGAGCATCCGGCCAACAGGAATCCCGGTCCAGCCTGAAATCACCTTGGCTACCATGCCGGAATCGACGCAGACCGGCACCATCGGCTCATCGCTCTGCACGGCCTCGAGCCCTTTCTCGAGGCGCGCAAGATTCGCCGTCAACGACGCGCCGTCTTCGGCATCGTCGCCTTCCGCCGCATTGCGGTCGTCCGCCAGATGAAGGCCGATCTTCTTGCGCCACGCGATGATTTCGCCGACCGCGTGCTTTTCCGTGACGAGCTTGTCGCTCAGCCGGGCGTGCTGTGCGCGGTACTCCTCGAGTTGCTTCGTGACGGCGGCGATCGCGCCGGCGTGATCGCTGCCGGTGGCGGCTTCGTGACGCAGGATGCGCAACTGGTTCTCGTTGGTCTCGATCGAGCGGCCCAGTGCTTCGATTTCCTCCGGCACGCCGTTCTGGCCGATAGCGACCCGCGCGCATGCGGTGTCGAGCACGCTGATCGCCTTGTCGGGCAACTGGCGCCCGGAAATGTAGCGATGCGACAGCTTGACCGCATCGCGCACCGCGTCGTCGAGAATTTCGACGCCATGATGTTCCGCGAGCTTTTGCACCATGCCGCGCAGCATATCGATTGCCACCGCTTCGGTCGGCTCTTCGACCTTCACCACCTGGAAGCGCCGCGCGAGCGCCGGGTCACGTTCGACGTATTTCTTGTATTCCGCCCAGGTCGTCGCGGCGATGGTGCGCAGTTCGCCGCGCGCCAGCGCCGGCTTGAGCAGGTTGGCCGCGTCGCCCTGTCCTTCGCTGCCGCCCGCGCCAATCAACTGATGGGCTTCATCGATGAACAGAATCACGGGCACCGGCGACGCCTTCACCTCGGCGATCACCGACTTCAGGCGATTCTCGAATTCGCCCTTCACGCCGGCGCCTGCCTGCAACAACGCGAGATCGAGCGAGAGGACCGACACGTTCACCAGCGCGGGCGGAACATCGCCCTGCACGATGCGTTGCGCGAATCCTTCGACGACTGCCGTCTTTCCGACACCCGCCTCACCCGTCAGGATCGGATTGTTCTGGCGCCGTCGCAGCAGCACGTCGATCAGTTGGCGGATCTCCGCATCGCGGCCGCGGATCGGATCGATCGCGCCTTCACGGGCCAAAGCGGTCAGGTCGACGGTGTACTGGGCAAGCGCGGTGCGCTGCGTGCCGCCTCCCGGCCCGCGGGACATTGACGGCATCGCGGGTTGCAATGGCGATGCGGCCGGTTCACCGGCGAAAGCGGCCGCCTCGGCGGGCTTGCCAGCGGGGCTGCCACTGACGGCAGCGGCGCGCGCGGCGGCCCCGCCGGCGTCTTCCGCCGAGCCGGCCAGCACTGCCGGCAACACCTCGCGCAAACTCGCACGCGGAATATTCAGCAACGCCGGCGCCGATTCGAGCAGCAGGCCGCGCAAGCTGTCGACCTCGAGCAGCGCCAGCATCAGCGTGCCCGACCGGATCTGTTGCTCCGCGAGCAGCATCGAACTCAACAACCACGCTTCCTGGAAGAGTGACGAGAAATTCGGCGACAGTGCCGGCGTGCGGCCATTGCCGCGCTTGAACTGGTCGACTGATTTCTGCAGTTGCGCAATCAGCGTATCCGGCTTGATCTGGAAATGCCCGAGAATCGCGTGCAGATCAGGCGCATCCGATTCCAGCAACGTCAACAGCAGATGCTCGACATCTACGTTGTAGTGAGTCTGCCGCACGCACAATTGCGCGGCCTGTTCCATCGCGTGCTTGCACTCCGGGTTGAGCCGGCTCAGCAGCGTACGGATATCAATGTTCATGCGCTGCATCCTTCATGGTGGCGCTCGGGATTGCCGGCCGCGCGCAGCGCAAGTCGAACCGGAGATGGCGCCGCGGCATTCGTGCCGCTTGTGCGGGTTGCATGGGTCTTGCGGGCCGGTTCGCCGTCATCCGCGGCGCGGCGCTGCGCGCCGCCCACCCATGAGGTCCAGCCCAGCCGGGCAGCATTCGGGCCGCCCAGCGCGCAGGTCACCCGTTGCGGCGCCAGTTTCAGCACGAACTCCACATCGAAATCCTGTTGCACATAACACTGGATCAGCCATTGCGCGAGCGCGTGATCCGGACCGCCGGGCAGCAACGCAGCAAAGCGCTCACGCGAAAGATCGGCGAACTCGATGCGAATGCCCGCCGCCTGGTCCCACGCCCGGCGCCCGAGGATGCTCTGTCCGCCGAGCCGGGGGGCGCGCGAACCCACCCGCGCGAGCCGCAGCGAATCCGTCTTGTCGATCTCGCGCCAGCCGCCGACAAACTGCACACCACGCACCGGCATCCCAAGGCGATCGGACAGCAGGGAGAGCAAGCCAGTCATTGAACGCGGCGCCGCGCTGAGCAGCCCGGCATGACGCAGCCACAGCCGTTCGCGATGCGGGCCTCGCCCAGCATCGCGCAGCCCCAGGTTGCTCAATGCGTCAAGACATGCAGCGAGCGCCGACGCATGCGGCGAGTGCCAGTTCAGACCTGGCGCGTGCTTCTTGCGGCTGCGATAGAGAAACGACAGGAAGCGGTGATTGAAGATATCGAGCAGGTCGGCGGTTGCGGAGTCACGCTGCGCGCGGCCTTCCAGCACCAGTTCGGTAAACGGCATCGGCAGCGGGCCGTTCGCGCCGGCCAGCGTCAGCACCGGCGTTGACAGGGTGTAGGCCGGACCTGGCGCTCCGGGAGCGCGAGACGCGTCATGCGGCACGCGTTCATGAGCGGATGGACGCCTCGGCGGCTCGCCGCACCGCACGCTGCGGACATCGCTCGGCTCGAAGGCAAGCGACACAAAGCCGCTCAGCCGCACGGCTTCGCCCGCGCCATGACCGCGCCCGAGCGGGCGCGCATGAGGCACCGCGCGCTCGAGCAGACTGATGGCCTGGAACAGGTCGAATCCTTGTGGATTCGCAATGAGCCGGGCGATCAGAGCAGCTGCTGGCAACCGGTCATCGGCTCCCATTGCTTCCATATCTCGTCTCCACGGCGCACTACCAACCGCACAAAAGAATTGACCGATGTGTACATGGCGAAAAACCGCGCGAGCACCGCGCCCATCAGCAACGGCGAGCCACCGACGAACGCATGGGCGTCGAACTCGATGCTGACTTCGGTGCCGCGGCAGTATCCGCGCCACGCGTCGGCGCCAACGTGCGCTGTCACGTTGCGCGCCTGAATGCTCTTGATGCCGTGAATCTGGTCCTGCTCGCGGATGCTCTCCGACGCGAACAGACGCAGCATTTCCTGCAACTGCTTGTGCCCCGTCGCGCCGCTCACGAGCGAGTGATAGTTAAGCGTCAACATCGAGATCAACCGCCATAGCGTCTCGCTGCCGAGCGGCGGGCTGCGCTGCATGGTCGGTTCATAAAGGCAACGCACCCGCACGTTCTGCGATACCTTTTCGACCAGCATGCGCGCGCCGACCGGCAATTGTTCGGCAAGGTGCCGGTTGGTGCACATCACATTCGCGTAGACGACCGGCTCGGCCGGCCGGCTGATGGCATTGCCCGCGTCGACAAAACTCAGGAACATGTCGGTACCCTGCACGTTCTCGCGCAAACTGTGCTCGCGGCGAGCGGACCAGAAGATGGTCCCGCCGTTCGCGTCGGCGTGGTCGGTCGCGGAGAACCCCGGCACTGTCGTCGAGCGTTCCATCGACGGGTCCGACGCGACCACGGAGACGATCGAGTGAATCTCCGTCATTGCGTCGCGCCGCTGATCCGCGACCAGTCGATATTCATACTGGCGATGATCGATTGCGATCGGCTCGCTGGTCTGCGAGAACAGGTTCACGATCGGCGTGCAGCCAAGCTTGAAATGTTGTGCACCCAGCATGCCGAGCCCGCGCGGCACCCGCTCGAGATGCAGCACGATTTCACACGTGCGGCCGCTGCCAAGCCGGCCCGCCAGATGGTGCAGATCGAAAAAATGAAACTTCCGCGGAAAGGCGAAATATTCCTGCATCAGGCCATAGGCCGGCTGCGCATGCGGTGGCTGCGGCAGCACGTTGTCGCCTTCCGCGTAACCCACTTCGCGCCACGCCGACGCGGGCAAAACGACACCCGCGCCACCCTCCGGCCGCAGCGACACGTCTGTCACACCCGAGGCCAGCAATTCATAGAGCGGCATCGTCGTCATCCAGTCGCCGTGCAGATGGATGCGCAATTGCTTCAGTTCGAGCTCCGCGAAATCGGCGCCCGGTTCGCACTCGAGCATGAGGCGCAGCGTCGAGTCGTCTCCGAACGCGGCCCGGCTGATCCTGAGCGGCCAGAGCACCGTCTCCCACGCCGAGCGGAACCGGCAGGCTTCACCGCTCTCGGTGAGCGCCTGCAGGCCCGTGTGACGCGGCACCTTGAAGCCCGCCGTCACCTTGCCCTGGCTCGGGTCAAGTTCGAACTGCGCCACGGTCATCGACGGCACCGGCTGAACGAGCGACGGGCAAACGTTGTCCAGCAACGCAGACGCAACCTGTGGAAATTCCTGGTCTAGATCGCGATGGACACGCGCCGCGAGAAATGCCGTGGCTTCGATCAATCGCTCGGTGTGAGGATCCAGCGATTCGGTGCCATGCAACGCAAGCCGGGCCGCAACCTTCGGATAGCGCCGCGCGAAATCAGCGCCCTGCGTGCGCAGATAGGACAGCTCGCGTTTGTAATACTGGAGGATGTCGTCACGCGCCAGGTCAGCCATGTTCCACCCAACGCGGGTCCGCTGTGTGATGACCCGCGGATGCCAGCTCGAAGGCCACATGGTCAACGCCTGTTCCTTCACGCATCTGGCCGCCGATCAGCAGTATCACGCCGGGCTCGCGATCAGCGGGGAAGGCAAAACCGACGGTGACATTCGTGAGACGCGGTTCGAACAACGCGATCGCGTGCCGGATTGCCTCGGCAATGGCGTCGCGATCGCCGCCCGAGCGCAACGAACGCTCCGAGAAGTCCGGCACGCCGTAGTCGATGACACTGCCCTCGGTTGCGCCGAACGCCTCGAAGGTGAGCCGCGAACGGGTGTTCAGCAACCTGCCCAGATCACGCGCCACCGACTCCCGGAGCACATCCTTGCCCGGGAGCCGGGTCTCGCCGCCAGCGGCGAGACGGTCGAACAGGGGCATGGCTGTTCCCCTTGAAGTTGCCGACATGACGCGATACTCCTGAAACGCAGATTGTGAAACGTCCTTCGCCTGGTCGCGACCCACCCTCGGCTATCAGGCAGCCGGCGCGACCGCGACGTTCTTCGACAGATCCCAACCGAACGACGCGTTGCCCTTCTTGGTCGAGTCGAGGTTCTGCTGCGTGTACTCCGACGTCATCTGCGTGAAGTTCAGCGAGAACGTGTCGCCCATTTCACCGCCGCCGCTCGTGCCGACCGACGACACCATCGCATTGGTCAGCACGTACTTCATATGCAGCATGAACTTGCCGTTTTCGTTACGGCCGATCGACAGCGTCGCGTCGCCGAGCTTGGTACCCTGGGCGCAAGCCGCAAAGAGACCGGGCGTCGACTGGTCGGTGCTCTTGGAGAACGTGAATTCCTGGAAATTCGGGCGGCCGAGCGTGCGCTCCGTATTGGTCGCGTCCATTCCCATCGGCAGCGAAACGGAGTGCGAGAACGAGTGGATCACGATCTGATCGGTGTAGCTGTCGATCATCGCGTTACCCTTGATGTCCTTGATTAGAAGCAGAATCGTATCCATGACTGTCCTGATTTAATTGGGGTAGATGAGCAAAGTTCGCGTGCGGCCGGGCCGCACGCAATGCATCAGGCTGCCGCTGCCGGCAGTTCCGCGACGAGACGGATCGACGCGGTCAGTTCTTCCATCTGGAAATGCGGCTTCAGGAAACAGGTTGCGCGATACGCACCCGGCTTGCCCGGCACTTCCGTCACGTCGACACGCGCTTCGCCGAGCGGATAGCGCGCCTTCGACGCCTGGGACGCCGACGGATTGATCAGCACGTAGTCGGCAATCCAGTTGTTCAGATAGCTTTCGACATCAGCGCGCGTCTGGAAGCTGCCGATCTTGTCGCGGATGATGACCTTCAGGTAGTGCGCGAAGCGCGAAGCAGCGAGCACGTACGGCAGACGCGACGACAGTTGCGCATTCGCGTTCGCCGAGTCCTTGTTGTAGGTCTTCGGACGGCTGGCGGTCTGGCTGCCGAAGAACGTCGCAAAGTTGGAGCCTTTCGAATTGACGATCGCGATAAAGCCGAGGTCGTTCAGTTCCTTCTCGCGGCGGTCGGTGATCGTCACTTCGGTCGGGCACTTCAGCACGACATCGCCTTCCCCGGTCTTGAACGCGTGAGCGACCATGCCGTCCACCTTGCCGCCGCCTTCAACGCCGCGAATAGCCGTCGACCAGTTGTATTTTGCAAAGGCGTCGGTGATGCGCAGGCCCAGTTGATAGGCCGAGTTGGCCCACAGGTACTTGCCGTGGTCGGTGCCGTCGACGTCTTCCTCGAAGCTGAAGCTCTCCACTGGCTTGGTCTTCGCGCCATACGGCAGACGCGCGGCGTACGACGGCAGCACGAGCGACACGTAGCGGGAATCCTCCGAATCGCGGAAGCTGCGCCATGCGGCGAGTTCGGCGCTTTCGAACGTCTTCGACAGATCGCGCGTGACGCCCAGTTCCGTGTACGACTTCATGTCGAACAGGCTCGGTGCGGCGGCGGTGATGAACGGCGCGTGGGCGGCGGCGGCCACCTTCGAAATGCGTTCGAGCAATGCGAGGTCTTGCGGATGACGGCCGAAGCTGTAATCGCCGATCAGCAGCGAATACGGATAGCCGCCGAACGTGCCGTATTCCTCTTCATAGATCTTCTTGAACAGCACGCTCATGTCGTGATCGACGGCCGTCTCGAGATCTTTCAGCAGTTCTTTCTTCGTGACGTTGAGCAGGCGCAGCTTCAGCTTCGTGCTCGTCTCCGTGCCGTACACCATGTCGTGCAGACCGCTCCATGACGCTTCGAGCGCCTGAAATGACGAGTCGTGCATGATCGCGTTGAGCTGATTGCTCAGGAGCGAATCGATTTCGGCGACGCGTTCGTTGATCATCGCGACAACGGTCTTGTCCGGACTCGTGCGCATGCCTTCGTCGAGAATCTGCGACGCGAGTTGCCCGATCAGCTTCTTCGCGTAGACGCTTTGCGATTCATGGACCGCCATGTTGCCTTCATGCACGATGCGTTCAAGCAGACTCAGTTCGGCGACCGGCGCCGTTGCTTCGATTGTCTGGGTATCGCTTGCCGCCGTGCCGGCTGCATTCTTGCTTGCCATCTGGATCACCTATGAAAGTTCGTTACGCCCACAGTTGCGGGCATGCAATGCCGTGGCGCCCATCAGGCGGCGGGTACGCCTTCGTCGGCGGCGGGCTCGGCTACAGCCTCGGCGGCCGAGGCAGCCGGCTTGTCGCCGGCGTGAGCCTGGCTTTGAACTTTCTTCAGTTCCTCCGAGTTTTGGACGATGCCTTCCAGCAACACGTCGAGTTCGTCGTTACCGTCGAGTTTGGCAAGCAGATCACGCAGTTGCTGACGTGCTTCCAGGAGCTTCGCCAAGCGCGGAACCTGCTGCACGATGGCTTCCGGATGGAAATCACCGAACTTGGCGAAGTTCAGTTCGACCTTGATATTGCCTTCGCCTTTCATCGTGTCGGGAACCGACAGATCAAGACGCGGTGCGATCTTGCTCATGATCTCGTCGAAGTTGTCGCGATCGATTTCGACCAGCCGGCGATCTTTCAGCTTCGGCAGAGGCTTGTCCTTTGCCGGTTGGCCCGACAAATCGGCGAGAAGGCCGACGACCATCGGCAATTCGCGCTTTTCAATCGCGTCGCCGATTTCCACGTCATAGGTGATCTGGACGCGCGGCGGACGATTGCGCCCGACCCACTTCTGCAAACTATTGGACATACGTATCTCCCTGGAAAACTCGAATGCATTGAGAAAATCGCCCGCTCGCCCCGATTCGAAGGCGACCGGCAAATCAGGTAATTCAGATCAGGTAATTCGGGGTAGAACACGCAGGAATCGCAGAAAACGAGGACAGGCGCGCGTAAACACCGTTAAACGTCCTCATACGTACATCGATATCGGCAGGTACTTTGGGTTCTTTAGAGTTTTTATTCGAATTCCGGGTTAATACCTATAAAATGACTTTTTTATTATTCCTCTTATAAATACCAACGGCATCGTGCAATTAATCGTTTTATAAAATAGCACTCTTGTATGACGATTCGAAAATCAATCTTGCGTACGCTCTGAATCAATTTTGCGTACGCTCTTTGTAATCAGCCTGCCTGAGCGACAGGACGAGATATGACGTCCACGCTATCGTCAAGTTGCTGTCGGGTTAATGTTTGGCTATTGTCGGGTTACTGTCAAAACAGCAGATTCGACCCCGCCGGTCGAGCACGGAGAAGCACTGGCCGGCAACGGCCCCTCATAGCGGACTGGCGAGCGTCTGTTGACCAACGACGAGCGCTACCTGGCTCTAGCGAGGGAGCCGCCGCCCGCCATTGACAGAACAGCGTTCCGTGCGCAGGTCTCGAGCTGTGCGCACATTGCGCGCTGCCTAGGTTGCGGCGAGGAAGGCGCTGGCCTTGCTGGCCATCGTATCGTGGCCATGGTGGTGCACGGCGTGATCGAGCAAGCCCTGGATGTTGTTGCGCGTTCCCGTTTCGCGTGCCTGGAACTTGAAGCCGGAGGTCTGCAAATACCGCGCACCGAAACTCTTGAGCCGGGCAAAATAGGCCACGCCGCTATTGTAGGTCGCTCGATCAACCACCTCGCGACCCGTTTTTTCTTCGTCCCTGAACAAGTTGACCAGGGTCATCAGGCTGCCGCAAATTCCGGTGTTGAGGGTGAGCATCGGGATCAGCGGGCTGGCGTCGCAACCTTCCTGGAAAAATGCCTTGAACTTGTCCAGGTCATGGATGATGCCCCCTCTCGTGGGATCCATATTCGGCTGGAACTCCAGGCCGCGCGGGCCCGGGTCGCGGGTGGCCAGATCGCGCTCATGCTTGTAGAACTCGCGCGCCTTCTCGAGAAACGCCTTGATCTTGCTTTGCTCCCACAGGCGGAAGGTGAACTTCACCAGCCACTCGACTCCCGTGACAATCGCCGATACGAGGCTGCCGGCGCCCGGCAGGAAGGAGTTCAGCGCCATGGAAATCACCCCTTTCAGCGTGGTCCACAGACCCTGGAAAATGCCGGATTCCATTTCGCCCTCCAGCGCCGCGGCAATCAGTTCGGGGTGCCCGGGGTTCAGCTCGATCCGGCGCCGTTGAAGCCAGGCACCGACCTTTTCCGCCGCCGCACGCAAGGTCTTGACAATGCCCGCGCCAATGTCCATGGCCGCACCAATAAAAGGCGCCGCGCTGGCGAGGCACTGTGTGACGACGATCTTGATCAGCGACCGGACGACGCTGCCGGCCAGGTTGAATGTGCCGGCCGACGTGCCGAGCAAGGCATTCTTGATTTTCTCGAAGGCCCACGTGACGGCGCTGTCTATCTCGCGGCGCAAGTTGTTGAGGGTTTCGGTGATCGTGACGAACGCCGTGCCGACCAGGGTGGCCGGCAGCACCCAAGGGTTGAGGAATAAAGCCGGATCATCCTTGATCATTTCAAAGCCGGCCTGGGTCGTCGGGTAGGTCCAGGTCACCTTCGACTTTACCTGCGTGCTTGTCGCATTATCCATGCGGGGCCTGACGGTGCCTGTCGGCGACCATAGCCGGTCGCGGCCGTTGGGCTGGCTGAGGCCGAAAGTCCCGTCGACTGTCTTGGCCACTTTGGGCACCGCTTTGGCGGCCGTCGAGGCGCCCATGGCGAGCGCCCGCGCAGACACCTGGTGTCCTGCCAGATCGACATGCCGAACGGACTGTGTGGCGCTGTTCAGATGCTGCATGTTCGTAGCTAAGCCGGATCCGACCGCGCCGCCCACGGCAGCCACGCCCTCCATGGCGACGGTGAAGCAGTTCATGTCGATGTCGAGATTGCCCAGCAGGTAGAGCACACCGTAGCGCGAGTGCGGGATATCAAACGTCTGGATCTGGCTGCGTGCGGCTGCTGCCGACGGCCGGGGCGGCGCAACGTTTGTTGCCTCCCGGAACACGTATTCCATGAGGCCGCCGCTTTCGGTGTTGCGCGGTACCCGGGACCAGCTACCGCCTTTCTCAGCCAGGTAGTCGTCGAGCGCGTCGCGCAGGGTGGCGGCCTTGAGCGGGTCGAAGCGCGCCGTGCACCAAGCGGTGTACGCGGCATCGACCCGGCGTGTGCTCGCGCTTCGCGAACTGAGTGTCAGCGCCGTGCGCCGGATCCACTCGGATGCATTGACAACGGCCAACGGTCCTTTTGCGCCCATTTGCAGATCCCCTGTCGCCGATCCAACGGCTTATTCTGGTATTGAATTCTGTTTCATCAGACAAAAGATAAATGAACTTCTACACCAAGCTCGTTCCGCCAGTTCCTGGACCGTTGACGGCGCGCGCCTGAAACCTGCAGCTTCGGACGGGTTACAGCGCCAGGAAAATGTGCATTCGCCGCAATCACCGTCCAACGGGTTAACGGCCCGCACGCGGCGGACTTTAGTGGAAAATCCCGCGCGCTGCGGACTTTAATGAAAAATATTTTGCGGAGCAATGCTGCGAAAACCGGCACTGGAAGTGATTTGCGGAAAGTCCGGTTACATGGATCCAGCCGAACTGTTCCGCATCAAACGACACCCTGCATTACAACTGGACTTCAACGGCCAGAAAACCGAAGGGCTCGGACCGTCGAGCCATGAAGCCCAGGCGGCCGTGCATTTTCATGCAACCCGGTGCGAGACCCGTTGTAGCCCATTTGATCCTCATTTCACAACAATCGTCCCCGTCATATGCGGATGGATCGAACAGAAATATTTGTACGTGCCGGGTTTCAGGAACGTCTGTGAAAAATGCTCCCCGGAATCGAGCGGCGCCGATTTGAATTCGCGCGGTGTTGCATCGTTGACGATCGTATGAGGCATGTCGTCATGGTTCTCCCAGGGCAAGGTCGACCCCGCTGCAACCGACAACTGAGCAGGACTAAACAAAAAGTTGTCGATCACTACGGTAGTCGCGGCCGGATTTGCATCGGCGGCAAATGCGGGCGCAGCCGCCAGCGCCGTTGCCAAGCACAATGCGGCTGTTTAGCAGCGGTCGTGGCCACCCATTCACGCCGGAAATCAGACAGTGTCATCATTGTTCTCCGCTGGTTCAAAAGGGCGCTCATACGCTGAGCCGGGTATCGACAACGGCCAGTTCGGCCTTGCCCGGAACATAGTTGACCGAACGCACTCCCAGCATCTTGCGCAGCGTGGGAATCTTGTCCACGGCTTCCGTCAGGGTGCTCGCGGGGTCGAGGTTCGGGTCCTTGCTGAAGCCAATGTGACTGTCGCTGATCTGCACGAAGCTGAACGCGTGGCGGTCGACTTCGGCAGCCTGTGCGGTGCCGCTTATCAGCTTCGATCCCGGCACGCCGCCGTTGAGGGTCCACAGCATGCCTGCACCGGCCCATGCCCACCGAACTCAGCAGTCCACCGATTTATTCCCGATAAATTTTTTCGCCAAACTCGCATAATCTGGAACAAAGCGGGAATAAAGCGAGAAGCCGGACGGTAAGTACGATTGAGAGCCGGCGTTTTGTAGTGCGGTATGGCGGACCGACCGGCAACCCGTCATGCGCGTTGGCGCATGACACACATCCAGCACGTTCCACGGCAGGGAGAGTACCGATGGCGAAGCACTCGCCGAATCGCTTCGACGAGGTGATGCTGCCGCATCTGGACGCGGCGTATAACCTTGCCCGCTGGTTGAGCGGCAGTCCCACGGACGCCGACGACGTCGTGCAGGAAGCCTTCCTGAGAGCCTTTCGTTTCTTCGACGGTTACGAGGGCGACAATCCGCGTGCCTGGCTGCTGGCGATCGTGCGCAACACCTGGTTCACCGAATGGCGCAGGCAACATAACCGCGCGGATGCCACGCCCTACGACGACTCGCTCAATGTCGACGATCAGCTTCCCGGCTGGGCCGATGAAAGCGGCGACGATCCGGAGAAACTGGCCGTGCGCCAGGACGAGACCCAGCTCGTGCATCGGGCGCTGGCCACGTTACCGGTCGAATATCGTGAGGTGATCGTGTTGCGAGAGCTGGAAGACATGAGCTACAAGGACGTGGCAGCGGTGGCGGGCATCCCCATGGGGACGGTGATGTCGCGGCTGTCGCGCGCGCGCCGCCTGTTGTGCACGGCCGTGCGGGCGGCCCAGAGCGGGTCTGAACAGCAGGCGATCCGCCTGGTCAAAACACCACCCGCCGGTCCGGGGGAGTCCAAGCGTGGAAACTAAACCCAACTCATCGCTCGCTGACAAACTGCGTGACGGCTCGCTTTACGAGCGCGCTCCGGCATCCCTGCGTGCGCAGGTGCAAGCCCGGCTGAAAGCGGAAACAGTGAAGGAAGCGAAGCAAAAGCCGTCGCCCTGGAACTGGTCGTGGCGCATGGCGGGCGTCCCGTTCATCGGCGGCGGCGTAGCGGGGATTGCCCTGTGCTCGATGGTCTTCATGACGCTGCTCTGGACCCAGCAAGCGCCCCGTGGCGGCGACCTGCAGCAGGAGATCGTTTCAAGCCACGTGCGGGCGTTGATGTCGGCGCGCACGATGGATGTGCTGTCGAGCGACCAGCATACGGTCAAGCCCTGGTTCAACGGGCGCATCGACTATGCGCCCCCCGTGGTCGATCCTCAGGCGGAAGGTTTTCCGCTGGTCGGCGGCCGGCTCGATTATGTGGATCATCGTCCTGTTGCCGTCATGATCTACCGCTACCTGAAACATCCGATCGACCTGTACGTCTTCCCGGATGATCACGGCAAAAGCGCGCCGTCGTCCACGCCTCTGGTCACGCAGTCCGACGACGGTTACTCGCTGGTCGAGTGGCATCAGGACGGCATGGTCTATTGGGCGATCAGCGACGCTTCGCCGGTCTACATCAAGCGGTTCGCCGAAGCGATCAAAGCGGGAACGCGGCAATAAACGCGACCGCACGGCTGGACACCGGCTGTCCGCATTTCACGAGCTCACGGACAGCCGGGCCGGCGTCATGATCCGCATCATGGTGCGGCCGGAACCACTACTGCGCCTGCAGCTTGCCTGCAGCTTTTATCCGGCCCCGCCGCTACGAAGCCTCGCGCTTCTGCTTCGCGCGCAGCAACGCCAGTTGCTGTGTCAGTTGCTGTGTCAGTTGCGGCGTCGATTGCGGCGTCACTACGCTCCCTTCAATCCTTGCCCGCCATTCGCGCCGACCGTTGCGCGAGCACACATCCACGGTTGTCCGCTCTTGTGCCTGAAGACGATTCGGCGTCTCATGTAAAAAAACGTTTCGCGCCGGGAATTTCCGGACGAAGTAATCGTTTTCAATTGTAAGAGCCGTGCCGCAGGACTGCCGGAGCGGACACCTTTACTCCTGATAGAAACTGCCCCGGATTACCGGCTGTTTTTCGATTTATTTCCATAAGAAAATATTACTTGATGCTGTCAATAATCTTTCGAATAAGGGCGTTAACCGCAGTTTTGTAACGATCGGAAAAATGACGCGTAACGTCTGTAATGGCACTTCGTGGTCAACTGAATTAGCGTTCAGTTGTGCTCCTTTAATGCGGCGGATAGCAGGTCGGTCCACTATCTGCTTGCGGTAAAAAAAGTCGGGGAGCGTGATGTCAAACCAGGTTGGGAGAAATGTCGTGAAACGCCTGAATTCTTGCTTGCCGCTGGCGGCGGTGGCAGTCGCCGCAGCCTTTATCTGCGGGCCGGCGAATGCCGCACGTGTTTTTGTGGGAGTGGGGGTGGGAGTCCCTTATTACTATCCCGTTGCACCGGTTCCGTATTATTACCCCTACCCCTACCCGCCGGTCGTGGCTGTGCCGGCGCCGCCACCGGTCAACTATGTCGAGCAGGGACAGGCACAGGGTCCGGGCCCGTCGGCCGATGGCTCCGGGCAGCAGGGTGGTTCCTGGTACTACTGCGATGCATCGAAAGGATATTACCCGTATGTGAAGGACTGCCCGTCCGGCTGGCGTCCCGTGGCGCCCCAACCAGGCAACTCTCAGTAATCCTTGAACGGAAGATCAAAGCGTCATGAAGTATCCAAGACTTGCATTACTCGTTTCGATGGGGGTTTCGCTCGGCATTCTCGGCGGGTGCGCCGTGGTGCCTACGGGACCGAGCGTAATGGCCCTTCCTGGTACCGGCAAGACCTTCGACCAGTTCCGCGCGGACGATGGTTCGTGTCGTCAGTTTGCGTATGGACAGGTTGGTGGTGACCAGGCCAATCAGTCCACGACCAATAGCGCGGTAGGCAGTGCGGTGGTCGGCACGGCGTTGGGCGCGGCTGCGGGTGCGGCGTTCAATGGCGGTTCGGGCGCCGCGGTGGGTGCGGGCGCCGGCTTGCTGGCCGGCAGTTTGTTTGGTGCATCCAACGCGCAAGGGTCGGCTTACGACGTACAGCGCCGCTATGACCAGGCGTATCTGCAGTGCATGTATGCAAGCGGTAATCGGGTGCCAATGCGCGGGCGGATGATGAGTGCGCCACCCCCGCAAGGCGTTTATTCGACGCAGCCGCCGCCTCCGCCGCCGCCCGGGATGCCGCCGCCTCCGCCACCGGGGTATTGAAGAACGCTTGACGTTTTCGTTCGCACCCGGGAGAGATCTGACTCCAGGAGTGCGAACGATAACCCTTACCCCAGCGTACGAATCGAGTTGCTGATTCCGCGCGCGCAATCAATCACCGCCGGGGCCAGGCGCTGCTCCGCTTCGGCGAGCGTCCAGCGGCTCGTGGGCGCGACAACATGCACCGCCCCCACCGGACGACGCTCGCCGTCAAGTACGGCCGCTGCAATCGTCATATCGCCAATGAACAACTCCTCCCGATTCGAGGCATAGCCGCTGAGCCGCCCTTGCGCCAGCCGCGCGTGAATCTCTCCAAGATCTGTTACGGTGTACTGCGTATGCACCACACGCTCGCTTGCCTCCAGCAGCACGCGTGACTCCTCCTCCGGCAACGCCGCCAGATACGCCCTCCCCGACGCCGTGCAATACATGGGAATGCGGCTGCCGATCGGCATGTGTATGGGCAGGAACTTCGTACACACGAATCGCCCCACGTAGACCATCTCCACGCCATCCGGTTCGGTCAGGTTGGTCGTCTCTCCCGTCACATTGGTCAGCTCCGACAGGAACGGATTGGCGACATCAATCAACGTATCCGCCGCCAGGTAGTTGAAGCCGATCTGCATGGCCTTCACCGCAAGCTGATACCGCTTCGTGCGCGGATGCTTCTTCACATACCCCAGCTTTTCCAGCGTGTAGATCATGCGCTGCGCCGAACTCTTGGTGATCGACGTGGCCTCGGCCACCTCCGGCAGCGTCATGGTCCGCCGCTGCGCACTGAACGCCCGCAGCACCGCGATGCCCTTCTCCAGCGACTGGTTGAACAGCGCATCCGGCGTGTCGCCGGCTATGGCAGGCACGTCCACCTGAGGGTCCGGCTTGTTTAGATTCATGGATTTACCCAATTGTTTGGATCGAGGTCCGGGATGACAATGCAGCATTATCATATCGAATATCGATACGAATATTTCGATTGACGATTTTATTGTCTCGAATAAGATACGCCAACCGTCACTGATCGATTTTCCTTGTCGACCCTTCCCAATAAGTGGAGAGCCTCATGTTCCAGTTAGTCAAACGCTTCGCCTGTGTCCTTGCAACGGGATTGCTGCTCACGGGCGCACCGGCCCTGTCGGTGGCCGCCACCCCCACTTATGCGGTCGGAGCAACGGCTACGGGCATCCCGTTCACCTTTCTCGACGTCAAGACCAACTCGATCCAGGGCTTGCTGGTCGACGCCATCACGGCGACCGGAAAGGCGTCGGGTTTTGACGTCAGCATCGAACAAACCACGTTCTCCTCACTGATTCCGTCGCTGACCACGAAGAAGATCGACATCATTTCAGCCGCCATGCTTAAGACGCCCGCACGCCAGCAGGTGGTCGACTTCTCGGACACGGTTTATTCGTATGGCGAAGGCCTCATTGTGCGCGCCGACGACACCGGCAAATACCCGACAATGGACTCGCTCAAGGGAGAAGTGGTGGGTGCTCAGGTAGGGACGGCGTTTGTCGATGCGCTGAACAAGAAAGGCGTTTTCAAGGAAGTGCGCACCTATGATTCAGTCGCCGACATCATGCGTGACGTCGCGCTCGGGCGCATCAAGGGAGGCTTTGGCGATCATCCGATCATCGCTTACCAGCTTCAGCACAACCCGAATCCGCAGTTGCGGCTGGTCGCCGAGTATCAGCCGGAAGTGAAAGGCCAGTTGTGCTTCGTGGTGCGCAAGGGTGACACGGCCACGCTCGACCAGTTGAACGCGGGTATCAAGAAGATCAAGGCCGACGGCACGCTGATGCAGATCATCAAGAAGTGGCAGGTGGAATAGCGGCATCCTCAGCATAAAGAGGATAGAAGCCATGTTCTTCCAGAACGCCATCGAGTTCCTGCCGATCCTGCTGAAAGGCGCGGTCGTCACGATCGAGATCACCTTCTGCTCGTTCGTCCTGAGCACGCTGCTCGGTCTCCTGCTGGCGCTGATGCGCGTGTCGTCGAACAAGTTCGCTTCGCGCGCCGCCGCGACGTTCATCAACGTGATCCGCGGCTTGCCGATCATTGTCCAGCTGTTTTATATCTACTTCGTGCTGCCCGATCTCGGCGTGCGCCTGTCCGCGTTTCAAGCGGGTTTTATCGGGCTGGGCATCGCTTACTCCGTGTATCAGGCCGAGAATTTTCGCGCGGGCATCCAGGCGATCGATCACGGGCAGATAGAAGCGGCGCAATCCATCGGCATGCGCGGTGCGCTGATCATGCGGCGCGTAGTGCTGCCGCAGGCGTTCAAGATCGCGCTGCCGCCCTATGGCAACACGCTCGTGATGATGCTGAAGGACTCGTCGCTCGCGTCCACCATCACGGTCGCTGAAATGACCCGTGCCGGGCAGTTGATCGCGTCGTCGACCTTCCAGAACATGACCGTATTCACGCTGGTTGCGCTGCTTTATCTCGGGCTCAGCCTGCCGCTGGTCTATGGCTTGCGTCGTCTGGAACGCCGCCTCGGTCTCAAGGGGAAACGATGATCAAGGTCGACTCGATTCATAAACGCTTTCACGACCAGGAAGTGCTGAAGGGCGTCAGCCTTACCGTTGAAGCGGGTCAGGTGGTTTGCCTGATCGGCCCGTCCGGCTCGGGTAAATCAACGCTCCTGCGTTGCGTCAACGGACTGGAAAAGCATGACGCCGGCACCATCACCGTGGATGGCCGTATAGTCGACGCCCGCTCGAATCACATTCACGAGCTGCGCATGCAGGTGGGCATGGTGTTCCAGCGCTTCAACCTTTTTCCGCACCGCACCGCGCTGGAGAATGTCTGCGAGGGTCCGGTGTTCGTCAAGAAAGAAGCCCGTGCGCAAGCGCGGGAAAAAGCGCGTCATCTGCTCGACAAGGTCGGGCTCGGGCATCGCATGGATGCTTATCCGTCGGAATTGTCGGGCGGCCAGCAGCAGCGCGTGGCGATTGCCCGGGCGCTGGCCATGGAGCCCAAGGCGATCTTGTTCGACGAGCCAACGTCCGCGCTCGACCCCGAGCTGGTTGGTGAAGTCCTGAACGTGATGCGCCAGCTCGCCTATGACGGCATGACGATGATTGTCGTCACGCACGAAATGAGTTTTGCGCGCGAAGTGGCGGACAGGGTGTGTTTTCTTTATGACGGCACGATCTGCGAAGAAGGCGCCGCAGCCGATCTGCTCGAACGTCCGCAACATCCCCGCACGCGCGATTTCCTGCGCCGGGTGCTCACTTCCACCGACGCGCCTTCAACCTGAATATCCAACATGAGCCTCGTTGAAGTTGCACAACCGTTGCCGCCTTCTCTCTGGGCCGCGACGGCGGAACCGGCCGTCGATACCCCGCCGCTCGACACGTCCATCAAGACCAATGTGCTGATCGTAGGGGCGGGTTATACCGGCCTGTCGACCGCCTTGCATCTTGCCGGGCAAGGTCTGAAAGTCTGCGTGATCGATGCCAACGAACCGGGCTGGGGCGCGTCCGGCCGCAACGGCGGCCAGGTGATTCCCGGCCTGAAATACGATCCGGATGAGCTCATCCGGCGCTATGGTCCGCGCGATGGCGAAGCCCTCGCGCAGATTGCCGGGAGTGCCGCGGACACGGTCTTCGACCTGATCGATCGTCATCACATCCAATGCGACGCCACCCGCAATGGCTGGATCCAGCCCACGCATTCGAACAAGCTGCTCGGCACGCTGCACGCCCGTGCAAGGCAGTGGGAAGCGCGTGGTGCGCCGGTAGAACTACTCGACCGCTCGCAGGTTGCGAAGCGGCTCGGCACCGAAACATTCGTGGGCGGCTGGATCGACAAACGCGCGGGCAGCGTGCAGCCCCTGAGTTATGCGCGTGGACTGGCGCGCGCGGCGCAGGCCGCGGGTGTCGCGATTCACGGTGCAACCCGTGCCGCCGCGCTCGAACGGAGTTCCGACGGCTGGCGCGTGCAATGCGCGGGCGGTACGGTGGTCGATGCAAAACAGGTGCTGCTCGCGACCAACGGTTATACCGATTCGCTTTGGCCCGGCCTCGAGCAATCGGTGATAGCGGCGAACAGTTTTATCGTCGCCACCCGGCCTTTGCCCGGCGATATTTTAGCGACCGTGCTGCCCGGACGCGAAGTTGCGTCGGACTCGCGGCGGCTGTTGCTGTACTTCCGCAAGGACGCCGCCGGCCGCTTGCTGATAGGCGGCCGTGGTCCCTTCCGCGATCCGCGTGCCGTCGCCGATTGGGCGCATCTTGAACGCGCAGCGCGGTTGATGTATCCGCAACTCGAAGGTATCGAATATGAATACCGATGGGCGGGACGCATCGCCATTACGCGGGACTTCCTGCCGCATGTGCACACGCCTGCCGAGGGCTTGACGATCGCGCTGGGCTACAACGGGCGCGGCATCGCCATGGCGACAACCCTGGGCAAGCACCTCGCCGCATTCATGAGCGGCGCGGCACAGGGGCTGCCGCTGCCGCCCACGTCGATCAAGCCGATCCCTTTTCATGCGCTGCAGCGTGTGTATATCAGCGCGGGAGTGGCGTGGTATGGCTTGCTGGATGCGCTTTCCTGACAACTGTCCGATGACGGCCGGCCTGCCGAAAAAAAACCTCCGGGGACCGAAGAGGCGTAAATTCATTGGATAGGTTTCGGCCCGGCGCGTAGCGGTTGCATGGCGGTTGCATGCTGGTTGCATGCCTTACGCGACGGGTCAAACGTCGAAGTCGGACACGTTGTACAGGAGGAGCAGCCATGAACACAAAACAAAGTAAAAAGGGACATCTCGAAGCCGCAGCATCGCATCACGAGCAGGCCGCGCGATTTCACCGCGAGGCGTCACATCATTTCGAAGCAGGCAAAGACCACGACCACGCCGCCCACCAGGCGGTCATGGCGCACGGCCACGCGCTTCACGCCATAGACGAAGCCAACAGCGTCGTCAAACACAACGCCGGTGCGTCGACCGTATTGCCACCGCCATCGGGTTCAGGCGACAACACGACCGCAGCGCAGCATCACGCAACAGCGGCCGAACTCCATGGCCAAGCGGCGCAGCATTTGCGCCACGCAGCCAAACTCTTCGACGACGACCGCAGCGCTGTCGCCCACGACACCCAGTTGGCGTTTTCCCTTGCCGTACGCGCGTTAGCCCATGGCAACGAGGCGGCCAGGCAGCATGTAACAGCCGCGCGTGAGAAAAGTCCGGTGAGTGGCGCCGCCTGAGCTCGCCGCCTGAGCTCGCCGCCTGAGCTCGCCGCCTGAGCTCGCCGCCTGAGCGTGCGCGTTTGAAGGACGTTGCCGGCAGCAAGGCATGGACCCCATCATCGCCCTGGCCTCTTCGATCGGAACTCGCTGAACGAACGTCAGGGTGCATTCGTGTAGCGAGCTGTCTTGCGACAAGCCGGGAGCGTCCAAACCCAGGCTAGGTCGTGACGGCCGCTCCGTCGAATGGCTCGGCCATGCTCGTCTGGTTTCTGCCCGAAGCCTTCGCCCGATACACAGCCTGGTCGGCCACCTTGATCAGCGCAAGCGGGTCGGCCACCTCTTCGGTGTCGGTACAGGCCACGCCGATGCTCACCGTGATGACCCCATGCTCGCTGCCGTTGTGCTCGATCGCGAGACCGCGGACAGCCGCATGAATGGCGGCGGCAACCAGAGCCGCCGACGCGCGGTCCGTCTCCGGCAATACCACCACAAACTCCTCCCCTCCGAAGCGCGCAGCAACGTCGCCCGGCCGCTGACTGTTTCGCGCAATCGCCTGTGCCACCGCGGTCAGCGCGTCGTCACCGGCCTGATGGCCGTACGTGTCGTTGTAATTTTTAAACCGGTCGATATCCACGAACAAAAGCGCCAGTGGTTTTCCCGAGCGCTTTGAACGATTCCATTCAAGCATGAGGCGGTCGTCGAGACTGCGCCGGTTGCTCAGGCCCGTCAGGCCGTCAATACGCGTCATGTTGCGCAAGTGCTCCTCCACTTCCAGGCGGTGCCGGAATTCCACTGAGAGAAGCTGTGCCGCGAACAACAGGCCCACAATCAGCAGCGCGGTGACAATGCCGATATACCAGGCCCGGCTGGTCCAGTCCGCGAACACGTAGCGGGCCGCGGGCGCAATGATCACGATCATCTTCAGCTTGTCTAACGTGCGAAAGTTATAGAGCCGCTCTTCCCCGTCTTCTCCGGACACGCTAATGAATGACGTCTCATGCGTCTCTTTGAAGCGCTCGAAGTTTTTTCGTCCGGCGAAGTTTTCGTCGACCGCGCTTCCATCGTTCGGATAACGTAGGATCACGTGGCCGTCGTCCTGCAAGAGCGTGATGACGCCCCCGGGGCCAAGCCGGACTCCCGACAGCAAGTTCTGGAAATAGTCGAGCCGGAAGGCTGCCACCACGACGCCGGCGAACGAGCCGTCGGGATGATTCACCCGCCGGCTGAACATGAGATCGACTTCGCCGGGAACCAGGCGCGAATGCAACGGACGGCTGATGAACAGCCCGAGGTTCGGATTGTCGCGATGAACGACGAACCACTCCCGGTCGGCCAGGTCGACCCTGCGTGGAATCGCGCTCGTGGAGTCCACAATGATCTTGCCCTGCGAATCAAGGCACAACAATGAACCTATGTACTGGCTGGCGGTAGTGGATCTGTCGAACAGAAGTTCGCGCCTCAGGCGGTCCGGCAGCCGCATGACGTCTGCGTCCTGTGCGCCGTCCACGGCCGCCCGGATGGAGAGGTCCGTCAGTTGGGCGGTGTACGTGATGTCATGTTCAATGACGCGCGCCAGGTTGTCCGCATTCTCGATCGCGCGAGCGGTCGTATCCTGATGCGCCTGCACCAGAACAGCGAGGGCGAACCCGAACACGATCACCGAGAAAACAATGCTGCCTAGAACTATTGCATTCGGATGGCGCGCTAAAGCCGCTCTTAGCCGAAAGAAAATAGTCGGTCTTTTTAACATTCGAAGGCTTCCAACGATAAGGCGCCATTGTCTGGCGCTTGTCAGATCCGAGCCGGCCTGCGCGTGTTCGCACTTCGCCGATCCAACCCTCCCGCCCGCAGGAAACGGTTCTCCTAAAGCCGCAATCACCCATGCAGTCCGTCATTGCCTTGCGTGCGCGTCCCACCTTTCGACTTGCCTTTTTGCTCCCGGTCCTGAGCGCCTCCCTCGGCGCCCATTCGTCATGCAATTATTCTATGCGTTCCGGGCCGTCACGCGACGATCTTTCTTCTATGGGTACGCGCTTGCCCGTCAACCCTGTCATTGGAATACAACAGCGCCCGGGGTAGTCGTCGCGCGGTGAAATGCCGGATGTGAAAAAGCCGTTCCGGTGAAATGCGGAACGGCTTTTTCAAAGACTGCTTAATGACGCTACTGAAGCTGCTGCAGATACTGTTGATGCCTTGGGTCCAACCGCCCATCGATGCCGAGCCGGCACATCGATCAACCGCAAGCTCCGGCAATTAATGGCAGCGCTTTTCCCAATGATGATGCACCTTCACTTTGTGGCACTCACGATGGTGCGACTGGGCGGAGGCCGGAGTGATAACGCAGAGCGTCGTGGCGGCAAGAGCAAGGGCGATGGCAATTTTCTTCATGGTGTTTTCCATAAGTGTAAGGCGGGGAAAAAGTGAAATGGCTTCACATAGCGAGTCATTCATGCACAGGCGGTACAGACGCCGACATCGGCGGACGAGTTCAACAACACACTTCAACCCCGTCATTAGCGGTTGGTCATGTCGTCTGTCAAGCGCCCCAGGAGGTTCCCGCCGGTCGATGGTTGTTCACCCTACATTTCTGTTAACGCAACGGATGCGGATTGGATAACAACTTTTCTGACTTTTTTTGCGTAAAAGTGATGGGGGGTTAACGTTAATCAAGCGATGAATCTGGCTGTAAAGCAAGGCGCAAATCAGAACACGGATTGTGCCTGATGAATATTTCAGTCAATACGATTGCAACGTCGGCATTTTGTAATTTATCGGGGCGTCACATGCCGTTCATTCATCGCGCTGCATGCCAGGTTCCGCCATGCAGCGTGGGTCAAGCGTATGCAAGGTTTGTTCCCGCTGTTTTCAGGGAGCGTTTGTCATGCGATGTAACGCATGTAAGCAGTCTTGCAACGCACTGGAAGCTTGCACGGCATACACTAATCATGCGTCTTCTCCCAAGACGCGGTTGTGAGTGATGCAAGTGACTGCAGCTTGGCCCGCCCTTCTGGGCGGGCCGTTTTTTTTCTTCACGAACAAACGAGTCTCCAATGAACCGTATCCTGTTCACGCCGGCCGTCACGTGCCTGCTATTCGTTTCTTCAACTTATGCACAGTCGAGCCCGGAGGTCGCTAACTCGGCTATCGCGCAGAACTTCCAGTACATCAATCACCCGCCGGCGCCGCCCGTTGAAGCCAGCGCCCCGGCCGCGACCGGAAAGGGTCGGGGGCATCGGCACCAGCAGATTTCGACTGACACCGACCCGACGCAATAGCAACAACACCGGTGGTTCCACCGTCGGCAACATAAAGCGCACCAATCTTTGGGATTGCAAACGCCGGCGCAGCGGAGTGAACCCGGAGCCTGCGCGTTCGCATTCACACTCTCGCGGTTGGTTTCGGGCAAGTCATCGGCGTGTCTGACTTCCACATGTAGTCCTCATGATCCGGCTACTATCGGAGCAGACACTCTTTTGAGCCTGCCCTTCATGCCATCACGTCCGATCCCGGGCCGCCGTCGCTTGGTACTTGCCTGCTTGTCGTTGTCCTGCGCTGATCCCCTCAGCGTTCACGCCGCCGTACCGCCACGTGCCACAGGGCGTTTGCGCAAACGCGTCTTCGCCCACTACATGGTCGCGTGGCCGCGCGGTGGTCCGCATGCAACGGTCGCCGCTTATGAGGCGGAATGCCGCGATGCGCACGCGCGCGGCATCGACGGCTTCGCACTCAATTGCGGCGGTTGGGACCGCAACGAGCCGCACTATAAACAACGCGTGCTGCGCCTGTACGACGCAGCCGCGCGTCTCGACCTCGACTTCAAGCTGTTCGTCTCCGCCGACGGCCGGGCGCAAGACGAAATCGAGGACATAGTCGCCACTACGCGCGGTCTCAAGGCGCAATTGTGCGTTGATAACAAGCCCGTTCTGTCCGCCTATGCCGCGGGAGGCAAGGATTACACCCATGGCGCGGCACTCGTGCGCGAAGCGGCCCGGCTAGGCGCGTTCTTCGTGCCACACTTTTTCCCGTCCTCGGGCGAGCGCCAGATTTCCGCGCGCGAAGCCGCTCAGATCGCAGAACAGCTTGGTACTGCTGATGGTTATTTCTACTTTGGCGCGGCGGGTGCGCCAAACCTGATCGCGAAGTCCACTGAAGCGCTCAGCGCGGAATTCAAGGCCCGGGGCAAAGTATTCATGGCGCCGGTCACGCCGTATTATCGCGGGCTGCGGGCGGGCAGCAACTATCGCGCGTTCGAAACCAGCGGTTTCTGCGGCATGGCGGCCGAATGGGAAGCGGCGATCACATCCGGCGTGGCATGGGTGCAGATCGTGACCTGGAATGACTGGGCCGAATCCACGTATGTCGCGCCCATCGGTGGCACAGGCCGCGCTCATGTCTATGACGACCGCTTCGGCGATCTCCTCTCGCATACCGGTTATCTCGACGCGAGTAAGTACTACATCGAATGGTTCAAGTCAGGTAGCAAGCCTGTCATCGCGCGGGATCGGCTGTTCTATTTTTATCGGTTGAATCCGCTCGGGCAGGATCATCAGCGTTGGCCGGACGCGCACGATGCCAGCACGCCACCGCGCACCAGCGAACCGCTGTCGTCGCAGATTCATGTATCGGTGTTCCTGACAGCGCCGGCTGTGCTCGTCGTGTCGCTGGCGTCGGTCCGGAGCTCTGCCACGCGCTTCGACCTGCCCGCGGGCGTGACACATCTCAGCGCGGATGCCCGAGCCGGCACGCCTCGTTTTGTACTGCAGCGGCAGGGCACGATCGTTATAGACAAAACCGGCGAACAAGCCATCACCGCCGACGACTTTTCCGGCGCCTATAACTATTTTTCGGGTAGTGCGGACGCCTAGCGAGGCTTGGAGCAATCCAGCCGTCAGGCGATAACGTGGCACACCGCTTCAACGCGATTGCCCGCCGGATCAAGGATGAACGCGGCGTAATAACCTGGATGGTAGTCAGATCGCAGCCCCGGGGCGCCGTCCGAGCGGCCTCCGGCAGCAACGCCAGCCGCGTGGAACGCGTCGACCTGTGCACGAGACGCAGCCTTGAAACACCAGTGCCGCTTGTTGTCGCCTATTACGCTTTGATCCAGGTACACCGCGAGATAGGTCGATGCAGCGTCCTGCGCGGTGCACCGTTCGCCGTACCCCAGCGCGTGTGGCAAGTCATACACCTTCGCTGCGCCGAGCGTGCTCATGATCGCGTCGTAAAAACGCCGGGCGATGTCGAGATCGGGAACACCGATAGAAACATGATCAAGAAGCTGCATGCTCGGCCGCTCAGGAATGGATGAATTGAAGCTAGGGGTGGAGTGCTTGGGGCGGAGTACTGCTCAATGCTTGGTGCTCACTGATCGCTCACTGACCCGCTTCGATCTGCGAGAAGGTGTAGAGGGATTTCAATTCAATCCCGATTCCCGCAAGCATTTCCTTACCACCGCTTTCGCGGTCGATCACACACAGCGTCAGCGAGACCGGCACGCCGTCAGCGCGCAGTTTCGCCACGGCGTCGGAAATGGCGCCGCCGCTGGACACAATGTCCTCGACCAGCACGAGCTTGCGGCCGGCCAGATCCGCGCCTTCCGCATACTTGCAGGTGCCGTACTCTTTCGCTTCCTTGCGGATATACGCTGCCGGCAAGCCGGTCACCTGGCTGAGCATGGTCACGATCGGAATGCCGCCCATCTCGAGACCGCCCAGTATTTCGGTACCTGGGGGGATCAGGGGCACCATCGCTTGCGCAATCGCTTTCAACAATACGGGATCGGACTCGAAGCGATATTTGTCGAAGTAGGTGTTGCTGCGCTTGCCTGAACGCAGCAGGAAATCGCCGCTCAACTTGGACACTTCGCGGATTCGCCGGGCAATGGTCATGAATGGTTTCCTCTTACTTTTACCGGGTAACAATTGTTTCGCGGTCGCAAATCTACGCGAAAACTTGCTTTCGAGGAAGCAATTATCCCAGGCCCGGCCATCCAGCCCGGGGTGATCACGGGTTCCCACCCGGAATTATCCGGCGGCAAAACGCCCGGATAAAGCCCCGCTCGCATGCCCGCCAAGGGCGAAGGGATAACGCCTCGCGCGCGCCGGGCAGCGATAGACTTGGGGCCCCGCACCCGCCCGGCACTGTTGGCAAGCCCAGGAACCACCCATGATCAACCTGCAAAAATCCATCGAGACCTATATTCGGGCGAAGGACAGTAATCGCCCATTCTTGATGGCGGATGCCTTTACCGCCGATGCCGAACTCACGATGCAAGTGAACACCTCGGAAATCTCGTTTCCGGGCACAGTGAAAGGCGCGAAAGCCATTTCGAATGTTCTGGTGAGCGAGTTTTCCCAGCGTTATGAGAATGTCTACACCTTCTGCATAGGCGACGCGCCGGCGGCAGGAATGGCGTTCAGTTGCGACTGGCTGGTGTGCATGTCGGAGAAGAGCACCGGTCTCGCGCGAGCCGGTTTCGGCCGATACGACTGGTTGGCGGCGGATTCGGGACAGGTCCGGCAACTTCGAATCACCATAGAAGAAATGACCACGCTGCCGCAGGACACGGTCGAGCCGATCTTGCGATGGAGTGACTCACTGCCGTACCCGTGGTGCCCGCGCGAACGGCTTGGCCGGGGGGCGCCGGACCTGAAAGCGATCGACCGTATCCGGGCCGCGCTCGCCTAGCGCATCCGCGCGATGAAGCGGGTTTGGGCCGGTTTCTCCGGCCCAAACCCGCCGATTTGCTCCATTCCGGCAAAACCCACCTCGGCGCAAATCGAACACCCGCCCGGCTTAGAGCGTTGCGTACGCCGGCTTGTAAGCGCAGTCGCGGATCAGTGCGGTGATGTCGTCCGGCCTTGGCACGCGCGCCAGGTTATTGTCGAAAATGCACTCGGCCACGCGCACGGCCACATGAAGCGAGGCCTCGAAAATCTTGCTCTGCGGCGGATAGATCAACCCGGTTGCAAGACTGGTTTCCGAGACCTGCTCGGCCACCGCTTTCGCCGCGACAATGAACATTTCGTCCGTGACCCGGGTCGCCTGGGTGGCGAACACGGCCATGCCGAGCGCGGGGAAAATATAGACATTGTTGCCTTGTCCCGGCACAAACGTGCGCCCTTCTATTTCCACCGGCGGGAACGGACTGCCGCTCGCGAAAATAGCGCGGCCGGAGGACCACCGGTACGCTTCCTCGGCCGTGCACTCGGAGCGCGAGGTCGGGTTGGAATACGGGAAGATGATCGGACGCTCGTTGATCTCCGCCATGGCCTCGATCACGTGCTGGTTGAAGAGCTTGGGCACGGTACTGACACCAATGATGCCGGTCGGTTTCAGCGCCTTCACTGCGTCGGTAAATGTACTCACCGGCGCATGATCCACCGCGAAAGGCTTCTGGAAATCCGCCAGGTCCTGGCGCGATTTCACCATCAGCCCGTTCACGTCGAACAGCGCATTGCGCGCCCGGGCTTCGTCAATACTCAAGCCTTCCAGCACCATCGCCTGGCTGATCAGCTCGGCAATGCCGGTCCCCGCGGAGCCGCCGCCCAGGAACAGGAACCGCTGGTCGACAAGCTTCTGCTTCGAGATGTGAAGCGCGGCGAAGATCCCTGCCAGCGCGACGGCGGCAGTGCCCTGGATGTCGTCGTTATAGGTGCAGATCTTGTCCTTGTATCGCGCGAGCAGCGGCACGGCATTGAAGTTGGCGAAGTCTTCCCATTGGATGCAGCATTTCGGATGCAACTCCAGCGCTGCTTCGACGAACTCGTTCACGAACGCATGGTATTCGTCGCCGCGCACACGCTCCTGACGCAGGCCCAGGTAGAGCGGATCGTCGAGCAGGTCACGGTTATTGGTGCCCACGTCCAGCGTCACCGGCAAACAGTATTGGGGCGGCACGCCCGCGCACGCGGTATAGAGCGAGAGCTTGCCGATAGGAATGCCCATTCCGCCGACGCCCAGGTCCCCCAGTCCGAGAATGCGTTCGCCATCCGTCACCACGATGAAGCGAACGTCCGTTTCCGGCCAGTTCTGCAGCAGATCCTTCACCCTTCCCCGAGCCGAGATGGGGATATACATGCCCCGCGTCGCACGGAAAATATGATTGAATTTCTGGCATGCCTCGCCCACTGTCGGCGTGTATACCAAGGGCATGAACGTCGCCGGATCGGACATGATCGTGGCGTAGAACAAGGTCTCGTTGCGTGCCTGCAGATCGGACAACAGAAGATATTTTTGCAGGTCGTTGTCGAGAGCGGCCAGTTCCGTGTGCGTACGCGCAACCTGCAATTCCAGTGAACTGCTGCCCGGCGGCAGCAGCCCTTCGAGATGGTATTGGCGGCGTTCGGCTTCGCTAAAGGCTGAGCCTTTGTTAAGACGGGGATCGCGAAGGAGATCGCGGCCGGTAAGCTCGCTAGGTTTTTGCATTGCAATATTCCTGTCAACCGGCGCCAGGGACTGCGCCGAATAGCGTATGAATACGTCGCGTCAGGCTCCGCCACACCCGCCGCTAGAAAGTAGCCAGGCCACGCGACGACGGAAAGGGAAAAGCCTTACGACGACAAAGCCTGCATGTGGACATACAAATCGCTCTTGCCTTCAAAACCAATGCCGGGAAGATCCGGTAAGGTCACATGGCCGTTATGCACTTTCACGCCGTCCGGAAAGCCGCCGAATGGCTGGAACAGATCCGGGTACGATTCATTGCCGCCCAGGCCAAGACCCGCTGCAATGTTCAATGACATCTGGTGGCCGCCGTGAGGAACGCAGCGTGAACGCGACCAGCCGTGCTGGTGCAGCATGTCCAGCGTCCGCAAATATTCGACCAGCCCATAGCTCAGCGCGCAGTCGAATTGGAGGTAATCGCGGTCCGCGCGCATGCCGCCATAGCGGATCAGGTTACGCGCATCCTGCATCGAGAACAAATTCTCGCCGGTCGCCATCGGCTTGTCGTAGTAATTGCGCAGCGTGGCCTGCAGTTCGAAATCGAGCGGATCGCCCGCCTCTTCGTACCAGAACAGGTCGTATTGCGAGAGGGCTTTTGCATACTGGATAGCCGTGTCCAGGTCGAAGCGGCCATTTGCATCGACGGCGAGTTTTTGACCGTCCTGCAGCACGGACAGCACCGCGTCGATCCGGCGCAGGTCCTCGTCGAGCGAACCACCGCCTATCTTCTTCTTGACGACCGTATAACCGCGGTCAATATAGCTGCGCATCTCGTCCTTCAGCTTGCTGAAGTCCTGGCCGGGATAGTAATAACCGCCGGCTGCATAAACGAAGACTTCCCGATCCGGCGTGCCGTTGCCATACCGGTCCGCCAGTAACTGGAACAGCGGCTTGCCTTCGATCTTCGCAACCGCATCCCACACCGCCATGTCGATCGTGCCGATCGCCACCGAGCGCTCGCCATGACCGCCGGGCTTTTCATTCGTGAACATCGCGGCCCAGATCTTGTGCGGATCGAGGTTGTTGCCTGACTCATCGAGCAGCGAATCCGGCTCGGCCGCAAGCACGCGCGGAATAAAACGCTCGCGCATCAGCTTGCCCTGGCCGTACCGTCCGTTCGAATTGAAGCCGTAGCCAACCACTGGCTTGCCGTCACGCATTACGTCGGTGATCACGGCAACGAGACTCAGCGTCATCTTGCTGAAATCGATATACGCATTCCGGATGGATGAACTGATCGGAATGGTTTGCTCGCGGATTTCCACGATTTTCATGTAACTGTCTCCTGAGTACCGGCAAATGCGCGAATAAATGTTCAAGCGCATAACGAAGCTTACGCGCGCCCAGCCGCGTTACACTTCACCGGTACTCATTTGATTATTCAGTTAAAGTGAAGAATGAGTGGTCATAAAACGGCGGTGGCCGTTATCGGGAACTTCCGGAGCCCATATCAGCAAGTTGTTCGGGGGTCGCCTGACCCAGGGTGAACCATGTCAATCCGGCGACCACCCGATGCGCGCCCGTTCAGGCAGCGGCTTTTCGTTCCACGCCAAGAGGCAATTCAGGCATCTCGCGATCAGACTGCGGCACAGAGCCAAGCCGGCGATGCACGTCGTGCGTCACGAAACCCTGTTCGCGGCTCGGCACATCGAACCACTCCCGATGAGCGAATGAATCGCGGATGTCTTCCAGACCGCTTTCCCAGTGCTCCTGCATTGTGTCGATGCTGAACTCGTAGTCCTTGTAGTGCCCCTCGTAAGGCTTGTTCTTGTAGATGAGGTGGACCACATTGATCGCGCTGCCGTCCGCCGCTTCTTCAGCGAGACGAAATAGCGGATCGGTCTTGAGCAGATCGGGCGGAACATGCGCGAGCAATTCCTTGATGAAGCGTGCATGCTTCTGACGATCCGCCAGTATGCTGGTAATGGCACGCGTACGGCTCGAGAACTGGATGTCTTTGGCACGCTCGGACACGTCGAGGAAATCTCCCGGCGCATTACCTCTCGCGCTCCACAGATCCACCTGAAAAACCAGCGTGTCCTTGTGTTCAGCATCACGAAGCACTTCGGTCAGCGGCGTGTTGGAAACCAGCCCGCCGTCCCAGTAGAACTCGCCGTCTATCTCGACTGCAGGGAAACCTGGCGGCAACGCGCCCGACGCCATGAAATGCTCCGGCTGCAAGCGCATTTTTGTGTTGTCGAAGTACGCCAGGTTGCCGGTCCGCACGTTCACCGCGCCCACCGAGACGCGAATATCGCCATCGTTGATACGGTTGAAATCAGCGAACTTCAACAGCGTTTCCCTCAGCGCGGCCGTGTCGTAATAGCTGACCACGTTAGGGCTTTGCTTGCCGAAACCGGCCATAGGCAAGGGAACGCGCGGCAAGAAAAAGCCCGGCTGGCCCTCGGTCAACGCGCGCCCTGCTGCCCACATGCTGCCCCACTTGCGCGACAAGTCTTGCAGCCCGAGTCCGGGCAGCGTCCAGGCGCCCAAGCCACCGAGCCAGTCGAGCGGATGACAGATCGAATTCCAGAAACCGCGTAACGCTTCCACGCGGTTCTCCGGCGCATTACCCGCAATGATCGCGGTGTTCAGTGCACCGATCGAAACGCCTGCAATCCAGTTCGGTTGCACGCCGGCTTCGGCCAGGCCTTCATAGACGCCTGCCTGATAAGACCCGAGCGCGCCGCCGCCCTGAAGCACCAGGGCAATTTCGTCGTAGCGCGGCAGCACGAACACATCCGGCTGCCGGTTAGTTTTTCTTGTGCTGCTGCGCATACGCGACCCCTTAGTGCATTGACCAGCCGTGGCTGACGATCACCGACTGCCCGGTGAGCGCAGACGATTCGAAACCCGTGAGAAACGCCACCGTATTGGCGACGTCTTCGACCGTGGTGAATTCACCGTCGACGGTTTCCTTGAGCATCACGTTCTTGACGACTTCGTCTTCGGAGATACCGAGCGCCTTGGCCTGCTCGGGAATCTGCTTGTCGACAAGCGGTGTGCGAACGAAGCCCGGACACACCACGTTCGCCCGCACGCCGCGCGGACCGCCTTCCTTCGCGACCACCCGGGCCAGTCCAAGCAAGCCATGCTTGGCTGTCACGTACGCGGATTTCAGCTTCGATGCTTCATGTGAATGCACCGAGCCCATATAGACGATAGAGCCGCCCTTGCCGCCCGCGTACATGTGTTTGATAGCAGCCTTGGTGGTGAGAAAAGCGCCATCAAGATGGATCGCCAACATTTTCTTCCAGTCGGAAAACTCGTACTCCTCGATAGGCGCAACGATCTGGATACCCGCGTTCGACACCAGCACATCGAGACTGCCCAACTCCTGCACCGCGCGTTCAATGCCGCTATTGACCGCTTCTTCGTTTGTCACATCCATTGCGACTGCCAGCGCCTTGCCGCCCGCCGCAACGATGCTGCTGGCCACCTTCTGCGCGTTCTCGAGATTCAGGTCGGCGATCACCACCGCGGCGCCAAGACTAGCGAGTTTGCGTGCGCACTGCTCACCAATACCGCTTGCTGCACCGGTCACAAGCGCGACTTTATTGTTCAAGGACATGTTGCTTTCCTTCCCTATGGGTTCACGAATCGTTATTCATTGACGGCGGCAAGCTTCACGCTCTCGACCGTGGCCAGATAATCGAGCGCAACCTCGCCAATATCCAGCGTGAGATTGGCGATCACATGCCGCGCGCCGACCACCCGCTTCACCGGCAGATCGGCGACGGGCGCCAGGGCGTGCGGATGCAGTTCAAGCGCGGCCGGACCCGACCATGCACCGGTCACGCTCACGTCGCGCAGATAGAAGCGCACCAGTTCGCACACGCGTGCCGTACCGTCAACGTGCGGGATCACCTTCAACAAGTAATTCGGCGTCTCCGAGAGCTTCTTGCGTTCGACTTCCATGTCGAGCGGCACGTGCTTGAAACCCATCGTGCCGGTCGCGATACGTTGCGTACCGTAGTCGAGCGTGCCCAGCAGCGTGTCGTTGCCATCGACGCTCAAGGTCGGCCTGGCCAGCTTCTTCGGAAAGCCCCAGATTTCGCGGCCGCCGGCGATCGGGCCTTCGTCATCAAGGTACATCGAATGCGTGTAGTTGCCGAGATGCCCCTGCTGGTCCCGCACCGAGATAACCTGACCGCTCTCCGTGTAGTCGCCGAAGCCCGACGAGTCCGGCATGCGAATGAATTCGTAATGTACGAGATTGTTTTCCGGATGCAACGGCTCCGGCACGATGGCGCGCAGCGCATCGGGATCGGTTTCGTATGAAATGATGAAGTATTCCCGATTGATGAAGCGATACGGCGGGCGGGGATAGGCGGGATTGTGAACAGGCATCGCAAAGGCGTCTTTGCGGATCGAAGCAAGATTCATGGGGCTCCTTGTGACTGACGGCGCATACGGCGCCGGTGCAATAGTAGAGGCAATGCTCACGCGTCGTGAACGGCTGTTTCCCAAAACACCATTAACCAGATTGCAATATTGCGACTGAAACTTTGCATCAGGATGTCAGTCGCACCAACGGCATCGCCAGCAAAATCATGGCGGGCTCGGCGGAATCATTTCTCCATGCGCGCTTCGCCCGGGGCCAGCCGGCACGAGTCGGTCAGCACGAAACTGGTGCGTGTGCTCGACCGCGGGTCCTGCTCGATCGCGGTGCCTCACATGCTATCTCCTGGGAAAAGGCACGGATGCCAATCGATTCCGAGTTTCGGCCAACGGCTACCGGCAGCCTGGACTGCCGCGATAGCTGTCCGAAACTCGAAAGTCATTGACCATTCAACAGGCAATTCAACCGTTAATGTTCTGCCTGAGGATCTGGCTGAGAATCTGACTGACAGCGGCGGAACATGCCAGCTCCTTCGTCCAACATGAGGAGAGGTTGCGTGGACATGGTGAATTCGATGCGGATCTTTACCAAGGTCGCCGAGCTCAACAGCTTCGCTCGTGCCGCGGAATCGCTCGATGTGGCGGTCCCTCGCGCGTGCGGTCTGGCTACGGCCGGGTACCGTGCATTCCATCCGTATGATGAGCGCGGTCAAGATGCGCAACTTCTATCTTCACGAGAGAGACGTACAGCGTCTCAGCAAGCACTCTGACGTCTTCGAGATCAATGGCCTGCTGCGAGAGCTCACCACCACGATTGCGGAACATGGGTTGGAGTGCGACAGCGAGTACCTGCAAACGGCTTATCATTTTGCAGCGCTCGCGCATGCAGCGCGCTCACTCGGCTATCGGCCTGGCAGCTTCAGCGATATGTTCCGCCGGGAACCGGGGATGGCGCCCAGCGATTTCCGACCGGATGAGACTCTGCGAGATGCAGTGGAAGACAGCGATGCGCCGGCCGCTAACTAATACCCGCGACAAATGCGTCGTACAAATTACGTCGGAAATCCGAAAGCGTGGGTTTGAAAACCACCGGTCGCGGTCGGCACCTCAAGTCGTGCCGTCAGTTCGATGTAATTTTCATACCATAGCGGTTCATCTCGTCCGCCCGGCATCTGCCCGTCTCTGCGCCCGCTCGACAATCGCGGCGACGGTGTTATGAGCTTGTGCGCGCCGCGTTGCCCGGACTGTGCGGGTTACCCGGCCCTGGCTGTCGGGATGAAGCGCCCAGTAAAGCGCTGCGATCCAGCACACCACTGTCCAGCCGAGTAGCGCATTCAGCAGCGCCAACAGCAAGACGTTACGTCGTCCCCTTCGGTCGGCCACGATGGCTGGCAGAAAATACACGATGACTGCAGCGGTAACCGCAAGACCTTCTAAAAGGTAGCGAAACATCTTGACCTCCGGCTCGACATGTTACGTCGAAAGACCAGCCATTAATCCAGCAGATAAAACCAATATTACGATCATCAATATCTAACTTAAATAGATGATCCGCGAAAACATTATTCTTTCCAACGCAAGAATCCCCGGTTTTAGCGGCGGCAGAACGTCCCGGCATGCCATGCATGCAGCAACCCTTGCATGAGGAGAACCACGGCAACTTGCCCCATGTTGAAATCATGTTCCGCCATGAGCTGACCCAGTGCCAACGCAGGTAGGATCACCACCCGATGATAGAGTTGATGCTTCAGGCAGTTGATCATTGCCGGCTCCTGTCGTTCCCAGGCAGCAGTTGCCTGCTGACGTGTTTCGATGAAAGAAGCCTAAGGCATGGTCGAATATTGAAAAATGCGCGCACGGATAACAGATACTTTCCTAAGTCCGAGGTATTGATACGCAAGTACGCGCGCTCCAATCCGCCATTTCTTCAAGCTTTGCTTTTTTCTTCCCGCTCCTTTACAGGCCGATCACCATGCCGAAAGCTGTCCCTCCCGATCTCGATGACGAATCCGGACGAGGCCGATCGCTGGCAAGACGCTATCCGCGCGGCCTTCGCATTGACCCGCACGTTCACGAATGGGCTCAAGTGCTCTACGCGGTCACGGGTGTCATGTGGGTTGAAGTCGGTCGCGAGGCGCTGATTGTCCCGCCGCAGCGAGCGGTCTGGCTGCCGCCCGGAACCGGGCACTCCATCTACATGATGAGCGAGGTTGAAATGCGCAACCTTTATCTGCGAGGACAAGACGTCCAGCACCTGAGCAAGCAGGGCGACGTCTTCGAAATCAACGGTTTGCTAAGGGAACTCATTACGACCATCGCAGAACACGAAAGCGAACGCGACGATGAATACCTGAACGCGGCTTACCATTTAGCCGCACTGGAACTGACTCACGCGCCGCGCTATTCGCTGAGAATTCCGCTGCCGGACAAATCGGACCGTCGTCTCGAGGTACTGTGCCGGGCCGTCATCAGCAATCCCTCTGTCGACATCAGCTTTGAACATCATGCAGCATCCGTGGGTGCAAGCGTGCGCACACTTGCGCGGCTGTTCACGCGTGAGCTGGGCCTCGGATTCGCAGAATGGCGCCGACAGGTCCAGCTCGCGATTGCCTTATCCAAACTGGCGGAAGGTCAAACGGTAAGCTCGGTAGCACGATCCTTGGGCTACTTGCCCAGCAGTTTCAGCGACATGTTTCGCCGCGAACTGGGCACCGCGCCTAGCGAATTCCGTCCGGACGAAACACTGGCCGCCCCGGAGAACGTAACCGTCACGCCCTCGGACCGCTAACGGGAAGCCTCAGCACGTGAGCCCTGGGGTTCATTTTGTCCAAAGTTCGAAAGCACCTGTCTGATCGACCCCTCCGCCAGCTCATACAATCTGGTCATACGCTGCACTTCGCAGCCTGATCCACGATCCAGGAGTGAATGAGATGAAAGCCCTGCAATTCAAGTCGTTCGGCGCCCCTGAAGTGCTTGAGTACATTGATCTGAGCATGCCGGAATGTGATCGCGACAGCGCGATCGTCCAGGTCAGCAGCGCGTCGGTCAACCCGAGTGACGTCAAGAACGTGTCGGGACATTTCGATCACACCACGACACCGCGCATACCTGGACGGGACTTCAGCGGCATGGTCGTCGATGGCCCCGCTGACTGGATCGGTGCAGAAGTCTGGGGCACCGGCGGCGACATCGGCTTTACGCGCGACGGCACCCATGCGGAATTCATCAAGATCCCGGTCGCCGCGTTGGCCCGCAAGCCGGCCACGTTAAGCCATGAAGAGGCTTCCGCCATCGGCGTGAATTTTGTCGTCGCCTGGTTGGGCACGGTCGACTACGCCAAGCTGGCCGAGGGCGAAACCATTGCGGTCATCGGGGCAGGCGGCGGCGTAGGCGGTGCGGTCACGCAGATCGCAAAAGCGCGTGGCTGCCGCGTGATTGGCATCGATCGCAAGGTGCCCGCCGCAGGCTCCCCGGCCAGCTTGCTGATCGACGAATATGTGCCGTTTGATGAACACACCACGCAGCGCGTGCGCGAATTGACGGGTGGCGTCGACGTGGTCTATGACGCTGTTGGCGGTGTCGCTTTCGAAACCGCGCTCAGTCTTGTCCGGCGCCGTGGCCGCGTTGTCGAGATCAGCGCGACCGGAAAGCGCCGCGTCGATTTCGACATCATTGATTTTTATCACAACGAGACGCAGTTGTTCGGCACTGACAGCGCGAAGCTCGGTGTCACCGAGTCCGCGCCGCTCATGGCAGCGCTGGTCGACGGCTTCGAAAGCGGCAAGCTCAAGCCGCCCGTGATCGCGCAGCGCTTCGATCTGCAACATGGCCAGGACGCCTACCGGGCAGTTACGGCGGGCACGCCGGGCCGTGTTGTCATCAACATGTAATGAACGTGGCCGGAATCCAACTGGGGGGCCTTGGTGCCCCCTCCTCAGGGTGACAACATCATGAAAGCCTATCTGCTCTCCCTCCTTCTCGGCGTGGTGGTCGGACTGATCTATCACGTCGTCGGTGTCAAATCACCTGCCCCGCCGACCGTCGCACTTGCCGGATTGCTGGGCATGCTTGCAGGCGAGAATGCTATTACGTTCGTCCGCACCTTGCTGGTTCACGTCACAAGCTGACTGATGCGGCGAGAGCGGTTTCATTGAGTCTCGCCCCGCATTTCTACTCATCACTCTCAAAGGCGCCCGGCGCCGGACACTTCTTCAAAGAACGCAGCGGCGTGCTCGATAAATGCCCTCACCTTGGCCGGCAGCAGCGTTCGTGAGTTGTACGCGAGCCGTATCTCGATCGCTCCATCGACAATATCAAACTCCTCGAGGATGGCTACCAGTTGCCCGGAGGCCAGTTCCGTTTGCGCCAGTGCAACTGGCACCACGCCGATCCCGAACCCCTGCAGCACCATCTCCCGGTTGAAGATCGGATTATTCGAAGCGACCTCGTACATCATCGGGATGGTCAGGTCCTCCTGCCCCACCCGGAAGGTCAGGGAAGGCTTGCGCAATGACGGCGACATCACGACGAACGTGTGTTCGGCCAACTCGGAAGGATGCCGGGGCCGCGAATGCGTCTGCAGATACTGCGGCGCGGCGACAATGCAAAGAGGAATGCGCTCCAGCAACCGTGTGACTGTCGTGTCGCTGCTCAGCATGAAAGGCAACACGACCCCGAGGTCGTAGCCGTCTGCCACCAGATCGACCGGGCGCTCGGTCAGCGTCACGTCGAGACTCACCTTGGGGTGCTTGTGCTTGAAGGTCGAGATCAGCGGCACGAGCCGGTTGACGGTCGCCGTCGTATGGGCGACGAGTCGAAGCACACCGCTCGCCTCGCGCGTCTGCTTTGACGCCTGCGCTTCCAGCGCATCCAGATCGTCGAGGATCCGGGAGCAGCCTTCATAGAAGTGTTCCCCCGCTTCCGTCAGCGAAACCTGCCGCGTGGTGCGGTGAAACAGACGACTGCCCAGACGCTGCTCGAGTCCCGCAATGGCGCGGGACACGACCGGCGCGGTAACACCCAGCATGTCCGCGGCGCGCGTAAAGCTCTTCGCTTCGACGACTGAGCGGAAGACTCGCAAACTCTCAAGATATTCCATACAGGACCTTGGTTAAGTTCATGGGTGCAGCGAATTGCACGGGCGCCCGAATACGTATGCATGGAATCCTGGGGCACCGCAGAACGCTGACGTTGCTCTCAAGTATGCGAGTGTAGAAGAACTCGTTGCGAATTTGGCATGTGCTGCGGGGAGCGTGGGAAGCTGAAGTGGGCCCTGGCGGCCAGGACAGCAACAAGCGAGTTCCGAGCGGCTCTCGCTGTTTCAATTCACCCGCGAGCCATCGCCTTCCCGACATGGTCGGCGAACGCCCTGACCTTTGCCGAATGCCTTCGCTCCAGCGGGCTCACCAGATGGATCGGGATAGGGATCGTTTCCCAGTCCGGCAACATTCGCTGTACTTCGCCACTCGCCAGCTCGTCATCGAACAACCAGGTCGGCGAATATCCGATCCCCATACCTGCAAGAACCGACGCCCGCATGACCTCGCTGCTGTTCGTTTGCAGATTGCCTTCGACGCGAATAATGCGCGTGGTTCCCACCGGATCCACCGCGCCGGGCCCTGCCGTAAAACGCCACGCATTACGCATTGCCAGTTCCGTGTAGACGATACAGTTGTGATCGACCAGGTCGTCGGGAACGCGCGGCGCTTTGGTGCCTTTGGGCAGCGAGCGCACGTAGCTGCGATGCGCCATCAGCATCCGGTAGGCCGTTCCCACGCGGCGTGCGGTCAGGCTGCTGTCCGGCAGATCGCCGATGCGCACCGCGACGTCGATCCCCTGCTCCACGAGATCGATAAACCCGTCGCTCAGGCGCAGGTCGATCTTCACGCCCCGGTGCTCTGCCAGAAATGACTGAACCAATGGCATGAGCTTGAGACGTCCGAAGCCGACCGAAGCGGCGACCCGCAGCCAGCCCGTCAGTTGCTGCTCGCCGCGCTGCAACGCGCCTTCGGCCTCGGCGATCTCCGCAACCAGGCGCCGCGCCTGTTCGAAATAGTGTTCACCTTCTTCTGTCAGTGCGAGCGAACGCGTGGTTCTCGTCAGCAGCCGCGCACCCAGCTCGCGCTCGAGCGCCGCGACCTGTTTGCTCACTGCGCTCTGCGTGGTGTCGGACTCGTGCGCGACCGCGGAAAAACTGCCGGCCTCCACCACGCGCACGAACGTTTTCATTGCCTGTAGCTTGTCCATTTTGCCCAATATATTCCTGATGGGAATTAGTTATATGAGCATACACCGTCTATATCGCGCATCTGGAATCAGTCAAAGTGCAGTCATTGCAAACGCGATGCCAACCCACCTGAAGGAGCACTGTCATGAACCAACCTGTCGTCCTTATCACTGGCGCGCTGACCGGTATCGGCCGCGCTACCGCCCTTGCCTTCGCTCGCGAAGGAAACCGCGTGGTCGTCAGCGGCCGTCGCGAAGAGGCAGGCCAGGCGCTCGCCGCTGAACTGCGCGCCCTCGGCGCCGAAGCCGAATTCATGCGCGCTGACGTTCGTTTCGAAGCTGAAGTGCGCAATGTGGTCGAGCAGACCGTCGCGCGTTTCGGGCGCATCGACGTGGCGGTCAACAACGCCGGCACTGAAGGTCAACTGGCGCCGATCGTCGAGGAGACCGCGACCAACTACGAAGACACGTTCGCGGTCAACGTGCTCGGCACGCTGCTGTCGCTCAAGCACGAGATGCGCGTGATGCTCGCGCAGGGCGCGGGCTCGATCATCAACCTCTCGTCGATAGCGGGTCAGGTCGGTGTTGCAGGCGCGTCGGTCTATGCGGCCAGCAAGCATGCGGTTGAAGGCCTGACGAAGAGCGCGGCGCTCGAAGGAGCGGCTGCAGGCGTGCGCGTCAACGCCGTGGCGCCGGGTCCTGTCGCCACGGAAATGCTCGATCGCTTTGCCGGCGGCACCGAAGAAGGCAAGGCAAGTTTCCTCTCGACAATACCGGCGCGACGCGCCGCAGCCCCGGACGAAATCGCCCAGACGATTGTGTTTCTTGCAAGCGACAAGGCGCGTTACCTCACCGGACAGAACATTGCAGTCGACGGTGCGTACACGGCGCAATGACGCACGTTTTTTCAACCGGCTTTATTCATCTATTTACCAGGGAGCATCACCATGACGACCATCAATGTACCGACACGCGACGAAGTTTCCCCGGCCAACCAGGCCATCTTCGACAAGCTCAAGAGCAGTCTCGGCTCTGTGCCCAACCTGTACGCGACACTGGCTCATTCCGAACATGCGCTCGGCAGCTACCTCGCGTTCCAGAACGCGAAGAGCAGCATCACCGGCAAGGCGCGCGAAATCGTGAACCTGGTCGTGAGCCAGGTCAACGCTTGCGAATATTGTCTGGCGGCACACACCGTGATCGGCAAGATGAATGGCTTCACCGACGAGCAGATCCTCGAGATCCGCAGTGGCCGGGTAAGCTTCGACGCGAAGTTCGACGCACTCGCGCGGCTCGTGACGAACATCACGGTCAACCGCGGGCACGCCGATCAGGCGCTCGTCGATGCGTTCTTCGCGGCGGGCTGGACCAAGGGCAATCTGGTCGACGTGATTGTTGTGATCGGCGACAAGACCGTCACCAACTATCTGCACGGAACGACACGCGTACCGGTGGACTTCCCCGCTGCGCCGCCACTCCCCGCCTGACGCTGAGAGCCGGATAATGCGCGGAACTCACGCCATGCCCGCGGTCGTATCTCGCGGGCATGGCGCGAAGCAGGGTATGCAGGGTAATCAGGTCAGTGCAATGTTTCGAGCCGCCGGGTCCAGAGCGGCGTTGCCGAAGATACCGGAAGCACCGTGCCCCCGTTCAAACCGCTTTGACGAGTCCGATTTGTTGCAGGGCGCTCACGCCGTCGTCCAGGCCGATTTCCTCGATGATCTTGCCGTCTTTGAGGCGGAGCACGGTCGTACCGGTGAAGCGCATTTTCCGGCCAGTCGCAGCCGGCAGCGATCCGATCAGGAAATCGCCGAATGCCGGACCGGTATGTGTGCCGCCACCCTCCCAACGGCCGACTACATAGTCCCCTTCGGCAATGAGGTCGGCGGCGCCCCAGAAGTTGAGGTCGGGGAACGCTTCGCGGAAACCCGTCATGAATGCCTTGATATCCTCGCGGCCACGGCGCGGCTCATGCAGTGAGTAGCGCAGCAGCATGTCGGGAGCAGCAAGTTCGTCGACGATGTCGAGGTTGCAGGTTTCGCCCCAGAAATCGGTGAACCAGCGGCCTACGATGGCCTTGTTGTCGTCTTCTCTGGACATGGTGAATTCCTCATCGATAGGGTTGAAAGAGAGCGGCACGATCGCCTCTCTCTGCCCAGACAATATCGACGTATGCAGTCAGTTGCCCCCCGTTTCTTGCGGCAATACTCGAAGATGTGCCTGCGCATGCGTGCCTCCCGGCTGAGCGTGTCCACGCTGCGATGCATCTGTGCGTTAAGCCCGGTTTTACATTCACAAGGCAACCAGACAGCAAGAAACGGAGTGTTTGCGCCGGCCTGCTGTCACAACCTGATCACTCAATCCCTCAGTAGCGCGGATCAGCGGACAACGTGCGGTGCGTCCTGATCACACGTGTCTCACAGGCGGTCGCCTGCTTTCACCGATTGGAGTTCAATCATGTTGCCACTTCTTTCACTTCATGCTCTCGCAGCCCAACGCGGCGACGGACTGCGCGCCGAACTTCTGGCCCTGTTCGAACGCCATGCCAGAGCAAAGACGGGTCTCTCCGCCGCTATCGAACCTGTCGAAACAGAACCGCTCTACCAGGCAGGAAACATAGACACCGCGGCGGAAAATCGCGGAGGAACTGCGGTCGCCATGCCAGGCACTGCCAATGTTGCCGAGTCGTAGAATTGACCGGCGCCGAAAGCACCGCACACTCAATCAATACGCCCCGTGCACCAGGTTGGTCGCCGCACCGTTCACGAAGTTTTCGATGTTATCCATCAACTGATCCGCCAGACTCTGCTGCGCCTCGTCCGAAGCCCATGCGACATGCGGCGTCAAAATCACATTCGGACGGCCGGCCGCGCGCAACAGCGGATTGTCCGCGGCGGGCGGTTCGCTGGTGGTCACATCGAAACCTGCTCCGCTGATCAAACCTTCGTCGAGCGCTTGCACGAGTGCGCTTTCGTCGACAAGGCCTCCGCGCGCCGTGTTGATGATCAACGGCTTGCGCTTCATCGCGCGAAACTCAGGCATGGCCAGCATGTTGCGCGTTTGTGGTGTGAGCGGGCTGTGCACGGTGATGATGTCGCTGGTCGCGAGCACGTCTTCCCACGGTGTGTAAAGCGGGCCGAGACCGTCCCTGCCCTTGTGAGCGGCGAACATGGGCAGCATGCCGAAGGCCTTGCCGATTTCCGCGACGCGTTGCCCCAACACCCCTTCGCCGATGATGCCAAGCCGCGCGCCGGCCAGATCGTGAATCGCGTGCGTGAAGAAGCAGAATTGCCCGGATTTTTGCCACTCGCCGGCGAGCACATCTTCGCGATAGGCAAGCAGGTTGCGCCGCAGCGCGAGGATCAACGCGAAGGTGTGCTCAGGCACCGTGTTGATCGCATAGCCGCGAATATTGCTCACCGCGATGCCGAGTCGCTGACAGGCCGCCTTGTCGACGCAATCGGTGCCTGTGGCCGCGACCGCGACGAGTTTAAGATCCGGCAACTGCTCCAGCACGTCTTTAGTCAGCGGCACCTTGTTGGTGATCACGATCGCTGCGCCGGCCAGCCGCTCAAGGACCTGCCCGGGTGCAGTGTGATCGTGTTCGATCAACTGGTGATCGAAGCGCGGTTCACGCAAGACGATTTGCGGCGCGAGCGTGGCGCGGTCGAGAAAAACGATTTTATGCATGCTCATCTCCGTCGATGACAGACAGCTGCCGCTTCGCTTCACTGACCACGTGCTGCGCCGTGATGCCGAAGTGCTCATATAAGGTCTCGGCCGAGGCGGAATCACCGAAACCCGTCATGCCGACGAAACCGCCCCGCTCACCCAGATACCGGTCCCAGCCGAAACGCAACGCCGCTTCCACGCCAATGCGCACAGTGTTCAAACCCAGAACTGCGGCGCGATAGCCTGCGTCCTGTTCATCGAAGATTTCCCAGCACGGCATGGACACCACCGCGGTCGCGACGCCTTCGTCTTGCAACCGGCTGCGCGCCTGCAACGCCAGCGCCACTTCGGATCCGGTCGCCAGCAAGGTCACCGCGCGCGGCCCGCCCTCGGCCTCGGCCAGCACGTAAGCGCCGCGACGCGACAACGCCTCGTCGCCATGCGCGCGGCGAACCAGGGGCAACGCCTGACGTGCGAATATCAGCGTGCTTGGCCCTCGTCGATGTTCGAGCGCAAGCGCCCAGCACTCGGCGGCCTCCACGGCATCGGCGGGACGGAGCACGCGCATGTTCGGCATGGCGCGTAGCGAAGCGAGGATCTCAACGGGTTGATGCGTCGGCCCATTTTTGCCGACGCCGATCGAGTCGTGGCTGAATACGAAGTGCACCGGCAAGCCCATCAGGGCGGCCATGCGCATCGCCGGACGCTGGTAGTCCGAGAACGCCAGATAGGTCACGCTGGTCGCGACAATGCCGCCATGCGCGGCCATGCCATTGGCCATTGCTCCCATCAGATGCTCGCGCACGCCACAGTGGACGTAGGCGCCGCTGCGGTCGTCCGCGGTGAAAGCGTGCAGGCGGCGCTTGTGGCCTGTGGGCGCTTCGAGATCCGCACAACCGACCATGCGTTCGGGCAGCAAGGGCGCGAGCAGGTCGCTGATCTCGCCCGACACCGTGATGCCGGGCAGCGGCTCGTCGCGCTCGATTGCGCGCTTGCGGTAGTCGTCGAGTACATCGCGCCAGCCGTCCGGCAACTCGCCGGATTGAACGCGTTCGAATTCGGCGCGCTCGGTGTCGGGCAAAGCAGCGACGCGCGCCTGCCATGCGCTGTGCGCGTGATCGGCGCGCCTCCCGGATGCACGCCATGCAGCAAGGATCTCCGCGGGCATGTGGAAAGGCGCATGCGGCCAGCCAAGCTGTTCGCGGGCTGCATCGGCATCCGCCTGAAACAGCTTGCCGCTATGGCCGCCACGCTGGCCTTGCAGGCGCGCGATGCCACGGCCAATGATCGTCTTGCAGGCAATCATCGACGGCCGCGGATCCTGCCGCGCGATTGTCAGCGCTGCCGATACCGCTTCGAGATCATGACCGTCGACTTCCACGACATGCCAGCCGCCCACCCGAAACCGCGCGCAAACGTCTTCGCTGATGGACAGCGAGGTGCTGCCGTCGTCGGTGATCTGGTTGTCGTCCCAGCAGAGGATCAGTTTGCCCAGCCGCAGATGCCCGGCGAGCGAGATCATCTCCTGGCCGATGCCTTCCTGCAGGCAGCCGTCGCCGACGAACGCATACGTGTAGTGATCGACAAGGCCGCTGCCGAATTTCGCGGCGAGATACGCTTCGGCGACGGCCATGCCAAAAGCGTTGGCGATGCCTTGGCCAAGCGGCCCCGTGGTGGCTTCAATGCCATGCGCCGGCTCGTATTCAGGGTGTCCCGCGCAATGCGAACCGAGCTCGCGGAAGGTCTTGAGCTGATCGAGACTGATCGCCGCATATCCGGTCAGATAGAGCAGCGAATAGAGCAGCAGCGAACCGTGACCGTTGGACAAAACGAAGCGGTCCCGGTCGGGCCATGTCGGATCCGCCGGATTGAACTTCAGATGCCGGGTGAACAGCGCCGTCGCGATTTCGGCCATGCCGAGCGGCACGCCCTGGTGACCTTCGCCGGCACGCAGGATGGCATCGATGGAGAGGAAACGGATCGCGTCGGCCAAAGGCAGTTGGGGCAGAGACGCGGCCTGCAGCGACGGCATGGTCGAAGCAATCGGGACAACAGGATGAACTTCGGTAGTGGACATGACAAAAGGCTCCTCTACGCCGTCCCGGCCAAGCGAGACGGCGGCAATTCAAACGGACCAAACAGATCAAGCGAGATTCAAGCGGAGTCAAACGAGATTCAAACGAACCGGGCGGAAGAGCGACCCGCGAGGCTGCGCTGCGCACGGCGCAGCCTCGCACGTCAAACCGTCAATGCAGGAAACCGGTTGAGATCCACGGCACCGCGGCCACCACGATCAGCCCGACCATCAACGCGGCGATATAGCCCAGGATCGGCTTCATGCCTTCGTCCGGATGGATACGGCTGACCGCGCAAGCCGAGTAGTAGCCCACACCGAACGGCGGTGCGAACAGCCCCACGCCCATCGACAGGATCACGACCATTGCATAGTGCACATCGTGGATGCCCATCTGCCTCGCGATCGGGAACATCAGCGGGCCGAACAGCACGATTGCGGGGATGCCTTCGAGCACACTGCCGAGTATCACGAACACGCATATAGATGCCGCCATGAACATTGCCGCGCCACCCGGCAGTGCGCCCAGGGTCTGCGCGAGCTGCCCTGAGAAGCCGGATTGCGTCAGCGCCCACGCCATGCCGGTCGCCGCGCCGATGATCAGCAGGATCGCGCCGGACAGCGTCGCGGTATCGATCAGCATCGGCTTGAGCCGTCTCCACGCGAACCGGCGATAAATCAGCAGACCGGCCAGCACCGCGTAGACAATCCCGATCGTGGAGACCTCGGTGGCCGTCGCAATCCCTTCGACCACCGCCGCGCGAATCACGAACGGCAACGCAAGCGCCGGAAACGCGATCACCAGCTTGCGCAGAATCTCGCCGCGGGTCGCGCGCTTGACGCTCGACATGTCCTCGCGCCGGTAACGCCACTGCACCACGATGCACAGGGTAATTGCCAGCACGATCCCCGGCAGCATGCCGCCGGTGAAGAGCGCGGAGATCGACACGCCGGTCACCGAGCCGAGCGTGATCAGCACCAGACTTGGGGGAATGGTCTCGGTCTGCGCACCCGTCGCCGCCAGCAGCGCGACCAGGTCACCGGGCTTCGCGCCGCGCGCTTTCATCTCCGGAAACAGCACCGGCGCGACCGCCGCCATGTCCGCGGCTTTCGAACCCGAGATACCCGACACCAGATACATCGCGCTGACCAGCACGTACGAGAGACCGCCGCGCACATGACCCAGCAAACTCGCGAGGAACGCGATCATCGCCGCGGCCATGCCGGTCATCTCGATCAACTGCCCGAGAAACACGAAGAGCGGCACGGACAGCAGGATCAGGTGCGACATGCCCTCGTCCATCCGCCCGACCACCACCGTCATAGGCGTGCTCGTGGTGAGCGCGAGATAGCCGAACGTAGCCAGTCCGAACGAGAACGCGATCGGCACGCCGCTGAACACGCACAACGCCACCAGCCCGACGAAGAAGATCAGCAGGTTGATATTGCCAAGGTCGCGCAACAGCGGACCGAGCAGGACGAAACCACCGACCACTGCGCCGACCGTCGCGATGGCGGCGAGCGTCAGACGCCAGTTGGCTACACGCACCAATCGCACCAGGGCAACCAGCAGCATGAGCGCCGAGCCGACCGGCAACGCGGCCGCCCGCCACGCGTTGGACAGTTCGAGCGCGGGGGTGGTGATGAACGCCTCGTCCTGCGCGAAGCTGACGGCCGGGCCGATCACCATCGCGAGGAATGCGATGGGCGCGGCGATGGCGATCACGTCGAGAAAAGCGCGCACGCCCGGCGGCGCCATGCCGACCAGCGCCGTCATCCGCATATGCTCGCCGCGCCGCAGCGCCATCACGGCACCCAGCATGGCGAGCCACAGGAACAGCATGGATGCGAGTTCATCGGACCACACGAGCGGCGCGTGCAGCAGATAACGGCTCGTCACGCCGGCCAGCAGCACGACGATTTCCGCGAGCACCAGCAACGCCGCGGGAATCTCCACCAGGTGGCCGAGCGCGGTGTCTAGCGCACAGGCAAAGCGATGCTGCCGCTCCTGCGAATAAGAGATCGAGATCATCGCATTACCCCAGTTTTCCGACGGACTTCTCCAGCAAGCCCCACGCTTCATCACCGTACTTGGCTTTCCAGTCGTGATAGAAGCTCGTCTTCGCCAGCGTGCCGCGGAAGGCCTCGCGGTCGACATCGATAAAGGTGATGCCCTTCGACTTCAGGTCGTCGCGCAACGACAGGCTCAGCTTCGCGATATCCGCGCGTTGCAGCATGGCGGCCTTCTCGAACTCGCGCGTGACGATTGCACGGATGTCGGCCGGCAAGCGCTCCCATGCGGTGCGGTTGCCGAGAATCCAGTAACCGTCCCACACGTGCGATGTCAGGCTGATGTACTTCTGCACTTCGTAGAGCTTGGCCGTTGCAATGATTGGCAGCGGATTTTCCTGACCTTCCACCACGCCGGTTTGCAACGCCGAATACAGCTCGTTGAAGTTGATTGGTGCAGGGCCGGCGTCGAGCGCCTTGAACAATGAGGTGAGCATCGGCGCTTGCGGCACGCGGATCTTGAAGCCCTTCAGATCGGCCGGCGCGCGCAACGCCTTGGTGGACGAGCTGATCTGCCGGAAACCGTTATCCCACACCTTGCTCACCGACACGATGCCCGACTTGCCGATCTGCGCACGGATGTAGTTGCCGAGATCCCCGTCCATCGCCTTCCAGACCGCGTCGTAATCCTTGAACGCGAAGCCGGTATTGACGATGCCCGCAGCAGGCGTGAGCGTTGCCAGAATCGACGACGCCTGGTTGAAGAACTCCACGCCGCCATTGCGCACCTGCGACAGCAGATCGGTGTCCGAGCCGAGCTGGTTCTGCGGAAAGAGCTTGATATCGAGGCGGCCGTTGGTCGCCTCGCGGATGTGATTGATCGCCTCCTGGGCGCGGATGTTGACCGGATGGGTCGGGTCCTGGCCGGTTGCGAGCTTGTACGAAAACTCGGGGGCCGCCATCGCGCTGCGCGAGATGCTCCATAGCGGCGCGGCGGCGGACAAGGCCGCACCGGCCTTCAGAAAGGTGCGGCGGCTGATGCCCTTCGGGGCGTTGGAACGGCTAGTCATGGTGTCTTCCTCCAATATGGCGTGTCGTTATAGTTTTCGAATCTGAAGCGCGGCGGCTGCACGTGTCGCGCGCCGCGCCTGTCTGTTCTCTACTACAGGGTCTCCATCGCCGCCGTCAGCCTCCCGCCAGACGGCCCGTCCTGCCGGACCTGGATGAGCGCTGAATCAGCCGTGGCTCATCCATGAATCAGCATGCCGCCGTTCACGTCGATCACCGCGCCGGTAATGTACGACGACAGGCTCGACGCGAGGAACAGGAACGCGCCGGCCACGTCGTCGGGCACGCCAAGCCGGTTGAGCGGAATGCCGGCGAGAATTTCGACACGCTTGTCGTCGCTGATCTTGCCGGCGTTGATGTCGGTCTGAATCAGGCCCGGTGTCACGCAGTTCACGCGAATTCCGTCGTTGCCGAGTTCGCGCGCCATCGCTTTCGCCAGACCGAGCACCCCGGCCTTCGCCGCCGAGTAATGCGGACCGCCGAGAATGCCGCCGCCGCGCTGGGCGGACACCGACGACATGCAGCCGATCGAACCGCTCTTCTGTTTCTTCATCTGGGGAACGACCGCTTGCGACAGGTACAACACGCCACGCAGGTTGACGTCGAGAATCCGGTCCCAGCTTTCCGGGTCGATCTCAAGCAGCTTGGCGGCCTGGGTAATCCCCGCGTTGTTGATCAGGATATCGATCGAACCGAAATCGGCGACGGTGCGTTCGACGGCAGCCTGGCATGCGCCACGGTCGGTGACGTTGCACACATAACCACGATGCTCCGGTCCGATTGACGCGGCAGCTTCCACCGCGGCGTGTTCGTCGAGATCGAAGATGGCGATGCGAGCGCCGTGCGCCGCGAACATGCGGGCGGTCGCCATGCCGATGCCGCGCGGCGACGCGCCGCCGGAAATGACGGCCACCTTGCCGTCGAGAAGACGTGACTCTGACATGATGCGGATCTCCTGAGTGTGATGCTTATGGTTTGCTACGGGGTTGGCTATCGGTAACTACGCGTGTGTGTGCGGTGCCGATGGAACTTCACCGCAGCCATCCTTTGATGGTGTCGCACATCCGCTCGGTGGAAATGCCATAGCGGTCATGCAAGGTCGGTAACGCGCCGGCGTCCAGAAATGCGTCGGGCAGGCCGATCTGACGGAACGCCGGCGTGACGCCATTGGTCAGCAGCACCGTGGCCACCGCCTCCCCGAGCCCGCCGATCACCGTATGGTTCTCCGCCACCACGACCAGACGCCCCGGACGGCGTGCTTCGCGCAACAGCGTGACGGTGTCGAGCGGCTTGATGGTCGGCACGTGCAGCACCCCTACGTCGACACGATCAGCGGCGAGCGCCCTGGCTGTCTCGATCGCACGCATCGTCAGGATTCCAGATGAAATGATCAGCACCTCGGCGCCGTCGCGCAGGAGCTTCGCTTTTCCGAGCTCGAACTGGTAGCCGTATTCCTCGAGCACGACCGGAACGTTGCCGCGTAACAGCCGCGCATAGACCGGCCCGCGATGGTCGGCCATGGCCGGCACCATCTGCTCGATTTCGAGCGCGTCGCAGGGGTCGATCACCGTCAGGTTCGGCATCGCGCGAAACAGCGCGAGGTCCTCGGCCGCCTGGTGGCTGGGGCCGTAGCCGGTCGTAAGTCCCGGCAACGCACAGACGATCTTCACGTCGAGGTTGTCCTCGGCTATCGCCTGATGGATGAAGTCATAGGCGCGGCGCGCGGCAAATACGGCGTACGTGGTGACGAACGGCTGTGCGCCTTCGTGCGCCATGCCGGCCGCGGCGCCCATCAGCAGTTGCTCGGCCATGCCCATCTGGTAGTAGCGCTCGGGGTATTCCTTCGCGAACAGATGCAGGTCGGTGTATTTGCCGAGATCGGCGGTCATGCCGACCACTTCGGGCCGGTTGCGCGCCAGTTCGACCAGCGCGTGGCCGAAGGGCGCGGAGCGCGTGAGCTGCCCTTCGCCTGCAATCGAGGCGATCATCGCTGAAGTCTTCAGACGCGGTTTCGGTGCGGCGGTGCTCATACGTTTCTCCCGGCTTCCAGCGCCTTTAGCGCGAGTTGCCACTCGTGCGCATCGACGCGGATAAAGTGGTTTTTCTCGCGTGCTTCGAGGAACGGCACGCCGCACCCCATCCGCGTATCGCAGACGATGATCCGAGGCTGCGCATGAGCATGGGCGCGTGCCGCATCGAACGCGGCGATTACCGCTGCGAGATCGTTGCCGTCCACGCGCTGCACGAACCAGCCGAAGGCCTGCAACTTGTCGACCAGCGGCTCGAACGCCATGACGCTCGACGACGGACCATCGGCCTGCTGGTTGTTGACGTCGACCATCGCGATCAGGTTGTCGAGCTTCCAGTGAGCGGCCGACATCAGGCCCTCCCAGATCGCGCCTTCGTCGAGTTCGCCGTCGGAGAACAGGGTGTAGACGCGGGCGTCCGAGCCCTTGCGCTTCAGGCCCAGGCAACGGCCGACCGCGATCGTGAGCCCTTGCCCGAGAGAGCCGCCGGACATTTCCATGCCCGGGGTATAGCTCGCCATGCCGGACATCGGCAGGCGGCTGTCGTCACTGCCGTAGGTTTCCAGTTCTTCGTCGGCGATGATGCCGGCCTCGATCAGCGCCGCGTACAGGGCGATCGCGTAATGGCCGTTTGACAAGAGGAAGCGGTCGCGGCCTTCCCATTCAGGATCCTCCGCGCGGTAACGCATGGCACGGAAGTAGGCAACGGCGAGCACGTCGGCAATGTCGAGCGCCTGGCCGATATAACCCTGCCCTTGCACCTCACCCATTCGCAGCGCGTTGCGGCGGATCTGGTAGGCGTGCTCCGCGAGTTCGGCGTAAGGCGCGGTTTCGCTGATGTTCACAGTGTGTCTCCTGTCGATCGGAGTTCGCGCTTTAGTGCTTTAAGGCGTTACTCCGGTCCCATGCAACATGGTTGCGCATGGGTCTCTTTGGATGGACCGCATCGAGTCCGCGGCCAGTGACTCAAGCGTAATCTTTGCCCTGCACGCGCTCAAACGAATTAAGATGGTCAATAGATGAATTCAATTCAGCTTGATGCTGCCATGCGCAATCGCGTCACTCTCAAGTCCGTACAAGCATTCGAAGCCGCTGCCCGGCTCTCGTCGTTCGCGCTCGCAGCAGACGAACTGTTCGTGACACCCTCGGCAATCAGCCATCAAATCAAGCTGCTCGAGGAGCAATTGAGTATTCGTCTGTTCCATCGGCTGCATCGCGCCGTGATCCTGACGGACTCGGGACGGCAATACGCCGAGGAGATCAGCTCGGCGTTCGCGCGAATCGATTCGGCCACGCGCGAGATCGGACGCGTGGCGAAGAGCGACATCCTCACGATCCACTGCACGCCGAGCTTTGCAACACAATGGCTGATGCCGCGCATCGCGCGTTTCAGCGCCGCGCATCCGGATATCGATGTGCGGTTGAATGCCTCGTCGGAGGCGGCGAACCTGATTTCAGAAGCGGTCGATATCGATATCCGCTACGGTCCTCGCAAGCTGCAACCGGCCGGCACGATGGTGCTGGAGTTGCCCCCGGAAACCATCGTGCCGCTGTGCGCGCCGGCGCTCATGGAGGGGGACTATCCGCTGCGCAGCGTCGCGGACCTGCAGCACCACACGCTCATTCACAGCGAGGGCTGCCTGGTGGGCTGGCGCGACTGGATGCGCCTGCATCGCAAGACGCGGGTGGATATAGTGCGCGGGCCGCGTTTCGATCGCTCGTTCATGGCGCTTAGCGCCGCCGTGGACGGCCTGGGGGTTTGCCTCGAAAGCCTGCTGCTGGCGCAACGCGAACTGGAGACCGGACGGCTTGTCGCACCGTTCGGCTTCGATGGCCTTGGGGTGCACGGCTATACGCTGAACCTGCTGAAATCACGCGCCGATCTGCCGAAGCTGCGCAGCTTTCAGGACTGGCTGTTTGCCGAGCTCGATAAGTGATGGGTGCCCACCACCATTGAAGAATCCTGGCATGGATCCTTTGCTGCAGCCCGTGGGATTTGAAATTGGCGATGCGGACCTGGTCACTTCCCCGCCACTCCCCCGAGATGTTTGGCAAGAAACGCGTCCATCGCTTCATAGAACTCGAACTGGTTCTCTTCGTTGTGAAAGCCGTGCCCTTCGTTTTCCTTGAGCATGTATTTGACATCGACACCGCGCGCACGCAAAGCCTCGACAATCTGATCGCTCTCGGCCTGTTTGACGCGCGGATCGTTTGCGCCTTGCGCGACAAGGAGCGGTGTCACGATCCGGTCCGCGAAGAACAGCGGCGACGCATCGTGCAGTGCCCGCTTGCCCTCTTCGGTCTGCGGGTTGCCGACCATCTCGTACATCATGTCGATCATCGGCTTCCAATACGGCGGCATCGATTCGAGGAAAGTGAAGAGGTTCGATACGCCGACATAGTCGACGGCAGCCGCGTATCGAGCCGGCGTAAACGTAACGCCCGCAAGCGTCGCGTAGCCGCCATAACTTGCCCCGTAGATCCCGATGCGCGCCGGATCGACGATCCCTTGCGACACGAGCCAGTCGACGCTGTCGTCAATATCATTCTGCATCGCGCGGCCCCATTGCCCGAAACTGGCTTCCCAGAAGGCGCGTCCATATCCCGTCGAGCCGCGGAAATTGACCTGCAGCACCGCATAGCCACGGTTCGCAAGCAACTGCGTTTCGACATTAAAGCCCCACATGTCTCTCGCCCAGGGACCGCCGTGCGGATTGACGATTAACGGTAAGGGTTCGGCGAATTCCTGCCCAAGCTCGAATCCCGCGGGCAACGTCAGGTATCCGCTGAGTTGCAAGCCGTCGCGTGCCTTGAAACGAATCGGCAACATGGGCACCATATCGGCGGGGTCGAGCCAAGGCATCATGTCGGCAAGCTTGGAAAGGCGCCGGCGCCCGATGTCGTAGATCCATACCGAGCCGGCCGACCGATCGCTCGTGGCACGCACGATCGCGCGCGACTCGTCGCGCGTGATGCTCGCGATAGTCACTTCCTGATCCGGTAACTGCCGCTCAAGATCCGCCCTGACGTCCCGAGCCCAGTTGTCGAAGAAATGACGATGAACCCGATCGTCGACATAGGACGCAGCTTTCAGCACGCGTCGATGTTCCGAATACGAGAGTCCGCTCACGTCGACATGCGTGGTCTCGAACAACAACGCGCCCTCTTTGCCCGTCTGGGGATCGAATTCGAAAATGGCGGTTTTGTCGCGCCCTCGATTCGATAAAACGTATAGCCCCTTGTTGTCGAACGTAAAGAACAACGGCGAGACCGTCTCACGGAAGTCCGTCGTGAGAATAGGCAGGAAAGGCTCTGTCTCGACGTCGCGGTAGAGCAGCGTGTGGTTGACACCATCTGACGCGATCGCGACACGCAAGCGCCCTTCGTGGTCCGTCATCCAGCCCATGACATTGCCCGGATTCTCGGCGATCGGCGTCAGTTCGCCTGTCATGACGTCAGCGCGAAAAACGTCGAAGACCTTCGGATCGCGACGATTCATCTGGATCAGCACGTGGCGGTCGTCGTCCCTGAGGTCATCGACAATGCCGGCCCTGACGCCATCGAACGGCGTCAGATCGCACGGGTCGCCACCGTCGATAGGCACCGAAAGCACGTGGAAGTTCTCGTCGCCTCCAAAGTCCTTGACGAACAGAATCTGATCGTTGCCCTTCCATACGTGGCCGGGCACGTCGCGTTCTGTCTCGTTGGTCAAGGCGCGCGGCTCGCCGACGGGCGCGCCGTCAGCATCGATCCCCTGCACGAATATATTCTGGCGGCCGGAGCGCCGCGCTAGAAAGGACAGGTGCCGGCCATCAGGAGCGATGGTGAACGAACGCTTGTCCGGTCTGCGGAAGAAGTCTCGCACCGCGTACCGTTTGACTGCGCCACCGCTACCGTTACCCTTGTGTTGACCTTCAGCGACCATGTCTGCCTCCCTGAAAGCTGCATTTGAACACGAGAGCCACCTCCATGCACGCCAGTGAGTCCGTTGCACGGAAGGACGAAATCTGGCTGGCAGGCCTGAAACTTGCGCATTCAGGGCACCCTACTGAAATGAGACATCGATATGAAAATTTGGCAAAGCGTGACGGTTGCAACCCTGATTGGCACGGCAAGTATGGGTGCGCAAGCACAAGTGGCCGGCACCCAGCCGCTGTCCGTGACGGTCCAGCAGTCGCAAGCATTGCTGCAGGGCTGGAGCGCTAAAAAGAGCATCCTTGGGAAAGCGGTCTACAACGACAAGAACGAGAAAATCGGTTCGATCCTCGATCTGGTCATTTCGCCTGATACGACCGTGTCGGCAGCCGTCATCGCCACCGGTGGCTTCCTTGGTGTCGCCACGCATGACGTCGCAGTGCCCATTGGCTCGCTCGACATACGCAACGGAAACTTCTATCTGGCGGGTGCAACGAAGGACGCGCTAAAGGAAACGCCCGAGTTCCAGTACAGCAAGGTGCAGACGCCGCCGAAGCCGAGAAAGCTCCAAGCCCAGTAACCATAAATACAAAGCGCGTTTCTCGCGCGCCTTATGCAAAAACCGCGCTCAGCAATCAGCGCGGTTTTCTTGTTGGCGGAGGCGGCAATCTCTTGCGGCAAACTTCCCTGATCGACCCGCAGGCGACGACTGGCGTGACACGGCAAGGTGGGCCCTCTTTAGCAAGAACGTACAAACCAGTGAACGCGGATACGAGTCAAAGTACCGATTTCCCGTGAACGTGCAAAGAGCCCTGCTCGCACTGCCACAGCATCATCACTGACCAGCACCAGTTGAAACGTTGTTCAACCCGCATGCATCCTCAGCGGCGGGGCCTAGGAACTGTCGGCTGACTCGTTCAGCCTGTGCTGAACCGTCAGAAATGCAGTTATTTCCTCCCGCGGCTATTACCGTGTCAACGTAGATTCAGGAGACGTTTGGACCATCTAACCGAGAAACCTGCAGCACGTACGTTCTCCTTTGCTTCTTCGTAACAACCGCTGCCTATGAGTTACACCCGATCAAAATATCTTATGCCCGTCTCGGGCCGTCTGGATTGATGATTTCGAAGGTCGACGTGATCGAGGCGCATAGTCGGCCACCTGCATCGAACGGCCGCAGGGAATACGTCGTCATTTTCTCTGGATTTTGAAGGCGCGTCGTTCCGTTATTCCATCGTATTTCCCTTGAATGCGATGCATAACACTCCAAGCGAACATAGGCAATACGGTGAAATATGCCTGAAAGGCAAGATTGACAACCCGTCTGCAGTGCGCTCGTCGATACCCTTTCCTCCTCTGGCGGGCGATTCGGTTCGATATCGGGGGCTTTTTAAACGGTTTTTCTTGACAAAACACTTCGCAAGCCGGCAACGATTTTTTATCCGAGAAAAACATGCACGACGAAGACTTCACAATTAAAATATCTGCCGTTGAATGGTTTGTCGATGTTCCTTGGCTTACATATCTGACTGCCCTGCTCGTTGAAACACCAACAATCAACGACTTCAACTTTTATTTGCGCCAAAGTCCAATTCCTCATTATGATAGTCACGGTTTCACATAATAAAAGGGGACGGCATCGATGCGCAAACACGAAAGCGGACCGGTCATTCCTGCGAAATGCCACGTATAAATGACGACAGATAATCTGCTTTATAGAATCACGGTATTTTTGCGTCGGCCAGCGCAAATATCTGGTTCCGGGTCGCCTATGCCGCTCACTACACGGCTCACTACACGGTTGTGGTACGCCGCAAGGCCGGTGATCGCCGCCACCCTCGTCGCCACATCTGCGCTGTGGCTTCCCCCAGTCGCGGCTGCAACCGGCACGCCTGAGCCATCCTCCAACCCGTCGCCGCCCTCCCAACTGCAGCCATCGGTGGCCTTCTACTACGGGATCGACCCACCTGTTGAATTGCTATCCGGCTATGACGCAGCAGTCGTGGAACCGGATAGCGGTTTCAATCCCCTCGCCCATCGACTGCCCCACACGACCTGGTTCGCGTATGCGAGCGTGGGTGAAGTGCTGCCGTCGCGCAGTTACTATGCCGACCTGCCGAAAGCGTGGCTCGCCGGGCATGACGAATCGTGGGCCTCTCGCGTGGTCGACCAGAGCCAGCCCGGCTGGCCCGCGTTCTACGTCGATCATGTGATCGCCCCGCTGTGGGACAAGGGTTATCGCGGCTTCTTCCTTGACACGCTCGATTCCTGGCAACTGGTCGCGAAGACCGACTCCGAGCGTGCACGCCAGCAAGCTGGCCTGGCGGCCGTGATACGTGCCATCAAGGCTCGTTATCCGGACGCGAAGCTGATCTTCAATCGCGGCTTCGAAATTCTGCCGCAGGTGCACGACCTCGCTTACGCGGTGGCCTTCGAGTCACTTTATCGCGGCTGGGATCAGGCACAGCAGCGCTATGTGGAAGTATCGCAAGCCGATCGCGACTGGCTGCTGGCGCAAGCGTCCGCCATTCGCACGCAATACCATCTGCCCGTCGTCTCGATCGATTACTGCCCGCCGGCCGACCGCGCGTGCGCGCGCGACACGGCGACGAAGATCCGCGCGCTCGGAATCGTGCCGTATGTGACTGACGGCGCACTCTCGACAATGGGCATCGGTGCGCTGGAACCGCTGCGGCGACGCATTCTTGTTGTCCAGGATCCACCGGCGAGAACAGATTTGAACGTGTCTCCGGGCGTGCGTTTCCTTGCAATGCCGCTCAATTACCTCGGCTACCGGATCGATTACCGCGATGCAAGCGAGCCCATGCCGCAGGGCGATCTTCTCAACCGCTACGCCGGCATCGTGCTATGGATGAACAACGATGTGCCGCGTCCGGCGGACTATCGCGCGTGGCTTGCCAAACAGATCGACGCAGGTCTGCCAGTCGCGGTGTTCACCTCGTTCGGTATCCAGCTCGATCCGGCGCTCGCGCAGAAGCTCGATCTGCAGATCGTGCCGGGACAACCCGCGAACGGCAAGCTCGAGGTCGAGTCGTACGACTCGAAACTGATGGGCTTCGAAATGAAACCGCGTCCCGATCCGCACGATTACACAGCTATCCGGGTCGGCACCCGAAGCCGCTCGCTGCTGCGCCTGCGCTCGGGAGACTTCGTAATCGACGGCGCGGCAATCACGCCGTGGGGCGGCTACGCAATGCGCCCGTTCGGCGTCTACGATCTCGGCGCGGTCAACCAGGCGCGCTGGGTCACGCAACCGCTGGCGTTCCTGCGAGCCGCGTTGCGCCTGCCCGCCGACATGCCGGTGCCGGACACGACCACCGAAAACGGCCGGCGCCTGCTGATGTCACACATCGATGGCGACGGTTTCGCGTCGCGCGCCGAGTTCAGCGACGGCAGTGCGCCGAACACCGATGCGGCTCCGCAATATTCCGGCGACGAACTCTACCGGTTGCTGCGTGATTCCGGCATGCCGACCACGGTGTCGCTGATCGAAGGCGAAGTGAGTGACGACGGCCCGTACAAGGCTTTCGCTGCGCATCTGCGCGCACTGGGCACGCGTATCTTCCAGTTGCCCAATGTCGAGGTGGCGACTCACACCTACACGCACCCCCTGCAATGGATGCGCGTCACAGGGCTGGGCGTATCGAGCACGAAGGATGTGCAAACCGAGGGCGGCAGTCAGGTCAACCAGGACGGGTTATCGATCGATATCCCAGGTTATCGCTTCAGTATCGATCGGGAGATAGAAGGATCGATCGACTTCATCGACAGGCAGATCGCGCCCGCCAACAAACCGGTCAGCATGGTGCTGTGGAGCGGCGATTGCCAGGTGCCGGCACCCGTGCTGAAGGCCGCTTACGACGCCGGTGTACTCAACCTGAACGGCGGCGACACGCTGATCACGAAGAGCTACCCGAGCTGGACCGCGATCGCGCCGCTCGGCGTGATGAAGGGTGGCTACTACCAGGTGTTTGCGCCCAACCAGAACGAAGAACTGTATACCGGGTTGTGGCAGGGTCCGTTCTACGGCTTTACGCGCGTGCTGGAAACCTTCGCGATGACCGACCAGCCAATTCGCTTCAAGCCGGTGGACATCTACTACCACATGTTCTCCGGCACCAAGTATGCGTCGATGAAAGCGTTGCGCGAGGTGTTCGACACTGTCCTGCAACAACCCGTGACGCCCGTGTTCACGTCCGAGTATGCACGCAAGGTGCTCGACTTCCTCGACGCCAGCATTACGCGCGACGGGGAGCGCTGGACCGTACGCGACGGCGGACAACTGCGCACAGTGCGGCTGCCGCCCGGCCGGGTGCCAGATCTCACCAATGCGACGGGTGTGGCCGGCTATCTGCCCGGTCCGGGCGGCACCTATGTTCATCTGACGGGAGGCGAGGCGAGCTTCACCGTCATCGGCCAGTCCAAGGCGCCCCGCATGCCGTATCTGGCGGATGCGAATGGCGTGATAGACAACTTCACGCGCACGCCCAGCGGCTTCTCGTTCGATCTACGCGCGCGAGTCGCGCCGCAGTTTCGTCTCGCTAACACAGGTGCGTGCCGCGTGACGCGGCACGCTCTCTCCACCGACGCTCACCTATTGCATGTCGATGTCGCCTGCGACGCCTGAGCGGCAGCGGCTGTTCTCGCCGGCCGTCATCCTCGTTCTCGGCGCACTGGTGGCGTTGATGCTGGTGCTCGCCTTTCCCCGCGAAAAACTCGAGGAGCGGTTGCTCGGAGGGAAGAAGGCGGACGGCCTGACGATCGCCTACCTCGAAGCCTGGCTGCGGGTCGATCCGGACAATGCCGAGGTACTGTCGGAGCTGACGCGCGAATACCTGAAGGGCCAGCGCGTCGCGGACGCCGGCCGGATTCTCGCGCGCCTGTCGCTGTCGCGCGACCCCGCAGCGCGGCAAAGCGCGCTCGCCATGCGCATCTCGCTTGCCGAGCAACGTCTCTACGCGTTGAAAAACAACGACCTTGCGCGCGACGCGCGGCTTCGCGAACTCGACGCCGTGTTGCATGAGGCCCTTGCATATCGCTGGGACAACGAGCAACTCGGCCTGCTCGCTCGACAGGCCCGTGCACTCAACGACAACGAGCTGGCAGCCCATTACTACGCACAACTGGCTGACAGCGACCCTTCACACTCCGGCGACTGGCTTGTAGCCCTCGCCCAGACACAACTGGCAAGCGGCCAATATGTAGCGGCGGCCAATGCGTTGTTCAAGGCTCAAGCGCGCGCGACGAGCCTCGATCAACGTCGCACGCTGTTCCTGGCCGGGCTGCACGCGTTGCAGGCGGGTAACGATCCGGTCGCGGCGATACAGGCTGCGGCCACGCACCTCGGCCCGCTCGCCGGGGACCCCGAGACGTTGCGGTATCTCGCGAACCTCGCGCTCGCCGCAGGCCGGCCGGATCTCGCCGAGCAGTATGTAAAGCGCCTGCTGAAGATGTCCGCGCGGCGTCCGGGCAATAACGGGTACATGGAGGCGCATGTCCAACGCGCGGCCCTGCGCGCACCGTCGTCTATTCCTCCGCCCCCACCCATGCATCGTGCCGGCCACGGCCCGTGGCCGGCACCGCAAAACATGGTTGTCGGGCATTACGGCGCGCAAGGCATATGGCTTCGCGCCACCTGGTATCGCCCGGAACGCACGGCAACCGGCATGCGCACTGCGATCTGGTCGCTCGGCCCGGCCGGCACGCGCTTCACGGCTCGCGGCGTTGTCAACACCGCTGCGGCGGAGGGCAACGGGCTGTTACGCGTGGCGTCCTCCGTCGCATCCGCGGTGCCCGCCGCATCAAGCGGCACAGTGATGCCGGCATCAGCCGTGTCTTCCGCATCGGCGCCGGCCGGCAGCGCCAGCGACTACGAACTTGCCTATCGCGTGTTCCTCGCGAACGGCAATGTTGCAGACGCCCAGCGCATCGCGCAAACCGCACTCGACCGCGATCCGTCGTCGACGCTTTGGCGTGCGCGGCTCGCGCAGGTTGCAGAGTGGAATCATCAGCCCCAGGTGGCGCTGCACAACTATCTCGCCCTCGCCCAGGCGCACGGTGACAACTCGGCTTGGCAACAGGTCGCGCGCCTCGCCCCGGGATTGAATGACGATGCGGCGATGCTGGCAGTCACGTTATATCAATCGAACCAGCAGCCAGACAATCTGAAGCTGCTCGACGCAGTCGTGTTCTCGTACGAACGCATTGGCGATCCGGACAGCGCGTTGCGGTTTCTTCAGGAACGGATGCACGGCGCGCTACGCCGCACAGTGGCCGAACGCTACGCATTGGTCGCTGAGCGCAAAGGTGACGACGACCTGGCGCTGCGCACGTATCGCGACCTCGAGCGCGAATATGGGCCGAGCGCCGCATACGGCATGAAGATCGCGACCATGCTCTACGCTCGCACGCAGTTCGATGCCGCCCTCGCGGCCCTGGATGAGGCCAGGCGCGCTGCGGCCTCCGGCGACGGTGACTTCTGGCGCCTCTACGCATTGCTGGCAACCACGGTTCAGAATCCGAACGCCGTCAACGAAGGATATCGGGCGCTGCTGGCCGGCGGCGGTGCTGGCGCCGATGACTACGAGATCATGGCCGGGTTCTACAGCGACTCCCCGCTCGACGCCGGACGCCTCGCCGACTATGCGTACCGGCATGGCGGCCCGCCGCGCATGCTTTCTCAGGCGTTATACGACTATGAGCGGGCGCGTGCATGGGGCCGAATTCAGGCGTTGCTCGCCTCGCTGTCACCGCAGGAACTAGCCGCGGCCGAGCAATCCGCGACTTTCCTGCTCGCGCGCGCCGACTACGAACACCAGACCGGCGCGACCGCGGCCCAGGCGCGCGACATCAAACGCGCCGCGAAAGTCGAGCCGGAGAACATGGAAGCGCGTGCTGCGTACCTGTGGTTGCTGATCGATCACGGCACCGATCCCGAATTACGCGACGCGCTGCGACGCTTCGCTCGCGACGCGCAAGGCAATCCACCACTCTGGGCTCCCTACGGCGCAGCGGCACTGCGGCTCGGCGACGGCCGGGCGGCCTTGCATTATCTGCACAAGCAAGTGGCCAATGCAGCAGGCAGTCCGCTTTGGAGGCTCACTTATGCGGATGCGCTGGAGCTGAACGGCCGGATCGACGACGCGTGGCGTCTTCGCAGGAACGTCTGGCTCGAACTGGCGCGGCGCCGGCGCGATCCAACCCACGCGGCGTCGCTTCCCACAGCCGAGGAAGACGATCTGCGCGGCCGCTACGTTGCGCTTGCAACCCTGTTCGACAGCGGCGACCGCTCGCGTGCGGTGCTGATCGAGATGCTGCGTGCCGACACCCGCCACGACACCAATGCGCAACCCGCGCAATCCGAACTGGGCGACATCGGCAAGCTGCCGCCGGCTACGGAGCAAGTCATCAGCCGCGAGCGGCGCGTCAACAGTGCGATCGCACGCGAGGCCGCGATTTCGTGGGCACAAGCACAAGACGAGCCGGAGCTCGAACGCGCGTGGCTCGAAAAACAGTACATCGAACGCAGCACGCGCCCGATCTACGCCGAAGCTCAACTGGCCATCAACGAGGGCAACGTCAACGAACTGTCGCGCTTGCTCGACGACCTACCCGATCTGATTCCGCGTCAGAACAAGGTCGACGCACAGGTGTTGACGGGCCGCTACGCCGCGGCACAAACCTCCGCATTCGACTCGATGACGCGCCTGCCGGACGACGAAGTGATGCAGGCCCAACTGAGCGAGCAGTTGCTGCGTAATGCACAGTCGCTCGCGTCCGCGTTCCGGTATGCAGATCAGGGGCCGCTGCGCTTTACGGAAGAATCCCTGACCGGCGGTTTTCGTGTGAGCCCTTCGCAAGCACTGCAATTTCGCTACATGCAGCGCGACCAGACAACCGACACCGCATCGCTGCCCTATGCGCCCAAACATGACCGGCTCATCGAGGCGATCTATTCGCACCAGGGTCAGTACGACGGCGAGCACGTGACGCTCGGCCGCCGCGACGCGCTTGATGATTTCACGACCGCACGCCTGGACGGCATCTACAGGATCTCGCCGAGCCTGTCGCTTACCTATGCGCTCGGCTATAACCAGAGCGCGACCGAAACGACGCAGCTGCTGGTTGGCGGCACCAAGGACATTGCGTCGGTCGGCTTTAACTACCGGTTCGATTCACACTGGTTCGGCGGCGGCCGCTATGAATACGCGCGCTTTCACGGCCAGGACCGCTCGTCACTCGGCGACGGCCACCTGGTCGAACTGAACGCGGGCTACAAGATCAAGGCCGACTACCCGGACTACACGATCCGCGCGGTGTTCTCACACGGTCAATACAGTGCCGGCGGCTCACCCGGCGAGCGACTGCGCGCCCTGCTGCCCGCGGGCGTGCCGTTTACCGCGCAGTCCTTCATGCCGCAGACGTTCACGCAGGGCGGCATCCTGTTCTCGTTTGGCGACGACCTGCCCGACGCCTATTCAAAAGGGTGGCGCCCGATGTTTTCCGTCGGCCCATTGCGCGATTCGCGCGCCGGCTGGTCGGAACAGGTTGAACTGGGCCTCGCGGGCAGCGTCTTCGGCCACGACCAGGCGCTTGTCTACGGCCTGTATCAAGGCGTGTCGTCGAACCACTCGACCTCGGTCAAGGAAGTCGGAATACGTTATCGATGGCTGTTTTAAGGCTGTCTTACTGGAGAGCAAGATGGATCAAGCTAATCAACGTCAGATCACGCAGCGACACATGCGGGCACCCGGATGGAGTGCAGCGGCCATGGTGTCGATCGCCGTGGCAGCAGCGATGCTCGCCGGATGCGCGGTCGTCGATCGCAGCACCACGCCGGCATTCTCGAAGACGGACAACTGGGCCATCCTGCCCATCGCGAACAACACCGAGACGCCGCAGGCCGGTTTGCGCGCCGCCTCGATTGCGCAGAGTCTCATGACGTCCTACGGTTATGGGAGCCTCGCGCGCTATCCGGCGAGCGCCGACGACGAAACGCTTTTCGACCCGGCCAAGCCCGACGCGCAGCAGACCGCGCTCAACTGGGCGCGCCAGCAGAATGCCCGCTACGCGCTGAGCGGCGCGGTCAACGAATGGCGCTACAAGGTTGGCGTGGACGGCGAGCCGGCGGTAGGTCTCACCTTCGACGTACTCGATGTGCAGACCGGCAAGGTGGTCTGGAGCACCAGCGGCAGCCGCACCGGCTGGAGCCGCGACGCCGTGTCGGGCGTCGCGCAGAAGCTCGAGCGTGAATTGCTCGAGCCGTTGGCCCGGTGATCAAACGCACGAGGCACCACGCGTCTGTCATCGATATAGAACCCGACATCAGGTAATCAAACTCCATGAATACGCATGCACCGGATCAACCTGCACCGAGCAGCCGGCTGAAGCGGCGCCAGGCGCAAAGCGTCGGCGGTGGCTCTTGGTGGGCGCGCATGATCGCACCGCCACCCGGCTCGGCGCATCGCCGCGCGATTACCGCGCTCGAAACGTGTGTCGCGACACTGCTCGCAGTCGGCGTGGGCTGGGCCTTTTCGCGGCATGACCCGCTGTTGACGCATGTCGGTTTCGGCTGGATCTGGATCGTGCCCATCATGTTGGCGCTGCGTTACGGCTCCATCGCCGGCTCGTTCTCCGGGCTGATCTTGCTGGCCTCCTGGTACGTGCTGTATCCGGGCGCCGATCCATCGAGTCTCGGGTCGATAGCGCACACACTCAGCGGGTCTTCGTCCGCCACGCCCTTTCCGGTCAGCTTCTTTTTCGGCGGCTTCGTGTCCACCCTGCTGTGCGGACAGTTCGGCGACGTGTGGATCATCCGGCTAGGTCAGAGCCGCATTGCGAACGACTATCTCGCCGAGCGGCTGTCCATCCTGACACGTAATCAATTCATGTTGCGGCTCTCGCACGAGCGCCTCGAACAGGATCTGCTCGGCCGGCCCGCGACGCTGCGCGACTCGCTCGAGCGCCTGCGCATGGTCACGCTCACGCAGGAGCCAAGCGACGCCCAGGTCGGCAGGTTCACGCTACATGGTGCGCAGCCGTTTCTCGAAGCCGCCGCGCAGGCCTGCCAGCTGGAAGGAGCACGTCTCTACACCTGGCGCGGCGGCAAACCACACGACGAAGCATCGGCGTCGATTGGCGCGCCGTTCGAACTCGATACCAACGATCCCCTGCTGCGGGAGGCACTGGAATCTCGCACCCTCGTTCACATCGAATCGACGACGCAGCAACAGGCTGTGCGCAGCCGCTACATTGCTTGCGTGCCGCTTATCGACGCACAGAAGGAGCCGATCGGTATCCTGGCAGTCGAGCGCATGCCGTTCCTTGCGCTGACCCGCGACAACCTGCAGTTCCTGCTCGTGCTGTGCAACTACTACGCGGACGGCGTGCAGCACGCAGAGGTCACGCGCGAGACGCTGCAGGCGTTTCCCGACTGTCCCTACGCATTCGCCCTTGACTATGCGCGGCTCGTGCATCTGTACCGCGATACGCAGGTCGAATCGTCACTGGTCGCGCTCGTGTTCGATACCAGCGAACGCAGCACGACATGGTACGAACACGTGCTGCGCACGCGCCGGGCGCTCGATGTGCAATGGCGGTTTCATGACGAACGGCATCGCGTGATCCTGACTTTGATGCCGCTGTCCGGAGAGAACGCCGTCGACGGTTATTTGCTGCGCATCGAAACCAACCTGCGCGCCCAGTTCGGCGTCGATTTCGAGTCTGCACGGGTCGCGGAGCATTCGATGCCGGTCCCGGTGCAGGAACCGGTCGCCGCGTTGCGGCGCTTCCTGGAGCGATGCAATGTCAGCAGTTGACGAACGCCGCTCGCCCGTATCCGCCGCTACCGGACCCGCACGGGGCAGCGCGCTTATTACGGGACTCGCAGGACTTTCAGGACTGTGCGGCTGCGCGCTGCAACTCGGCGTCTTCGCGATCGCGGCACATAGCGCGCCGGACATGTCGGCGCAACGATTGAGCGGTGCGATCGACGGCGCGGTAGTTGCCGCCGTGCACCAGAACACGCACACATTGCTGATCTGCCTGCCCTTGCAGGCGGTGGCCGCGCTGCTGATCTCCCTCGGCATTGCACGCACGATGCCGGTGCGCTACCGGCTGCCTCGCGCGGGTCTCCTGGGCGCCGTGTGGTTCCTGAATTTCGCGGTGCCGGTCGGCGGCGTGGTGTGCACGATCGGCGCGCTGGCCGTCGCCGCGACGCTTCCCCGCACGCGAGCCAAACTACCGGTCACACACGTTGAAGAACCCGAGTTCGCCGCGAACCTGATCGGCAATGTGTCGTATGGACGCGGGGCACGGCTGAAGGCCGAGTTGCAAAACGTCGACGCCGGTACCGAGTTTCGCATGACCGCGTTGCTCGCCATGCAGTCGATGCCGGCCCGAACGGTGTCGCCGGTGTTGCAAGGCATGCTGGCCGATCCGCTGGACGACATTCGTCTGCTCGCCTACGGTATTCTCGACAACCACGAAAAAGTGTTGACCCAGCAAATTCTGGTGGAACGCCCAAAGCTTGACGAGACACTTCACCCTGGTATCAGCGACGACGAACGCCGGCGGGCCAACAAAACGCTCGCAGAACTCTATAGCGAACTGATCTACCAGCATCTGGTGACCGGCGACGTCTATCGTAACGCCGCCGATCAGGCCGACGGTTTCGCATCGGCAGCGCTCGCCCTCGACGCCAACGACGCGTCACTGTGGCGGCTGCGCGGCCGGCTCGCGCTCGACCGGTACGATCTCGATGCTGCCGACGCGATGCTGCAACGAGCGATCGATTGCGGTTTCCCGCGCGACCGGATGCTGCCGTATCTCGCGGAAGGCGCCTATCTGCGCCGTGATTTCGCGCGGGTACGCAGTCTTCTCGGCGAGATGGACAACCGCGCGACTACACCCACGCTGCATGCGGTGCTCGATTTCTGGCAACAGCGCGAGCACACCGCCTCTCCTCAAGATGCCCGACCATGACTACTTCCAGCACCCATGCGGATACTGCTGTCCTGCCCCGTGCGGCATCCGCCGATATCGCTTTGTTGCTCGAAGGCACGTTTCCTTACGTGAGCGGCGGCGTCTCGAGCTGGGTCAACCAGATCATCCGCGCGTTTCCGGAGTACACCTTCGCATTGTGTTTTCTGGGCAGCCGTCCACAGGACTATCCGAAGATGTCGTACGCACTGCCGGACAATGTCGTGCATCTGGAGAATCACTACCTGTATGACTTTGCTCCGCCGCCTCAAGTCCAGCGGCAGCGCGGCGATCCATCCGCCTTCATGCGTTCCGCTCAACTGCACGACAGCCTGCGCAATCCGGCCATGCGCCAGGCGGCCGGCCGGATGCTGAAAGACATGCTCGGCGATCTGCGCCCTGGTGGCGCGCTCAGCGAAGACGCCTTCCTCTATTCGAAGGAGGCGTGGAATTATCTGACCGACCAGTACAAGCAGTTCTGCACCGATCCATCGTTTGTCGACTATTTCTGGACCGTGCGCATCATGCACAAACCCCTCTGGCAGCTCGCGCGGATTGCTGAAGGGTTACCCCAGGTCAGGATGTTCCACACCGTGTCGACGGGCTACGCCGGCTTTCTCGGTGCATTGCTGCGCTATCGCCATGCACGGCCTTTGCTGGTGTCCGAACACGGCATCTATACGAAGGAACGCAAGATCGACCTGTTCCAGAGCCAGTGGATCCGCGACAACCGCAGCATCTTCGAGCGCGACGTGTCGCAGATCGGCTATTTCCGCGATCTGTGGGTACGTTTCTTCGAGACGCTCGGGCACGTCTGCTACGACGCGGCGCAGGACATCATCGCGCTCTACGAGGGCAACCGCCGCCGCCAGATCATCGACGGCGCCCCCGAGCACAAGACCGCGAATATTCCTAACGGTGTCAACCTGCCACGGCTGAAACCGCTGCGCGAACAGCGCGGCGCCAGTGTGCCGAAGACGCTCTGCCTGATTGGCCGGGTGGTACCCATCAAAGACATCAAGACCTTCATTCGCGCGATGCTGACCGTGGTACGCCGCATGCCAGAGGCGCAGGCGTGGATCGCCGGTCCCGAAAACGAGGACGAACCGTATGCGAACGAATGCCGGGCGCTCGTCGATAGCCTTGGCTTGCAAGACAAGGTCAAGTTCCTGGGTTTCCAGAAGATCGACGAACTACTACCTAAGTGCGGTGTGCTGGTGCTCAGCTCGATCTCCGAAGCCTTGCCCCTGGTGGTGCTCGAAGGCTTTGCGGCCGGTGTGCCGTCGGTCACGACGGATGTTGGTTCGTGCCGTCAATTGATCTACGGTCTGGAGGGCGAAGATGCGGCGCTGGGTGCTGCCGGTCGCGTCGTGCAGATCGCCGACCCGCGCGCGCTTGCCGAAGCCGCGCTCGACCTGCTCGACGAAACCAATTGGCACGCTGCCCAGCAGGCGGGCATTGCGCGCGTCGAACGCTATTACACACAGGAACTGATGGTGGGCGCATATCGGGAACTGTATGCCCGGCTGACAACGCAAGCGGACGTGGCTGATCCACCGATCCTTTCGTCCGACGCAGCCCCCTTCCCGCACTGACAGAGAGTCTCGCCATGGCCGGAATCGGTTTCGAACTACGCAAGATGCTCCGCCGCAATACGTTGTTGGGGTTGATGCAGGCATATACCTATGCCGGGCTGATCGGCGCGGGGCCATGGGTGCTGTCTATCGTCGGCATCCTGTTGATTGGTGTGCTGAGTCTGCCGTTCGTCCTGCCGACCGGTCTGATCACGCAGTTCCAGGTATCAGTGACCTATCTGATTTCATTGTCGCTGGTTCTGACCGGGCCACTGCAACTCGCCTACACGCGGTTCACGTCCGACCGTCTGTTCGAGCGGCGCGACGATCTCGTGCTGCCAAACTTCCATGCAGTCTCGTTCGTTGTAACAGTGGCCTCGACGCTATTCGGCGGCCTCGCGGTGATCTTTCTTTTTCCGCAGCAAACCGCAGCCTATCGACTATTGATGCTGGGCGGTTTTGTCGTGATGAGCAACATATGGATCGCGACGATCTTTCTATCGGGCATGAAGCGGTACGTGTCGATCATCGTGGTGTTCTTCATAGGTTATACGATCACCACGGGCGCCGCGTTGACACTCAACATCTTCGGCCTGACCGGGCTGCTGTCCGGCTTCGTGACCGGCCAAACGGTGCTGCTCGCAGGCCTCCTCTCGCTGATCTACCGCGACTATCGCAGCGACCACTTCATCTCCTTCGAGGTGTTCTGGAAGCGATACCGTTACCCGTCGCTGATGTTGACTGGCCTGCTCTACAACCTGGGCATCTGGGTCGACAAGTTCATGTTCTGGTATTCATCGGGCACGGGACAACAGGTGATCGGTCCGCTGCACGCCTCCATCATCTACGACATTCCAGTGTTCCTCGCGTATCTCGCGATCATTCCCGGCATGGCCGTTTTCCTGATGCGCATCGAAACGGACTTCGTCGAGTACTACGACGCGTTCTACGATGCCGTGCGCGAGGGGGCGTCGCTGCAACATATCGAACGGATGCGCAACGCGATGGTTGAAGCACTGCGTAACGGCATCTGGGAAATCATCAAGGTCCAGGCGACAGCGGCAATGATCCTGTTCGCCGCCGGAACCGTGTTGCTCGCGTGGCTGCGGATTTCGACGCTGTATCTGCCCCTTCTTTATATCGACGTCATCGCCGCAAGCATGCAGGTCGTGTTCATGGGCACGATCAATGTGTTCTTCTATCTCGACAAGCGCAGGATCGTCCTGTCGCTGGTGGCCGGTTTTGTCGTGCTCAATGTTGCGTTTACAGCACTCACGCTCTCGTTGAATCCCGCTTACTACGGTTATGGTTTTGCAGGGTCACTCCTGGTCGTCGTACTCGCAAGCCTATATCTGCTTGATCGCAAACTCGAATCGCTGGAATACGAAACCTTCATGCTGCAGTAGGAACCGTCAACGGCGTAATGAAATGAAATGGTCCCCCTATCGAGTAGGTTACGCTGGCGGAATACCTTTCTGAGGGAGGTCATCATGCAAGACGTAACGCTGATTGGGATCGATCTGAGCAAGCACTCATTTCACCTGCACGGGCAGGACCGGCGAGGCAGGATGGTTTTTCGCAAGAAGGTAACGCGCAAGCAGCTCATCGAATTCATTGCTTCGTTTCATGCCTGCACCGTGGTGATAGAAGCCTGTGCTGGGGCGCATTGCACGGCTCGCAAGCTGGCTACGTCTGGCGCAGACCATAAATGTGAGGTCAGGTCTTTGGCTCATCTGTCATCGGAAGTTCGCAACCCCCGTGGCAGCTCCTTTGCAACGCTATGCGCTCGTTTCGGGAAGCAGATCCTCCACATCCTTATCGGCGAGCAGTAACGTCCGCTTGGAGGGAGCGGTGGCTGCCGCTCAGCCCCTGCCGCGCACTTCACTGTTGATGGTCGACCCACGAAAACCCCCAGTCGACAGCGCAGCCGAAGGCCTCGTCTGCTGTGTCGAATCGTGCAAGCTCGCCAGACGAGCGCTCTGTGGAATCGATCTCGACATATCTGCTCCCGTGTCGGGGGCGCACTACGGCAGAAGCGATAAACCCGTTAAAAACTGTTCGTGACGCCGGAACAATGCGAAAACCTTTGTAGTGCAGGTGCATAAGCCTTCCAAAGAACAGTTTATTGCGCCTGAAACTTAACGAGTCGCTCCCAATACTCATCGGCGCGCCCCGCGGGACTTCCATCTTGTTGCCAAAGCACGTAAGCACGTTCACGGAGATTTTCATCAAGAGCGCGATACCAGTACTCCTCGGCGCGGCTCTCTGGACATCCGTCCTGTTGCCAAAGCGCGTAAGCGCGTTCACGAACGGCGTGCTCAAGACCAACTTTTGTTTCCGAATCGCCTTGCACATCGTCGCCGTAAGACGACATCTGGCCGCCTCGACTAACGTGGATTCTAGCGGTCAAGCTTCGTAGCTCGTTATCCGGTACCAAACGACCGTGCGCCGCTGCTTCCAAGGCCTTTGCTTCGTATGCGCCATCATCCACAGCGTCGCCGAGCTCCCCGAGTGTAATCGGATAGGTGTGTAATACAGCTCCACTGCGGTCCAATACGTCAACCAAGCGTTCCGCCATTTGAGTGCCCCTTCAATGAGAATGTCCAATCATCACTGTCGACGACCGTGGTCCCTTGTCCAGCAATTGTTGGGCCTGTTTTCACCATTTCCACAACGACGAGCGTGCGTGCGTCCGCCGCTTAATAAAAGCTGGAAAGTCGAGATAAATCTGTGCAAAGCGGGACAGATCCGGTAGCAGTTATCGCACTGAGCGAAAGGTCAAGGTCGCTTTGACCGATGTTCCGGGACGGTCATGAGACGCCCATATTCGGGTGAACGTACGGTCATCGCCGTAAAGATCTCCCGCGGCACTAGACTGATTCGGCAGCACCTCGCGCTCAAGCGACATCTGTTACGCGCATCGCTTTACCGCAAGCAACTCGACGACCTCCTTGCTTCTTTGCATCGATTGACTGAGCTCACCCAAGATCCGTCTGCGTTCTGAGCAAACAGTGCGTCCTATAGGCTTTTGCGGCTTCAACTGTTCAACATGATAAAGCCCCGCACATACCGTGGATGCTGTGACAAATGCGCGATTAGAGATCTCATCGCCTCGAAGTGACGAGGCGATCAAGATATCACGAGTGCGAGCTGCACTCGGTCACCGACAAGCTTAAGCCCGCCGGGTTTGCAATCATCCAGCGTTCGAACTCTTCCGGCGCGAGCGGGTGGCTGAAGTGGTAGCCCTGCCCGATGACACATCCATGTGAGACCAGCCAGCGTGCTTGAGCCCACGTCTCGACGCCTTCGGCAACTATGTCGAGTGTCATCGCATTCGCCATGGCAATCACCGCGCTGACAATAGACTGGCCGGTCGTGGTGGTGAATAGCTCCTTGATGAAGGACTGGTCAATCTTGATCCGGTCAATCCTGAGCGCGTGCAAGTAAGACAGATTTGAATAGCCCGTTCCAAAGTCGTCAACGGCAACACGTACGCCGAGCTGCGCCAATCGCTCGAATGTGGATCGAGCCTCGCCAACGTTGTCCAGTAACGCACTCTCGGTCACTTCCAGCTCTAACTGCGAGGGTTCGATCTCGAACTGCGAAATCAATGCGCAAACTTCATCTAAAAATTCGAGGCGGCGCAGTTGGAGTACCGAGACGTTAATGGACATCTGCACGCTGGTGCTATGGATAGCACGCCAGCGCGCCACGTCTGCGCAGGCGATGCGCATCACGGCCATGCCAAGCTCGCTGATCAATCCCATTTCTTCTGCAATCGGAATAAACAGACCAGGCGGCACGTGGCCAAGCTCCGTGTCATACCATCGTGCGAGAGCCTCGACTCCAATGAGCCTCCCGCTCACCATATCTACCTGCGGTTGATAGTGCACCTTCAGGTCCTTTTGAATCGCGGCGCGCAGACGTCGGGCGATTCGATACTTTATCGCCGACGCATGCTCCATGTGCTCGTCATAAAGGATGCATGGAGCGCCGTGCGATTACGTAAGCGAGATGCGGCCAAGCCAACAAATCCGCGGCAAACGTCATTAACAGGAAAGTAACCGCGCGGTCGGACAACATGATCGGCATGGTACAGACCAGCCCCGCGGTTGCCCCAAATACCCGAACGCGATATATTCCCGCAGCGAAGCGCAGCCCTGACCGATGCACGACCGCTGTAGACATAGGTATTCCAAACGGCCCGACCCTCGATTTCGCCACTATCCCGCTCCTTAGCCTGGCCGAACACTCGTTCGCCAAGGCGTGAACGTGCGATTCCAGCACATCACCAGTTAAACGGTAGTTTTTAGAAAAACTTTAATTTCTCCCCATAGCGTCGTGATTCATCGGCCGCCATCAGGCGGTATCGCTTACCTTTCGTGCACATAGAGAGCCGCAACTACCCAGGATCGCGGTGGCGTCTATTCCGCTCAACCGAATATCTGCATCAACGCACGGTGATATTGGCGTCCACTTTGCGAGCAGACAGAAAGGTGAGGTATGCCGACTGACAACGGAGCGCCTGAAGTCGTGTGGATGCTAAGCCGTCATCGCCCTAAGCGCCAACTCGGCGATGTGCAATGACTTGCGGCTGTGCCTTGTTAAATCTGTTCTCGACCACTGAAGCCGTTCGGCACGCGATGTCCACCCTTGGCTCCATCAAAATGAGGAAGGTGCATTTGGCAATTACGCTGTGGCTGCACTCCGGAAGGACAACGTGCGCCCAGACGCATGTTTTGCGAAGAAATCGCGTCGATGGAAAGGAATATCGCCATCGCTGAAGCAAGTCTTCTTGATTCCCGACCACGCGCGGCCTATTTTTAACATTGTGTCTATTCGACACGCGAAGGAGGTCAAAATGCCATCACCAAGAAAGGCCCCGCCGAGTCACGCGGCTGAAACTGATATGCCGAGCAGGAAGAAGGAGGTTGCGGCACCAAGCAAGTCCCTTGGGAAGACGCAAGGTCAAAAGGGTGCGCAAGTGGCCCAGCGCACGAAAGGCAAACCTAAAGGCTGAGTGGACCGCCCCCTCGTTTGCACGCAGGGGGCGCGGCAGGGGCCGCCTCGCCACCATCTGGCGATGCCACGCTCGGGGCTCCTCTCTTCGGTGGAAGTCGCCAACCGCGCATCCACGCATCCGGATCGCGATGTCCAACGCCGCGAAAATGAACGTCGTACTCACCCCCCCTTCAACGCGGACGGCAGGTCAATAGCGCTCTTCATCCGGTCGATAACCTGCTGGGCGGCACCGTAGCCGCGCATCAAAGCCTCAGCCGGGGTGCCCAATGGGCGCTCTGCAATCTCGCAGAAGTCGAGGCGTCGAGTAGCCGCGAGGCTCCCGTTCTTCGTTATGCTGACGTCTGCGATGTATCCCGCTGGCGTCGCAGGAACCCTTTCGCCAGCGATTACGGCCACCGCCTCAGTCTCCACCTTGATGGTGAAGTCTTTGTAGTTGTACGTCCGATGCATGCCGAATGCCCCTTGATTTTGGCCTTGTGGATGTCATCTACATGCCCACCCCTACAGCTTGGAACTCGCCCGCGAAGGTTGCCGCGAACCGAACGCGGTGCGGGGTTCGGCTGACGACGCTACGCCCCCTGGCGCCGTTACCGGTGTTCGAGCCTGGCGCCTTAGCGCCGCGTTATCCCATGTGCAGGCCGCCGTTAAGAGAGAAGTCGGCGCCCGTTGCGAAGCCGGCTTCGTCACCGGCGATCCACGAAACGATCGACGCAATTTCAGAGGGTTCCCCGAGACGCCGCACCGGGATACTCGCGACGATGGTCTCCAACACCTCAGGTTTGACGGCTCGAACCATATCGGTGCCGATGTAGCCCGGCGAGACGGTATTCACGGTGATACCCTTTGTCGCCACTTCTTGAGCAAGTGACATGGTGAAACCATGAATACCGGCCTTGGCGGTCGAGTAATTGGTCTGCCCGAACTGGCCCTTCTGTCCATTCACCGACGAGATGTTGATTATTCGCCCCCAGCCTTTGGCGACCATTGCCTCAACTACCTGCTTGGTTACGTTGAAGAGGCTCGTCAGGTTTGTATCGATAACGTCGTTCCAGTTTTCCTTCGACATCTTGCGAAACACGCCGTCGCGCGTGATACCCGCGTTATTCACCAACACGTCAATCTCACCAACCTCTTTCCTGACCTTGTCAAACGCTGTGGCAGTCGATTCCCAATCACCGACGTTGCCTTCGGAAGCGATGAAGGTGAAACCAAGCGCGGCCTGCTCGGCAAGCCATTTTTCGCGGCGGAGTGAATTAGGCCCGCAGCCCGCCACTACGGTCAGCCCATCGGTATGAAGGCGCTGGGATATCGCCGTTCCAATGCCGCCCATACCACCCGTTACGTACGCAATTCGTTTGGGCATGTCTTCCCCTATCCTTACTGCGGTCAAAGAAACCTCTATATCTGCATTAAGCGGCAACCCGTGTCGAGCGCAATTTCGACGCTGCCGGGATTTCGCTAGCGGCTTTCAGCTGTGGGCCGTTGGGCAGATGAATACCGCACGAGCTGCGCGGTATGCTTCAAGCACGCCGGGCTCACCTCGCTCCCTGAAACGTCAGAAGAATAAATATGGCCTTTGGCCAGTCGCTCCTGTCCAACTATTCAATAAGGGCGATCACGAAATATTCGAAGGTCGCATCGACCGTGCTGCGCCTCTTCGTCCGCCCCGGCTCTGCTTTTCGCTTTCACAAGACCGCAGCGTGAGTAATCTGAGTTTGACCCGTGCAGAGCCAATGAACGTCGACGTCAAGGATGGCAGCCATGCGCGTAAAAGCGTGCAGAGGCGGAACCGTAATTCCGCGTCGCCAGTACTGCACGTCGTTCTCGCTGACGCTCAGTCGCTTCGCTGCCTTCGCCGAACTCATGCCAGCCCTGTGGAGGGCTCGGTCGAGGCGCGCCCCGATAGCGCGCCGAAGGGCGTTGTCCTCGTGACTGCGCTCGAGGTGCCCGATTGGATAAGTATGTCGTCCCATTTGCACTGCATCTCTCAGTTTATATCGATACTATTCAGCGCCGACTTTTTTGCGGCGTCAGTTAATGCTACGCATTCACAATGACTCTCTTGTGACACGTTGTTAAAGCAGGTTAATTGCCGGTTATGCACCTGGCAACGATTCATTTCTTATTTTCATTGGGAATAATCAATGGGCGGGTGACTTGTGTCAAGTAAGAAAATATTCGCAGGTTCACACTCGTTGCTGAGATGGTTAATCTTCTACGTGCCGTTCTGCAAGAAGCTTCGGCAGACACTTCGAACCGCACAGGCATAATCGCACAGTCGTACTCAATTTTCCGGTATGACCGCACGATGAGATGACTAAACAAATTAGCGATTTTATTTGTGAAAAGGCAGTTGTTACTGATTTGTACCTTCCTACTGCTGCTAATCCACGGATATATCAGTCAACGAGGGAAACAAATGATTGACACTCGCCCGCCTATCCTTAGAATGGGACTTTCGCTGCGCCGCAACAAGATCATTTTTGACCACATTTATTCCTACGGAGTTACTGATGAGCAGTTTTACCCCGGAACAATTGTTTGCCACGCAGAAAGCCGCTTACGACTCGCTGTTTGGTCTCACGTTCAAAGCTTTCGAAGGATTCGAAAAGCTAATCCAATTGAATGTGCAAGTGATCAAGTCGACGCTCGCCGAAAATCAGGAAGTCGTCGGTAAGGCCTTGGCGGCCAAGGACCCGCAGGGTCTCTTCGCGCTGCAGACACCCCCGACGGCAGAAAAACTGCAGTCGTACTGGCGCCACGTCTCCGAAATCGTCACCAGTACCCAAGGCGAATTCACAGCGGTCAGCGAGGGGCATTTCAAGCAGTCGCAGCACGACGTGCAGACGTTCGTTGACAGTCTCGCGAAGAACGCGCCGGCAGGCAGCGAGGCTCTCGTGTCCGCATGGAAGTCCGCTATCGGAACCGCCAGCGACACGGCAAACTCCGCGTACGACGCGGCCAAAAAGGCCGCAAAACAAGTGGTGGAAATCGCGGAAAGCAACGTTAGTGCTGCGTCCTCCGCCTCGACTGCGTTAGCGAAAAATGCGGTTGCCAGAACGACCGCGACGACCGAGAAGAAATAAGTTTTCGCAGGTTGGCCCAAGTAAAGGCAACAAAAGCGGGCCCTGCCCGCTTTTGTTGCGTCGTTCGACAAGCGACGCATCGTCTTTGACGATGACGCTATGGACATGTCTCACGTGAATTGCACTGGCTGGGAGCATCGTCAGTGACGGTGGGTTCAAGACGGCGGTTGCAAACATCTACGTGAGCACCTTCGTCAGGGTTGACTTGAGGCGCAATCGGATAGCACTGGGTAGTACCGCCATCCACTCGCTCGTCAAGAAACTGAAAGACTCTGTGATTCTGTTGGCATTACTTAGGATATTCAATCGGGGACGTGCCGGTCCCACGGCGTGAGTGTCCACGCGGCGGCCGACGGTGACGCCCGCGGCGATCCGTTGGACGCTCACGAGGAAACAACGTCGTGAGCGCCGACTCGCGGCAAGTCAGCGGTCCATTGCGAATCCATCATCGCCTCTGCCGGAAGTGACTTGTCGAAAGCTCACCACGTTCGCATCCACTCCCCCAACTTCTGTTCACTCTTCATGAAACGGTTACTTGCTTCGGCTTTCTCCACGGCAAACAACGCGGGACGAATGAGCGAAGAACGTCGCGTTGCCACAGGGGCAAAGGACGGATAAATTCGCAATGTCGCCCCTTGGGCCGAATACGCCCGCGCGTGACGATTTGTTGAGGAGGCGAACAAATCGACTTCTGTTCAGGGCATGATGTCAATCGTGCGTGGGACAGAATTAGAAGCTAGAAAAAAGGATTTTGAGGGAATTATGGAGCCGACTCTGCCGGGTCTTGAGAGGGGCAAGTCACTGCCCCGTGCACTGATATTCATTCCCGTACTGACTCTCATCGTCCTTTGTGTGCTGTGGATCACGATCTCCGTGAGACTGCATATCGAGAAGGTCGGGGTGCTGCGCGAAACGGAGGATGCGGCCCAGACCCTGGTGCGCTCGCTTCAAAACCACACCCTGAAGACTGTTCACGATGTCGACGAAATCGCGCTGCTGATCAAGTACGGCTATGAAAGCGCACCAAAAACGTTCGACCTCGCACAGTACGAAACGCGCGGGCTGATCAGCGCAGACACCGCGCTGCAGGTGACGGTTGTTGGCGCGGACGGCCATGTTCTGGCCTCGACCCTCAAGTTTTTCGGGGTGGTCGATCTTAGCGATCGCGAACACTTCCTTGTGCATCGGTTAAATCCCGGAGCGGGACTATTCATCAGCAAACCGGTGATCGGGCGAGTATCGAAGCAATGGTCAGTTCAGGCGACGCGGCGCATCAACCGGCCCGACGGCACGTTCGGCGGCGTTGTTGTTGTCTCAGAGGACCCGGCCTACCTTACCGACGGTTTCTACAATAGCGCCGCACTGGGCGAGCATGGCCTGATCGCAGTCGTTTCCCGTCATGGTTTTACGTTGTCTCGCCGGGCAGGCGAGGCACCCAGCACCACCGGTGGGCCGCTACCCGACGGGTACGCCGCCGTTCTACACACGCACGACGGTACTGTGGTGGACCCGGTCGACCATATCGAACGAATCGTCGCTAGCCGGTCAATCGACCGTTATGACCTGATGGTCGTTGCTGGTCTCTCGGTTGCCGAAGCGCTGGATGACTACTTCAAGATGCGCCGCGTGTACGTGGTCATGGCCCTCGTCATCTCGTTCATCCTTATCGGCTTCTCATTGTGGATAATGGCACTGGTCGCCAAGCTGCTAAAAGGCAAAGAAGAACTGCGGCGCCTGTCGGAAACTGACAGACTCACCGGTTTATTTAACCGGGGACGTATTAAGGACCTGCTGCATCGGGCGGTCTCGTTACCCGATGCAATCGGCAGAGTGGCGGCGATCTTCGTCGATCTGGACGATTTCAAGCAACTAAACGACACGCACGGACATCAGGCGGGCGACGAGGCCCTTGTGATCCTTGCGGACCGGGTCCGGGTCGCGGTGGGTACTCGTGGTGCAGTCGGCCGGTTGGGCGGTGACGAATTTCTTGTGATTGTCGGGGCAACGCACGCGCGCGAAATAGCCACCCAAACCGCTGAGGAAATAGCACGGGCACTCGCCATGGCAATCACGGTACGCAACAACCCGTACATGATGCGCGCCAGCCTTGGAGTAGCCGTGCTTGAGCAAGGCGACACCGCTGATGACCTGGTCAGGAAAGCAGACGAAGCCATGTACGAAGCCAAGGAACGCGGCCGAGCTAGCGCTACGACTACATGGCGCACCTATGACCAGGTCGCCATGCGACACGTTAGTTTGACGGGCGACGACCTGTCTGGAAAGCAGGACGTCCGAGCGCAGAACGAATGTGGCAGCCTGCTCATTGCTCCGGTGGGGCAGAAGTGATTCTGCCTTCCAACCCGTAGATTGGCTCGGATTCGTGAGCTGGCATCGACAGCTGTTATTGGCCGAACCCCGTCCGAAGTTGACTGGCGGAGCGGGCCACCATTGATCGGTCCGCCTTGGACAGAAGTCGACCTATTTCAGCAGTCCAACTTTCTCCGTAGCAGACATTCAAGGGCATCGATCAGACGCCCGGTGCTTTGATGAGGGGATTACGCCAGCGAATTACCTGTGCGATTTTTCTGGTACCGCGAAAACCGTGGAGATATTTAGCGACGAAGATATCCCGCACTATTTAACGCGCGGCAGGCGCACAGCGAACACCGTTTCGACCTCGTCGGAGCGCGCTTCGATGTTGCCGCCATGGGCCTTGGCAACCTCGCGCGCGATATACAGCCCGAGTCCCAAGTTGCCATCCGTGTCGTATTTGTTCTCTTGATCCGGGCCTCTCCTGAGAGGATCAAAGATCTGATCCAGAGTCTGTCGCTCGATGGCGACTCCGATATTCTTCACCTCGAAACGGACTTCCTCCTCCTCGCCGGTTACTATCACTCGTACTGGCGCCTCTGGCGCTCCGTACTTGATCGCATTCAGGACCAGGTTGCCGAGTAACTGCTGCAAACGTCGGCCATCCCAAACACCCTGAGAGTCTCCCTCCACTTCCAGATCGATCTGGTGGTCCGGATGCGCTGCTCGCAACAGATTCAGTTCATCGGCAAACAGATCAGCCAGGTCGACGCTGGTCGGAGAAATATTGATACCCAGTCCCAACTTAGTTCGATTGAAATCGAGCATATCGTCCAGCAGCGCTTGCATGCGAGCGCCGCTGTGGATCAAACGGGACGCAGCTCCCGAGACCTTGTCTCCAGCGTTCAGCGCCGCCAAATACACCGCTGTCATCTGGATGGTCTGGAGCGGACTGCGCATGTCATGCCCTAGCATGCCAAGGAAGAGATTACGAGCCTGGTCTACTTGAGCGCTGAAAAAGCTGACCGATTCGGCAAGTGCCTGGTCGATCGCCTCGTTGAATCGCATGATGTCGCCCGGATGAGGCGTCTCGGGCTGACAGGCGTCCATCCACAACCGAAGAACGCTGGCACGCAGTGCGCGGTACTCAGCGGCCAGTTGGTTGATTTCGAACCCGCTTCGCGCGCGCAAGAGTGCATGCGTTTGTGCCGCGGTCTCCGAGGCTCCGATCAGTTGCGGGGCTCGGCCCATCGACTTTTCGCTTTGCGCTTCCCTGGTCTGGGAAGTCGTTAAGTCCTTGGCTACAGCCTCCAGGATTTGTTGCGCATGGTCCCGCAACGCCAGCGATTTCATGTTTGCGGCTGCCGGTAACAGGGTGAGAGCGAACGCCTCCCACTGCCCCAGGATCGCTTCCATGTCACGCAGAATGAAGTCGGCCAGTCGCATGTCTAACCCCGAAAAGAAAACGTCTTATGAAGTATTTGCCGAATCCATAGTATCCGCAACTCGCTCAAATGATTCTATTAGGTCTTCAAATTGCTGCAGATAGGGGGCAATGCGGAGAGGCTGAATATCTACTGCTATGTCGAAGCGACTGCTCATCGCCGATGACGACGCGAATTTGTTAGCAGCTTACGTGCTGTTCTTCGAAGCGTACGGTTCGCGTGATACCGGGTGAGTTCCTCGGGCTGTTCGACCAGACGCCGCAGCACGTCATCGGCTTTTACCATCGAGAAAGCCGGGAGATCGCCACCGACATCAAGCGCGTCGTTCATGAAAAGGCTCGACACCCTGATGCCCAATGCGCTTGCCTTGTGCGCTCTCTCGAGCGACCGGCTGCTGTTGGCCTGGTCGTCCAGGTCGATCACGGGCATGCGCCACTGCACGACGAAGTTCAGGTAGTGGGCGAGCTGGCAGAGCAATGCCGACTTGCCGACACCGCCCTTTTACGTTGCGATCAGAAGGGTTTTCATAACCGTCGGTTCCTTGGTCTTTGGCCCCTTCCATACCGATGAAAACGCATCGACAGAAAGAAACCCGCAACTGCAATGACTGCTAGTCGCGGGTTCATGGGGAGCCGCAAAACAGAAAGCCCGCCGGCGTCGATTGCCAAGCGGGCTTGTGCTGCTGTCCTGACGTGCTTACACCAGCGCTCTACATCGGTAGTACTTCATGGGCCGCTAACGCGTACTCGGTAGCGTCAAACGCTTTAACCGCCACCCCTCATCGGTCACTCGGTCCGCTCGAAAGCGGACGTTTGAGACATTCTCTGCAGACCCGTCGCGAAGTCCATTCGGGCTGAACGACAGGCTTACTCCGCCAGAAGGTTCACAACGGCATCTTGCGAGTCTATCGCCGGTGGCCGCATGCCATAGGTACTCAACAGCCGATACAGCGTGACCCGCGAGATCCCGAGGTCCTGCGCGGCATCTGCGAGACGGCCCCGGTTGCGCAACAACGCGAATTCGATGGCTTGGCGCTCGCCCACTTCTCGCGCCCGCGCCAGCGACACCGGTGCGGTCTCCGCGTATTCACCAAGCTCGAGATCAAGCGCGCTGATCTGTCGCGCATCCGACATCACGATCGCGCGCCGCACACGGTTGATCAACTCGCGAACGTTACCGGGCCAGCCATAGTTGTAAAGCGCCGCAATCGCATCGGGTGCGAAGCCGCGCAGACGTCCGCTTGCATCGTTTTTGAAGCGGTTGAACATATGCTTCGCGAGCAATTCAATGTCGGCTCTGCGCTCACGGAGCGGCGGTTCATCGATTCGCAGCACGCACAGGCGGTGATACAGGTCGGCACGGAACCGGCCTTCTGCCATCGCGGCCTCCATGTCGATGTGCGTCGCGCAGATGATGCGCACGTCGACCGGAGTCGAAGCGAGACCACCCAGGCGTTCGATCTTGCGTTCCTGCAGAAAGCGCAGCAGGCTCGCCTGGCTTTCCAGCGGCAAGTCGCCGATTTCATCGAGGAACAGCGTGCCGCCGTTCGCGGCTTCCACACGACCGATCTTGCGTTGATCTGCGCCCGTGAATGCACCACGTTCGTAACCGAAGAGTTCCGACTGCAGCAGATAGGCCGGAATTGCGCCGCAATTGATCGCGACAAATGGCTGATCGCGTCGCACAGAGCGTGCATGGATCGCAACCGCAGTCAGTTCCTTGCCCGTGCCGGACTCCCCCGAGATGAATACGGGAGCATCGTTCATTGCCACTTTGCCGATCGAGATTGCGAGCGCGAGCATGGCGTCGCATGAGCCGACCATTTCGCCTTCGGGACCGCCGTCGTTCGATGCCATTTCGCGCAGCGCGACCATGCCGTAGGCGTGGCCGACGGCGCCGACGATCCGGTCGTCCGGAATGGGCAGCGTTATAAAGTCGAAGCAGCAATCGCGGATGAGCCGCTTCACCACTTCGTCTTCGATTTGGCCCGGACTGACGAGCGCGACCCAGGCAATCCGCGAGTGCGATAACAAATCGACCAGAGACGCGATATCCTCAGGTAGCTGACATGTCGAAAAATCCACGACACCTGCTGATGCAGGGAAGGAACTAAGCATCCTTTTCGCAGCGAGGTGGGGTCGCACTATTTCGATGTCCCACTTTTCCTTCTCGAAGCGGGCGCGCGAAGGCACGGAGGCGCTACGGGACACGTACAACAGCTTCCTGACATCGTGATTCATCGTTCATTCCCCTTCTGCGCAAGAATTCACGACATCCGCGATGGCGGTTCGATGCGACAGCACTAGCCCTTTAGGCGTGTAAGTACGAGGAGTGAGTATGGTCGCCGCTGCAAAATCGCAAAAGGACGCAAACGTTTTACATCAGAACAAATATATTGATCGACGCTGGCGATGCATCGTAAAAATTGAGGGAAATTCGCCGCATTTGGCACCGAAAATGGAGCCGGCATGTAAATATTGCTCCTTAAGGGCTCTGTGACGGTGTGAGGAGAATGGGCCGATTGAATGGGCCGATTGAGTGGGCGATTAACGGACGCGTCTCTCGCGACACAATGCAACCAATGCACTCAGCTGGCTAAGGTCGGCCGGCTTGATCAGGTGGTGATCGAAACCCGCTTGTGTGGCTCGCTGGAGATGCACCTCTTCACAGTACCCGCTATGGGCAATCAGCAAGGTATCGTGCTGATCAGGCATCACGCGTATACGGCGAGCGACCTCGTAGCCGTCCATCCCAGGCAGACCGATATCGAGTAACACGACTTCAGGGCTGAATTGTTCGACACAGAGAAGCGCGGCTGGGCCATCGCGCGCAGTCTGCACATCGTGCCCGTCGATCCGCAGCAGCGCCGCGCTGCTTTCCAGCGCATCGACGTTGTCATCCACAACAAGAATGCGCATGGCGCCAAGCGACGGCGCAGAATGGATCGCCACATGGTCCGGCTCTTCAGCCGCAGTACCGCGCGACATGGCCGGCAGGCGAACCACGAATTTGCTACCCCGGTTAAGTCCTTCGCTATACGCACGTACGGTGCCGCCATGCAATCCGACCAGGCGATGCACCAGCGCCAGGCCAAGACCGAGGCCCGCAGCCTTGCGATCCAGCGAGCGCTCGGCCTGGACAAAGATATCGAAGATCGTCGGGATGAGTTCCGCCGTCATGCCAATGCCGCTGTCGACCACGGTGAGCAGCGCATCATCGAGATGCCTTTCGATCGAGATCCGGATATGACCGCCCGGCGGCGTGTATTTGATTGCGTTACCCAACAGGTTGGTGACGATCTGTTCGATCCGCATCGCATCCCCGTCGATCGGCAGCACGCCCATCGGGAATGCGAGCGTGACTTCGTGTTGGCAGTCCTCGAATTCCGGGCGCATTGCCTCGATCGCACGACGCACTGTCTCGACCAGGTCGATCGGCTCGCTCTTAAGAACAATGATGCCGCGCGTGATTCGCGACACATCCAGCAGATCCTCGACCAGACGGATCTCGTGATCGAGTTGCCGTTGTGCTCCCACGCGTGCAATCTTTTGTGTTTCCTTGTCAGCGCCCTCCCGTTCCCAGACCTGCAAACCGTTGCGAATGGCTGCGAGGGGATTGCGCAACTCATGCGCGAGCATCGCGAGGAATTCGTCTTTTTGTTGATCCGCTGATTGCAAACGGCCGAATGCCTGATGCTGCTGCGTCACATCGGCGATGGTCAGCAGGATGAGCGCCTGGGCCGGCCACGCGATGCGCATCGCGCTCAATTGCATCGTTCGTAGCCCGATGCCCGGGAATTCATGAGTGATCTGATAGTCCCGAACACTGGTCCTCTGCGGCAAAAGCTCCTCGAGCAGCTCCCGCAGTGCGGGAATATTCCACTGCTCGTTGCCCAGGGCATACAGCTTTGTGCCGATGGTTATGTCGGGCGATGTCTGGAAGGTTTGATAAAACGCGCGGTTAGCCAGGGTGATCTTGAGATCAGCCTCGAGCACGAGCAGAGGTTCGGACATGGTCTCGACGATCGCCTGCGAGAAGTCGCGCGCGCGAGCGACTTCGTCGTTGGCGGTCTTGAGTTCATGGTTGCGATAACGCAGCTCGTCATTGGTTGTCGTCAACTCTTCGTTGACAGACTGCAGCTCTTCCTTGGCGGTCTCGAGTTCCTCGTTGGTGCTCTGGAATTCCTCGTTGCTCGACAGCAGTTCTTCCTCGCTTGCCCTCAGGTCTTCCCGTGCTCGCTCATGTTCTTCGAGCACCGCCAGTAAATGACGATGGCTACCCTCGAGCTCGGCGTCGAGTCGCGCGATTTCAAGGTCCCTATCACCGGGAGCCCCGTGGCCCGGTCGTCCTTTGCCTCGCCGTAAAGCGTGCACGACGAAGCTTGTCAGGGATTCGCGCCTCGCCTGAGGCAGTGAGTTGAGGCCACCTCCCGGCGCTTCGAAGAAGATCAGATACCACCGCCCCGGCAGGTCGGCGACCTGTACCGGATGCACCTCGAGCGCAGCGTTTTTAGCGTCGCCAGTGGTGCTTAACCGCAGGCTTGCTCTACGGATGACCGTCGCCTCGCGACGCGCCTGCCTGACTGCCTCGTCAATGGCCAGAAAAACTTCCGGTCGCGCCAGTCGCTTGAGACTGCTGCTCGGCGGTCCGCTGGGATTGACCAGATACGCGGAAGTGTCGCCGCGAAACTCGAGGACATTCAACTCCTCGTCGCACAGGACGCTTGGTGGTGTGTACCGGGCTAAGGTCATGCGGTCGATTTCTCGCCGTAGCAGTTCGGCACGCGTCGGAGTCTCGCGACCACCGGGCGCAGGTCTGGCGGAGATAAATGTTTGCGGTGTGACCGTTGACGCGGGCAGGCCCATCCGGGGACGTCCAGGACGGGGCTTCTTGCCAAAGAGCTTGCTCGACACACTAGGAATCACGCTGAATAGCTCGGAGGATGTACCCACCGATTCTGACGGCCCCAGCATGAGCACACCGTCGGGAGCCAACGCATAGTGAAACAGCGGCATGACGCTTCGCTGGAGCATCGGGTCCAGGTAGATCAGCAGATTGCGGCAACTGATCAGGTCGATCCTCGAAAACGGCGGATCGGTCGCGACGTTGTGGCGCGCGAACGTGCAGAGGCTCCTGACCGACTTGTTGATGCAGTAGTGATCGCCATCTCGCACGAAGAACCGTTCGAGCCGCGCGGGCGAGACGTTGCGTGCAATGTTTTCGATGTAGCGGCCGGCGCGCGCCGTTTCCAGCGCATCGGCGCTGACATCCGTGCCGAAGAACTGGATCTGCGTGCTGGAGACACGCTCGTCCAGATACTCCAGGAGGCAGATGGCGATCGAGTACACCTCCTCGCCGCTCGCGCAGCCGGGCACCCAGATCCTGATGGGTGCGGGCGTGTCCTGCTCACCGATCAACCGCGGGAAGACAGTCCGGGTGAGTGCGTCGAACGTTTCTGGATCCCGGAAGAACTCGGTCACGCGAATCAGCAGGTCCCGGCCTAATGCCAGCGTTTCCGCTGCATCGGAACCGAGCAGGGCAACATAGTCGACGACCGAGGTCATTTCGCGTAACGCCATGCGGCGCGACAATCTGCGTTGGATAGTGCCACGCTTGTAGTAGGTAAAGTCGATGTTGCAGGCGCGGCGTAGCAGGCGAAACAGGGGGCGTAGGCTCCGGTCACCAGGATCCGTAGCGGATCCCATCAATTCGAGTTGATCCAGCGCGCGCTTAGGGTAGCTTCCAATGCGGGCGATCTCGCTGGCGATGTCACGTGGCGCCAGCACGCTGTCGACGCAACCGAGGCTGATTGCCGCGCGCGGCATGCTGCTGTGGCGAGCCGACACCGTGTCCTGCGCAAAGGTGATGCCGCCTTCGCCTTGGATGGCCTGGAGGCCAAGCGCACCGTCCGAGCCGTTGCCGGACAGAATCACGCCGATCGCGTCGACGCCCAAATCGCTGGCGAGCGAATCGAACAGGTCGTCGATCGGCATCGGCGGCCCAAGAGTTTCTCCTCGCGGCTGCAGCCTGATACAGCGCTGTGCGATCGACATGCTCGTGTTGGGCGGGATCACATAGACATGGTCGATTTCGATGACCATACCGTCGATGGCTTCGATGACTGCCATCGAAGTACGCTTCGACAGAATCGCCGGAAGCAGGCTGGGCCGGAACGGCGCCAGATGCTGGACGACCAGGAAGGCCATGCCGCTGGAAGGCGCAATTCCTGCGAGTAACTCCGAGATCGCCTCGAGTCCGCCTGCGGAAGCGCCAATTCCCACTACCGTGAACGATGGCGTGGATTCTTCGTCTGCTGTGGCGATGGTTGTCACCGTTGCTCCGTGACGAAGTGCAGTCGTCTTTGATTCGCCGGCTCTGGTCGGGTAACGCGGAGCAAAAAACGAAGTTAGCGATCAAACATTACCATTTGAAAGCAAAGACTGGCTGACTGCGGCCCGATTATGCACCTGTCCGTTAAACCTGGCGTCCGTTATGCCACCGCGGCATGATCAATGCGCGACGCTCAATCCCAGCCCCTGACCGACGAGCCATCACTACGGTAGAAGTCGGTCAAGGCAACCATGACCGATTCAGGTCGACCGCCCCACCAGATCAACCCGGACTAGATGAAATCACCAGGGTTCGGCTGAAATGGCGCGAGTATTGATCTCTTTGAACCGTGTCGGCGTGTTGCACCGAGGGAGGTGGTCCAACAAAAATGCGACGCGGCATGCATGATGCGTCATGCTCTCTACCCCGGAGAACATATGCATTCAAATGCCATCAAAATTGCATCTTATCCATGGATCAGGCGCAGCTTCGACCTCGCCGGAATGCCGTTGCGCGTTTTAGTGGTCGACGACAACCAGAATGCCGCCGCAGCAATGGCAAGCTATTTGTCGTTCGAGAGCATGGAATGCCGGGTCGCTTTCGGTGGACTGGAAGCCATCGCGATCGGAACACACTGGGCACCCCACGTCATCCTCATGGATATCTCCATGCCCGAATGCAACGGCTACGAGGCCACCTTCGCTTTGCGGCAGGATTCACGTACCAGCGAAACGGTAATTGTGGCCTTTACAGCGTTGGACGATGACGGCGACGTGCACAAACACCTCGTTGATCACTCGTTTGACGGCTATAGCCAGAAAGGGCAGCCACCGAACAAGTTGGCCGCCCTGGTGATGAGTTTCCGTCATTGACGAAGCCCCCCGCAAAACATCTTCGACAAGGTCCACGGCGATAACAATATCGCGCTATTTGCGGCGTGGCAGACGCACGGCGAACACGGTTTCTGTTTCGTCGGACCTCGCTGCGATCTCACCCCCATGGGCCTTGGCAATTTCACGCGCAATGTACAGCCCAAGTCCCAGGTTGCCGTCGGTATCGTAGGTTTTTACCTGATTCAGCCCACGCTGGAGAGGATCAAAGATCCGGTCCAGACTCGACCCATCAATAGCAGGCCCCTGGTTCCTGACCTCGAAGCTGACGTCCGTCTCCCCGCAAGTCATCACCACGCGGACCGGAGCGTCAGATGCTCCGTACTTGATTGCATTCGTCACCAGGTTACCGAGTAACTGTTGCAAACGTCGGCCGTCCCAAACACCTTGGGAGTCACCCGCCACCTCCAGTTCCACCCGGCGTTCCGGATGCGCTGCTCGCAACTGGTCCAGTTCATCGGCTAGCAGATTCGCGAGAACGACATCGGTGGGTGCAATATTGATCCCCAGGCCCAGGTTCGTTCGATTGAAGTCAAGCATATCGCCCAGGAGCGCCTGCATGCGACCGCCGCTCCTGATCAAGCGAGAAGCGGCTCCGGATACTTTGTCCCCGGCATTCAGGTTCGCCAGATACACCGCTGTCATCTGGATGGTCTGGAGCGGACTGCGCATGTCGTGCCCAAGCATCCCAAGCAAGAGGTTACGAGCCTGGTCCACCTGGACACTGAAAAAGCTGATCGATTCGGCGAGCGCCTGGTCAATGGCCTCGTTAAACCGGATCACGTCATCCGCATGAGGAGCCTCAGGCTGGCACTCATCTATCCACAGGCGAAGAACGCTGGCACGCAGCGCACGGTACTCGGCGGCTAGCTGGTTGATGTCGAAACCCCCTCGCGCCCGCAAAACGGCGCGCGTTTGCGCGGCTGTCTCCGGGGCTCCGATCAATCTGGGGGCTCGCCCCATTGATTTTTCGAGTTGGGCCTCCTTGGTCTGGGATGTCGACAAGTCCTTTGCCACGGCCTCCAGGATCTGCCGCGCATGATCACGCAATGCCAGCGACTTCATGTCTGCCGGGGCAGGCAGCAAGGTAAGCGCGAACCCCTCCCATTGCCCCAGGATTGTTTCCATGTCACGTAAGATGAAGTCAGCCAGTCGCATGTCGCCCCGAGTATCGGAAAAAATCTTATAAGGTATTTACTGAATCCGATGCCGCGCCTGGATTGTTTCATATTCTACTGGCACGTTAAACGGCGGCGCTCGGGCAACCTGCAGACAATAGATATTTTCCGGGAAATTGGAGTGCCGGCGCCTCGCGGATTACGGATTACCGCTCCAGGTTTGTTGGCGACTTACGATCTGTTCTGTAAGGAAAGGGCGAACCACCCGTTGCGTCCCGATTTGCATCGGTCGAGATTGCTATGGCAAGTTTCCTGCACGCAGCCAGAATTCACGGCACGACCCCCAAGGGCTAGCTGCCCCGTGCCGTACCTTTGGACACGGGCCGGGCGCACTGGCGTCCGGCCCGGCAACGGCAGCCGCGCCAGCGACATGCCACTCGACCAGAGCGACACCCAGTCCGGCAACAGCAATACACCTATGCCCTGATCGACCAGTGCGGCGATCGCCAGCAAGCCGTCGATCTCGAGCCGCTGATGCGGATGAATCTGATGGTCGCGCAGGTAGCGATCGGCCAACTGACCGCCCAGCACAGAGCGCTCATAGCGAATAAAAGGCTCGTTTCGCAGCACCTCGTGCGCACCTTCTGGTCTTCCATGCACCTGTCAATACGTCTTTGGCGAAGCTACGCAAAAAACGGTCAGTTCCGTGGACTGGACTGACTGCCAAGTTGGGTCAATATCTGATATGCAGCGGTCACCCTTTGAGCGATGGGATAACTTTTATTTGCAAGTATGACGATGCCCAATTTTTGAGCGGGAACAAACGCGAGGTAGGATGAAAACCCATTGGTCGATCCGGTTTTGTCGATCAGCGAATTGGGTTGCGGCTGGAGCGGAGGGATTAACTCGGTTGCTTTCGTGGCCTGCAAAATCATCCTGTCCGAATTGCCTTCCAAAACCTGCTTCAGTTCCACGGGATAGGGGTATTGCTCCCATATGAGGTCCTGCGTTATTTCGCCTGACCTGAAATATCCGGCGTGGGTGTTGTCAATCGCGCGTTGCAACTTGCTGTCAATCTTGATCATCTGCATGTTGGCTGCAATAAACCTGACCATGTCGGCCGTGTTCGATTTCACCCCATACGCTTCCGAGGAGAGAACCCCGGCGTTCAGCCTGATCGGCGCGCCCTGCTTGGTGTAGCCCTGGGCGTAATCCTTCATCTGATCCGGCGGCACGTTGATATAGCTGTGCGTCATTCCAAGCATGGGGAACAACGTCTTTTCAATCGCGTCGTCAAAAGACTCATTCATGCTTCGGGCAGCGATCATGCCGAGCATGCCGATACTCGGGTTCGAGTACGCTCTGTATGTGCTCGCGGCATAAGTGGGTTGCCAGTGCCGGAAGTATCCCATCAACTGATCCGTATTGTGAATACCGTCAGGCACTTGCAACGGGAGACCACCGGCCGTGTGCGTGCCCAGATTGAGCAGACTGATGTTGTCAAAGCTGCTGCCGCGCAGGGATGGCAAATATTTGCTGGCGTTGTCGGACAACGAAAGCTTGCCATTGACCTGCGCATACGAGGCCAGTGTTGCCGTAAATGTCTTGCTATCCGATCCCATCTCAAAGAGAGTTTCGTTTGTAATCGGCCGCCGTGTTTCGAGTGACGCCACGCCATAGTTGAAAAAATAACTCTCTCCGTTGATGGTTACCGCCACCGCCATACCTGGAATTTTGTATTCCTGCATCACCGGACGTATTGCGCGGTCAATTACGGCGGAGATTTCCTGCTGTTTTTTTGCGCTTTGTGAATATGCGCTGGACGCGAGAAAACATGAAGACACCAAGGTGGAAATCAGTAACTTCTTGAAAAACCGGGACGCATGAAATCTCCGTAGGCAAGCAAGCTGAATATGAGGTGAGAAGGTGTTTTGGTGACTGGCACAGATCAAGCGAAACAAGCGCCTTGTGCTTTCCCGGCTGACTCTCAATCGAGCCTGCGGCGTTTGACGCAAGACAGAGCGCGCGGTTTCCGATTACTTCGGGACATTCGGCAAATTCGGCAAATTCGGCAAATTCGGAGAAGGTACGTTGAACGGTTTCCCGGGTGTGGATATCCAGGTTGCGATGACGGTCGCGCCATCAGGCCCAGCCTTGGTGACGTGAATTGCATTGGCCGCAATCTGAAAACTCCCACCCGCATGGATGTCCTGGACCGGTTGCCCATCCACCTGCAAGATTATCTCGCCCTTCATCACATAGCAGACCTCGGGTCCGGTCGCCATGTGACGGGGTTTCGCGGCATCAGGCGGAAACTCGGACACCCCCATGCCCATCTCCCGATTGGTCCCGTTTACAACGACTCTTTCCAGAACTCGCGTCTCTTTTGCTGCGGGCGCCGCGTCGGCGGCGAAAGCAGATTGCATCGAAAGCAAGGCCCCCAGAATGATGGGAATGGAAAGACATGTCTTCACGATTGTTCCTTCTGTCAAAAATTCCGGCTATCGGCCAGGCGCTTACGGCTGATAGCCCGAGGGACTCAAGCACCGGGCAGCGACGAAAATATCGTCGCTTTTCGCCTTGTCCGCAAGCGAGCATAATTTCTGTCTGGGTAAAGAAAAACTTATGTCATGAACTCCATCCGGCCTCATCTTCCACTGAACGCCCTGCGCGCTTTCGAAGCATCGGCACGGCACCTGAGCTTCACGCGCGCCGCACTGGAACTCAATGTGACGCAGGCTGCCGTCAGCCAGCAGGTTCGGATGCTCGAAGAACGGCTCGGCACTACCTTGTTCAAACGCTTGCCACGCGGACTGGGCATGACCGATGAAAGCCGCGCGTTGCTTCCGGTATTGACCGATGCATTCGGGCGCATCGAGGGCGTGCTGAAGCAATTCGAGGGCGGACGTTTTCACGAAGTGCTGACGATCGGCGTTGTCGGGACTTTTGCAGTCGGCTGGTTGCTGCCACGGCTCAAGTCGTTTCGGCAGACGCACCCCTTTGTGGAGTTGCGGCTGATGACCCATAACAATCTGGTCGACCTGGCGGCAGAGGGACTGGACTTTGCAATTCGCTTCGGTGACGGCGCCTGGCCTGCGACGCACAATGTCATGTTGCTTGATGCCCCGCTTACCGTGCTTTGCGCACCCGATATTGCGCGAAGGCTTGCCGCGCCGCATGACCTCGCGAAGGAGACGTTGCTTCGTTCGTATCGCACCGACGAATGGATCGGCTGGTTTCACGCAGCCGGACTCGATCCATGGCCAGTCAACGGTCCGGTTTTTGATTCGTCACGCTTGATGGTGGAAGCCGCGGTACAAGGCGCGGGTATAGCGCTGGCTCCCCCGCTTATGTTCGCCAGGGAGCTTCAGGCGGAACTCCTCGTTCGCCCTTTCCATTCGGAAGTGAGAACGGGCAGCTACTGGCTGACATGGCTGAAATCGAAGCACATGTCCCCCGCCACGCAATTGTTCCGTGACTGGATTCTCGCGGAAGCGGCCGACTGTGGAGAAACCCGATCGGCTTCGGAAATGACGGTCAGGCCCTGAACATCAGGACCGCGGCCGCTACGCCCGCAAGGTCGACCAGAATGACCGGGATGACGCTCACACGGCGTTGCAAGTAAGCGCCTAAAGCCCAGAGCCCGGCGACGACAATGGCGGTCAGCCCCAGCTCTGTCGAATATGAAAGTTCTTCCGCGTACCACAGATAAATGGCCGTTGCTCCCATCATCAGGGCAAATTGCACGACGGCAAATATCGCAGCGCCGCTGGCAAGCGACTCTCCATACAACCGGCTCGCCGCGTCCAGGTCGAACGCTGGAGCAGAGGACTTCGCCTGAATGTCCCCAGGCAGGTCGACACTGGAGTCGGACGGCCGCCAGCCCGGAGGCTTGAGCCAGATACGCCACTTGTCTGCCCCCCTCGCTTGCCGCGTTGCCTGCACGAGCGACCAGTATTCCGCAAAGATTGCCCAACCAGGATCCCAACTCCGCAGGGGCGTCCTCGTTCCATAGACGCAGGGCTCCCCTTCCTCCGCGAAAGTCCCGAACATCCTGTCCCAGATCACAAACATGCCGCCGTAATTCTTGTTGATGTACTGGTCGTTGACCGCATGATGCACACGATGGTTGGAAGGCGAAGAAAACACGCGATCGAACCAGCCGAGTTTGCCGACGTGTTCAGTGTGAATCCAGAACTGATACAAGAGGACGATGAGTCCGGCAAGACCAAACTGCTCCGGCGGCACGCCTATCACCGCTATGGGCAGGTAGAAGATCCAGCCAATGAGCACGACGGTGCTTTCTTGCCGCAACGCGGTCGAGAAATTGAAGTGCTGGCTTTGATGATGGACGACATGGGCAGCCCACATGACAGCGCACTCATGCCCCGCGCGATGCAGCCAATAGTCGAAGAAATCGAACAGGACAATGGCGATCAGCCAGCCGTACCAGGTGTCCCAGAACTTGACGTTGGGAGTGGACGTCAGTGCATTGAACACAATGGCATACAAACCAATCTGAAAGAGCTGCGTGACCAACGCCAGCAACTGGCTTATCAGCCCCTGGCTGAGACTGCTCAACGCATCACTCAGCCGATAGGTATTACGTTGCCTGAACCAGCCGTAAGCAAACTCGGCGCCGATCAGGACAACAAAAACAGGAAGTATGAAAACGATGATCTTGTCCACGCACAATCTCAGCAATGTGGTCCCGGCTATGACGAAGACGAAGCGCCCAGGTTCACGCAGCCAATGATTCGATAGAGGCGCACCCTCCACTGGAGCGTCGTCGCAACAGCTAATCATCGATTGACTGGAATCGTACAGAATCCAGGCCAACGCTGCTTGCCAACCGGCGGCATGGCGTGCCAACGCCGGTGCTTCGTGGTGGAAACAACCAAAGAGCCGCGTCAATTCTGCCGATGCTTCACTTAGCCAACATTTATATTACGCTTACATTATCTGGCTTCATCAACATTGGAGATGACCGGGTAAGGCATGACGACGAAAATTCGAATTGCTTTATGACGGATGCTGCTCTTGAGTGGCAAGGCTTTGGAGGAGTTCGAGGGCCTCGAACGCTGCCGCGTACGCGAGGGGTTATTTCGCAGTAAGACGGGAGTTCGCTGACAGCGAAAGCGGTCGGGTCCAGCTGCCGTTTTGAGGCTGGGCCCATGATCGGATGACTCTATCCCTCGAAATGGAATTGATCAGCACTGCATATAGAGCATTGAAGCACACCAGATCAGCGGCTCCGGTATCGCCTCTGATGGGCATGCCCAACCCGGCATTCCAGCCAGTTCATGGCGCTGGTCGGGATCCGGAAGAAGTCCAGGAACCCGGCCGAGCGGACGGCAGGGGCTTGGCTCTATCGGCGCTCGATGCCTTCCAGGAAACCGGAGACCTTGACTAGTCCCTCCTGAAGGACATCGAGCGGATTCGCGAAACCGACGCGGATATACCCTTCCATTTCGAACGCGCTGCCCGGCGTGAACATCACGCCGGTCGCCTCGATCAGCGCGGTGCAAAATTCGGTCGATGACATATCGACATCAACCTTGAGCAGGCAGACCGTTGCGGCCTTGGGCTTCACATACGACACCAGCGGTTCCCGGCCAATCCAGTCGTCGAGCACCGCCAGGTTGGTCCGCGTAATGGCATGGTTACGCGCAAGGATCTTGTCCTTGGCCTCAAGCGCGATGGACGCAAGATAATCGTCGATCATCCCCACGCTGATGGTGTTGTAGTCCCGATGAATACACACCGCGCGAATCAGGTCGGTAGGTCCTGCAATCCACCCCAGCCGCAAGCCAGCCAGCGACCACGTCTTCGACATGCTGCCGGTACTGATGCCCCGCTCATAGAGATCCGCGACAGACGCGGTGAACCCTGAGCCTTCCTGATTCGTGCCCCGGTAAACCTCGTCACACAGCAGGTACGCGCCGCACGATTGGGCGATGGCGACTACCTCCTTGAGAAAGGCGTCATCCATCAGCGAGCCCGTCGGGTTGTTCGGGTTGTTGATGGCGATGAGCTTCGTCTTCTGATTCGCCAGCTTGCGAAGCTCGTCTAGATCCGGCAGGAAACCGTTCTCTTCACGCAGCGCCATGGTCTGCACGTCGGCGCCATAACTTTCGGGAATCGAGTAATGCTGCTGGTACGTTGGCAACACCGCGATCACCCGGTCACCGGGCTCGACAAGCGTCTCGTACACCAGCGCATTACCGCCTATGGCGCCGTGAGTCACGACAATATTCTTCGGTGTCTGCCGCTCATATAAAGCCGCAATATTGGCCCGCAACCGGTCGGACCCTTCGATCGCTCCATAGGTCAGCTTCATGGGAAGCAGCTCGTCGAGCAGGCTCTCGCGCTTGCCGGTCAGCTCGAGCAATTGCGCCACTGTCAGCGATTCGACGCAGGTTTCAGCGAGGTTATAGCGCGCTTCATGCTCGTACCGGTCCATCCATCGTTCGACAAGAAAGTCCTTGATCTTCATTGAAATCTCCGTGAGTCGGCTACCTGCAACGATAGCCCGAATGATGAGCAAAAAAACACCAGCGGACCAGATCATTCCTGCTGAACCCGCCAACATCCACGCCGGTTATTTTTCCGTTTGACCGATTGTATTTTACAGTCTATCTTAGACTAACAAGTACATTCCGGTAAACGACGTGACGCTATCGACCGAATATTCCGAGTTGCCCGCCCTCTCGCCGGGTGCGTCGCATCGCCTGTTCAAGCACACCTTCGAGGGCGTTGGGTCGGGGCTCAGCGCGTATATCCAGGCGGGTCTGCATGCGGATGAGTTGCCCGGATTACTGGTAATCCAGCATCTGCTCGACGCATTGGTCAAGCTGGATAACGCGGGCCGCATTCGCGGGCGGATCGTCGTGCGCCCGTTCGCCAACCCCATTGGTTTGGGGCAGCGCGTGTTCGGCGCGCATACCGGGCGCTTCAATCTCGACAACGGCGAAAACTTCAATCGCCGTTTTCCCGATCTCACCGGCGGTGTGGAAAAAGCGCTGGCTACACGCGATATTGCCCATAACGACGTCAAGAGTGCGAAAGCTTTGTTCGCCGATGTGGCCGCAGAACTGACGCCGCTCGATCCCGTCGCCGCCATGAAAGCGGCGCTGCTGACCGAAGCGTTGCAACACGACATCGTGCTGGACCTGCATTGCGACACGGACGGCATCCTGCATCTGTACAGCAATCGCAGCCAGCACACACAAGCGGTCGCGCTGGCTCGCCGCATGCGGATCAGGGCGGTGTTTCTTGAAGACCGCGCAGGCGGAACGCCCTTCGACGAAGCCATTGCGCAATGCTGGTCGGTGCTTCAACAAGCCGGGGCGATAGACGCTGACCACGCCGCGTTTTGCACGTCGGTCGAACTTCGCGGGCAAGCCGACGTCTCGGACGCCTTTGCGCAGGCCGATGCCCAGGGCATCCTGCAATACCTCGCATTGCGCGGCCTCGTGGACCTCGATCCGGACAACAACGACCTGTCTGATCCGCTCGCCGAGCACGAGGTCATGGTGTTCCCGCTCGAAGGCGTATCGCACGTACCCGCACCGGCCGGGGGTCTCGTCGCCTATAAAAAGCGCCCCGGCGACACGGTGAAAACCGGCGAGATCATCGCCGAGATCATTCCGCTGCTTGGCGCACCGGGCGCCGCACGTCATCCGGTATTCAGCGATGTCGACGGCTTGCTGATCGTGCAGCAGTACATGAAGCTCGTGCGCCCCGGCCAGCGTGTCGCCCTGCTCGCAGGCAAGAACCCCTTGCCTCATCGCAAGACCGGTCAACTGCTTAACGATTTTTAGCCGCACCGGACGCGAGGGCCAGGCACCTTGCGCCAGCCACGTTTTCCCTAGCCCTTTCAATTTTTAAAACGCGGAAGTGAGGATAGCCATGAGGCAAAATGTATTAAGTGCCATGCTCGCGGTCACGCTATGCGCGGCAGCATCCATGTTGGTGGCGGTGCAGGTCCAGGCGAAGGAGATTCCGACCATCCGCTTCGGCGTGGAAGCGTCTTACCCGCCGTTCGAATCGAAGACGGCGGACGGCCAGTTGCAAGGCTTCGACATCGATCTAGGCAATGCCCTCTGCTCGCAGTTGAAAGCGAAATGCGTGTGGGTCGAGAATGCATTCGATGGCCTGATTCCCGCACTGCAAGCACGTAAGTTCGACGCGATAGACTCCGCGATGAACATCAACGCGAAACGCAGCGAGCAGATCGATTTCACCCAGCCGCTTTACCGGACTCCGGCGCAACTGGTGGCACGCGCGGGCAGCACATTGCAGCCCACGCCGGAGTCACTGGCATCGCATAAGGTGGGCGTGCTGCAAGGGTCGATTCAGGAGCAATACGCGAAGCAGGCATGGGCCACGAAAGGCGTCGACGTGGTCAGCTATCAAACCCAGGACCTGGTCTATGCCGACCTGAGCGCGGGACGCCTGGATGCCACCTTCGTTGATGCGACCGCCGCGAGCCTTGGCTTCCTGAATCAGCCCGCAGGCAAGGGTTTCGCGTTCGCGGGGCCGTCGGTCAAGGATGCAAAGGTGATTGGCACGGGCGTGGGTATCGGTGTGCGCAAGGGTGACAAGGAACTGGTCGACGCGCTCAACGGCGCGTTTCTGGAACTGAAGCGCAACGGCACTTACCAGAAGCTGTTGAAGAAATATTTTACGGTCGATCTTGCGGTCGACTAAGCCGCGCGTGCGGAACATCGCACGACTGTTCCGCACGAATCAACACTGAATAATGACTAAAGCACGTAATTTGAAAATCGCCTCCGGACAACCTGCTGAACTCGCCGTGAAAGCGCGGCCCAAGCGAGCCCTCAAGCGCAACGAACCACAACCGTCGGCCGAGTTGCTCGCCCGCTACAGGGCTATCGCCGACGGTATCGTCCTGTTGTTTCCGCCGTACACGGAAGTCGTCATACACGACCTCGGCACGCAAACCGTGGTGCACGTGGCAAACAATCAGTCCAAGCGCGAGTTGGGCGACGAATCATCGCTCGACGACATCGAGTTCGATCCGGACGAAAGCGTGATCGGCCCGTATGAAAAACTGGGCTGGGATGGCCGCAAGATCCGCTCGGTCAGCATAGTCGTACGCAGCGACGCAGGTCAGGCGATCGGCGTCATGTGCATCAATTTTCATATTGCCGCGCTGGAGCAGGCAAGACAGGCGCTCGACCTGCTCCTCTCAAGCACCGCGCTGCAGCCGCAACCCGAGAAGCTGTTCCAGGACGACTGGCAGGAGCGCGTGAATATCTTTCTCAACCACTGGCTGCAGGAACGCAAGCTCACGCTGTCCATGCTGACGCGCGAGCATAAGCGCACGCTCATTGAAGCCTTGCATGAGGAAGGAGCGTTCAAGGGCAAGAGCGCGGCCAACTACGTCGCGAAGGTGCTGTCGATAGGCCGCGCCACGGTGTTCAATTACCTGAAAGAACTGAGGGCTACGACTGATGAATGATCTGTTTCAGCATATAGAGGAAGCGCATCGTGCGATTCGACCACAGGTGAGCGTGACGCCGCTTGCGTTCAGTCCCATGTTGTCGAAGGCGACCGGGTGCGACGTCTACCTGAAGTGCGAGCATCTGCAGCACACCGGCTCGTTCAAGTTCCGCGGCGCGACCAACAAGCTGCGCCTGCTCGATGCCGACGCACGCCGCAACGGCGTGCTCACGGTATCGAGCGGCAACCACGGCCTGGGAGTCGCGTTCGCGGGCAAGCTTGCCGGCGTTCCGGTCACCGTCTATGCGTCCACGTCGGCAGCGGCGCTCAAACTCGACGCCATTCGCGCGCTGGGCGCCGAGGTGGTCACGCTAAACGACACACCGCTGGCCGTCGAACTGGAAGCTGCGCGGCAAGCGAAACTCAAGGGCAAGGCATTTGTTTCACCGTACAACGATCTCGACGTCATAGCCGGCCAGGGCACGATTGGCATGGAACTGCACGAACAGATTACGGATCTGGGGGCAGTGTTTGCCTCTGTCGGCGGCGGCGGGCTGATTTCCGGCATTGGCACGGCGGTCAAGACGCTGAGTCCACAAACCGATGTGATCGGATGCTGGCCTGCGAACTCGACCGCTCTGTATAGCTCGCTCAAAGCGGGAAAAATCATCGACGTTGAGGAAAGCGAAACAATTTCAGACGGTACCGCGGGCGGCGTGGAGCCGGACTCGGTGACCTTCGATATCGCCAGGGAAGTCATTACCGATACCGCCCTGGTGACGGAAGAAGAAATCAAGGCGGCAATGAAACTGCTCGCGCAGACCGACCGCTGGATGGTTGAAGGCGCGGCTGGCGTTGCACTGGCGTCAATGCTGAAACTGGCCCCCCGGTATCATGGACGTGCCGTGGCCGTGGTGCTGTGCGGACGCAACATCATGCTGAACAAATTCGTCGAGGCAGTTAAGTGAAAATCTGGACGAAAGACGAGATCATCGCGCGCTTCAATATGGAACGCGCGGTGCGGATGATCGAAGAAGGTTTCATCGCCTATTCCCGCAAGACCGTCCAGGTGCCGCCAGTCCAGAACTTCCAGTTCGACGCGGCCAATGGCGATTGTTGCGTCAAGTCGGCTTATGTCGATGGCGCAGCGGCGTTCGCGGTCAAGGTATCCACCGGCTTCTACGACAACCCGAAACAGGGCTTGCCGAGCAACAACGGCTTGATGGTGCTTTTTTCCGCCACGACGGGCGAACCGGTCGCCCTGTTGCAGGATGAAGGCTGGCTCACTTGCGTGCGTACGGCGCTTGCGGGACAACTCGCAGCACGATTGCTGGCGCCGCGCGAGGTGCATGCGATCGGAATTATTGGCAGCGGCGAGCAAGCGCGGCTGCAGCTTGAATACCTGCAACCGGTGACCGGCTGCAGGGACGTATTCGTATGGGGGCCGAGCACCAAAAACCGCGAACTATTCGTGAAGCAGATGTCGGCACGGGGCTTCAATGTGCGGGCGATGGACTCCGCTGAGGGCGTTGCTGCCAACGCAAACCTGATTGTCACCACAACGCCATCAAGAGAGCCGCTGCTGCGCTCGGACTGGATCCGCGACGGCACGCATATCACAGCGGTGGGCGCGGACAGCGCCGGCAAGCAGGAACTCGATCCGGCAATCATTGCGCGGGCCGGGGTGATCGTGGTGGACTCGATCGACCAGTGCAGCAAATACGGCGAAATCTCGCACGCGTTATCGGCCGGGCTGATTCAAGCGGAGCAGTTGCTTGAACTCGGTACGTTGCTGGACGCCGGCCAGCGCGCCCGCGACGATTCCAACCCTTCCCAGATCACGGTGGCCGACCTGACCGGCGTGGCGGTGCAGGACGTGCAGATTGCGGCCAGCGTGGGCGCCTGAACGTTTTGATGCATCGAAATTTCAGCGCGGTCATGCCTCCTGCCATCATCAGCCCACCGCGCTGAAACTCGTCCCGTAGTAAGGCTGCGACAAAGTCTTCGCCGAGCGTATGAGATCCTCGAGCATGGCCGCGCGCTTGTTCGGGTCGGTGTCGCGGCTGGTCATGAAACACAGCGCGGCGACGGCTTGCCCGTTCTTGTCTCGCACGGGCGCCGCCATGCAATATCGAAACGTGTGGGAAAGACCTTCCGTGCAGAAAAAACCCTGTTCGGCGGCGCGTTCGACATCGCCCAGGAATTCCGGCACTTCGATTCGCTTGCCGTTATCGAGCACGAAGTCTTCTTCCGGAATCAACGCGCGAATCTGGTCCGCGCTCAAGTGTCCGAGCAGCAAGCGGCCGGATGCGGTCCAGGGAATGGGGACTTTCACTCCTATATCCGAACTGATGTTGAACGGGCGCGAACTGTTTTCCGACAGCACCACGGTGTACTTGTTGCCCTCCAGCATGCAGAGCTGCGCAGTCTCGTCGTGGCTTCGGACAAGGCCCAGGATAACCACGTGGGCCCGGCTGATCAGGTCGTTGTGCACCGCATAGTCGGACCCGTAATAGTGCATCTCGCGGCCGAAGAACACACTACCGTCCGCCCCCGCTTCCAGCCAGCCGGCCTCGGTCAGGATCGTCACGAGTTCGTAGATGCTGGAGCGCGGCGCCCCCGTTGCTTCAATCAGCTCGCGCATGGTCATTGGACGCCGCACGCTATGCAGTTGCTTGAGGATGGAGACGACCCGGTCGACTCCCCTCGCCCTTGAAGATTCCTGTACAGACATGACTCAAACTCCGTCGGCAATATGATTCGCTTCTTCGATCTTTGACTGACGCGAGTCTAGCGCATGAGCGGCTGCGAACCACCGCTGCATACCGGTCGTACTCAATGGTCAAGTACCCGGTGCAGGAACTGCTGCGTGCGCTCGTTCTGCGGATTTACGAAGATCTGCTCGGGCGCGCCCTGCTCGGCAATCACGCCCTTGTCCATGAAGACCACGCGGTCCGCCGTTTTACGCGCGAAGCCCATTTCATGCGTGACGACCACCATGGTCATGCCGTCGCGTGCAAGGCCGCGCATGACCTCGGTGACTTCGCCGACCAGTTCCGGATCGAGCGCGGATGTGGCTTCATCGAAGAACATGATGCCCGGCTCCACGGCCAGCGCGCGTGCGATCGCTACCCGCTGCTGCTGGCCGCCCGACAACTGGCTCGGATAGTGATCGGCGCGATCAGCCAAACCTACGCGATCCAGTGCGTCCATCGCCCGCTTGCGGGCGTCCGCCGGATTCATCTTGCGTGCCTTGATCAAGGCCAGTGAAACATTGCCCAGCGCGTTCTTGTGCGGGAACAGGTTGAACTGCTGGAACACCATGCCTACGTGACCACGAATTTCGCGTGCGCGGCGCGCGTCGTGGAGCGGCACTTCGTTGACCCAGACCTCGCCGGCGTCAGCGGTTTCAAGACCGCTCATGATTCGCAACACGGTGCTCTTGCCTGAACCGGAGGCGCCTATCAGCACGAGCACTTCGCCCTGGCGCACGTCGAGGTTGATCTGCTTGAGCACCTGGGTCGTGCCGAACGACTTCGTGACACCGCTTAAGTTGATGATAGGTTTGATAATGGATTCGGACGCGATGGCGGTGTTCATGACAACAGGCTCCTTCTTCGATCATGGCGGCGCACCCACCGCGACAGGGGAAAGCAGACAATGAAATACAGCACGGCGACCAGGCCATAGATTTCCACCGGCTTGCCGATCCGGTCGACAATCGCCTGGCCCTGATGCATCAGCTCGGACATGCCGATCATGCTGACGATCGACGTGTCCTTGATGAGGGACAGGTACTGGCCGATCAACGGCGGCAGCACGATCTTTCCGGTCTGCGGCAGGATCACCGAGAAGAACGCCTGCGTCTTGCTCAGTCCGAGGATCTGCGAGACTTCCCACTGCCCCTTCTGGACCGACTCGATCCCCGAGCGGAAGATCTCCGCAATATAGGCGCCCTGATACACGCTGAGCCCGATCACGCCGGCTGCGAATACATCGATGGCATAACCGAAGTAAGACACGCCGAAATAGATGAACATCAGCGTGATCAGCACAGGCGTGCCGCGAAACAGCTCGGTATAGAGCCGCGCGAGCCGCGGCGTCCCCCAGGGCCCGAAGCTGCGCAACACGGCCGCCAGCAGCCCCACGAGCGTGCCGCCAACAATTGCCGCTGCGGAGAGAATGAGCGTGGTGAGCAGGCCCTGCAGCAGGATGGGAAGGCTCGACATCAACAGGTCGCTTGTCATGGTCACTCTCCTGTTCCAGGGCTCACACGGCGCCTGATGAGCAATGGCCGGCGTGCGCGTTTTGCCAGCACGAGCGGCGGATGAAACAGCCGCGCCCCGATCATCCCGGCGACCCACGACAGGCAGTTGCTCAGCACAAGATAGGCAATCAACGTGATGGTGAAGGTCTGGATATACAGCAACGTGCGCGAGTTGATCACCGTCGCCATGCCGGTCAGCTCCGGCAATGCGATAGCCGACAGCAGCGACGTTCCGAGCAGAAGCTGGATCAGGTTGTTCACGATCGCGGGATAAACGGCACGTGCGGCCTGCGGCATGACCACCTCAACGAAGATCTGCGAACGCTCCAGGCCGAGAATGGAAGCCGCTTCCAGCTGACCGCGCGGCACGGACTGAATGCCCGCCCGGAACACTTCGGCCAAGTACGCACCCACGTTCACACCTAGCGCGATGACCCCGGCCGTATACGCATCGAGCGTGATGCCCATTGACGGCAGGCCAAAGAAAACAATGAAGATCTGCAGCAGCACCGGCGTGTTGCGGATCACCTCGATATAACAACTCGATATCGCCCGCAGCACCACGACGCGTGATGTACTGGCCAGTGCGGCCAGCAAGCCGAGCAGCATCGCGACGACGAAGGCCAGCAACGTGACCTGGAGCGTCAGCCACGCCGCCCGGACAAAATCGTTCAGATAGCCCGACAGGGTCACCCATTGATAGCTCATTGCTCCTCCGTCGTAAGGCTTGCGCAATGCATGCGGCGTTCACGCTTCAGTTCACGCTTCAGTACTGCGGGTTCAGTGGGAAACGCGGATCGGCGCCGAACCATTTCTTGTAGAGCTGCGCGTTCAGCTTCGACGCGTTGACCTGGAACAGGAACAGGTTCAGGTAGTCGAGCCAGACCTGATCGCCCGCCTTCACGCCAAAGGCGTTGTATTCCAACGGAACGAGCGCTTCGTCGGTCACGGTCAGCTCGGGATCAAGCGAAGCCTGATACGCGAGGAAGTTGTTGTCTTCAATCATGGCATCGGCCTGGCCTTGCTTGACTGCGAGGATGGCGGCCTGCGAACTGTCGAATTCCTGGATCTTCACCTGCATGTTCAGCGCGCGGACTTCGTCGCCATTCGTGGATCCTTTGACGGTGGCGATCGTGCGATTGGACATGTCCTTGATCGACTTGATGCCGCTGCTCTTCTTCACGAGCAGCGCCTCGCTGGCCACGACGTAGGGATTGGTGAAAGCGATTTCCTTGGCCCGTTCCAGGTTGCGCGTGAAGTTGCAGAACACCACGTCGACCTTGCTGGTCTGCAGGTTCGGAATACGGTTGGCGCTCGTTGTATTAACGACTTCCAGCTTCACGCCCATTTGCTTCGCCAGCTCTTTCGCGAGGTCGACGTCGTAACCGTCGGCCGCACCGTCCTTGTTATAAAAGCCGAAGGGCGCGAAGCTCAGACAGTCGCCCACGCGCAGCGTGCCGCGCTGCAGGACTGTTTTCAGCGTGGACTCCGCCGATCCGTCCTGAGCCGGCGTGGCGACCTTCGTACAACCGGCGAGCGTCAACAGACCGGCCACCGCGAATAAACAGGCGATACGTGCGCTTATCTTGACAAGTCTCATTTGGGTCTCAGCCTTGAAAGTGAAAATGTCGGTTCAGGGACAAACGGCGGCGGCCAGAGAAGACCCTGGATTAGACGCCCTCACCATGCCGGCACATGGGCCTGCATAAAACGATGTTGCGGACTACCCCTGCCTCGCATGAACACGCGGCGGCATTGGATAAAGCAAGTTAGATCGGTTGTCCGGTATACCGGAATTATGTCCGGCACAGCAGATGAACGAAGTCTTTCACAGAAAAAAACACATGGCAATGGGGAGTGCCGCTGATGCGAAGCGGTCGTTTTGAAGCTGCATCGAACTTTCATTTTTCTTACTGAAGCAGGCACAGAATGGGTCCGCGCGGCGGAGTGGTGATGGTTGCTCAGTTTGATGATGGTCGAAGAAACTGCGATTGATCTCCACATGTTTTACCCGACAGCGGCAATTTTTCGAGGACTGTTTTCACCAATGCTTAGTATGTCTATGCTTTACGAATGTGATCCAAGCCGAGAAAAAATCACCTTCAGGCGTCCCGCGAATGCGGCTCGCCATGGCCATTCAACCGGCGATACACGCTCGGGCTCATGCCCATGATTCGCTTGAAATGGCCATTGAATGTGGACACGTCGTTGAAGCCCGTTTCCAGCGCGACGCTCAGGATGCTTTCGCTGGATTGGCGTAGACGCACGGCAGCCTCGTGCAATCGCGTGCGCATCAGGTACTGGTGCGGGGTCACGCCCACGACCTGCAGGAAGAGCCGCAGAAAATGATAAGGACTGGCCGCCGCGTCACGGGCGAGATCTGCAAGCAGAAGTGGCTGGTGCGACTCCTGCTCGATCCGGCGCAAGGCTGCGGCCACCCGTAGTTCGTCGCGAGCGGTCGGCAGGCGCGTGGGCCGCTTGGCGTCCACTAACGCGGCCGAGACCGTGGCTGCCATGCATAACGCCAGCTCCTCAAGCGCCGCAAGGTCCCCGTTGTCACGCGCGGCTTGCGCCGCAGCAACAATGGGTATCAACGCGGGCAGCGGCGGCAGATTGGGGATATCAAAGGAAACACGTCGCGCACCCGGCACTGCAACAATTATTTGCTCGAAGAATTCAGCTTCGAAATGAAACGCAACGCAGCGGTCCCCGGCGCTGTGCTCGTGGCTGCATTCGTAACAATGATGTTCATTGCCAAGCAACACTGCGCCGGGCGCAAGCGTGGCCGATCCCTGCGTTGAACGGTAACGGAACGTACCCGACGTCACAGCCGCGATACACAGGGACGCGTGCTGCTCTTCAAAAGGCCGGTCGTGCGGACCGGCGGTGCAGACGACGTCCTGGACGCGCCATCCGGTGCCTGATGCAAGGAGATGAGGGATTGAAGCCATAAGCAAAGATATAGCAATATTCCCCAAGACGGGTGACCTGCTATTCGCCAGGATAGGAAATCCTGCCGTTCACGGAGTTCTCGCCATGCCGACATCGCAACACTTGATTGCCGCTCTTCATACCAATGAGCCTGCGGCCGACCGGGCTGACAAAATGAAACTCTACGGCTGGTTGATCGGCCGCTGGGAAATGGAAACCGTTGTCTATGACGACGGCGGCGAACCGCACACCGGACACGGCGACATCCATTTCGGCTGGGTGCTGGAAGGACGTGCGATCCAGGACGTATGGGTCCTTCCCGGGGTCTTCCACGGCACCACCCTGCGCGTCTACGACCCCGCTCTGGACGCGTGGCACATCATCTGGAGCGACCCGCTCCGCCAATATTACTCGCGGCAGCTGGGCCGTCTTTCCGGTACCGATATAGTGCAGGACGGGCACGACAGCGCCGGTAACGCCGTACGCTGGAGCTTCAGGGAAATCACCCCCGTTTCATTCCGGTGGATGGGTGAAGAATCGCAGGATCAGGGACAGACGTGGCGCCTGAAGGCGGATTTCCACGCACGCCGCCTGGAAGACTAGCCCGGGCCGCAGGACGAACAAGGCGGAACAACCCGGCGGCAGCGGCCTTGCATCAATCCCGCTTACTTGACCTGCGAAACCTGCACCAACGCATCGATGGCAAGGGCATAACCCTTGATGCCCAGACCGACGATGATCCCGCGCGCTGCGGGCGAAATGTACGAGTGGTGACGAAACGACTCTCGCGCGTGGACGTTGGAAATATGCAGCTCGATCAACGTGACGCTCGCACCCTTGATGGCGTCGTGCAGCGCGATCGACGTGTGCGTGAAGGCGCCGGGGTTCATCACGACCCCATGCATGTTGCCCGCTGCCATTTCGCGGCCCGCCTCATGGATCCAGTCGATCAGCACACCCTCGTGATTCGACTGCCGGCACTCAACTTCGACGCCGAGCCGTTCACCGGCTTCCTTGCAAAGCGCTTCGACCGTGGCGAGCGTGTCGGACCCATACTGCGCGGGTTCGCGCTGACCTAGCAGGTTCAGGTTGGGTCCGTTGAGAACAAGCACCTTCTTCATGACGTCACCTCATCAATATTTGATCTGCGAGACCGCGCGCAGTTGCTCGGGCGTGGCGGTGCCGAAGCCGAAGAACTCCAGGTAGGCCGGAATCATTTCGAAGAGCATGTCGGTGCCGACCTGCACTGTGCAGCCCTTCTCCCTGGCTGCGCGCAGCAGCGGCGTGTATTCGGATTTCATGACGACTTCGCCAACAAACGTGCTGGGCGAAATGCGGTCGATGTCGAACGGCAGGGGATCACCCTCGTTCATTCCGAGCGGCGTTGCATTGACGACCACGTCGTAGCCCGCCGGATCTTTGGAACCTGTGGTCACCACCAACTGCGAATAGTGCTTGCGCAAGCGGTCGGCGAGGGCTTCGACTGCCGCGGTGTTGGTATCGAAGAGGGCCAGGCCCGCCACGCCCGCTGCAGCAAGCGATGCCGCAATAGCCGAGCCCACGCCGCCACTGCCGAGAACAAACGCACGCGCGCCTTTCAGTGGCCGGCCCTTGCGTTCAACGCCTCGCGTGAACCCCGCGCCGTCGAACTGATCGCCGAGCAGCGTGCCGTCCGGACGCAGGAGAATTGCGTTGCACGCGCCGGCAATGCGAGCCGTGGGCGTCAGTTCATCGACAAGGCTCGTAGTCGTGACCTTGTGCGGCATGGTCACCAGCGCACCGCGAATGTTGGTCAGCCGGAACAGGGATCGCAGCACGCCCGGATAGTCTTCCGCCTTTACGCCCATCGGCATCACCACTGCGTCGATGCCGTTCTGCTCGAACCAGGGGTTGTAGATCATGGGCGCTTTGAATCCCTCCGTCGGATAACCGAGGTGGGCAATCAGGGTGGTTTTTCCGCTAATCATGGCTGCAAGTCTCAAGAAATTCGGCGCTCAGTCCGCCAGTTGGTTTGCCAACCAAGCAGCCAGTTAGTTGGCCAATTAGTCGGCCAATTCCACACGGCGGACATCGCCGACAATGAACACATAGGACAGCGCACCGACCAGCGCGGCCGCCCCGACATAAGCCAGCGCGTAAAAGAACGAGCCGGTCTTCGCCACGATCACGCCGATCACCAGCGGCGTCACAATGCCCGCAAGGTTCGCGCAAAAGTTGAAGATGCCGCCGGTCAGGCCCATCAGGTTCTTCGGCGCGATGTCCGAGATCAGCGTCCAGCCGAGCCCGACCATGCCCTGGCCAAAAAACGCGATCGAGAGGATCGTGATAACCATTGCGTCGCTGCTGACGAAGTTCGCCGAGATGATGGTGGACGCTCCCAGCAAGCCAACGATGATCGGCAGCTTGCGTGCAATGTTGGCCGAGCCGGTTCGCTTGAGCAGAAGGTCGGACACCCAGCCGCCGAACATCACGCCGACCGCTGCCGCGAGGAACGGCATCACGGCGAAGAAACCCACCTTGAGCCAGCCCATGTGGCGCTCTGTTGCAAGATAGGTCGGGAACCACGTCAGGAAAAAGACCAGCGTGGTATTGCCCGCGAACTGGCCGAGGCATGCCCCCGCGATCTGTCGGCGCTTGAGCAACTGGCCGACGTTGCTCCAGGAGAACGCCAGCGTCTGCTGGCCGCCGGGCGGCTCGAGTCCGCCGCCTGCGGCAATGTAGTCGAGCTCCGCCTGGTTGACGGTCTTCGAGTCATGCGGCTCGCGATAAAAGAGCCACCACACAATCCCGAACGTGATGCCCAGAACGCCGACCGCTACAAACAACGCACGCCAGCCGAAGCTCCCCATGATCCAGAACAGCGCCGGCGCGAAACACGCGAGGCCGAGGTATTCGCCCACCGTATAGATCCCGGTCGCCCGGGCGCGTTCCTGTTGCGGAAACCACGTGGCGACCACGCGGCTGTTGACCGGAAAACACGGCGCTTCACTGATGCCCAGGCCAAAGCGAAACAGCAGCAATGACTTGAGGCCGACAGCGAATCCTTGCAACAGCGTAAAGAGCGACCAGAACGTCAATGCGAGGAAGTAAGTGACCTTGCTCCCGAAGCGGTCGAGGAAGATGCCACCCGGAATCTGGGCAAGCGCGTAGGTCCATGAGAACGCCGAGAAGACCACCCCCATCACGGCCGCGTCTATACCGAGTTCCTTCGTCATGGTCGGTGCCGCAATACCCAGGACCGTGCGGTCCAGGTAGTTGATCATGGTGCCCACCGCGAGCAGCGCGAGGATCACGAACCGCGTACGTGAGCGTGTGCGGGTCGCCGCGCCGGCATGCACCGCAGGGGATTGATGAACGTCTTGCATGAAGCGTCTCCTGACTCAAAGTGATGATATTCCCGCCTTGCGAATGGGGTTCGCGAGCGATGTTATTGGAGTGGCGATCCTAATGTATAACCACCGCCGGCAACGGATTATGCCGCTGCCGGCCCGGGTATTCTCCCGCACCGCCAATGCACATGGCGAACACCGAGCCCGGTCATCAGAACCGGTGAATAATGCCCACGCCTGCCGCGAACTGGCTTGGCGACGAAGAAGGCGCCGACTGGAAACCATCGCCCAACGTAGCCGTCGCATTGATGACGCTGGATGCGCCCGGCGTCCCCAGCGTCTTGCCCTTCGCGCGCTGGAACGCCTGCAGTGCATACAGGCCGGTTCGTTTTGACAGCGAGTAATACTCGGACAGGTTGAACTGGTGATATTGAGCGACGCTGTCGATGCCGTTCGCTTTCGTCGCACGGGTGTAGCTGTAGCCGGTCGCCAGGTCGAGCGCGGTTGACGCATGCCAGTGAAGCACGGCGCCGGCCGTGTTGAAGATTGCGGTGTCGCGGAACAGCGAGTGAATGCCGGGGATGTACTGAACGTTCGAATAGGTGGCCGACACGTCCCACGCACTGTTGAACGCATAACCCGTGCCGATCGCGAACCGCTGCTGCGCCTGCGCCGTCTGGTAGCCGTTCGTCACCGCCGACACGCCCGACTGCCCCGCCGAATTCGTGGTCGAATCCGTGCCGTAAGCGCCGCCGCCCGGAGTTGAGTTGTTGATGCGCGTGATACCCGCCGCGATCCCGAATGGGCCGTTGACGTACTGGACCGCGCCGCTCCATGTCGAACCCTGGTTCACGCTGCCCGGCACGCCCGCGAACGAATACGAGCCGCTGAACGTGAATCCATAGAACCTGGGCGACGTATAGACCAGCGAGTTATTCGCGCGATAGATGGTGTCGAGTTCATCGAGGTCGCCCGGATGCGCGCCGTAGAAACCGGTCAGCCAGGTGGTCGGGCTATAGGGCGAAAGCAGCGAATAGTAGGACGTGTACTGGCGGCCCGCCGTGAACGTTCCGTACGTGGGGTTTGTTACCCCCACGAATGCCAGCCGGCCGAATTCGGCGTTGGTGTATTGCTGTGCGCCGCTGGTGCTGTTAAAACCCGACTCGAGCTGGAAGATCGTCTTGGTGCCGCCACCAAGGTCCTCGGCGCCCTTCAGGCCGAAGCGGCTGCCCGCCCACACACCCGACGACATCTTGATGTTGGAGCTTCCGCCCTTGGTGGAACCCAGGGTCGTCTGGCTGCTTTGGTAAGTCAGCGAATTATCGACAATGCCGTACAGCGTCACGCTGCTTTGCGCATGCGCGGACGTGACCATTGCCACCGTAATGACGACCGCGGCTCCCGCTTGTCTGGATTGCTTCATCTACGTCTCCTCCTTCAATTCTCTTGGTTGGGATCAATGCTGCAGGCATTATTCAGCTTTCCTAACCTATTCCGCTACTCGGTCATGACGGTTGGAAAGTTCTGGTTCAAAAGGAATGTGTTCAGCAACAAATGAGGCGCGGTACTGGCTGAATCCGCCGCGCTTGAGGTGTTGGATCAGCACATGGACACAATAAAGTCATGTGTGATCCGGGGCAATGTCTTGCGCTTGAAAGAAATCGATTATCGGACGCAGGCGTTCGCTAATCGCGCATTATTGGGGTTTGCACTAGGGCGGGAACCGCCTTTTGCCTTAGCCTTGAACGGCCTGTCTTGCCGCCGCCAAAGTCCTGCGCAAACGCTCGTCCAGGTCAACGGTTTTGCCTGGGGTGGTTTATCGACCGCTCGAGTCGAAGCAGCTACGCAATATTGAAACTGAGCTGTTTGTATCGGCGGGAAGATAGTTCGCCGATATTGCACGCGGTGCTTGAGTTGATCAGGGCAACGAGAGGGAAATTTCGTTCGTGAACGAAAGCCTGTCCCTAAGCCTCACGCGCCTTGCCGAGAGCAATCAAGTTCCCTTCCCCAAACCCGTGGTGGCCACGCCTCTCGACAATTTCGAAAAACATGTCGCCACTATCGCGCTGAACAAAGGTCTGCAGGAAGAGCCGCGCGGTTCCGTCTGCGGCAATCGTCCCATCTACCAGAATGCCCCTCGAACGCAACGCGTCAACGTCCAGCCCATGCCCGGGAAGACGTTCATCGAGTTGCTCGTAATACCTTGCAGGGGGCTGCACGAAACGAATCCCCCGCGACCGCAGGATATCCACCGACGCAAAGATATCCTTCGCCTCCAGCGCAATATGCTGGACGCCCTCGCCCGTGTGATCGGGCAGATAGTCCTGCATCAAACTCGTGCGGTAAGTCCCTTCCTCATAAACGGGAATGCTCAACGTCTGGCAAGGCGACACAATGACCGGCAGATCCTGCGCCACCTTCCAGTCCGGATGCACCGCATGGATCTCCTTGAAATGAAGAACCTGCAGGTAAAACTCGAGCCAGTCCGCCAGCCGCCCCGCGCCAACCGTCTGCGTTAAATGGTCGACCTTGCTTAAACCCGCGTCGTTGGAATGCAGCGCCGCATGCGTTTCCTGCGGGTCAAACCACGCGAAATCGATATCGTAGATCGACCGCGCCTTTTCACTCGGCTCCTGCCTGCCTTCCCAATGGTCCACAAAATAGATATGCGAGTCGCCGATCCCCTGGATCGCGGGTATCAGCAATTCGTTCGGCCCGATACGCTCACCTTCGAAATCCCACGCCCCGAATTCGACGGCACGCTCGTGCGAGGTCGCTGCGTCGAACACTCTTAGCCCGATCGCGCAGATGCCCACGCCATGATTGACCGCGAACCGCGCCGCAAACGAATCGTCGTCGGCATTGATGAGGAAATTCATGCTGCCCTGGCGAAACAGCGTGACGTCCTTGCTGACATGGCGCGCCACTTGCGTAAAGCCAAGTTGCTCGAAAAGCGTCCGCAACCGCGCCGGGTCCGGGCTCGAAAATTCCACGAATTCAAGCCCGGCGACGCCCAGCGGATTGTCGCTGTCCTGCAGGGGTTGCGCCGAGGCAGCGCCAGGCAGGGAAGCATCGTTGGTCATCGAAAATCACCTCTGAGAAAGTCCGGTCCGTCTCCGTCTGCACACCCGTGCGCCAGCCGCCGCAGCCCGCTTGACCGTGCATCCGCGATGACGCCGAGACAGATTATCGTCTCCGGCATCAAAGCGTCAAACTGTCCGGCATCCTCTCATGCCGGCGGGCGCTGTCCGGGGCTTAAGCAACGGCAGACCACCGTCTCCCTCAATGCTCCTGATGGCGTCGCTGGGCATGGGCCGCGAGCCGGACCGGCGCGTTCACCGCGCCATAACCGTCGTAGCCGCCCTTGCGTTGCACGACCTCCAGGAAAAACCGCTCGGCGAACTGCTCGGTATAGACCTGGAAAAATTCTCCGCCCGCGCTGTCGCGGTCATACAGGATGCCGCCCTCCCGCATGAGTGCGAGCCTGACCGGGTCGAGATCGTAGCGCGCCTCGAGATCGTCGTAGTAGTTGCCCGGAATGTGGAGGAGCGGCACGCCCCGCTCGCGCAGTTCCGCGACGGCCGCGAAGATGTCGTCGGTCGCGAACGCAACGTGATTCAGCCCGGAACCGCGGTAGGTCGACAACGACTCCACTACCGCCGTATGCCGGTCCGCCGACGCGTTGAGCACGATCCGCACGGAACCGTCGCGGCTGCGCACCGCGCGGCTCCTGACAAGCCCGTAGGGGTCCGGTAACAGCACCGAGGGCTCGGCATCGAAACCGAACGTCGCCTCGAAAAAAAGGACCCATGTATCCAGCGTGTCGGCGGGCAGGTTCAGGCACACATGGTCGATACAGCGCAGGGTATCGGCTCGCGTCTGTTTGGCTGTATCGGTCAGGTTGAAATCGGTTTCATAGAGCGTGGGCTCGCCCGGCGCTTCGTCGACGAAGTACTGCAAGCTGTTGTCCGGCGCCTGCACGCCCGGCACCACACGCTCGTTGGGGCCGACCTTGCCCGAGAAAGGCGCATAGCCGAACGCGGCTGCCCGCTCGAAGGCTTGCGCGGCGTTATCCACGCGATACGCCGACGCGCAGACCGACAAGCCGTGCGCCTGATGAAACGCGCTCGCGAACGAATCGGTCTCGCCGTTCAGCAGAATGCACGCGTCGCCCTGGGCGTACAGCGTGACATTCTTCGAACGATGCCGGCCGGCCGCGCGAAAGCCCAGTCGTTCGAGCCATTGGGCGAGCGTGGAACCACCCGCCGGATCAACGGCGAATTCGAGGAACTGGAAGCCGGTGTGCGCAGGCGCGGCGGGCGGATGGAACAAGGTCTCATGCGAGCTCGCCGTTAAAGCGCCCGCACACTGCGCCTCCAGGAACAGCAGCGAGCGATAACCGTCGACCGCCGTCGCCGCGTTCGGCGCCGCGCGAAAACCGTCGTTGAATATCTCCAGTGACAGCGGCCCCGCGTATCCCGATGCCAGCACCTGACGCGTAAAACCGGCCACGTCGAGATCGCCTTGCCCCGGGAAACAACGGTAATGCCGGCTCCATTCAAGCACATCCATGGCCATCTTCGGCGCGTCCGCGATCTGCACGAACGCGATCCGCTCTGCTGGAATGCGGGCAATCTCATCGACTGAATCGCCGATGGAAAGCGTATGGAAGCTGTCGAGGATCAAGCCGAGGTTCGGATGATCGAGGGTGTCGACCAGCCGCCACGCATGTTTGTACGAGTTGACGTGCCGCCCCCACGCGAGCGCTTCGTATCCCGCCATCACGCCTTCCGAGCGGGCGAGTTCGGCGAACTGGCCGAGCTGATCGACGATCAATGCATCGCCGCCGATGGCATCGGCCGACGCGTTGCTGCACACCAGCACGCGGTCCGTGCCGAGCTCATGCATCAATTCGAACTTGCGCCGCGCGCGTTCGAGGTTGCGCGCGAGGCGTTCTGCCGATACCCCCTCGAAGTCGCGGAAGGGCTGGAACAGCATGACCGCCAAGCCGAGGTCGGCACAGATGCGCCTGACCTCGGCAGGTGAACCATCGAAGTAGAGCAAGTCGTTTTCGAAAATCTCGACGCCGTCGAATCCGGCGCGGCTGATCGCCTTGAGCTTCTCGACCAGCGTGCCGCTGACCGAGACGGTGGCAATTGAACGTAGCATCGTAAGTTCTCTTTCAACAGGCGGCACGCCGCCGGTATGCGGGCACCGCCGTATTCCTGTAGCTATATCGGTAGCCGGCGAAAGACTAAAGCGCCGGCAAGTGCAGCAGTTTCCGCGCTTGCGCCGCGGTTGCAACCGGACGTCCGTATTCACCGCACAGCGCGGCCACGCGGCTCACCAGTTGCGCGTTGCTCGTGGCAAGCGTGTCCTTGTCCCAGCGAATGTTGTCTTCAAGACCCGTACGGCAATGGCCGCCCAACTCAAGCGTCCAGTGGTTCACCTCAAGCTGATGCCGGCCGATGCCCGCCGCCGTCCAGGTTGCATCGGGCAGCTCGGCGCGCAGCCGCTCGACTTCAAACTCGAGGATTTCGCGCTTGGCAGGCAATGCGTTCTTCACACCCATCACGAACTGGACATGGACCGGTGACGCCAGCAGCCCCTGCCCGACCAGATCGACGGTGCTGTAGAGCATGGCCAGATCGAAGATTTCTATCTCGGGTTTGACGCCGTAATCGAGCATCGACTTCGCGAGCGAGCGCACGAAGTCGGGTGGATTTTCGTAGACCGTGGTCGGGAAGTTGACCGACCCGGTGGCGAGCGAAGCCATGTCCGGGCGCAGATCGAGCATCGCACCGCGTTGCTCGAAAGAGCGTCCGCGGCCACCCGTCGAGAACTGGATGATGATGTCCGGGCAATGTTGCCGGATGCCGTCCTGAAGCGCCTCGAAACGCGCACGGTCCGAGCTGGAATTTTCCTGCTCGTCGCGCACATGCAAGTGCACGAGCGATGCACCCGCTTCGTAGGCGGCATGGGTGCTTTCCACCTGCTCGCTGATCGAGATGGGCACCGCCGGATTGTCCTTCTTGCGCGGCACGGAGCCCGTGATTGCAACCGAGATGATGCAGGGATCAGTCATGATTTACGTTCCATTGAATGAGGTATGCGTGCATGCCGCTAACCGAGCGGTCCTGCGCTCACGTCCGTTTCATGCCGCCGGCAACGAGCACGGAAATCAGGCAGCCGATGGCAAGGTAAGCTGCAACCGGATGCCATGAACCACCCGCGAAGCTCACCAGCGCCACGGCGATGAACGGCGTAAAACCGCCGCCGACCACGCTCGCCACCTGATACCCCACGCCGGCACCGCTGTATCTGTACTCGGTGCCGAACAGTTCGGTGAACATCGGCTGCTGGACGCTGACCACCATGTCGTGCGCAATGTTCGCCAGCATCACCGAGAAGATCACGATCCAGACAGTCGAGCGGGCGTCGAGTGCGAGGAAGAACGGAATGGCGCTGAGCATGCCGACGACCGCGCCGGTCATGTAGATGCGGCGGCGGCCGAAACGGTCGGCGAGCATGGCGAAACACGGGATGGTCACAATGCTGACCGCCCCCACGAGCAAGCCGATGTTCAGGAAGAACTGGCGCGGCATGCCGAGGTTCGTCGTTGAATAGCTGAGAGCAAATGCCGTGACGATGTACATCGTGAAGAGCTCGGCGAGACGCAGCGCGATGATCAGCAAGAATGCTTTCGGATGCTGGCGCAACGCTTCCAGGATCGGGAGACGCCCGGTGCGCGGACCCTTCTCGATCACCTTCTTGACGAACTCCTGCGACTCCTCCATGCTCGATCGCACCCACAGTCCGATCAGGACCAGCACGACGCTGAACACGAACGGGATACGCCAGCCCCAGGTCCTGAAGGTCGCGTCGTCCATGGTCTGGCTGAGGATCGAGACAATGCCGGTGGCGAGCACCAGTCCCACGCCGTAACCGACCTGCACGCCGCTGCTGTAGAACGCCTTCTTTTTGCCTGGCGCGCTTTCCACCGCCATCAGCGCCGCACCGCCCCACTCGCCGCCAACCGCGAAACCCTGGATGGCACGCAAGGTCACGAGCAGGACCGGCGCCCACCAGCCAATGGATGCAAACGCAGGCAACAAACCGATCAGCGCGGTCGAGAGACCCATCATCATCACGGTCAGCACAAGCATGCGCTTGCGGCCCAGCCGGTCGCCATAGTGGCCGAATACGAAACCACCCAGCGGTCGAAACAGGAAGCCCACGCCGAAGGTCCCGAACGCTGCAAGCGTGCCCATGGCAGGACTGACTTTCGGGAAGAACTCCGTGTTGAAAACGATCGCGGCAATAATGCCGTACAGCAGGAAGTCGTACCAGTCGACCACTGCGCCGACAAAACTGCCAAGCGCCGCCTTGCGTGCCCGGCTCTTGTCCCGGTCGACTGCAGCGACGTCTGACGGCTGGATAGCGATAGTCATTACCTTGTCTCTGTTGTGTATTGATGTTGGGCTGCAGGACGTGTCCGGCAGGTAAAAGCGCGTGGTGCGCCGAGGTGAGTGGAGCATAGGGCTGCGGCTTCAGCCGATCAATGCTTGCCGCGAAAATGAAAACGATTATCGACCGCTTATGTGCGATTAACGATCGTTTTCGGGGTTAGCACTAAGCCGGAATGTCCGTGGTTTGCGGACGTGCCGATGCGTTCGAACGGCGACGCAGCGCATCCGGCGTGATCAGGTCCAGCAGATAGCCATCGTCCGAACGCACGGAGCGGGCGAGCTCCGGGTAACCGAAGAACGCGAGATAAAGCGGCGTTTTCATGATGTCCCCGTTCGTTCCTTGATCCACTGAAACAAGGATAAGGATTGCCCTCGCCAACACGAAGCCATGTTTCCGGGATGTGCGCGATAATCGCTCATACGCCACCACTGATCGTCCGGAATGAGGGTTATTGCTTATGACCAAACGACCGCCATTGGACAAGCGCGACTGGATTGCGGGACTTGAGAAAGGGCTCGCGGTGCTTGAGGCATTCGACAGCGAGCACGCCCGCATGACCCCCACGCAAGCAGCGACCCGCACGGGCATGACCCGGACCGCGGCACGCCGGCATTTGCTGACGCTGGAGAGCCTTGGTTACGTGGAAAGCGATGGCAAGCTGTTCGGACTGACACCGCGCGTGCTGCGCGTTGGCTGGTCATATTTCGATTCCGCACGATTGCCGAAACTGGTCCAGCCGTACCTGCAGCAACTGAGTGCGACACTCAACGAGTCGGTGTACATCAGCGTGCTCGACAAATGGGAACTGGTTTTCATTGCCCGCAACGGGACCTCGCGGGTCATGACCACGGGCTTCGTGCTGGGCGCCCGGGTGCCGGCGCCGCTGACCTCGCCAGGCGTTGTACTGCTGGCGTACAAGCCCGACGAAGAAGCGGTTCATGAGTGGTTGAACACGACCGTGCTGACGCCATTTACGCCTCATACCCTGACGAACAAGGTGCGTCTCTGGGAGAAAATCCGGCAAGCCCGGGCCGATGGTTTTGCGGTCATCGAACAGCAATTGCAAGTGGGCGTGCGGGGTATTGCCGTGCCGGTAAAGGACCGGCATGGCGAGGTTGTCGCTGCGCTGAGCACGAACATGCCGATGGGCAGGGAGACCACCGAAGCCGCTATTAACCGGGTAGTACATCACTTGCAGGAAACCGCATTGGCCATGCTGAATGTGGTTTAGGGCGGTGGTTTTTTTGAAGCCAGGGTCCTCATGCTCAAGCGTCTCGCCCGATACTGCTTTCATCACGCATGGCGTTCGCCGTTAGCGCTCTTTCAATCACACAACAATGAACCTCCGACACCTGCAGGCCTTCGTCGTCCTTGCGGAAGAGCTCAACTTCAGCCGTGCGGCGGATCGACTGCACGTCGCGCAGCCAGCGCTGAGCCAGCAAATCCGCGCGCTCGAAACACGCATGGGCACGCAGTTGGTAGACAGGGGCAGCCGGCCGCTGCGACTCACGGAGGCCGGCAGCTATCTGTGTATTGAAGCCCGCCAGATCCTCGCTTCCTTCGATCAGGCCGCGCTCGGTACTCGCGAGATCGGCCTTGGCATGCGTGGCTGGCTGGGTATCGGCTTCACCCGCTCCGCGATGTACAGCGTGTTGCCGCCCGCGCTGAAGTCGTTTCATCGGGATTACCCGAAGGTCGAGCTGAAGCTCTTCGAAATGCTCACAGAAGAGCAAGCGGATGCGCTGCATGACACGCGCATTCACATCGGCATTGGCCGGCAGGTGCCGCCCATCACCGGATGTACCACGTTGCCGCTGCTGCGCGAACGCCTGATGGTCGCGCTCCCGCCCGATCACCGGCTCGCGGGCGAGAAGAAGATTCGCATCACCCAGCTTGCCGACACGCCCCTCGTGCTTTACCCGAAGCACCCGAATGCGCAGTTCTCGCGCTTTGTCGAATCGCTTTATCGCAACGCCGGCATTACGCCGCACATCGCGCATCAGGCTTACGAGATCCAGACGGCTATCGCACTGGTCGCGGCCGGGCTGGGCGTGACATTCGTTGGTGAATCGGTCGCGCGGCATGGGCGCTCCGACGTGGTGTACCGGCGCTTGAGCGGACCGCTGGCGTCGCAGACCACGACACTTTCGGCGAGCTTTCGCACTGACGACAGTTCGCCTCATCTGCACGCGTTTCTTGCGTGTCTGTCACCCGTAGCAAAAGACTTGCCGCAAGAAACGCCGGAACTATAGGAAAATTATTATAAAAGGATAAAAACACGGTCTTGGACGCGCGGTGCGGCGGTTCGTAACATGAGTGATCGAAAACACCCTGACGCTCGCCACTTTTACGGCATGCGGCGTCACTGTGAAGCCAAATCGTAAGCGTACGCATCGTGCCAGCTTGTCCGGCGCCGGAATAAGGGTTTTCGGATAACGCCAACTACCGCAGGCTTCCGGTTCGCCGCCGGGACATCACTTCCTCGCCCGCCTGGTTTCATTTTGAACGCAACCAATCGCGCCCGTTAGCAATGCTCATGAACTATCGGGTAGCCACGAATCACCGAAGCATCGCCTTGGCAACAGCAAACCAGAACGACGCCCGACCCTACGGACGCTCTACAGCAGGAGACATTGATGATCGACCCGATCGAAAGCGCCACCATGCGGCGAGTCTATGGCCGCCTCATGCCGTTGCTCTTCGCCATGATGTTCTTCAATTATCTTGACCGGATAAACATCGGTTTTGCCGCGCTCGACATGAACAAGCAGCTAGGCTTCAGCCCGGCCGTGTTCGGCTTCGCCGGCAGCATTTTTTTCGTCGGCTACATGCTTCTCGAAGTGCCCAGCAACCTGCTGCTCCATCGCGTTGGCGCGCGGCGCTGGATTGCCCGCATCCTGCTGACGTGGGGAGCCGTTGCCGCCGCGACCGCCTTCGTGTTCAACGAATACAGCTTCTACGTACTCCGCTTCCTGCTGGGCGTGATGGAAGCCGGGTTTCTTCCGGGCGTGGCCGTGTACCTGACAAAGTGGTTCCCGCAGCGTTACCGCGCACGTGCCGTGGGGGGTTACATCATCGCCGGCTCGTTCTCGGCTGTGCTCGGCGGCCCGATTTCAACTGCGCTCATGACCTACGCAAATGGACCGCTAGGCCTGCAGGGATGGCAGTGGATGTTCATCATGGAAGGGGTCCCGGCCATGCTCCTTGGCCTCCTGACGCTGCGCCTGATGACCGAGCGCCCCGCTGACGCCAGCTGGCTGACCGACCCGCAAAAGCAGTGGCTCGAGTCCACGCTGACGAAAGAACGCGAGGCCCTGGGGGCCGACAAGCATTTCCCGATGCTGCGGGTCGCCAGCGACATCCGCGTATGGAGCCTCGCGTGCTTGTTCGGCTGCGCGCTCGTGGGCGTTTATGGCCTGTTCCTGTGGTTGCCGCAGATCGTCAAGAGCCTGGGCAACCTGAGCAACCTCGAAGTGGGTTTCCTGTCCGCCGCCCCGCCGCTCCTGGGTGTTCTTGGCACGCTGCTGATCAGCCGCAGTTCCGACCGGACCGGTGACCGGAAGAAGCACCTTGCGTTCGTGTACGGGATGAGCGCGCTCGCCATTGCGGGCAGCGCTTATGCGCCGAATCCGGTGATCGCCTATGCGCTCCTGTGCGTGACCGGGCTTTTCATCTATGCCGGCAACCCGCTGTTCTGGAGCCTCGCCTCTTCGTTCAGGACCGGCGCCGCCGGCGCCGCGACGATCGCCCTGATCAACACCGTCGCGCAGTTCGGCGGACTCGTCGGCCCCTGGAGCATCGGGCTGGTACGCAGCGCCACGGGCAACTTCAAGCTCGCACTCCTGACCATAGCGGCCTTCCTGGTGGTGGCAACCGTCATTGCGCTGGTCATGCGGGTCACGCCTCCGGAGGACGAGACGGATGCACTGCCGGCCGGCGACTCCCGTGCCGGCCACCTTCATTGAACCTCTCATTGAACCTTGATCTGGAAACCCGCAATGATCATCGATTGTCACGGTCACTACACGACCTCCCCGCGCGAGCATGAAGCCTGGCGCGCCGCCCAGATCGCGGCGCTCAAGGACGGCACGTCCCCGCCGCCGCGCCCCGTCATCACGGACGAGCGGATTCGCGAGAGCATTGAATCGGGACAGTTGCGCATTCAACGGGAGCGCGGCACGGATCTCACGATCTTTTCGCCACGGGCCGCCGGCATGGGTCATCACCTGGCCGGCGCCGATGCCAACGCGCATTGGTCGCAGGAAAGCAATGACCTGGTTCATCGCGTGTGCCAGATGTTTCCGCGCAACTTCGTGGGTGTCTGCCAGTTGCCGCAGGCGCCCGGCGTGCCACCCGAAAACTGCATTCCCGAGTTGCGCCGATGTGTCGAGCAACTTGGTTTCATAGGCTGCAATCTCAACCCGGACCCATCCGGCGGTTACTGGACCGGGCCGCCGCTGACCGACCGCTCCTGGTATCCGCTCTACGAAGCAATGGTCGAGCTGGACGTGCCGGCCATGATCCATGTTTCCTCGTCGTGCAACCCCAACTTCCATGCGACCGGCGCGCATTACATCAACGGCGACACCTCGGCGTTCATGCAATTGCTGACAGCGGACCTGTTCGCCGATTTTCCGGCCTTGCGTTTCATCATTCCCCACGGCGGCGGCGCCGTGCCATACCACTGGGGGCGTTACCGCGGGCTCGCTCAGGACATGAAGCGGCCGCTGCTCAAGGACTATCTGCTCAAGAACGTGTTCTTCGATACCTGCGTGTACCACCAGCCCGGCACCGACCTGCTGGCGAAGGTGATCCCGGTCGAGAACATCCTGTTTGCGTCGGAGACGATCGGCGCGGTCCAGGGCATCGACCCCGAGACCGGCCACTACTACGACGATACCCGCCGCTATATCGACGCGATCCCCTGGCTCACGCCGGCCGATCGCCAGCGCATCTATGAGGACAATGCGCGTGCCGTGTACGGGCGTTTGTCAAACCAGCTCAATCATCAGCTTTCCTGAAGGAGATGACCGTGATGAATCCACCCGGATGGCGCCGTCATGCGTCGGCCGCGCAAGCCAGCCCCGAGATACTGGAGACGCTGCGCGGCCTCGCCGTCTCGCTGCTCAGCGACAACATGGCGCGTGCCAGCGGCACGATCGGGCTCGTGCCGTATCACCGCCCCAAGCCCATGGTCGGCACGGCGGTGACCGTGCGCACCCGCCCCGGCGACAACCTCGCCATTCATCGCGCATTCGATTTTTGCCGTCCCGGCGACGTGCTGGTGATCGACGGCGGCGGTGATGTTACGCAGGCGCTGATGGGCGAAATCATGGCGACCTATGCCGAAAGCCTCGGCGTGCAGGGTCTGGTTATCGACGGTGCGATCCGCGACGTGGGCGCCATTCGCGAACACGACTTCCCCGTCTATGCGCGTGCCGCGACGCATCGCGGACCTTATAAGAACGGTCCGGGCGAGGTCAATGTGACGGTCAGCGTCGGCGGCATGGTGGTGCAGCCCGGCGACATCATCGTAGGCGATGAAGACGGTGTCCTCGCCATAGCGCCCGGCGACGTGGCGGCGGTCATCGAAGGGGCGCAGCGGCAGGCGAACAAGGAAGCGGCTGCGTTGCGTTCCATTGCCGAGGGCCGCTTTGATCGCGAATGGATCGGTCCGCAGGAGACGAAGATGATGGGGGGTTAGCCTTTTGCTCGACCGGCTTCATGGCGCCTCTTGCGGCAGGGTCTGGAGAAACTCCGCCACATAGTTTTTCCATACCTCGGGATGCTCGATCGTCTCGTTCCCGTAGGAACGCTCGCTCTCCGGCATCTCGACGAAGCGTCCATGCGGCACGCGCGGAACAAGACGTTGCATGATGCCCAGATCGGTCGGGTTAAGCAGGTCGTCGGAGAAATTCAGGGCGAAGAGCGGCGCCTTGATCTTCCCAAGCGCGGCTTCCGGGTTGTAGTCCCACGACGCTTCGAACCAGTACATCACGTCGTTGGCGTCGTATTGGCGACCGCTGTACACGGCGGCGTCGTAGGACCATCGTGAGGTGCCGGGCGTGGGCGACAACGCCTGCATGCGTGCGGGGTTCTTCGTGATCAGCGTAAAGACCGGCATGGCGCGCAACCATTGAATGGGCTGGCGCAGGTAGTTGCCGTCGTTCCAGTCAGGGTCCCGCCGGATGGCGTCGATAATCATTTGCCGCCAGAAACCATTGCGTCCGGTGAGTGCAACCGGTTGGCTCGCGATCGGCATGAGGCCGTCCATCATGTCCGGATACCGTTCGCCCCATAACCACGTCTGCATGCCGCCCATCGAGGTGCCGAGCACCAGGCGCAAGTGGTCGATGCCCAGTCCGTGCGTGACGAGCAGGTACTGCGCCTGGACGATGTCGTTGTATCCGTATTCGGGAAACTTCGCCCGCAGCCCGTCGCTGGGTTTGCTTGAGCCGCCCCGTCCGAGCCCGTCCGGAATGATGATGAAATAGCGGGTGGCATCGAGCGGCTGCCCGGGGCCGAACAGTTCCTGGCGCATGGCTGCCGTGAGGAACGCGCGGCCGGCGTCGGTCGTGCCATGGAGCAGCAGGACAACGTTGGTGAAGTGGCCTTTGCCGTCGCAATGGGGCACGCCGAGCGTGACGTAGTGAAGCGTGACCTGGGGTAGAGAAGAGCCGTCTTCGAAGTGGAAGCCGGTAGCCACGAAGTCGCCGGATTGCTCGTATAGCGGCGGCTGTTGCGCGCCGGCATAAGGAACAAAACACGCCAGGGCGAGCGCAAGCAAGAGGGAGCGCATGGTCTCCTCGCTAGTGGAGGTCTGGGCTTTTAGTTTAGGCCGATCCGCGCCGGTGGTTGGGCATTTCGGTGCCAGAGCCAATAAGAAATTTTGCTTGTGTCGGTGGATGGGGCTTGGGGGCTTGGGGTTTTGGGTTTTTTGGGGGGCGGTTGGTCGTTGGGGGGCGGGGTCGGGGTCGGGGGTGGTGCCAGGTTCCGGGGTTAGCGGTTGGGGTTTGTGCCGGGGTGCCAGGTTCTTGCGTTAGCGGTCGGAGTCAATGCCGGGTTGCTGCTTTCGGCCTTGGCGGTCTGCCTGAGTCGGATTTTCTCTTTATCACTATTAGCCACTGTGCGTGGCGGCACGTCATTTCTTGGTCCTTAGCGACAAAGAAACGAAGCAAAGAAAACGCTTTCACCGCACTACCCTAAGTGTCCACAGCGTGCAGTTCCCATTCATGGGTGCCCCAAAAGCACGGTGCTCGCCAGAGCCACGGATGTTTGAACCCCTCCTTCTCGCGAATCCTGACATGAACACGCTTCGCCACCAGTGCTCTCGGGCAAGCACGAAAGCCCACTGACCAGCACGGCTTCACGTGCATTTACTGCGTCACATCTTGGCGGGTTCGTCGCGTGCGCTGCACCGTTATTTTCGTAAATAGCGGCCCTGCGCATTTTTTGCGGCCTCATTTCTTGATGGGTTAGCAATATGGTTCGTTATCCATACAAATTCGGTGGGAGGTTTTTCGCGGATAGCGCGGGGTGAACCTTGGGCAGGTTCAATCACTGGTGGCGAAGCGTGTGGGTATCCGTGTTCGGAGAAGGAGGGGTTCACACATCCGTCGCTCTGGCGAGCACCGCGCTTTTGGGGCACCTATGAATGGGAACTGCACGCTGTGGACACTTAGGGTAGTGCGGTTAAAGCGTTTTCTTTGCTTCGTTTCTTTGTCGCTAAGGACCAAGAAATGACGCGCCGCCACGCGCAGTGGCTAATAGTGATAAAGAGAAAATCCGACTCAGGCAGACCGCCAAGGCCGAAAGCAGCAACCCGGCATTGACTCCGACCGCTAACGCAAGAACCTGGCACCCCGGCCCTGACTCCGACCACTACCCCCAAAACCACCTGCCAACCCCAAACCCTCACCCGCGCCCCGGGCGCACCCCCCGCAACCTTCGTAATGTCTCCGACGGCAATTCACCAAACTGCTCGCGATAATCATTGGAGAAATGGCCGAAGTGCCAGAAGCCCCAGCGAGTCGCCGCGTCGGTGACCGAGCCGGCGTGCAGCAGGTCCTTGCGGACGTGATCAAGCCGCACGGCGCGCAGATACGACGCCGGATTCGTGCCGAGGATTTCATCGAATGCATACTGGACCGTGCGCCGGCTGACACCCAGCCGCAAGCACAGGTCGGCGACCGACAGCGGGCAATCCGCCGACGCTTCCACCAGTTCGCGCACGGCGCCCACCAGCTTCCAGTTGCGCGACGGCCCGGTACGCGTGTCGGTATCGCTGACATCAAGAAGCAATTCGGACAGACCCACAATCACCGACCGCTCAAAACTCGCGCACACCCGCGCATCGGCGAGCAAGGAAGGTGAGGACGTAACGGTGTCCAGCAGACGCGCCAGCGTGCTCCTGAACGCCTGCAACCGTGCCGGATCGGCATTGAGCACCCCGGGCTGATCCCCGAGCGCTTGCTGAACGTTGTCCAACGCAAGCCGAAGCAGCGGGTCGGACAGTTCCAGCGGCGCTATCTCCAGATTCACGACCACATGTTTGTCGGGCGACAGAAATTCGAACCCTCCCGGGCCCGAGAAGACATGCAGGCCGTCGAGATGACTCACCTGCCCGCATAACAACGCGTGGCCTTCGAGCTGGAACGGAATGCCCACGGCGATCCGCGATGCATCGACGCAACCGCGCTGGTACACCGTCCGGTTCATCCGTTCAACAAGGATGTGCACCGCGCCCGCGCGCACGGAACTGACAGAGCCGTCGAAGGCACCCCGCGAGATCTGGCAGTAGGTCTGGTTCCAGCTTTCGAGCAGCCTGGCCTGCTCGTCAATGCTCCGGCAGCAATGAATATCAACGGCCGGACGCACCGGTTGGACCGCTTCCATACAAACTCCTTGGCGGACGGTAAGCGTCAAAAAAGTGTAAACGACCAAAATTCCCTGCCAGTCATTCTGACCGCCCTGGCCCCGCACCGTGCGCCACGGTAAGCGTCGCGCGTCCGCCCGCCCATCGCTGAAAACCCTTCCCTCAGGGCCTTCGAGCCTCTGCATGGCGCAGTTTGCAGTTTTTTCGCGGTTTGTCCCGCCCCATTGCCAATTTCGGATAGTGCGTAAATTGTGTCGCGCCTAGCCTAAATAAAGGATAAACAACGAGAGGTCAGGAATGGGCAAATCCGAGTCTGTTGGCGGAAAACTCGCGGGCAAGGTCGCGATCGTGTCGGGCGGGGCCACCGGTTGCGGCGGCGCGGCCTCCGTCTTGTTCGCCAGGGAGGGCGCACAGGTGGCGGTCGTCGATATCAACGCCGAAGCCGGCACCCAGGTCGCAGCACAGATTCGCGAGAGCGGCGGCGTGGCCGAGTTCTTCAAGGCGGATGTGGCAAAGACCGATCAGGTTGAAACCGCCGTGGCGCTGATCGCCGAGCGCTTTGGCACGATCGACGTGCTGTTCAATCACGCGGGCAGCATCGTCGTCAAACCGTTCCTTCAAACAACCGACGAGGACTACCAGTGGCTCATGGACGTCAACGTCAAGAGCATGTTCACGATGACCCGTGCCGTCATTCCGCACATGCTTCGGACAGGCGGTGGCTCGATTGTCTGCACGGCGTCGATCTCGTCGACGGCAGCGACCCCGCTCGAAGTGCTGTATTGCACGACCAAGGGTGCATGCGCCATGTTCGCGCGGGCAATCGCCGTGGAGTATCGCGAGCGCGGGATTCGCTGCAATGCAGTATGTCCGGGTTTCATCGATACCCCGCACGGGCAACGTGAAATCGCCGCACTCGCGCAATACGGTTTCGATGCCAGCGAAGCCGCGCTTTCACTTCAGCAGGGCCGTCTTTGCGCGCCAGAGGAAGTGGCCAAGGCAGCGCTCTTTCTCGCCAGCGACGACGCCAGTTTCATCAACGGCGCGCACCTCTATGTCGATAACTGCTTCACCGCCGCCTGATTATGGCCGCATGAGTTCGCCACTCCAATCCAACGTCCACCAGCAGCTTCAGCCATAAGGATCGACCATCATGGACATCAATACGGCAGTTCCAGCGTCAGAGAGCGCGGATAGCGACGTTTCCCTGCTGCACAAAATGGGCTATGCGCAGGAGCTTTCCCGCCGCATGGGTGCGTTCTCCAACTTCGCCGTATCGTTCTCGCTCATCTGCATCCTGTCCGGCGGCATCACCTCGTTCCAGCTTGGACTCAGCGCGGCCGGCGGTGCATCGATCGGACTGGGCTGGCCACTCGGATCCGTCTTCGCGCTGGTGGTGGCCGCCGCGATGGCGCAGATCGCATCGTCTTATCCGACGGCCGGCGGCCTCTATCACTGGAGCTCGATCCTGGGCGGCAAGACCTGGGGCTGGCTCACCGCCTGGTTTAATCTGCTGGGCCTCGTGTTCGTGGTCGCGGCCATCAACTTCGGCACCTGGGACCCGTTCTTCCGAACCCTCATTGCCCCGATGTTCGGCGTCAAGCCCGAGTCGCTCGGCTGGTGGGACCAGACCATATTTCTTTCGTTGATCACCGCGTCGCAGGCTTTCCTGAACCATCGGGGCATCAGAATCGCAAGCAAGATCACCGATGTCTCCGGTTACCTGATCTTCGTCGTGACCGTGATCCTGGTTGCTTCGCTATTGATCTACTCACCGGTCAAGGTGGATTTTTCGAGGCTCGTGACCTTCAAGAATTTCACCGGCGTGGATGGCGGACAATGGCCCGCGCAAACCATGGCAATGGCATTCCTTTCAGGGCTGCTGCTGACCGCCTATACGATCACCGGTTTCGACGCTTCCGCGCACACGTCCGAGGAAACCCACGACGCGGCCCGCAATGTACCGCGCGGGATCGTGAAGTCCGTGCTGTGGTCAACCCTGTTCGGGTACGTGCTGGTCTGCTCGTTCGTGCTGGTGATGCCGGACATTGGTGCCGCGATCAAGCAGGGCACCGGCTTCTTTGAAGCGATCCTCGCGCCGATCCCGGGACCGCTGCGGATCGTCATCGAGCTGCTGCTGTTTTTTATCAACTACGTATGCGGACTTGCCGCGGTAACATCGACGTCGCGAATGATGTTTGCGTTTGCACGTGACGGCGGCCTGCCTGGATCGAAGTTCCTGCGCAAGGTCAACGCGCACCGGACGCCGGGCATCGCCATCTGGGTATCGGCCGTGCTGGCGATTGTCATTACCTTATATGGCGATGCATTCTCGGTGTTGAGCGCGGGCAGCGCGGTGTTTCTGTTCATCTCGTACGCCATGCCGGTAGCCGCCGGGATCTTTGCCGAGGGCAAGACCTGGACCGAGAAAGGTCCTTTCCAGTTGGGCATGTGGTCGAAGCCGTTCGCCGTTGCGGCAGTTATCGGCGCATTGATTCTTGCCTATGTGGGCATTCAACCGCCGAATGAGAAAGTGATCTATGTGATTGTCGGGTTGCTCGCGGTTCTGATGCTGATCTGGTACGGCGCGGGCGTACGCAAGAGTTTTGCCGGGCCGCCAGTGGGCAATCTGTCAAAGGAACGCCGGGAGAAGATCATCGGGCTTGAAGCGCAACTGGAGGAGAAGGTGGAGTAGGTTTTCGTTCGCGCCGGTCAACACGCTTGGTCACCGGCGCGAACCGATCACCCACCCCGTCGCCGCTCGAACGAATCGATAAACAACGCATTATCCGCAGCGCTGCCAATGCTCACTCGCATGCAGGTTTCATAACCCGGCTCGCGCCAGGGCTTCACAATCACCCCGTCTTCCAGCATCCGGCCCGCGAGCTTGGCCGCGTCCTCCCTGCAATCGAAGAACAGGAAATTCGCCCGCGAACGCGCCGGTTTCACACCGAGCCCGAGTAACACCGCGCGCATCCACTCCCGCCCCTTGCGGGCCTCCCCCACGCTAGCCGCAACATGCGCCTGATCACCAAACGCCACGGCCGCAGCCTGCTGCGCAATCTGGTTGATATTGAATGGCGTACGCACGCGGTTCATCAGGCCCGCGAGTTCCGGCGCCGACGCCACGCCGTATCCCACCCGCAGCGCCGCCAGTCCATAAGCCTTCGAAAAGGTGCGCAGCAACAGCCACGGCAAGCCTGATTCACGCAGCACGGCGAGACTGTCCGGGTAACCGTCGTCACCGGAGGCGTATTCGAAATAGGCCTCGTCCCACAGCACCAGTGTCTCCGGCGATACCACGCTCAATAGCCGGCGCATTTCAGCGGCGTCCATCGCGCATCCAACTGGATTACTAGGATTGCTAATAATCACCATGCGCGTACGCGGAGAAATGGCAGCAATGAGCGCCTCGACGTCGAATTCGAAGTCCTCACGCATCGGCACGGTGACCACCCTTGCGCCAACACTCTGCGGATAGATGATGTGCAAGCCAAACGACGGGATCACAGTGATCACTTCATCGCCGGGAGCGAGGAACGTATGCGCTGCAATAGCGAGCAAGTCTTCGGAACCATTGCCGAACAACAACTGCCCGGGATCGACTGCAAGCCGTTCAGCAATCAGCGCGCGCAACGCGCTGCATGAAGGATCGGGATAAAGCGCGAGCGTGCCGGTCGTGGTGGACTGGGCAAGATGCGCAAGCACGGCCGCGCTCGCGCCACCTGGATTTTCATTGCTGCCGAGCTTGGCGACATGCGGGACGCCATAACGTGCCCGCACGAATTCTCCCGATAACCCCGCGTTATAAGCAGGCAGGCCGCGTACTTCAGCACGCAGGCTTTCTATAAAAGCAGTCACGCTCATTGAGTTCCTTGTTCGTTTCGAGCGTTTTAATCGCCCGCGGCAGGCAGCACCTTGCCGGGATTGAGGATGCCGTGCGGATCGAGGGCATTCTTGATCGCCTGCATGCAGGCAAGTTCAGCGGGACTGCGCGAGTAGCCCAGGAACGGCCGCTTAAGCAAACCAATGCCGTGTTCCGCCGATATTGACCCGCCATAGTCGCGAACCATGCCGTACAACGCGTGGTCGACCTCTTCCACCGTGATGCCGGGAATCGAACGCGCATCGAGCGTGACATGCAGGTTCGAGTCACCGATGTGGCCGAAGTACAAACCATCATGCGTCGGCCAGCGCGCAGCGAAGTCCTTGCGGCAGGCATCGACGAAATGACCGATCTCGCCTATCGGCAAGCTCACATCGAAATTGATCGGTTCCATCTTCACCGGCAACTCGGCCGTTGCTTCGCGAATGGCCCACAACGCCTGAGTCTCCGCCTGCGACTGTGCAACCACCGCATCCATCACCACGCCCGCCTCAAGCTGTGCGCTGAGTGCTGCTGCGAACCGTTCGCCGTGATCGTCCGAGAACCCGGCCTGTTCGATCAATGCGTAAAGCGGATACGCCTGGCCAAGCGGCGATCGCCGGGAGCGTGTCAGCCCGACACCAAAGTCGTAGAACTCCGGCCACATGATTTCGAACGCGCCAATTTCATCGCCGAACGTGGCTTGCAGCGAGCGCAGCAACGCAACCGCACCGTCGTAATCCTTCAGTGCGCACAGCGCGGTATTGCGCGCGGCCCGGCGTGGCTTCAGGCGTAATACCGCACGCGTGATCACCCCGAGCGTTCCCTCCGACCCGATAAACAGGTTGCGCAGGTCGTAGCCCGTATTGTTCTTGACCATCTTGTTCATTGAACTGAGCACGCTGCCGTCGGCCAGCACGGCTTCGAGTCCGAGCACCTGGTCGCGAGCCGTGCCGGACTGCAGCACGCGCACGCCGCCCGCATTCGTAGCAAGGTTGCCGCCGATCTGACACGAGCCGCGGGCACCCAGATCCAGTGCAAATTCGAACCCCGCTTCCTGCGCGGCATCCTGCACGGTCTGCAAGGTGGTACCAGCGAGCACCGTCATGGTCGCCGCCGCACGATCAAGCTCTTCGATGCCCACCAGCCGTTCGAGCGACAGGCAGATATCGCCGCCGGAAGGAATGGCGCCGCCCGCCAGTCCGGTCATGCCGCCCTGCGGCACAACGCTCTGACGTGCTTCATTGCACAGGCGCAGCACAGTGGCGACTTCGTCGGTCGAACGCGGCAGCACGACCGCCAAAGGCGGCACCGGCGAGCGTCCGCTCCAGTCGCCGAGATAACGTGGTTCGATGGAATCGCCGAAACGCACGGACCCGGCGCCGAGTGCATCAATCAGCGTTTGCACGATGGGTTTCATTGTTTGCTCAGTCATTCGCGCGCTTCTTTCTGCTTCTTTCTATACCCCATGGAGTCGTTGATCCGCCCCAGGATGTAGTCGCCGGCAGCTACCGGTTCATACAAGGGTTGCACGCCCTCAAGACCGAGATCGCGCGGGTCCACGCTTGCGCCATAAGTGGGATCGTAGAAGGTCGCGATCGAATACCGTTCCTGGCCCGAGCGATTGATCACGCGATGCAACGTGGAACGGAAGCGATCGTTCGACCAGCGCGCAAGCAGGTCACCCACGTTCACCACCAGCGTTCCCGGAATGGGCGGCGCGTCGATCCAGCTATCGGTTGCAAGCTCCTTCACCTGCAAACCACCCACGTTGTCCTGCCACAGCAGCGTGATGCACCCATAGTCGGTATGCGGCGCGACCCCGAACTGATCCGCGTCCGACTTGGGCGCTTGCGGCGGGTAATAGACCATCTGCGTGCGCTGCATGCGCTTCGTGTATTTGCTCACGAAAAACATTTCGTCGATATCCAGGCTCACCGCCACCGCACGCAGCAAATCCGCACCGCACGCGCCAATTGCTTCGTAATACGAATAAAGATCCGGTTGCAGCGAAGGCATGAAATCAGGCCAGTTGTTCGGGCCGCGCAACGCTTCACCTGCCAGCACGCTCGGATCGTTTTCCGGCAACTCCAGCCCTATGCTGAAAAATTCCTTGTAATCAGGCTTCGTGGCCTGATACATGACGGCATCGCCTAACGCATTGAAGCCGCGATGCCGATGATTCACCGCAACACGCCGCTTCACCTCCACCGGATAAGCGAAGAATTCGCGCGCCGCCTTCACCGCGCCTTCGAGCACTTCCGTCGGCACGCCATGATTGCTGATGTAAAAGAAACCGATGCTCGTGCACGCGTCGCGGATCGCGGCGGCGGCTTCGCGCAAGCCGGCGGGATCCAACGCACGAACAGCCGCCAGATCGACGACGGGGATGTGAGAAGTCGAGGTCATCCAGGTGCTCCGAAGTTTCATTGCCGTCTATACCGTGCGGACCGAACGAGCCGCTGCACGTCTTCAACGGGCATCATGCCGAGCCGGCGCAAGACGCGCGGCCGGCCCAAAAAATGGTTTCACTGCGCGCCGCCATGCAAGGTCTGAAAGGGACCTGTCACGCCTGGCGTTCCATGCATCGATCCGGCCGCAAGTCTCTGCGGACAAGCCACCAGCGCCTGCTGGAATCCAGATCAAGTGTCTGTATATACCGCCAATTAGCCGAGCGCAACCCGTCGTTTTCGCGAAGTCTGTAAGCCTTGAAATCTAGCGGTCAGAAGTATTTTTGACACGCTTGGCAACGCAAATTGACGGTATATACTGAACCGCACCACATGCAGGTCGGCGCACCGGCTCGCAACTTTGCCCAAGCCGGGTGCACTTTTAACCAGGGGAGTTCAACAATGAATTTTTTCTCGAAGTGGAAGGGTCGTCTGCTCGTGGCCGCGCTGGTCGCGACAGCGGTTTCGGCGCACGCTGAAGACCAGTTGGCGAAGGTCAGGAAGGCGGGTGAACTGGTGGTCGGAACCGAGATGCAGTTCGCACCGTTCGACTTCCTGGAAAACGGCCAGCAACAGGGTTTCAACAAGGACTTCTTCGCCGAACTCTCGAAGGAACTGGGTGTGAAGGTGCGCTCCATCGACTTGCCCTGGCCGAGCGTGCTGCCCGGACTCGAAGCGGGCAAGTTCGATATTGTCAGCGGCCCGGTGACCATCACCAAGGCGCGCATGGAACGTTATGAGTTCACCCTGCCGATTGCCGACGGCACGGTCGCGCTGCTCAAGCGCGCGAACGACGCCAGCATCAAGACCAATGCCGACGTTGCCGGCAAGGCAGTCGGTGGCGGCAAGGGTTCCGCACAACTCGACCAGTTGAAGCAATACGTTGCCACGCTGCCGGGCAAGACGAGCGTGCGTGAATACATCGACAACAACCAGGCCTATGCGGATCTTGCCGCCGGACGGATTGTTGCCGTGGGCAACTCGCTGCCGAATATTGCGTATGTAGCGCGCCAGCGTCCGGACACGTTTGCAGTCGTCCAGCCGCCGTTCGGCACGAAGGTGTATTTCGCTTATCTCGGCCGCAAGGACGCGGACAGCAAACCGCTTATCGACGCGATCAATCAGGCGATCGTCAAGATGCACAGCGACGGCCGTCTCGCCGCGCTGCAGAAGAAGTGGTTCGGCGTAACCATGGACACACCCACCACCATGCCATCGCCCAACTACTGAACGGTTGACTGCCATCGAATCAGCCAGCCTTTGAACCATTGATGCACTGCAGGGCGCTTAAGTAAGTTAAGTAAGCGCCCTGCTCCTTGCCGGACAGCCCATGTTCAGCCTTCACGCGTTGCTGGATGCCCTTCCCTACCTGATCAAGGCCGCGCAAGCCACGGTCCTGATTTCGCTCGTGGGGCTCGTGGCCGGCTTCATTGTTGCGATCGCCGTGTGCAGCGCCCGGCTCTCGAAGAACCGCATCGTCTCCAAGCTGGGCGGCGCGTATGTCGGCTTCTTTCGCGGCGTGCCGTTGCTTGTGCAGCTTCTGCTGACCTACTATTTCCTGCCCTTCATCGGCATCAACGTGCCGCCGCTCGTGGCCGCTGCCGCCGCCGTTTCGTTATGCGAAGCCGCCTATCTTGCCGAGATCCTGCGCGGCGGATTCATCGGTATTCCGCATGGACAACTCGAAGCGGCGCAGTTGCTTGGTTTGTCGCGGCTGCATGCCGTGCTGCGCATCCAGGTACCTCAGGCGCTGCGCATGACGCTGCCCTCGCTCGTCAACGAGATGGTCATGCTGGTGAAAGCGTCGTCGCTGATTTCAGTGGTCGGTGTCGCCGATATCACGCGCACCGCGCAGAACATTGCCGCCAGCACGTATCGGCCGCTCGAGGCCTATGTGGCCGCCGGGCTCGTCTACCTGGTGATCAACGGGGCGTTGTCGCTGGCCGGGCATCGCGCTGAACGCCGCTTGCAACAGGCATAAGAGGCATCGAGCATGGCGATCCAATTCGACCCCACCGTTCTCACCGACTCCCTTCCCGCCCTCGCCGAAGGATTTGCGACGACCATCGCCGTGTGGATTGGCGGCGTGCTGATCGGCATGGTGATCGGTTTCGCCATCGCCTTGCTGCAGATCTTCTGCGGCAAATGGGTGCGCGGTTTCTTGCGCGCTTACATAGAAGTGTTCCGGGGAACGCCGTTTCTCGTGCAGCTTTTCGTGCTGTATTACGGCGGCCCTTCGCTTGGACTTTCGCTTGAACCACTGACGGCCGGTATTGTCGGACTAGGGCTTTATGGCAGCGCGTATTTCGCGGAAGCGTTTCGCTCCGGCTTTACGTCGGTGCCGCGCGGTCACATAGAAGCCGCCGAGTGCCTGGGTTTCACGCGGCTGCAAGTCATCATGCGTGTACAGTTGCCGCAGATGCTGGTCATCATCGTGCCGGCGCTGACCAACCTTATCATTGTGCTGAGCAAGGAAACCGCCGTGCTGTCGGTCGTCACCGTGCCTGAGCTGACGTTCGTGCTGACCGGTATTGGTTCGGAGCGGTTTGCGTTCGTCGAAACCTTGCTTGCGCTGTGCGCGTGTTATCTCCTGCTCGTGGAAGTGGCGTCGCGAGCCGGACAGTGGGTCGAGATCCGCGTAGGCCGCTTCCTCACGCGGTGAACGCGCGTTAGCCCCGTCAAACCGAGCGCTGAATCATAAAGAACCCGTCATGAAGAAACCGAATTCTGGCAACACGTCAACGCCTGCCGAATATCTTGTCGACGCCCGGCATGTCGGCAAGCATTTCGGCGCGCTGAAGGTACTCGACGACGTCTCGCTCGCCGTGCGCAAGTCGGAAGTGACCTGCATCATCGGACCATCGGGTTCGGGGAAAAGCACCTTGCTGCGCTCGCTTGCGTTCCTCGAGGAATACAGCGAAGGCGAGATCTATATCGAAGGCGAATTGATCGGGTATGTCACCGACCGCAACGGCCGGCGCGTCCGTGCGCCACAAGCCGAGATCAACCGCGTGCGGCGCAACGTGGGCATGGTGTTCCAGCAGTTCAACCTGTGGCCGCACATGACGGCCGTTGAAAACGTGGCCGAGGCGCTGGTGCGCGTGCGCAAGCTGCCCAAGGCCGAAGCGCACGAGCGGGCGCTGGCCATGCTCGACAAGGTCGGTCTCGCCGAGCGTGCAAACAATCATCCGGCGCGGCTGTCCGGCGGGCAGCAGCAACGGGTGGCGATTGCTCGCGCGCTGGCGATGGAACCGCACATCATGCTCTTCGACGAACCCACTTCTGCGCTCGATCCGGAGCTGGTCGGCGAAGTGCTGCAGGTGATGAAGAACCTCGCGAACGACGGCATGACGATGGTGATCGTCACGCATGAAATGGGCTTCGCGGCGCAAGTCGCAGATACCGTTGTCTTCATCGATCATGGCAAAATCGAGGCGCAAGGGTCCCCCGAGGATGTGTTTCACCGCGCGCAGCAGCCTAGGCTTAAACAGTTTCTGCAGAACTATCTCGACCGGAACGCGTTCTGGGCGCGGCGTGAGGAACCACCGGCGAGTGCAGTTCATGCAAGTACCGAACCAGCGGGATATGAGGGCCATTGAGAACGGCAAATGAGAACGGCAAATAAGCAGAACCTGAGCGAGACATGAATACAAGCAGCCTTTCGAACCCGGCATCCGCCACCGCGCCGCTCGCGCGCTACGAGCGTGTGAAGGAACATATCCGCACGCGCATTCTCTCTGGCGAATGGCGGCCCGGCGACCGGATTCCCTCGGAGATGACGTTGGTCGGCGAGCTGGGCGTCTCGCGCATGACGATCAACCGCGCGCTGCGCGAACTCACGGAGCAAGGTGTGTTGACGCGCTTCTCAGGCGTGGGGACGTTTATTGCGGAAGAAAAACCGCAGTCGACGCTGCTGATGATTGCGCACATAGGCGATGAAATTCGCGCTCGCGGGCACGAGTACGGTTATGCGATCGTGCACGCCGCACGCGAGGCGGCGGCCAGCGACGTGTCCGCCGCGCTCGGGTTAGCGCCTGGCGCGTCGGTATTTCATGTGGTGTGTGTTCATCGCGAGAACGGCGTGCCGGTGCAGCTTGAAGACCGTTACGTGAACCCCGATGCGGCACCGCATTTTCTCGAGCAGGATTTCGCGACGGTGCGGCCCTCGGAGTATCTGTTCAATACCGTGCCGGCGCACGAGGTCGAGCACGTGGTTGACGCGGTACTGCCCTCGCGTGCGGATGCGAAGCTGCTTGAAATTGGTCCGGACCAGCCGTGCCTGACGCTCGTGCGGCGAACCTGGGCGAACCACGTGGCCGTGACGTTCGCGCGCTTCGTGCATCCGGGCACGCGGTATCGGCTGGGATGCAGGTTCAGCGCAGACAACATGCAGCGGCAAAGCTGATCGCCGCTGCTGTCTCACACGTTCAAGCTTAGGCCACCCCTTCCGATGCGAAGTGCAGCGGGCAGAACGCGGCAATCGTTCCGCTTGTTACCTGCTTCGCCACCGCCACTATGTCCGGTGCGAAATAATGATCGAGCGCGTAATGGTCGACATCCGCGCGAATGGATTTCATGACCGGCTGCAAGCGCGGACTCGTCTGATACGGCGCACGCAGGTCCACGCCTTGCGCCGCTGCGAGCAATTCGATAGCGAGAATATGCGCTACGTTCTCCGCTATATAGCCAAGCTTGCGGGCAGCGAACGTCGCCATGGAGACGTGATCTTCCTGATTCGCCGATGTCGGCAACGAGTCGAC